>PYIY01000156.1 GCA_003635195.1 Candidatus Poribacteria bacterium | reverse complement strand
TTATAGGAATATACTAAAGAAATTTGGAGAAAACAAACAGCACGTTGACATTGGATTTTGAGAAATCACAAGTATGACCACACATAACGCACAACGTAAAAAGCAAAGTTCCCAACATTTTGCCCGTTTTCATCAATCTTCGGGCAGGAGACCGCATGCTTTAGCTTGGGGAGGAATGCCCGCTCCTATTTTCCTGTTTTTTTGACATTTCTATCAAGATGTGGTATAATATATGTATCACGTTGGCAAGTCTAACAAGAGTTGCTGCTTAGCAACTGACTTGCCTCCCACTTGTTAGGGATTAAAAGCGTCAAACGTGAAACCCAATGAAAAAGAAACGAAAAAAGAAACAACATCGCAGAACGTATAAATATCAGATACGCGAGCATCCTCAGAACAGACGTCTTGGCAATATGCTTGACGACTTGTGTGATGTCCACAATCACTTTCTCAAACTTGAGAACCGATACTATCGCAGATACGGCAAGTATGCGGGACGTTATCGTTTGCAGCCACATCTGACGAAGTTGCTTGAACGCACCCATAAGCATTGGACATGGATACCCCGCGATATTCTTGATGCTGTGATTATTCGTATCCATCTTTCCTTTAAAAACTTCTTCGATGTTCCTAAGTTCGGTCGTCCGAAACACAAGAAGCGTGGTAAATATCGTTCTGCAAAGTTTCAATCCGCTTACCTTCTTGAGGAAGGTCGTGTCCGTCTCTCTTTTAAGGAATGGGACGCACCTTCGCAATCCTTTAAATTTAACAAGCGTTGGTTTTCTTTCCATCAGCATCGTGATTGGAAAGGTAATGTTCGCTATATCCAAATCCTTCGCGATGCTGTCGGCACCTATTGGCTTTACATTGTTACAGATGACGTTTCTAAAGAAGTCTTACCCGCAACAGGTGAAAGCGTTGGGGCAGACAATGTAATACAAGGAATGGATTTGGTCTATTCCCAGACCAAATCCGGTATGAAAGACGCATTTTTAACACTTTCCACAGGCGAGAAAATACAATCGCCACAATTTCTGAAACAGTCCTTGAAAGCACTTCGATCTCTTAACAAAGCATTCAGTCGTAAGGTTGTAGGGTCTAACAATTGGTGGCGTTGTCTTCGTCAACTCACGAGACTCTACCGGCATGTTGCCAACCAACGCAAAGATTGGCATTGGAAATTTGCTACAGACCTCTGTCAAAGATTTGATACGATCGTCACCGAGAAACTCAACCTTAGAGGTATGAAGCGTCTCTGGGGACGAAAGGTTTCTGATCTCGCCTTCGGACAGTTTGTCGAGATATTGAAGTTCAAGTGTCTCAAACATAATCGTGAGTTCCTTCAATCTGGTCAATGGACACCTACAACGAAGCCGTGTTCCGATTGTGGATACCATAACGAAGAACTTTCTCTTTCAGATCGGCAGTGGACATGTTCTAAATGTGGTTCGCACCACGATAGAGATGTCAACGCTGCTATCAATATCTTGAGGGCTGCTCGTGGTCCCTCTGTGGAGCAGACGTAAGACGTTTCCGCGGAAACGCGAACTGCTACGAAGCACAAACCCCTACCTTTAGGTAGTGGGTGCCTTGACCCATCGTTTTCGTGTAACGTGTGGAATAGGATAGTAAAGCGTCTTCAATTAAAAGTAGGTTTCTAACTTCGCGCGAGCATTCAAGACACCTTCAACAATCGGTTGTGGTGTCTCCGCGTTCAATCCTAAATAGATGAGCATGATTTCTTCGGTATAACCAGCGCGTTCTATCTCCTTGCAGATAGCAGGAAAATCCATCTCTGGTGCCCAGAACGGCTCGCTGCCCGTCCGGGAATCGACACCACAGTTGAAATAGACGCTAACCAGCCGTTCTGACAACATACGTAAGGCGACAACGGGATCGTCTCCAGCGCGATGAAAATGAAACGGACTGTAGTAAAAGCCGAAGTTTTCGGAAGGGATCGCATTGAGAATCTGCTGCGTGCGTTCAAGGTTGTAGGCGAGACTCCCTTCATGCGCATAGAGTACAAGGGTCAAATTGCGGGTTTCCGCTTCTGCAGTGACCGTTTTGAGATGATCAATAATCGTGTCAATCTCACGAGCGGTGGCATCTTCATTGCCACCACTCGCGATGCTGACGATTGGAACGGAAAGCCTTTGGGCAGTGTCGAGAATCGAAATTAACGCGTCAAGTCCATCTGGCGCGTCAACCCGTACCGTGCTCAGCATGGATTTGAAATTGAGTCCAGTCTCTTCTCGAAGCGCGTCAATAGCTTCGGCTGCCACACCCGAAAAATGGGGTTGGGCGAGTTCAATAGCGGACACACCCCCTTCAGATAACTCACCGACAAATTCTCTCAAAGAAAAAGGGGAAAATGGAAGGGTGCTTGCACAATAGGTTCTCATGAATTTGCTCCAAAGGTAAAACCGAATTACTTACCCATTTCCTTGAGTGCAGTTAGACAACGTTCAACAGCCTCAAGCGGTGGGTAGGCATCACTTTCATATTCAACGATGTACCATTCCGTACCACCGGTTGTTTCGCAGATGCGGAAGATCTCATCCCATGGCACGCTGTCCTCACCAATGATAGGACGGAAAGCGGCGTGTCTGTCCGTTTCACCTATTGATTCGTCATACGGCTTGAGATGGACTGTGCCGGCGCGTCCCGGGTATCTCTCCAGAATACCGACGAGATCCGCACCACCAGACAGCGCGTTGCCCATGTCCAGCTGCATCACAACGCCTGCGTTCGTATTTCCGAAGAAAGTATCCCACGGTTGCTCACCATCCAGTGGCGTAAATTCGACGTGATGGTTATGATACCCTGTCACCATATCGTGTGCGGCGAGTTCATCAGCAATCCCATTGAAGACATCCGCCAACTTCAACCAATCTGCCCGCGATTGACGTAGTTCACCCGGTATACCGGGGACGATGACATAACGGTTTTCCAAAACCTTGTTGAATTCAATCGTTTCGGCGAGGGTATCTTCTTGGACGAGGTTGAACGGCGTGTGCCACCCACAGCAAACCAAGCCGAACTCATCAAGATAGCCTTTCAACTCTTGCGCGGGATGCTGAGGTGGACCGGCGAATTCAACGCCTTCATAACCCATCTCTGCGACCGCTTTTATCGTGCCGCGGGCATCCTCAGCCAGCTCATTTCGGACAGAAAACAGTTCTAAACCAATCGGTACTCTTGACATAATTTTCCTTTCATGTTCTTTCTCAGAAGCGCAATGCGCTCCGCTGATAAAATTTATTAACTGTTAAAAAAGGCAGGACAACTCTCGCCTTGCTATTTGTAACCTGAGTTCAACCCAACCTACGGGCACACCCATATTCTTATTATCGAATCCACATATTTGTACCTATCGTGCAGTATAATTAGGCGGGAGAGGACACTTTCGGTGACGTGATAACAGTGCCACTCGTGCTAAACCGTGAATCAGGAACGCGGCTCCCATCTGCGACTCATACCAGTCAATCCCGGATGCGCCGTAGGGCAGCACTTCTGGAAAATAAACGTCCAGGACCGTTTCTGCCAGTTCAATGCCGCCTTGCAACCACACCGATTCACCGGTGATGTCGTAGAGATCCGCAAACAACTCAAGCGTAAGACCCGCATCTGATGCCGGAATCTTAAACCCTTCCCCATGAACGCGATCAACCGGAAATTTCTCATCAAGATAGGTTGTGCCAACGGCGCGTGCGTATGCCATCAACTTCTCATTCTGCGTCAATCGCCAACCACCGAGGCAGAGCACCCCCGTGCTGCATGCGGTTCCAGCACCGTAGACGCTTCCCCAAGTGGACATACGTTCAACAATCCGATCCGTCTCACACTGGCATAAACTCACAAACTCGCGAGTTTCAAGGTTGTGCGGTGCAGCGAGGAATCCATCAATGTAAACTGAGCCGTATTGCTGCATCTGATCTGCCAATTCAGGTAGAAGCGATGCTATCAACGCTGCGGATTCAAGCAGACTTATCCCCAATGAGAACGTTTGCGTCGGCGCATTCGTCTCAAAAAACCGTTCATCTTCCTTCGGTGAACGACTTTCGATACGCAAAAGCCCACGCGCATCCCGTTTTTCCCACCAGTAATGGGTATAGTTCTGGATCTGTTGAAGGGTTTCAGGACGTTGGTCTTGCGTATATGCGAACACCAAATCAAAGATGTAAAAACCTGAATGCCGTGGGAAATCACACGCTCGCCCCCCGCGAACGAGATGCGCTTTTGTCTCAATGTTCGCATGGCGGATGTATTCAAGTCCGTCACCTTCTGTCCAGTGATAATCCAAGCCATCGGCGAAACTTTGCACGCAAGCGGGGTTATACGCATTCAGTTTTTGCCAGAGCCACAACGGGACTTTGCGAAGATGATCGTGAATTGCCGCACCACCCGCCGGATTCCGCGAACACCCGACGCGTTCCTCAATCAGCTGCCAAAATGAATGTTCACCCCAAGGAAACAACCCCGTTGTTGTATTCGTGCAATTCTGAGCGTAGTGTGCCAAGTATCGATCTACTGCTTCGGCGTATTCCGGTTTCGATTCAGTTTCAGCGAGCGCGTGCATGGTAGTGAGCAACGGTTCATCATGAATCAAATTAGAACCAAGATGCGCACGATCACCGTCCCGTTGCCCCGGAATCTTGGGCGGTTTCGGAATTAGCATCTCGCCCGTCTGCGCATGTAGAATGGACGGGAAGAGCCCTTTGTATGGCGTGCTACTTTCAATCATCAGATCAATAGCGTTGCATATTTTAGCGATAATTACTTCCGAGTTCACCACAAACGGCACCTCTACTCCTGTTGAATGGAAGTATGGTATCACGGACATGTTAAAATGTCAAGCATGCATATTATAGTCCTGCGCTTTCTCCTTGACAACCTCCTGCCGAACATAGTATAATTTAGGCTACACTTTTCCTAAAGGAGCGTTTCATGAAACAGATAGATGGCGGAATTACCGCTGTTCTGGGTGTCCGTGCAGCGGGTGTTCATGCGGGGATTAAAGCAGCAGCAGCGGCGAAAGACGTAGCACTCATTGTTACAGATACCCCCGCGATTGCCGCCGGTGTCCTCACAAAGAACAGCGTAACCGCCGCACCCGTTTTGGTATGCCGTGAGCATCTCAGCGACGGACACGCACAAGCCGTTATAGTCAACAGCGGAAACGCTAACGCTTGTACCGGTGAGGTCGGCATGGCGAATGCGCAACGGATGGCTGCAGCAACCGCCGAGCAACTCGGTATAGACGCTAATCTCGTTCTTGTATCCTCTACCGGTGTTATTGGGCAGCAGTTGCCGATGGATACAGTCGAAAATGGGATTCAAGCCGCCGCAAACGCGCTCAGCACCGAAGGCGGTAGCGATGCCGCGGAAGCGATCATGACAACCGATACGCATCCAAAATCTGTTGCCGTGGAGATTGAGATCGGCGGTGCCTCAGTGAGGATCGGTGGGATTGCGAAAGGGTCTGGTATGATTGCACCGGATATGGCGACGATGCTTTCCTATCTGACGACAGACGCTAAAATCAATGCTGAAACGCTTCAGATGGCTTTAAACCGCGTTGTGGACAACACCTATAACCTTTTAACCGTTGATACCGATCGCAGTACCAATGATACGGTGCTAATTCTCGCGACTGGACACGCTGACAATGCCGAGATCGCTGCAGCGGATGGGTCAGATTACGAGGCTTTTTGTGAAGGACTCCTGTTTGTTTGCACCGAGTTGGTGAAGATGCTTGCCCGTGACGGTGAGGGTGCAACGAAACTTGTTGAGGTGGTCGTCACACGCGCAAAAAATCGAGACGATGCGGAAAAAGCGGCGCGTGCTGTTGCGGAATCACCGCTGGTTAAGACCGCCGTGTTTGCCAACGATGCCAACTGGGGACGTATTATGATGGCGATCGGGAAATCGGGTGCGGAATTCGATCCGTATCAAGTGGATGTCTATCTCGCTGATTATCAACTCGTTAAGGACGGGATGGACGCAGGCTACGATGAGGACAAAGCAACCGCGCTGTTCGCGCAGGATCCGGTACGTATTACAATTGACCTCCGTGCTGGTGACACAGAAATAACGATGTGGACGTGCGATTATTCCTACGATTATATCCGAATCAACGCCGATTATCGCACATAGCATTTATAGGAAGGAGAACAAAACAGTGCGACACACAACTGAAATCCAACTCGCAAATCTCAGCGATCTATTTTTCGTGCAAGTGGGTGCTATGGACCCGGAAGATGTCAGAAGACTCACGGTTGATGATGCCCTTGTAGATACCGGTGCAACGGGACTTTGTCTGCCGATATCGCTGATTGAACGCCTTGGACTCACACCTGTCGGCAAGCGGACAGCGCGAACCGCTGCCGGTATCGTGGAGCGTACCGTCTATTCTGAAGTCGAATATACCATATTAGAACGAAGCAGTACTATTCGCGTGACCGACCTTCCAGAGGACTCACCTATCCTCGTCGGGCATATCATTATGGAAACGCTCGACCTCTGGGTTGACATGACGAAAGGGCTCATCTATAATCCCGCCCACGGTGATGATTGGATCGAAGAGCAACTCTAAATAAATCAAACAGTATGGAACCGAACAGAAGACTTGGTATATTTCGACGTTGTCGCAAATTTCTTGACAAAAATTTAAACTTTAGCTATTTTAATAAAAAATTAACTTGACATTTGAAGGCAAATATATTAAACTATATATGCCTTTGAAATCGCGGGGTTTTCTGTGCGATTTTCAAGAAAATTATGCGGGAGTAGCTCAGTGGTAGAGCTCCACCTTGCCAAGGTGGAGGTCGCGAGTTCAAATCTCGTCTCCCGCTCCATCTTTTGGTGGCGTAGCCAAGTGGTAAGGCGAGGGCCTGCAAAGCTCTTATTTCGTCGGTTCGATTCCGACCGCCACCTCCATCATCTTCGCCAAGAGTGGGCGGTTAGCTCAGGTGGCTAGAGCGTTTGCTTGACATGCAAGAGGTCACAGGTTCAAGTCCTGTACCGCCCATCCATCCTTCCAAAGTTTTTGGACCAATTCTTCTGAACTCCTAAAACTGCACCGCTTTGTGCATTTTTTGAACTGATTGCCCTTTTTCGTGCAATTCCAGCACTGAAATGCCAAACTTATCAGCACACTTAGCGTATTTGGTTTTGGCATAGAAATTGCACTATCTTTTGCAACTAACAGTCAAGCTCAGAAAACTTTGCTACGGTCATTCAGAGGAGGAAAACAGTGCGAACAATTTCTGCCAAATCAACCATTGCTATTGTTATAGTTCTGCTAATTGCCGTTATTAATATGGGTTGCAGTTTGCGTATTCTTGAGCAGCGGCAAAAACTTGTTACACCTGTGAAACCACAAGAAAGCATTTTCATTGTAGTAGGCACTACAGATGTGGAAAATCCGACACTTGTAGGTTCTATTCAACTACCTTTTCACGTCGGTCCAAACAACAATGTTATTCTTTCAGGGCAGTATGCTTATGTGATGACAACACAACACTTGCACGTCGTTAATCTCTCGGATCGGCAACATCCATCACTTGTTGCCTCCATGCCGTTCCCTGACAAGGTCGGCAGTGCCAGATTGTCTGGACATCGCCTCTTTGTTGCGGGTCCACGAGAGATTTATATCGTAGATGTTTCAAATCCGCATCAGCCGCTGCTTCAATCTACAACCCGCACTGCTGTCACTCTCGGTCAGATAGTCTCTTTTGATGCCCACGACGCTTACTTATATGTGCTGGATTCTGGAGATTATCTGCATATTTTTAACGCTACTACGGGCGAGCCGCAATTCGTTGAAGCGATTGCAGTATCGGGTTCTCGGTTACTGGGAATTAGAGCTAAGGAGGCATTAGTAGAGCCGATTCTTTCGAGAAGCACCTATTTTTCCCACGAGATTTGGAGAGAAATTTTGGACCGTCAAGACCTCTTAGACCTCAGTGGTAGATATAAGAGACTTCGGGTTTCGGAGGATTACCTATTATTTGCCGATCCTGTATATCCAGCACGCGTTATTACGATTGCAAGAGAAGATAATCGGGGTTGGTTCGGCGGTCAATTTGAGCACTACGACATGGAGGTTAACTATTTAGATTATCTCCACGTAATGGAAAACGAACGACTCAATCGCCAAGAATCTACCGATGTTTATGTGAGTTCAAAAGGTATTCTCGTTAACAATCTTGATGGGTGGAGACAGAGAATAGATGCTGAGGTGAATACGCTTGGACCTATTACAGACTTTCAAATATCGGGAGATTTCCTTTACGTATCAAACGCAAAGGGTTTCTTTTCTATTATTTACCTCGTTAAAAACAACCGCCCTTTTCAAAGAGATAGCGACCGGTTTTTGTCTGCTATCACACTTGGAGTGCTTCATCCGATGAGTATAGCCGTTGGAGAAAACTACGCCGGTGTGCTATGCGATCCGAGCGGTTTGGAATAGCGATATCCTTATCTATAGCAAACCTTACCATCCACCCAATGGGACCCTCCAAAAAACGAAGCGGTTTGACTTTGTGGGTTTTTTAATTGGCATTTCCATTTGTATATCGTGTAAAATTATTTCGTAAACGCTGTACGAAAAGAGACGTTAAGTTTATCAAGACCAATTTTGAAACCTACACGAATGGACATATAGAGAGTAAACCGCAATGCCTGAACCCAATCAACCTGAAGACTACGGACAACGCCTACGCCACTCGACCGCGCATATTATGGCGTATGCCGTACAACAACTATTCCCAGATGGCGAACGTACCGTTAAACTCGCAATCGGACCACCGATTGAAAACGAGTTCTATTACGATATGGAGGTGCCGCGTCCGATTACACCCGACGATTTCCCTGAGATCGAAAAGCACATGAAGGCGATGATTAAAGCCAATGTGCCTTTTGAACAGGAGACCTGGACCTACGACGAGGCGCGTGAATGGTTCGGTGAACGAGATCAAAAATTCAAACTCGAATTAATCGACGGGATCTCTGACCGAGAAGTCAGCGCAAGCGATGAAGGTGTTGCTGACGAAGGCGTTTCTATCTATCACAACGGTGATTTCACGGACCTTTGCAAGGGACCGCACGTCGAAAAAACAAGCGAATGCCGATATTTCAAACTGCTCCGCGTTTCTGGAGCCTATTGGCGCGGTGATAGCAATCGCGAGCAGTTGCAACGGATTTACGGCACCGCATGGGAGACCAAAGCCGACCTTCAGGCGTACTTAACACAACGCGAAGAAGCCGCCAAACGCGACCATCGTAAACTCGGACGTGAGTTGGAACTCTTTCAGATGCATCCGGAATCCTTACCGGGCAGTCCGTTTTGGCTTCCCAAAGGTACGCTTATCTATAATCTCCTGTCTGAAAAGGTCCGAAAACTCTATCTCAGCGAAGGTTATCAGGAGGTAAGGACACCGCTCATCTACGACATCAACATGTGGGAAACCTCTGGGCATTGGGAGCACTTCAAAGACAATATGTTCCTCGTCTCCGAAAGTGAGGATGGCGAGGCAACTCGCGCACTCAAACCGATGAACTGTCCAGCGCACATGTTAATCTATAAAAGCACGCGCCACAGTTACCGGGATCTGCCCTACCGCCTGCACGACCAAGGCGTGTTGCATCGCAACGAGGCGACAGGCACGCTGACTGGCTTGTCGCGCGTCCAACAAATATGTCAAGACGACGCGCACAATTTCGTCACAGAAGACCAGATCGCTGACGAATATGAACGCATCCTTGGGCTTTTCCAACGTATCTACGGTACCTTTGATTTGCCGTTCCGATGCGATCTGAGTACACGCAATCCGGAGAAATTCATGGGGGATGTGAATGTTTGGAATCGCGCAGAGGTAATACTTGAAGACGTTTTGAAAAACAATCAGATTGAGTATAGCGTTGATCCCGGCGAAGCTGCGTTCTACGGTCCCAAACTTGATTTTCAAGTGCGGGATTCACTGAACCGAGATGTGCAGTGTGCCACCGTGCAACTCGATTTCCAGCTGCCCGAACGGTTTGAACTTATCTATGTCGCACCTGACGGGTCTGAAAAACGTCCTGTCGTCATCCATCGCGCGATTTGCGGAAGTTTTGAACGGTTCATCGCGATGCTCATTGAGCATTATGCGGGGGCATTTCCGACGTGGCTCTCTCCCGTCCAATGTGTTGTGATGACGATTAGCCAACGTTTCGTTGACTACGGCAAAGAGGTCGAGCAGCTGCTGTTGCAGAAAGGGTGTCGGGTTACGCTGGATAATAGCGATGATAAGATCGGCGCGAAGATCCGCCAAGCGCGTTTGCAACGCGTCCCATATATGTTAATTATTGGTGGACGTGAAGAGGAGAGTCGTACGGTTAGCGTCCGTAGCCGAGATGAAGGCGACATCGGCGCGATGGCACTTGATACCTTCGTTGATAAAATTGTTCAGGAAGCCGACTTAGATTTTTAATCGGCAATCAGCAATCAGCAATCAGCAATCAGAAAGAGAACCTTGTAGTGGTTATCGTAAACATTCCTACCATACTGCACTCTACTGACAGCCGAATGCTGACGGCTGAGAGCCATTCGCAAAAAGGAGCATTCCTAATGTGTAAAATATTGGCAGCCAAGACTACCATCTATAAATATACAATCTACGCTGTACTAATCGGGATTATCGCTTTCAGCGGTTGCAGTTCTTCAAAGCAGGTCACCCGCGTTGATGCCGACACCACAATAGATCTGTCCGGACGTTGGAACGATACAGACTCGCGTATGGTAGCGGAAGGGATTATTGGTGATTGCTTGAATCATCCATGGATCAACGACCACGGTATAAACACCGGTGGCAAACCTGTTGTGATTGTCGGCGGCATCCGTAATAAGAGTATGGAACACATCCCAGTCGCCACATTTATAACGGATATTGAGCGCGCCTTTATCAATTCTGGGAAAGTCCGAACTGTTGCCAGTTCAAGTGAACGGAGCGAAATTCGCGAGGAACGTGCCGATCAAGGCGAATTTGCTGCACTCGAAACCGTTAAACAGATGGGGCGCGAACAAGGTGCTGATTATATGATGACCGGTGAAATCAACACCATCGAAGACCGTGAGGGTGGCAAACAGGTCGTCTTCTATCAGACGGATCTCACGTTGACGAACATCGAGACCAACGAGAAAGTCTGGATCGGTCAGAAAGAAATTAAAAAGTTTATCGGACGCGGCAAGTTTAAACCGTAAGGTGCTCGCAATGCATTTGTTTGGGTGGGTCCCCGTGTCCACCCACAATGCTTCTTTTATCGTAAAACCTGAAAATAAATAGACACATTCGTAGCATAAATTTTTAGTTTGGGTTTCCAGTCTGAATGCCTGTTATAGGTATTCAGACTGTTTGAGAGTGCCCAATTAATTTTAAACTTTACTATAAAATCTACGGAGACCAATGATCAAAACACTCCCTTTTCTGCTTATTGTCTCTCTGATGATAGGATGTGGCGGTTATAAGTTTCAGGAAGTCATAGAACCGTTGGCGACAGGCAAACCAGAAAATGCCTACACCTATCTTCAGAAACACGCACCGAAAGAACCGGATATCCCATATCAGTTTGAATTGGGACTGGTTGCGCATTATGCCAATCACTTTGCGGAGAGCAGTACGGCACTTGACATCGCTGGAGATATTGCAGAAGACCGCTATACCAAAAGTGTTTCAAAAGAGTTAGGTTCTTTGGTTACTTCCGACAAATTGCGTCCATATTCCGGCACTCAGTATGAACGGCTTTTGAGCCACTACTATCGCGCGCTCAACTATGTCTACCTAAATCAATTGGATGGTGCATTGGTAGAGTGTCGCCGCGCTACGGCGCTCATCAACTATTTCAAGGGTGAAGACGAGAAATACGATTTCTTCGGAACAGGGTTTCTGGCATACCTTTCCGGTATGTTCTTTGAAGCCGCGGGTGAGTGGAATGATGCCTTGATCTCTTACAAGCAAGCCGCCGAGTACTATAAAAACGCCTCAGAGAAAACCGGTGTGAAAATGCCACCTGACATCGGCAATTCACTGGTCCGGTTGACCCACAGACTCGGGTTTACTGATGAGTTTGAGCGTTATCAAGAACAGTACGGCGAGTCTACATCACGTCTCGAAAATACTGGCGAACTGATTCTCTTTTATGAAAGTGGCTACGTTCCTTCCAAAAGTGCGGAGTCTTTGACCTTTCCAATCCTGAAAACAGATGATGTGGAAGATGAAAAGTTTGTACCGACGCTTATGGGACGCGAAGGGATGATCTTTGAAGACATCAAACTGGAATATCTTCTACGCATCGCGATTCCGACAATTGACTCTCACCGCCCGCGCTTCGCGGGGATCAAAGTTGCAGTGGAAAAACAGGAGCCAATGAATGGCGTGCTTGTGGAGGATGTAGAAACTATCGCAATTGAAACCTTCAATGCACAACGTCCTATCATTCTCTTGCGAACGTTAGCACGCGCTGTAGGGAAATACTTATTAACCCGACAAGCAAATAAGAAACATGAGGCTTTAGGTCTCCTTACGAATCTTGCGGGTGTTTTAACAGAGCAGGCGGATACACGCTCTTGGCAAACGCTGCCGAATCAGATTTTTATGGTGCGGATGCCGCTCCCCGCAGGCACGCATACACTCAACCTCTCTTTTTTGGATGCAAACGGACAGGTTCGTGGAAATGATCAAGTGCCAAATATTAAGATTAACTCGAATCAGATAACTTTTTGGAATCACCGAACATACGATTGAATTTATTCACGTAACGACATAGATCAAAAACATGGAACGCATCTATTTAGATTACAACGCCACAACCCCCCTCCGTCCTGAAGTTCGGGACGCGATGATGCCGTATCTGACCGAAGCATTCGGTAACGGTTCCAGCATCCACGCCTACGGACGCGAAGCACGCACTGCCATTGATACCGCACGCGAGCAGGTCGCCGAACTCATCGGTGCCAAAAGTCCGAGCGAAATCGTTTTCACGGGGAGCGGCACCGAGGCAGATAACCACGCCATCAAAGGGTTAACCGAGTTACAAAAGAGCCGCGGTAAAGGCAACCATATCATCACCTCCTCCGTAGAACATCACGCTGTTTTGCATACTTGTCAGTATCTGGAGCAACGTGGCTTTGAAATAACCTATTTACCCGTAGATAGACACGGAAGAATTGACGTTGAGCAGCTTCGCACGGCAATTCGCGATACCACAGTGTTGATCTCCATTATGCACGTCAACAACGAAAACGGCACGATTCAACCGCTTGCGGAGATCTGTGAGATTGCACAGGAACACGACATCCCTTTCCACACCGATGCCGTGCAGTCGGTCGGCAAATTGGAGATGGATGTTCAAGCACTCGGTGTGAATCTCCTCGCGTTTTCCGGACACAAGATTTACGCGCCGAAAGGGATTGGGGTTCTCTACATCCGTCGTGGCACTCGGCTGGCAAATCTCGTCCACGGCGGCGCGCATGAGCGCAACCGCCGCGCTGGGTCTGAAAACGTCCCCGCAATTGTCGGACTCGGCATCGCTTCTGAACTTGCGAAACAGGAACAAGCGACCTATGCGCAGCATCTCGACGCCTTAACCCACCAATTACGTCAAGGTTTAGATGCACACATTGATCGGCTACACTACAACGGACACCCCGATCACTGCGCCCCTGGCACGCTTAACGTCTCCTTTGAAAATGTAGAGGGTGAAAGCCTTATTTTACGGTTAGATATGGAAGGTATCTGTGTCTCAACAGGTTCGGCGTGTACCTCTGGCTCTATGGAGCCGTCGCATGTCCTTGCCGCGCTTGGTTTACCGCCGCGTTTGGCGCAAGGCACTGTCCGCTTCTCCCTCGGCAGAAACACCACTGCAGCGGAGATTGATACAGTCACCGCTAAGTTACCGAAAGTCATCCAACAGATGCGCACTCTGTATAGAGGATAGCTCTTTCCTGACCTCTTTGTGTCTGTTTCCTCCATTATTGCCTTACCGTAGGTGCGATTTTCAATTGTACCAAATCCATACAATTGCTTCCGCGCAAATAACCCACCGAAAATAGCCCGTTTTTGTGCAGTTAAAAGAGGCACTTGTCCCTTTTCGGGCAGTTAAACTGCATATTACCCCCAAATTTAGCGTTTTAGCATTGGCACAGAAATTGCGTTTACCTCAACAATTACTATTGATTTGGAGGTAAAGACAAATGCGTGCGAAAAGAACCTCAAGTGCCTTCATGACCTCCTTGGTACTCCACGCGGTCGCTGCGTTCCTTGTTGGCGTATATCTGATCACACAAACGTCACAGTTCCAAGAGTTCATAGGTGCAGAAATTCTTGTACCCATAAAACCGAAAAAACCTACGGTTCGGAATCCTATTATCAAGAAGGATTTTAAACCGATTGTCCCGACACAAAGTACTGTAACTGTTGAACCCGTGGAAGTAAAACCTCGTGTAACAACGGTGTTTAATGATAAGCAAAGTTACCAACCCCAGACAGTGCTTGAATTTTCAAATCAGACTGTCAAAGTCAAAGCACCCGTCAATCCGAATGTGCCGAAAGTCGTTACACCAAACGCCCCGGCACCGACGGTTGTAACACGCGCGGACGTACCGGTATCAGATGCTCCCAACGCTTTGGCATTCTCTGCCCCTGTAGCAACTGCACCCTCCGCTGGACCGGCTAACATCGGACGCGGCACCGTGGGGAGTTCAGTCCAAGTGAAAATCGCTTTTGAACGTTCACCCGGTCTTGCTATGGTGCAACATGTCGGTGCAGTAAACAGTAACATTGATGACGTTGATAGAAAAATCAACCTCGGTTTCAATGAAGTGCCGCCCGCACCGAAAGGTGAACCGCATGGGCACGTTATCGGCAGGGGGAAAGATATTCGTGGCGTGTTCCGTTTCTCGCGAATCCGACACAGTCTCTCTGACTGGTGGGCGGATGCCTCTGCCCTCAATGCATTGACGCACTGGCTCAACGAACGCACGAAAATCAAGACAGACATGAATGTTTCAGGCGGTGCGATGAAACTCACCGATGCCAATCTGCAGAAGTCTCCGCTCGTCTTCATGACAGGACACGATCCGGCACTCGTCCTCTCACGTAACCTCCTCGGACGGCAATACGGGGGTGGTAAAATGGACGGCCGGCTCAGCGACGCGGAAGCGGCGGGACTGCGTCGCTACCTCGTCGAAAAAGGTGGACTCCTCGTCTTTGATGACTGCGGTGTGAACGCACCCGCACAGGCGATGATCCGTCTCTTCCTCGCGCAGATGCGTTTCGTTATGCCGGAATATCATGTTCAACGGATCCCTAATGATCACGAAATTTACAGCAACTTCTATGAAATGGGCGGCCCACCTGTCGGCTTTGACATCTTCTGGTGGGGGACACGTCCACCGAAACGGAATTACCTTGAAAGTATCTCCGTCGGCGATAAACTATCGGTGATTGTTGTCCGTCGGGATTATATGTGCGCAATGGAGTCGGTGAGTCTGCCGACGCGTAATGTCCACTATTCACCCGGTGTTTACCGTTTCATGACCAACGTCGTGGTGTATGCGTTGACACACGGTCAGATTTCTGATTACTCCGGTTACGTGCCTGAGGATGTATTGGCTAAGACGGAACTCCCCACGCGTGCCCCACAAGCAGCACGGGTCGGAAGTTTTGAATAGTGTTTTGTGTGTAGCGCAGTTAAAAACTGCACACTTCATCTAAAGTTGTTCAGTTATCTATCACTGGTAACTGAACAACTTTACTATCGTTGGCATAGAAATTACACTTACCTCAACAAGTTTTCTTTTGGAGGTGATGATGCATGCATGTGAAAAGAACTTCAGGTGCCTTGATAACTTCCGTGGTCCTCCACCTTGTCATAGCATTTGTTACGGGTATTTATCTGATTGCGCGAACGCCACACGTCCACGAACTTATAACTGCCGAAGAACTTCAACTCAAAACGCTACCGGGTCTCAAGGTACGAAAGCCTATCGTCAAATCTGTTATTAAGCCGACTGTCTCGGCGAGAAACATTGTTGTTGAACAAGTTCAGAGGCAACCGCTTGTAACAACTGCGTTTGTCAAGAAGCTCGTTTTCCAACCGCGAACGGTACTTGAAATTTCAAAACAGACGATCAAAGTTAATCCACCCATTGATCCGAATGTGCCGAGAGTTGCTACACCGGACGAACCTGTACCGACAGTCCTAACACAGGCAGATCTGATAGTATCGGATACCCCTGATGCTTTGGCATTCTTCGCCCCTGTGGCAACTGCACCTTCCATTAGATTCGCGAACATCAGTCGTGGTGCCGCAGGCAGCCCCGTACAGGTAAAAGTCGCTTTTCAACGTCCACCTGGACTCGCAATGGTTGAAAACGTCGGTGCAGCACGTGAAGCACTCAGCGATGTCGTTGAGAACATCGTACTCGGTAATGTCGAAGTCTTGCCACTACCAAAAGGCGAACCAGGTGGACGCATCATCGGTAAAGGAAGGGATATTCGCGGTGTCCTTCGCTTTGCACGGGTACGGCACGATCTTTCTGACTGGTGGGCGGATGCCTCTGCGCTCAACGCATTGACGCACTGGCTCAATGAACGCACCAAAATCAGAACTGATATGAACGTTGAAGGCGGAGCGGTAAAGCTCAACGATGCCAACCTCTTCAAAACACCACTCGCCTTTATGACAGGACATGATCCATCACTCGTCCGCTCTCGGAAACTCTTTGGATGGCGGTACGGTACCGGTAAAATGGCTGGCAGTCTTACGGAGTCTGAAGCCGCTGGTCTGCGTCGCTATCTCGTTGAAAAAGGCGGATTCCTCGTCTTTGACGACTGCGGCGTGAATGCACCCGCCCAAGCGATGGTGCGCCTCTTTCTCTCACAGATGCGTTACGTCATGCCGGAGTATCAAGTTGAACGGATCTCCAACACCCACGAAATCTATAATAATTTTCATCGAATGGGGGGACCGCCTATCGGTTTCGATATCTTCTGGTGGGGTACACGTCCACCGAAACGGAACTACCTTGAAGGTGTTTCCGTCGGTAATAGGTTGGCGGTTATTGTTAACCGTCGTGACTATATGTGCGCCATGGAGACAGCGAGTATCCCAACACGCAGTGTGCACTATTCACCGGGTGTCTATCGTTTCATGACCAACGTCGTGGTGTACGCTTTGACGCACGGTTCAATTTCCGATTATTCTGATTATATCCCTGAAGACAGGTTAGCCGAAAAGAAACTCCCGACGCGACTACCGCAAGCCGCGCGGGTCGGTGATTTTGAATAAGACTTGTATATCTCCGTGCAGCTGAAATCGCGGACCTTACTGAGGGCTATTCAGTTATCTATCAAAGGCAACTGGATAGTTCTATTTTTTATTCCGCGAATCTATCTGAGAATATCCTTTTCATTGGTGCGGTTGCAAACCGCGCCTATAAGCATGTTGGCAAATGCCGTTCTTTTTCCTATTGACAAAAAAAGCAGATGCCATAAAATAGGATACACAGTCTTGGGTATCCATCACACTGCTAACCAAATTCATATCAAAGGATCTACTAATATATGGAAAAGACGCATCTACTTCATGCCCCGCATCTCCACGCTATTGCACGAAATATATTTGTCGCCGCAGGCACGGCACGGCACATCGCGGAGGATGTCGCCGAAATTCTGGTAAACGCCCACCTCGCGGGACACGATTCGCACGGTCTCCTGCGCGTCCCTGCCTATCTACGCGGTATTGATGCCGGACATCTGAAACCGGCTGCTGAACCTAAAATCCTCGCAGAGAGCCCTAACACCTTGCGCGTTGATGGACAAGGCGGTTTCGGACATTATATCTCACGCTGGTCGATTCATAAAGCCATTGAGAAGGCAAAATCGGCTGTCTCCTGCAGTGTCAGCCTCAGTAGTACTGGGCATATCGGACGTTTAGGCGAATATGCAGAAGCTGCCGCGAGAGCTGGCTGTATTTCGCTTATTAGTGTTGGTAACGGCGGCAGAGGCGCGGGACCGACAGTGCCTTACGGCGGGGCACAAGGGGCTTTCGGGACGAACCCTATCGCTATAGGCGTACCGACCGGAGACGACTCCCCTTTTATCGTTGACTATGCCACAAGTATGATTGCGGAAGGAAAGATTCAAGTTGCCCGGAGTAAAGGGATAGATTTGCCGGAGGGCTGCATTCTTGACAAAAACGGAATGCCGAGTGTCACACCTGCTGATTTCTATGAGGGTGGCGCGCTTCTGGCATTTGGTAAGCATAAAGGCTACGCGCTCGCTATGTTCACATGCCTGCTCGGTGGGTTGGCAGGGACATTCGATGTTGAGAGTGGCAGAATGAATGGTACCTTTATGCAGGTAATTGATGTTAACGCCTTCACACCGGTTGAAGAATATCAGAAAGGCGTGCGTGCCTTCTTAGACGGCATCAAATCGACACCACCCGCACAAGGTTTTGATGAAGTATTGGTTCCCGGTGATTTTGAAGCCCGTTCCCGTAAAGCGCGGTTAAAAGACGGGATCGAAATACCTGATACGATCTACAATCAATTGCATGAGTGTGCAGAAGAATTAGGAATTTCCATCGGTGAAGATACCGTTGAAGATGACGACAGAGCACACTACGGTCCGCTGTCATAATGAAATGGAAGGGTTTGTTTGGGTGTTTCTTAAAAATCAGAAGATGCGCGTAGCTTGAAACGAAGTGGCAAGCGGGTTTACGGAAAGGGACATCAAACCCCCAACCCACCTCACCGAACCGCAAGGAAAATTAAAAAAATGGAAAGGCATATATTTGAAGCCGCAGACCTCCAGCAATTCACAAACAATCTCTTTGTCGCAGCAGGCACACCACAACACATCGCAGATACCGTTGCCGAGATCTTGATAAAAGCCAATCTCGCTGGACACGATTCGCACGGTGTGCTTCGGATACCTTCTTATCTGGAAGGGATTGAAAACGGTGGTATCCGTCCTGATGCCGAGCCGAATGTCCTTCGGGAAACCCACAACACACTGCACATTGATGGAGAAGGGGGCTTCGGACACTATACGGCTCGCTATGCAATCCGACGCGCAATCGAGAAGGCCAAAAGTGAACGCACCTGCTTCGCAACACTCATCCGGACGGGACATATCGGTAGACTCGGTGAATACGGTCAAGAAGCCGCTGAATCTGGATGTATCGGGATTATCACTGTAGGTGGCGGTTCAAAAGGCGGTGGACGGATTCTCCCGTTTGGGGGTGCCCTTGGCGCGCTCGGTACGAACCCGATTTCTATCGGTGTCCCGACAGGTGATGACAGACCGTTTCTGATCGACTTCGCGACGAGTGCGATCGCAAATGGTAAAACATATGTCGCGGTCAGTGAAAATCGAGATCTGCCCGAAGGCTGTGTTGTGGATAAGCACGGAAACCCGACCGTTAAAACTGCCGAATATAATGATGGCGGCAATCTACTTGCATTCGGCAGACACAAAGGTTACGCGCTTTCCTTGTTCGTGGCACTGATCGGTGGATTGGCGGGGACGTTTAATATTGAGGCTGGGCAGATGAGCGGACTCCATATCCAGGTGATAGATATCAACGCGTTCACACCGCTTGCGGAATACCAGAAAGGCGTTCGCGCGTTTTTGGATGTTATCAAAGCAACACCGCCCGCCCAAGGATTTGATGAGGTATTAGTCCCCGGCGATTTTGAAGCCAATTCGCGAGCACACCGCCTTGCAAATGGCATTGATATACCGGATACCATCTACCAGCAGCTGCGCGAGTGCGCCGAAAAGTGGGATGTCCCTATGGCAGAAACCCAGTAATTTATGAGTCGGGATTACACAAAACTCCTTCGCAGAGCGGTTGAAACATTAGAAGGCACTTGGGTGGAAGGGTGGAAGGTTGCAAGGGTGAGAGGAAAATCCTTCTTCCACCCCTCCATTCTTCCATCCCACACCTGATTTAGGAACCCCACCCTATGTCGTTCAGACCTCTTTTTCTCACATTAATCATTTTACTAATACTTCCATTCCCTGTTTTTCCCCAAGAACACACGTACTTTAGAGATAACGGTAGCGTCAAAGCAGTGGTATATTCCCCGGTGGATTCTTCCGTTGTTGCGAGTGGCGGCGATGATCGTGCGGTAAAGTTATGGGACTTGCAAAATGACACCGTGACAACGTTAGGTTCACACGCTGATACCGTCAATGACGTAGCTTTTTCCCCAGATGGCCAACTCCTTGCGAGCGGCGGTGATGACTACGTCTGCAAATTATGGGATATTCCGCTTAAAAGGCGTGTTGCAACTCTTGAGCATGTTGTCAACAGAAGTCGCTCACAAATCAAAGCCGTTGATTTTTCCCCTGATGGACAGATGTTCGCTACAGCGGGTGTAGATGTAAAGTTATGGGATGTCCACACGCGTAAGGAGATAGCCACGTTTGAACACGGTAGATGGGTGTTGGCAGTCGCCTTCTCGCCTGATGGACAAACGCTTGCCACAGGGGACAAGAGCGGGCAGGTTAACGTCTGGAACGTTCAAAGACAGCAACGCGTTGCCCAGTTTGAAGGGGATGCCACGTCTGTCTATACTGTTGAGTTTTCTCCAGATGGCAAGATCCTTGCTGGAGCGGGGTACACGGGAGAGACCAAGCTGTGGAAGGCACCGAATTGGGAACGCCTCGGTACGCTTACCGGTAACAGCACAATCTTTGATATAAGTTTCTCACCTGATAGCAGCATGCTCGTTGGCACAGGGTATGAATCTGTGAACCTCTGGAAAGTTGAGAGCGGCGAAAAAATAGCCACACTCGCGGAACACATCGGATGGGTGAATGCTGTCGCCTTTTCTCCAAACGCGGATACGGTCATTAGCGGTGGCGATGACGAGACATTGCGAATATGGGACATCACACCTTACGATTCTACACCTCAGGATCTGGTCCGGATTATCTATTTCCTCCCCCGCGACCGCAGCATGCAACCCGATATTTGGAATAAACTGGATACGCTCATAAGAGATGTGCAACGCTTTTACGCCGACCAGATGGAGTTCAACGGATTCGGTCGAAAGACCTTCACCTTTGAAACAGATGAAAATAGAGAAACGGTCATCTATCGGGTTGATGGGCAGCACACGGACTGGTACTACCATACAGACACGCAGGACAAAGTCTATACCGAAATTGCAACGCAGTTTGACATGGAGAAGCACGCTTATCTTATTGTCGTGGACATCAGCAGTGAATTTATAAATCAAGAAGATACATGTGGGGTCGGCGGCGGTCATTGGTTTGAAGGTGAAACGGTAACAAGGACACGTGGCGGCTATGCCGTCATTCCTGCATCAGGTAGATGTTTTGACGGTGAGGTCGGTACAAGTGTAACAGCACACGAACTTGGACACGCTTTCGGCTTGGAACACGACTTCCGCAACGATACCTATATCATGTCCTACGGTGAGGCACCTGATCGGTTGTCGAGATGTGCTGCGGGTTGGCTATCTGTAAATCGCTTCTTTAACACTGACCAAACCGCCTTCAACGAACCCACAATGCTACGGATGCTCACGCCATCGGCTTACCCACCGAACGCTGAAAACCTTCGTCTCCAATTTGAGGTAACCGATATAGATGGTATCCACCAAGTCCAGTTGCTAGTGCCAACAACAGCAGAAGACCCCGCATCTGGTATCAAATTGCACAGTTGTAAAGATGGACCTGCACAAAGGAACACCATTGAATTTAACGCACCGGCATTGACGACGCGCCAAGTAAACCACATAGCACTCCAAGTGATTGATGTACATGGAAATATCACACAACAGGCGTATACGCTTAGCGCAGATGATACGCTCCTTGTTTCAGATCCAGTCGATGTCAACGGTGACGGGACGGTCAATATTGATGACCTCACGCTGGTCGCGGAAAGTTTCGGTGAAATTATTCCGAGCGATGCTGATCCGAATCCCGATGTTAATAGGGACGGCGTTGTTAACATTATAGATATCTTCTTGGTTTTTGCGCAGCTCGATGCTGTACCAGCAGCCCCCGCGCTGCACGCGCTCACATCGGCAGACCTACAGAAGTGGATTCGCCAAGCCAAAAACCTTGATATTTCAACAGAAGCTTCAGCCCTTCCTACAGACATTGTGGAAAAGGGGATCGTCATCCTTGAACAACTCTTGGCAATGCTGGCACCAACAGAAACGCTGCTCTTACCAAACTATCCGAACCCCTTCAACCCAGAAACGTGGATACCGTATCAACTCGCTGAGCCAGCGGATGTGACATTGCATATCTATTCCGTGAAGGGGGCATTGGTCCGGACATTGGCGTTAGGGCATCGACTTTCGGGAATGTATTATGACAAAAACCGTGCGGCGTATTGGGATGGTCGAAATGAAAACGGTGAGTCTGTTGCAAACGGTGTCTATTTCTACACACTTACGGCAGGTGAGTTTACCGCAACGCGTAAAATGTTGATACGGAAGTAGTAGGGTATCCAACGAAAACGCGAACACAAACCGATTTTACAAATAACATTTGATTGACAAAATAGGGACTTGTGGTGTAAAAATATGCAGAAAATTTTCTGAATTCTGAAAAAACGCATTTTTTTGAGAATTTAATTTGACAAAACCTTTTTCAGGGGGTATGATTAATCTCGTGAGTTATTTTAGGACGATTTAGTTTTTTCAGTTCCGTTTGGTTTTTCGGTCCCGATATTGGTTTTGGTTGACATATCTTAACTTTTCAACACAATATCGCGAGCGACAAGAAATCCGCAGAAATACGCAGAAACACCCAAGCAAAAACACCCCTATCAAAGACACTAAGCAAAAACATTCGCTCATACAGCGGGAAATATACACGCATATAAAGCGAATTTGTAAAACTAAATCCCCCTGTAAGTTATCAAGTAATCTCATAAGTCGTCAGACGCGACTATTTACACATTTCGATTGCGAATATTGCTAACTTTTGTGAAAGGTTAATTAATAATAGAATGGCGGTCATGAGAAGCAGATTTTTGGATCCTTTGGAAAGAAATCGATTGGATGCGAGGGTAGATGTTCGTGTGTCCGCGCGATGTGGCACGTCTGCTGATATCTCTTTGTCATCCATGTCCCCCAACTTTTCAAACGTTAAGCATTTTGCTTTACAAGGTCTGTCCGGCTACGGAGACCTTTTGTTTCCCGCGTGCTACCTTTGTCTTGGACAAGGCACTGCATAGCGGGTTTTTTGTGTTGTGCATCACAGGTATGATATATTCCCTCGTGTTGCGACTTTTTTGTTTGACAATAACATTGACACGTACTACGCTTATGCACGTCTCCTGTTTCGGAGGAAATGATGCCAAACCGTTTTTTTATCCCAATGCTCGCGATCGCGATTGTCGCGATCGGTTTCAGTCTCTGGAAGATGTCCCTAACAGACACGCCAGAAGTCCAGAAAATTTATCGGACAACGACACCAGCTCAGGAAACGGTTCCCATGTCTGTGAATCCGACGGATACCGCGTTAGAAACACGCCCGCGTACCGAAGATATATTCTCGCCGGATGTCAAAGAAAAAAGGTGGCTCCAGACGATTGCAGATAGAAAAGCTTCACTCACCCCAGAAGAGCTCAGGAAAAAGCAGAGATACTTCGAGGTTGTCGAATCCGCCGAGTTTCTTGAACTTGTCAGAAACGGGGCGAACATGGATGAACGGCACAATTTTATGGCGGATCAAGGCTTAAATGTCACAAGGAATATCACCGAAGTATTTTTTCGAGATGTCTTTCCGACCGGGACACCTGCTGATTATGAACCCGAAATGCGTGCGAAACTCTCTCAACTCATTACCGAAAACGGAGGACTTACCTTGGAGGTGCTTGAAGCGTTTTCTGCAGACCCACGCGCCATACATTGGATCATCGGACAGTTTCAAGGAGATTACGCGCTAAACGGCGAACTCACAAAGTGGTTGATAGACGTTGACCAGAAATCCATCCTTCCGGAGACACCGCGCGTCGATACGATTGCCAAACCCAACGCAACTTCGCAAATTCAAGAGCCGCTGCCTGCCCCAGTGGATAACACAACCGTCAAGGTCCCTCAAGAAACATTTCATAACGAAACAGGAGAAGACATCACAACGATAACACCTATTCCAGAAGGTAATATTGATCTTGAAGCAGAATTCAGAAAGTGGTTCACACCCGAATCTCCAAAAACGTCCGAATTTCCCACTGAAAAAACCGTTGAAACGGCCCTTTGGGAACACGTCTCATCGGAACGGCTTACCCGTGCTATGACCACTTTAAATCAGTATGGACCTCAAGAGGGGCTGCGTCGTCTGAAAACTTCAGACCCAGAACTCGCAAAGCAGTTAGAACCACTACTTCTAAAACAACAGGAGAACGATTAAATGGTCAAACGGTACATTTTATACGGCATTCTTACGCTCATCGGGATAGCATTTATCACAGGCGTTATTCATTACGCCGTTCCGACACACACACCACCGCCATCTGCACAAGGCACACACGCTGAAACTCTCACGCCCACAGAAACTGCAGGAAAGAAAAAGTGTGGTTGCTGTGCTGACCGTATCGCACGCGTTAAGGAACAGATTCGCAAAGTACGCCAACGACGACAAGCACTGGAAAACGCAAAGGCAAGTGACTCTAAGTAAGTTCCATCATTAAGGTCTGGGAAATCCATTATCCACTCGACATCCAAACCGATCCGAAATACCTGAAAACCGGTTTCCCCGAAATAGACGATCATTTACCGCTACAATAAGCATGCTTGCGGATCTCATTACGTTCACAAGTTGCTTCTAACCCTCTGCGTCATGGTTTCCCTTTTCGGACATCACCCACCCCTGGACATCGCTCTAAGTTTCACCATCGTCCTCATCTTGCACGGAAAATAGCACTTGACATTATACCGCCATAGTGTTATACTTAATTTTTGTAAAATTGATTCTGTTTTTGAAAGGTTGTAGGGCTACAAACCCACATTGAAACATAATGAACCTCGGACTCACAGACAAAGTTGCAGTTGTAGGTGCCTCAAGTAAAGGACTCGGACGCGCAATCGCACTCGGTTTAGCAAAAGAAGGGGCACGCGTCACCATCTGTGCCAGAAACAGCGATGCTTTGGAAGCCACAGCGGACGACATTCGGAACCAGACTGGTACTGAGGTGTTAGCGGTACCGACCGATGTTAGTCAACCCGCACAGGTTGAAAGTCTTATTCGCACAGCGATTGATCATTTTGGCGGTATTGATATTTTAGTCAACAACGCAGGCGGTCCCAGAGCTGGACGGTTTGATGACTTGGATGCTCAAGATTATCAAGACGCAGTACACTTAAACTTGATGAGTACCATCAACCTCTGCCGTGCTGTTGTGCCGTCGATGCGTGCCCGCGGCGGTGGACGGATTATCAACCTTACCTCGGTCTCCGTTAAACAGCCCGTAGATAACCTGATGTTATCAAATATGGCACGGACAGGTGTGATTGGCTTTGCGAAAACGCTTGCAACGGAGTTGGCCCCCGACAAAATCTTGGTTAACAACGTCTGTCCGGGTATTATCTTCACGGATCGCATCCAGCAGCTTGCGACGGTACGCGCCGAAGAGGCAGGCATTACGTTTGATGAGGCACTCGAAAAGATGACGGCGGATATCCCGCTCGGTAGAATCGGGGATCCCGATGAATTCGCAATCTTGGTTGTATTTCTCGCGTCAGAATGTGCAAGTTACATAACAGGGACAACGATTCAAGTCGATGGCGGTATGGTCCGGTCATTACTCTAAAGCACTTGGACGGAGGTGTGATGAACGATGTTAGTGTCCGTAATCATCCCTGCGTTCAACGAAGAGCACACGATCAGACAGGTCATCGCGGCTGTGCATTCAGTGTCGATCGAGAAACAGATCATTGTCGTCAACGACGGTTCCACCGATCAAACGGCCACGATACTTGAAGAACTAAAAATGGTTCATGAACTAACCGTTGTGCATTGCGTAAAAAATAGTGGCAAAGGTTTTGCAATTCGGAGTGGACTTCCATACGTAAAGGGAGAAGCAGTCGTTATTCAAGATGCTGATATGGAGTTGGTACCGGCAGATCTGTCTGAACTTCTAAAACCGCTTGAAAAGGAAAATGTTCAAGTCGTTTATGGGTCGAGGTTTCTCAATGGGCGTGGAAATGCAAGTCTTCACAATTTCATAGCAAATCGGCTCCTCGCCACCTACACGAATCTCCTTTACGGGTGTCGCATCACCGATGAATCAACCGGCTACAAAGCCTTTTCTACAGAACTCATAACGCGACTGAACTTGACATGTGAAGGCTTTGAATTCTGTCCGGAGGTTACAGCAAAAATTTTACGTGCGGGCCATCGCATTCATGAGGTCCCAGTTTCCTATTTTCCGCGTACGAAGAAAGAAGGCAAAAAACTTCGGTTCTGGTCGGACGGGTTATTCGCCGCATGGACACTTTTAAAATACCGATTTATTTCAAAAACAGAACTGTTCAAAAGTACGGTGCCAGATGACTTGTGTTAATAACCAATACTTGGAGGTTAAATTACCATTATGTTTAAACAACTATTTTACACTACGCTCATCCTCTCACTGGTAGTTGGTGTATCCTTCTCCGCGCTTGGGCACGGCGATAACCCTACCCTTTTAGAGGATGTCAACAAAGACGGTATGGTGAATATTCAAGACCTTGTGCTTGTCGCTGAGGCACTTGGGCAGCCCGGGGATCGCACTGCAGAGCAGAATCCTGACGTGAATCGCGATGGCATCGTTAACGTGTTGGACCTGGTTCGTGTGAGCAAGAGTTTCGGGCAAACGGTGCCGGATGAAAATTCCGCGTATCACGATATTCAGGAATATGTCTTCGATAAGAGTTGTGCAAGCAGTGCTTGCCACGCAGCACCCGCAAACTCTCGCGGTTTGAGCCTGGAGTACGGGCTCTCTTATGATGCTTTAGTCGGTGTTGTCCCCCAGAATCCCGCAGCTGCAGCTGCCGGTATGAAACTCGTGGATCCGGAGAATCCAGATAACAGTTTCCTTTTGACGAAACTTATAGAACCGGGACCCAATCAAGGGGCACGTATGCCGTTTCTTAGTGGGATGATCCACAACGGCAAAATAGATGCGATTCGGAAATGGATTGAAGCAGGCGCGCCCGAGACAGGGAAAGTTGCAGGTATTGGGGATCTTGGCGTCTTACGCGACCCGGATGAAGTCTTTGAGCCCCCCGCACCACCACCGCCCGGGCAGGGCTACCAAATCCATTTACCACCGTTCAAAATTGAACCCGGCACTGAACGGGAAGTTTTCTACACCACGCAAATCAAAGATGAAAACGGCAATCCGGTAGAGGAAGACATCTTTATTAATAGAGTAGAGATGTATTATCCCGCTGGCAGCCATCACTTCATCATATACAGACTCACGGAGGCTGGCCTTGAAAAAGGGCTCATGGAGGAGGGAGTGACCCCTGGGATTGGCGTTAATCCGGACCACGTTTTTCGTGTGCTTGATCCAGAGAAACCAGACCTACTCGGTCATGTCAGTATTGATAGACTTTTCGTCGTCGGCACCCAAACGGATGATGTCCTATATGAGTTCCCAGAAGGTGTAGGGTTACGGATGCCCGGCAACACAGTTTACGACCTCAATTCCCATTACATCAACCTACTCGGTGATGAAACACTGATCGGCGAAACGTATGTTAACATCTACACGATTCCGGAGGAAGAAGTAAAGTACGAGGCGATTGAAATTTTCGTCAGTAATCGAGATATTAGAGTTCCGCCTGGATTAACGCGCGTTTCCAAAGGGACGTGGTATATTGGGGGTGAAGGGGGTGAACTGGAGAAACGCGGGCACGCTTCCGATGCAGTGCTGAGTGTCTTCTTTCTGTCATCTCACATGCATCGGCACGGAGAATTGTTCGAAATCTTTCACGGATCAACAGGCGATTTGCTGCACCGGAGTATCGCTTACGATGATGCCCCCATTACCCTGTTTGATCCGGTTGTGCGTTTAGATGCAAACGATACCATCAAGTTCCAGTGTACCCACAACAACTACGATACGGATAAACTTCTCGAATTCGGACTCACGTCTGAGGATGAGATGTGTATTATCTTCGGTTATTATTATCTCCCAACTGAAAAGGCAGGCTCTATCATCAGATAGCGTCTATCTCGAAAACATTGGAAGGCGCGCTTCATCGGCGCGCTTTTCGCTTATATGGCTACGACTTCAAGAAAAAAAGACAACTTCATGGAAGCCTTAGCACACCGGATACTGGTGTGTGACGGTGCTATCGGAACCGAACTCCGCAAACGAATACCGGCATATCTGCAGTGCGTTGATGCCTGCAATGTTTCTACAGAACATGCTGAGAAGGTCACCGCTATCCACCGCGCTTACGCCGACGCGGGTGCCGACGTTATCCAGACGAATACCTACCAGGCAAATAGAGAGGCGTTAACTGTCCACGGTTTAGCCGAACAGATTGAAGAAATTAACAAAACAGGTGTGTTCCTAGCACGCGAAGCAGTACCAGAGACCTGTTACGTAGCAGGATCCGTCGGACAGGTTTCGTTCCAAAGTTTAGACACCCCTGCTCCATCTACCAAAACAATCCGAAGGCTTTTCAAGGAGCAGATGGATGCACTCGTTGATGCGGGTGTTGATCTTCTCGTTCTTGAAACGTTCGTTTCCCCCAAACAAGCAGAAATAGCGACGAAACAGGCACTCACTTACGATGTCCCTGTCATCGTTGAAATTAGCGGTGTTTCAGGCGGTACTGTCGGTGCCGGGTTAGATGTACGTGTCTTTGCGCAGGAGCTGGAGCAGCTCGGTGCGCATGGCGTCGGTATCAATTGCAGGGGACCCCACGATCTGGTTGAAGCGATGGAACTCCTTGCCCCTGTCATCAAAGTGCCTATTGTCGTGCAACCGAACGCTGGCAATCCGAGAGTCGAGCAAGGTGAAGTAGCGGTCTCCTATACGGTGGAGGCTGAAGTTTTCAGTGACTACGTCGGAAAACTGGTTGAACTGGGCGCGAATATGATTGGCGGCTGTTGCGGAACTACACCCGTATACACGGCGAAGATCCGACAGGCTGTTGCAGGCCGTAAACCTGTAGAACGAGAGTCGCGCATCTTTGTTCTTCCCAAAATCAGGTCAGTAGGGGGTTCTTCCTTGGGTGTTTCTTCAAGGTCACCTCGCCCCTACGATAACCCCGTGCAGCAGGTGTTTGAAACGCGCGAACGCATTGTAAGCGTAGAGATGCGCGCCAATACGTTCCCCCAATTGCGGGCGATGCTGAAGGAGGCAAAAGGACTTGCCGCGATGGGTGTAGACCTGTTTGACGTGACCGACAACTCCGGTGCGGCGGTAAACATCGGGGCAGTTGGTACAGCGTATCGGCTTCAGCAGGCGACCCAGATTCCGACGCTCATCCATTGGACAACCCGATCGCGGAACCTCATCAGTATGCAATCGCATCTGCTGGAGGCAGAGGCATTAGGCATCCGCGGTATTGTCGCTCTATCCGGCGACCATCCGAAAGCCGGTCCTTATGAGACAGCAAGTCTTGTTCCAGATGTCCGGGGCGCGGTTCAATTAATGAAACTTATCGCTCGATTAAATCAGGGAGAACTTGCTGACGGTTCATCAATTGGTGAGCCGTGTGGGTTCTATTACGGCGGCGGTTTCACGATTGCTGAGAATCTCCAACCGCACGTCAAGCATCTCGCAAATAAGGTAGCACAAGGGGCTAATTTCGCCTATACCCAACCGGTCTGGACCTATGAAGATATCGTACGCGCGCATCAGGCGACAGAAGGTCTCGGTATAAAGATCCTTTACGGGATATTACCGCTCACAAGTTTCCGCAGTGCATCCTACCTCCGCGACAATTTGGGGCTTTACATCCCACAATTCATCGTTGACAAATTCCGAGATCTCGGAGATACTGCCGGATACGAACTCGGTATGCGGCTCTGCTTGGAATTAGTGCGGGATATCCGTAATCAAGATGAATGTGAGATTGATGGCATCTATCTCATCCCGCCTGCGCGTATGAATTGGAAAAACAGGGCACGGGTCATCTCAGAGATCGTGAAAACTTACCGTCAGTAGTTATAAGTTATAAGTCTGGTTTCTGATGTTTGATCATTTCTCTGTAACCGTCGTTACCCAATTGATACACCAACCTTTACCACAAAACATGAAATCCCAGACAACCTCTTAACTCTCACTGCAAGGCAAACTGATAACTGACAACTATTAACAATGCATGGACAAAAAACTTCAATCTCATCAGCACGCGTTACTGGACGTTCGCTTCTTTTAGGCGTGTTATTCATCCCGATTAATGTCTATTGGATGACGATCGTTGAGGTAAAGTACTACTCGCTTGACGGTTCGTGCCTCCCGCTTTTTATCCAACCTGTCTTCATTATGTTCGTTTGTGTCGTTGCCAACTGCGTGTTGAAACGCCTTGCGCCGCGACAGATGCTCCAACAAGGGGAATTACTCACCATCTACATCATGGTGGCGATCTCTTGTACGTTTGCAGGACACGATACGATGCAGAACATGTTCGGCAGCATCGCGCATCCGTTCCGTTTCGCAACAGAGGAAAACGAGTGGCAAGCCCTCTTTTTTCGGTATCTACCGTCATGGCTTACCGTCTCCGACGCGCAAAGTTTGCAAGGCTTTTACGAAGGAGAAACGACTTTCTATACACAGCATAACTTTTCAGTTTGGCTAAAACCGCTGCTGTTCTGGGGTCTCTTTTTTCTCATCATGATGTTCATGATGCTGTGCATCAACACGCTTGTTCGGAAACGGTGGGCAGAACAAGAGAAACTCGCCTATCCGATTATTCAACTCCCGCTGGGATTGTCAGAAGATGGTGGGATACCGCTCCTGAAAAATCGGATGATGTGGGTCGGGTTCAGTATCGCTGTGGTGATCGGTGTGATTAACGGGATTCACTACCTCTTCCCACAGTTTCCAGAGATCCCCTATATCAAACGCACAGCTGTGTTCCGAAATATCTTCACTGATCGTCCGTGGAGTGCCATCCGCGGGACGCGTATCTCCGTCTACCCGTTTGCTGTTGGGTTAGCGTTTTTCCTACCGTTGGATCTCTCCTTTTCGTGCTGGTTTTTCTTTGTGGTGCGTTTAGCAGAATTCGTCATCGCTGCGGCACTCGGTACCCGTTATTTCCCGGCGTTGAACGAACAGGCGTATGGCGCGTGGATCGCGCTCTTTCTGCTGGCTGTCTGGGTCACGCGGCGACACCTGGCGGAGGTGTTCAAAAAGGTGTTCGGGTTTAAATCGCGTATTGATGATTCAAATGAACCGATGCCGTACCGCGCCGCCTTCTTGGGCATCCTGGGGTCACTCGTCGCGCTCGGCATCTTTTCCTCGATTGCGGGGATGACGTTATGGATTGCTGGTATCTTCTTTGGGGTCTATTTCCTGCTCTCTTTCGCTATCACCCGTGTCCGAGCGGAACTCGGCACGCCACATGAAATTTATTATGTCAACCCACACGACATGCTGGCGACAGTCGGCGGCACTCGACGGTTTGACACGAGCAGCCTCACGATTATGTCGCTATTTTACTGGTTCAATCGCGGTTACCGCAATCACCCGATGCCGAATCAGATTGAAGCGTTTAAGTTGGCGGAATCGACGGGGATGGGCAACCGACGTTTATGGGTCGCTATGCTAATCGCGATTGTCATCGGCATTCTGGCGACCTTTTGGGCAAATCTGGACATCACCTTCCGAAACGGCGCGGTGGCGAAAGCCGGCGGCTTTAAGGGTTGGGTCGGCAGAGAGTCGTTTGGTCGACTGCAACGGTGGTTGCATAATCCGACGGAGCCAAACGTGATTGGTATCGGTTTCATGGGGATCGGTGCGCTGTTGACGTTTGTAATGATGTACATGCGGATGCATTTCCTGTGGTGGCCCTTCCATCCCGCGGGCTACGCGCTCGCTATCAGTTTTGCGATGGACTACTTCTGGTTCGCTTTCTTCGTGGCGTGGTTTCTGAAGTTAATGATTTTACGACACGGCGGTTTACGGCTGCATCGTAAGGTCGCGCCACTGTTTCTGGGACTCATCTTAGGCGATTACGTCATCGGGAGTATTTGGGCAATCATCGGACCGGTATCTGGTTTACGTACTTATAAGATTTTTATCTAATGAACAACATCAATTTGCCTGTTGGGAAACTGAAACACGATTTTTTAAAGGAACTGCTGCCCACGTCCAATACCAACACAGGCGTGGTTGTCGGTCCACAGCTCGGTGAAGATGCTGCTGTCATTGCGTTAGGGGACAACTATCTCGTTGCAACCAGCGATCCGATTACCTTTGCGACTGAAGATATTGGGTGGTACGTGGTATGCGTCAATGCCAATGATATCGCAGCGATGGGGGCTGTCCCGAAATGGTTGCTGGTAACCCTACTGTTACCCGAAGATGCGACGACTCCTGCAATGGTTCGCGACATCATGGCGCAAATCACACAAGCATGTGCAGCGTTTGATATCGCGCTGTGTGGTGGACATACCGAAGTTACACCAGCCGTAACACAACCCGTTGTAATAGGACAGATGATGGGGGTTACCGATAAAAATGCGTTGTTCACTTCAGCAGGTGCTTGTGTCGGGGATGCCTTAATTCTCACGAAAGGTATCGGTATTGAAGCAACCGCAATTATCGCGCGCGAGTGTGAAGAACAGTTGCGTGAAAGGTACGATGCCGTATTCTTAGAGCAGGCGAAGAACTATCTCATAGATCCCGGGATTTCCGTGCTAAGAGACGCGCAAATCGCAATTGCTACGGGTGGCGTACACGCTATGCACGATGTCACAGAGGGCGGTGTCGCAACTGCTACATATGAGTTGGCAACCGCAGCCGAGTTAGGGGCGGTTGTCTATTCGGATAAACTCTTAGGGTCGCCAATATTGTATGGAGACATAACACGAACACTGTGTGATATGTTCGAGCTTAATCCCCTCGGTGTCATTTCATCGGGTGCCATGTTGATTGCATCGGCACCTGAAAAAAGCGATGCAATTTGTCAAGCCCTCGGCGAAGCGGGCATCAACGCGGACATCATCGGACAGTTTTTGCCGCCTGAGCAGGGGTTGTGGTTGGAAGATACCACCCGTACACGCCAATCGCTACCTGTTTTTGAAACGGACGAAATCGCTAAACTCTTTAGTAGCAGTCCCTAAAACCGAAAACGAAACGTCCCTGATTATGCTGTGAGGTTCAATTGACATTGATTCGTTTTGCATGTTATCATTATCGGCAACTAAATCGCATTGTGGAGGAAAAATGATGCAAGAACTGAATCAAGAATGTGCCGAGACGTATTACAATCGCGGATTGGCTCACAGTAAAAAAGGTGAGTTGGAACTTGCTATTGAAGACTACACCAAAGCGATAGAGCTCAAACCCGATTATGCCGAGGCATTTTACAATCGCGGCGGGGCGTTTCTACGCCTCGGAGAACGAGAAAAAGCTAAATCAGATCTCGCAACTGCAGGAAATCTGGGGAGCGATGCCATCATTGCCTTAGATAAGATACTACAAGATTATGATCGCGCATGGAAAACCCTCGGTAACTTATGATACATTTGACAATTGAGGATATTCTAATCATTGCCGAGACCCATGTGGAGAACCATCAGCTTTTGCATAAAGATCAATTGGACTATTTAGTCGAAGCAATTAGTGCCAAATTTGGCGATACAGAGTTGTATCCAACTCCATTTCAAAAAGCTGCGGTATATGCTCATCACATTATTACAGGCCATATATTTTTCGACGGAAATAAACGTATCGGTCTAACGTGCGCGCTCCTTTTTTTGGAACTGAACGGTTATTCCCGTCTTTCCAACATTGATGATTCGATTATTGAGCTTGGTTTCAAGATTGCGGATGGAACCATAACGGATATTGAAGTGATTGCTGACCATATACAGTCATGGGTTTTGTAACGAACGCATGCTAACGAGGCAGTAGCATCGTAACCCCAATCTATCCTTCCAAATATCGTCTGTAGGAGCGACTTCCCGGTCGCGCCCTCCTTCCAAAACCACCAAAAAACTGAAAACTAAACAACTCTAATCTCCCAAAAATTGACTTGACAAAATACTGTCTAAAATGATAAACTTACTTCAAACAAGGGAACCCACAAACGACACCCTTAGTTCTCAAAGAGAAAGAAAGGACAACAATATGGCATCACAAAACGAACTAAAGTCAATGTTAGACGCGCCCATCGCCTTAGCACCGAATACCTACCTGCATTTCTATAACGGCGGGAAACTCCGTGCTGAGTTTATGGGTGACCCCGATCCAAAAGATGATTATTACTCCGAAGAATGGATTTTCTCTACGAACCGTGCAATCACTCCCGGCAGAGACAATCCGCCCGACAAAGGGTTCAGTCGCATCGAACTCCCAAGTGGTGAGGTTGTGTTGCTGAAAGCACTGCTGGACGCATTCCCGGAAGAGACACTCGGGAGCGCGCACGTGGCTAAATATGGCACTGAATTAGGCGTGCTTCTCAAGATTTTCGATGTCGGTGAAGGCGCGCATATCCCTATCCATTGGCATCCGAACCCCGATTTCTCGCAAAAACACCTTAATTCACCTTTTGGCAAGAACGAGGCATGGATTCTTATCGGCACGCGTCCGGGCGCGAAGGCATGGATCGGCTGGAAAGAAGCAATAGACAAAGCAGAGTTCCGCCGCCTGATGGAGGCACAAGATGTGCCAACACTCCGAAGTCTCATGCACGTCGTTGAACCGAAGGTTGGGGAAGTATACTTCTTACGTACACCGATCGTCCATTCACTCGGCACAGGGTTATGCGTCCTCGAACCGCAGGAACCTACCGATTGGAATATCCTCGCTGAATGGGAAGGTTTTCCGTTTGAAAGAGAGGATGGACACCTCGGTCTCGGATGGGACCTCGCCGTAGATGCCGCTGAGTTCGATAAACTCGAATTGGATTACCTCAATAACTACATCCGACGCACGCCAGAGCTCGTCCGAGCAGAAGGGGACAATCGCGAAGACAGAATCGTGCCAGAGGAAGCCTCAAAATTCTTCGGATGCTCACGCCTGACGGTAAACGCAACGCTGAGTATGCCTGCAGATAAAGGTTTCTATGCCCTTGTGACGTTAGGCGGCGAAGGTGTACTGCGCGGTGATTTTGAAGATGTCCCGCTGAAACGCGGCAAATCTGTTTTCATCCCACGCTGCTTGTCGAGCTACGTCATCGTTAGCACCGGCGACACCCCGATGGAGATCATCTGCTGCTATCCACCGAGCCTCTAAAGTAGCAGGCATACGTCGTATGCCGTAACAACTTGCTGCGTGACGCAAACGGTAGTAGGCAATGTTAGACTTTAAACCCCCTAAACCGAATAAAACAGTGATTCAGGTCGGCAAAGCCATTATGCCGCTCATCAACCGCTTGTATTTGAAGGGGTTAACATTAGAGGTTGATACTGAGTCCATTGCCCGTTTGAAAACGACGGATGGACATCCGACCGTGTTAGCACCGAACCACGCGGCACACGCGGATCCAGCCGTTATGTTTCTTTTGTCCAAACGACGCTCTCAGCAGTACTATTATCTGACCGCTCGAGAGACATTTGATAACGGAAAATTCGGGGGTTTATGCAGTCTTTTGTTGCAGTGGTTCGGCGCGTATTCGATTGTCCGTGGTACCGCGGACCGAAACGCCTTCCGCACAACACGTGAAATCTTAACGAAAGGCGACTCGCCAATTGTCATCTTCGGAGAGGGAGAAATTTCACGGCAGAACGCTACCGTTATGCGCTTTGAAAGGGGTATTACACAACTCTGCTTCTGGGCTTTAGACGACATGCAAAAAGCGGAAATCAGCAAACCGCTCTATATTGTCCCTATCGGGATCAAATATCATTATCCACAGGACATGTGGGACGCTATTGATGCCGCGCTCACGAAGTTAGAACTTGCTATCCTCCCACCTATTGAAAGAGAATCAATAGGACGTTACGAACGATTGAGACGCATCGGTGTCGCAGTCCTTAGGACACTTGCAGCGGAATACCAATATAAGATGAACGAAACTGTGCCCCTTGACGTGCATATCCAAAATCTCAAAGAACAGATATTGTCCCATGCGGAACAGATTATGGGTATTCATACTGATGCCGATGTGCTCACACGGGTACGTGCGTTGAAAAATCTGGTTGATGCCGAAATCTATAAAGACATCGAACAGATGACCGAGTACGAACAGAAGATACATGAAGAATTGCTCCAGAAATTCCAACAATTCTATCCCGACCTGGAGCGGTTAATTAATTTTATAGCGATTTCGGATGGGTATGTCGCCAAAGAACCTTCACCGGAACGGTTCCTTGAGGTCATTATCCGTCTGGAAAGAGAAGTGTTTGGTACAGCAAAAATGCGGGGACCACGGGTCGCATCACTCCGTGTCGGTGAACCCAAAAATCTCCGAGAATGCTACGATACCTATAAAACAGAAAAAAGAGAAACGGTAGAGCAGATAACACTTGAACTCGAAACAACGGTTCAGACTTTGGTTATGGGTGTATCATAATTACACTATAGCGCAAAACCCGTAGCCCGTAATGAGATGGAGGGCGACTCCAGAGAGTAGCACGTCAAAGTTCTAACCTCTGTCGTTGCTCCGCAAGGTAAAATTAAAAAGGAGAAAACATGGCAAAAAAATTGTCGATTGGAAGTTGGGCTTACGCATTTGGTCCTTATGAAGATAATCCTGTCCCGTTTGATGATGTCGTCAAGCGTCTCAGCGAACTGGAATTTGACGGCGTTGAAATCGGGGCATTCAAACCGCATATTGATATTAACGACTATCCGATGAAAAGCGATCGGGATGCCGTTAAAGGTTTAATCTCCTATTACGGCTTGGAAGTCTCTGGGTTAGCCGCTGATTTCTGGTCGCACCCGGGGCCCGCCACAGATGAAGCGCAAGAGGACGATAAATACTTCAAACTGTTCAAAGAAAATCTCCAACTCGCCTTGGATCTCGGGTCGCCTGCAATCCGAGTAGACACTGTTACAGATGCTGAAGAGGAAATTCCGGGGGTGAGTCGGGAGGAAGCCTGGGATCGGATCGTCTCCGTTTGGAAACGCTGTGCGCAAGTCGCAGAAGACCACGGCGTGCTAATGCTTTGGGAATTTGAACCCGGATTTATGTTCAACAAACCCAGCGACATTATTAATATGCCAAAGGCTGTTGATCATCCGAATTTCAAAGTCATGTTCGATACATGCCACGCGCAGATGTGTGCAGTCGTTGGGGCAAGGCAGGTCGGTGAACAGGAGACACTCGGTGATAACGGAGTCATTGATCTCGCCCGTCAACTCAAGGGGCAAATCGGTCACTTCCACCTCATCGATTCCGATAACTCGCTTCACGATGACCATACCAGTACACACGCACCTTTCGGAGACGGCGTGCTGGATTTCGATGCAATCATCCCTGTCATCATGGACGAAACGGGGTATGATGGCGATTGGTTCTCTATCGATCTCTGTTTCTGGCCCAACGCGTGGGATGTCACAGAGGACGCGAAGAAGTTCCTAACACCCTATCTGGAAAGGTATTAAGGCTTCTCCAGAACAGAAACGGCGCGGCTCAAACCGCGCCTATTCAAATAAGGTTGCGACCAATGAAGCACGGAAAAAATTCGAGAAAACGCATACAAGAACTTGAACGTAGGCAACGCCGGCTTCTGGAACTTGAAGAAGAAACGCGTGAATGCTATGAAAGTGTCCTTGAACGATATCAACTGCCAATAAAAGATCAAGAGGATTTAGAACGAGAGTGGAAACTCGGCTTGAACGTTATCGTTGAATACGAAGACGCAACGCCGGAAGATTTTCTTTATCTTGATATAGGTGCCTATAACTCGGAACCGCTTAGCGATCTCGTGGGAGATTGGGGAGTTTCAGAAGCGTCTTGGCGAGCGTGCTTTGATTTGGCAAATGCCCTGGGACTTGCCCTGATTACAATTGATGAGGCAGGAAACATTAACGGAGAGATAGTCATGTATTAGAGGCGGCTTCAAAACGAAAAAAATATGCTTAACCTGCGTTCATTAGACCCTTTAATAGAACTTGCCTTTGAAGAGGACATCGGTATTGGGGACATAACGACAGATGCAACAGTGCCACCTACACAAACAGGCATAGGAACACTTCTTGCGAAAAGCGAGGGTATTGTCGCAGGGTTACCGGTCGCCGAGCGCGTGTTTGAGAAGTTAGATGCGACACTGACGTTTCGCACACGTGTCAAAGATGGCGATGCTGTGGTCGCAGGCACGCCGATCGCCGAGGTACAAGGCAGTGCTAAAACCATCCTGATTGGCGAACGGACAGCACTCAACTTTCTGCAACGACTCTCTGGCATCGCCACACTCACCGCACAATTTGTGGCAGCCGTCGCTGATTACCATACCAAAATTGTGGACACTCGGAAGACTGCTGCCGGATGGCGCGCCGTTCAGAAATACGCCGTGCGTGTCGGCGGTGGGCAAAACCACCGTTTTGGGCTTTATGATGGTGTGCTCATCAAAGATAACCATATTGTCGCTGCCGGTGGTATTCGTAACGCCGTGCAGCGCGCACGGCAAACTGTGCCACACACTGCAAAGATTGAGGTCGAAGTTGAAACGCTCGACCAAGTTGATAAAGCCCTAAAAGCAGGAGCGGACATCCTACTCCTTGATAACATGTCTCCCAGTACCATGAAAAGTGTTGTACATGAAGTGGGAGATCTCGCAGTGATAGAAGCGTCCGGTGGGATTACACTTGACAAGGTAAAAACTGTGGCAGCAACCGGCGTAGATCTCATCTCTGTTGGGGCATTGACGCACTCGGCAATGCCAATGGATATTAGTTTAACGTTGACACTCGTTGCCGAGTAGGGAACAAGTTAATTCCCAACAAAGGAGACTTCACTGGCAATGCAGGAATTCTTGAACCGCGAAAACGTGGTTCGTGGCACGCTTCTTTTTATAGTGTGTACATTCGCTGGATTATTCATCAGTTTTTTGTGGAGCGGTGGTCAAGATATAAAGCAAGTTTTTCGAGAGATGCGGATTGAGATGCTCCTCGGTGCCTGTCTGGCTATGTTTGTAGACTGGTTTTTCGGCGCACTTCGTTTCCACATTTTCATTCGGAAAGTAACACCAACGATTCGATTCCGCGATAGCCTCCGGGCGAATTTAGCGACCCTCTGTGTCTCAGCTATCACGCCATTCCAGACGGGTGGAGTTGGTCACCTCTACATCTATACTCGGACAGGTGTTCCGCTGTCAGGAGCAATAACATCAGGTATCATCTGCTTTCTGTCAACACTCGTTACCCTCATTCTCTGTGCAGGTGTGATCCTCTGGTTAGATCCACCTTTTCTACCAAAAGGTGCTACATGGGTAAGTCTATTTAGTTTTTTGATGTTCGGCTTGGTGTTTACATCGTTTCTCTTGCTGCTTTTCAAACCGGAATTTGTCTTCCGTTTTTTTCATTGGCTGTGCGATACTGCACAGCGAAGATTCAAAAGGCTTGCCCCTGTCTTAGAACGCGCCACATTAAAAGTAGAACAACTGACGAATGAACACAAAACGTTCGCGACTATGTTCCTGCGTGATCACAAATGGACTTGCGCGTTGAGTATACCTTTGACCTGCGGTTTCATCGGCGCACGCATCGTCGGCAGCTACATCGTCGTCCAGGCACTTAATGGAGATACAACGCTCTGGGAACTCTGCGTCATTGGATTAGTGCTAAACTTTGTCGTGCTGTTCGCACCGAGTCCCGGGGCAAGTGGTGTCGCGGAGGTTGTAATGGATAGTCTGATGAAGAATCTGCTCTCCAAAGATTTGATAACGCCTTTTGTCTTACTAACACGGTTCTTTAGTATCTATTGCGCCGTCGTTGTGGGTGGTATCATAATCAGTTTACAGGTAACTAAAGATTTTAGAAATAACAAAAAGGATGTGTCTAAAGACGCTATGTTATAAGACCTGTCCGGTTTATCCGAAACTTAACAGTTAAAATAAGGTATAAGAAAGGAATATTATGAAAATTGAACCTACGACAACGAAACTCGGTTGGGTCGGCACCGGCGTGATGGGACGCTGGATGTGCCAACATCTGATGGACTTGGGATATGGGATGACGGTCTATAACCGCACAAAAGCGAAGGCGGACCCACTTTTGGACGCAGGCGCAGCATGGGCAGACGCACCCAGTGATGTCGCAGCGGTTTCCGATGTTGTTTTCACCATCGTCGGATTTCCACCCGATGTCCGTGAGGTCTACCTCGGTGATAACGGTATTTTAAAAGGCGCGAAACCCGGAAGCATCGTCGTTGATATGACGACAACGGAACCCTCGCTTGCACAAGAGATTTACGCCGCCGCACAAGCACAAGATGTCTCATCAGTAGATGCTCCCGTCTCAGGTGGCGATGTTGGTGCGAAAGAGGCGCGCCTCTCTATCATGGTCGGTGGCGATGAGGACGCAGTGCAAGCCGTGATGCCACTCTTTGAAGCGATGGGGAAAAACATCGTTCACCAAGGCGGCGCGGGGGCTGGACAACACACCAAAATGTGTAATCAGATCACGATTTCCGGCACAATGATCGGGGTCTGTGAGGGACTCATCTACGGACACAGAGCCGGTCTGGATTTGGAAACAATGTTATCGTCAATCAGTGGCGGCGCAGCCGCCTGCTGGTCCTTAGATAACCTCGCGCCGCGGGTTTTGCAACGGAACTTCGATCCCGGCTTCTTCGTAGAGCATTTCATCAAAGACATGAGCATCGCCTTAGACGAGGCGCGCAAGATGAATCTGAGTCTACCGGGGTTGGCATTAGTGCATCAACTCTACACTGCGGTGCAAGCACAAGGACACGGTAGGTTAGGCACACAGGCTTTGATGTTGGCACTGGAACAGATGTCCGGTGTGGAAATGGACTAAAGTTTCATCAGACCCAGGCCCGGTAGGTTTGGTTTCCTAACCGAACCGGATACTACCCCAGGCCCGGTAGGTTCGGAATGTAATACAAGGAATGGATTTAGTCTATCCCCAGACTAAATCCCCTAACCGAACCGGATACTACGCGGAAATATTGATGACTTCAAAAACCGCAACCCTAAATTGACATCTATGGTGGTAGGATTTAGGCGTGAGTGCTGTATCGCGTCCAGACGTGATACAGCACCCCATCCTATTTATCCTTGCAGAAAAAGCATTTTTTCATCAAAGTGACCGTTTTGCCCTCCTTAAACGTCTTATATAATAACCTATCCATATTCCGAAACCCTAACGCACAAATCACCGAGTGCTCCCGTTGGCATAAAACCTAAATTTCTAACGATATACCCCCTTTTTCAGCAAAAACTATGTCTTTATCATGTCTAATATCTATTTTATGCAACCTTTCGTCCTGACATACGCGTTACAGTAATATGAAGACTCTATTTTTTGTTTCGTATTACATGAAAGACAATAGGACTTACGCAAACTGAGTACAAGATGATAGATTTTGACTTTTATAGTGAAGCCCATAAATAAATGAACATCTTTGTAGCATAAACTTTTAGTTTGTGCCAGTCTGAATGCCTGTTATAGGTATTCAGACTGTTTGAGAGTGCCCTATTAATTATAGGTTTTACTATAAGAGGCAATGCGTAAGTTCTTCAAGGCTTACATAACCGCCCCGAGGGGCAGAAAAGGTGGCACCGAAATGCTGTTATCAAGAGAGAAGTTGCATGGGAATTACGACCATATTATCGGTGAGAGTACCGTGCATCTTAAAGTGCTGAAACGTATTGACACGTTCGCAAAATCTGATAAAATAGTGCTGATTTCTGGAGAGACCGGGACAGGTAAAGAACTCGTCGCGCATGCTTTGCACGCAGAGAGCCCTTATGCAATGCACCCCATAGGCATCGTGAACTGTGCGGGGATTGCGGAGAACCTGATAGAAAGCGAACTCTTTGGACATGAGAAGGGCGCGTTTACCGGCGCGGATAATCAACACATTGGACTGTTTGAAACCGCATCGGGAAGCACCCTGTTCCTTGACGAAATCGGAGAACTTCCGATACGCCTACAACCGAAACTGCTGCGGGTCCTTCAGGAAAACGAGATTCGCCGCATGGGTGGGACAAAGCAGATTCCGGTGAAAGTGCGCGTCCTTGCAGCGACAAATATCGACCTTATAGAAGCGGTTGCAGCAGGCAAGTTTCGCCGGGATCTTTATGAGCGATTAAAATCCCTTCATATCGAACTACCGGCGTTACGGGAGCGGCGGGAAGACATTCCGCTGTTGGCAAAACACTTTTTGAAAAAGGAAACCAACGCTTCCAATCAAAAAGTAGCCGACATAAATCCAGAAGTCCTCTCGTTATTTGATGCTTATGACTGGCCTGGGAATATCCGGGAGTTGGAAGGTGTCATCGGTCGCGCGGTACTCTTAGCGGAAGAGGGTGAAATCTTACCGCACCACTTACCACAAGACTTGCGGACACCTCAAGTTGACCCATTGCCGTCGGCTGATGCAACAGCCCCAGCAAATCCTAACGCCACAGAATATTCCGTGCTGCCCTTCCCGATGGGGACAACCCTGCAAGAGATAGAGAAATCAGCCATCTTGATGACTTTGGCGCGAGAGAATGGGAATAAGGCAAAAACGGCAACGGTTTTAGGGATTAGCCGGACCACCTTACACACCAAGTTACGCACCTATAGGAGTGAGACATAGGACTTATGCAAATGTAAGCGTGCCTACAGCAGAAAGGTTTGCTGATGCATTGCGTCCGTTCATCTTTCTCAGGAGACTTGCTATTACGAGGCTCAGCATTCGAGCCAGAATCACGCGTTTAGTGTATCAAGTGTAAAGAATCCTTACAGTCCAGTGTAAAAAATATTGACAAGTGTAAAGATTCTTTACAGTGGAAAAATCGTGGGATCCCCTAATAGTCAGGTTTCTCACATTGGCATGATACTTGCTACACTATAAACGTGAGCTCAACTTGTAGCACGTAGGACACCAATAGTGCTACCAAAGATGAGGTAGTTAAAGGACAAAGGTGAATAATATGTTTCGTAATTTACTTTCCAGTCGCTGGTTCCAAGCGGGGCTCGCGTTCTTTGTGCTGTGTGTTGGGGGCAGTTTGCTCTATAGTTGGCACGTCCACCGCACGACTGAAGCCAATTTGGCAAAGAGACCGCAACCGGTGGTGTCGATCAAAAACACGCCGGAGACAAACACCGCACCTATTGATTTTCAAACCGAAGGCGTTACGAACACGCCCGACGCAAACACGGACACACCGATACCCGAGGCGACCGAGGCGTTACCCAACGAGACCGAGACGCTTGATGTCGCGGATGCGTTCTTACCCGACGATGTCGGAACAGAGGAAACACCCGCTGAAGATGTCCCCGTCTCGCCTTTTGGATTTGGGCCTTATCCTGAAGTGCCTGCGGACTATCCATTTACGCCTTTCTGGCTGAGACCGCCACCCAAAGGAAATAAGTCTCGCGAGCAGTTAATGAGAAAAGAACTTCTCAGTCGCGTCATGGTAAAGGCCTGGACAGAGGGAGACCAGAACTTTCTCGGTGCGACCGGTAATGGTAGCGGTGATGGAAAGGTTTACTTGACTTATCCGAATGTCATCTATGTTGAATATGGTGAACCTGAAGAAAATGATGACGGTGTTCTCATACGTCCCATTAAGGATGCACTCAGTGCTTCCTACACTTTTGCCCCAGGAGAGATGCGGAATGGGGTTATCCCTCCTGGATTCACTGTAATAGAATATGATGACGCAGGTTATGACCCTTACACTTACTTAGACCTACCATCCGGAACAGACTAAAAGGAGATTTAGATTCATGATTCACATAATTTTTTTTTCGGAAACACATCGCTTTAACGCTCATTCTCACGCTGACGCTCGGGACGACACTTATAGCACTTCATTCCTTCGCCTGCCCAATAACTGATTGGACGTACATGGATGATGACGGCAACATTCTGGGCTCGTACGTACAAGATTGTAAGAATCCGGAACAAAGTGCTTCCGTTCACGCGTATGTTAGCAAAGGGATTAACTATAAATGGGGTTTTATCCCGTATCTTCTCGTCGAAAATTCTGCCTCTGCCAGCGGTATCGATAACGATGCGAAATCGGGCGATTGGTCCTTAGACTGTTATGTCGAAGGGTCTGGTATATCGAGATATAAGTCCGACAATTTTGAAGGTTCTTTCTCAAAAAGCCATAATTCCAGCAGGAAGTTGTGGTTTGGCAGTCCGGGCGATAACGTTCGGAATGAAGTTGACGCGAGCGTATCACACGATCAGGATTCAGATGTTTCAACAGCCTCTTTATCTATTTAACGTCAGCTCGGTAAAAACGTGAGATGTCCGAAACACAATTAAACCTTTTCAACCCACGCACCAGTGGTCTTTTGATTGCTGGTGCGTTCTTCTTGTTGCTGAGCGTTCTCTTTGTGTTGCGTTACTCGGGACCGCGACCGGAAGTCGTGAACGCCACAGTTGTTCCTGTAGATGTTGTGCATCGTGTCGCTGTTCCGCCTGTTGCTTTTGATGGGGAGATTTCCTTCTACCGCACGATTATAGACAATAACCTTTCCATCCGTTAGGCTGGCGACCACCACGCCCTGTAGAACCGTATTGCTTGATCGGTACGATATTGCCCTGTGGTGAGAACACACCGCCGAAAGCGATCATTGAAACCACCGCAGGACAGAAAACATATATCGCCACCATCGATGATAAAATAGAGATCCACACCAAAGTGGTAGACATACAACCCAAACAGATGACGCTCTCCACAGACGGAAAACAACGCACCTTGAAACTCCGCATCCGTTCCCGTACCAGACGCTATAGTCACTGTCTCGTGTGCCACCCCCAATTCCGGAGCCCTTACGTAAACCCGAACCTGTTCCGTATCAATCTCTAAACAGATTGAATAGTTCTTTGGATTTGACAGACCCCAGTAGGTGCGGTTTTGCGGTGTACCATAGGTGTCAATTTAAAAAAATGATGGGCCCCGGGCCGGTAGGTTCGGAATGTAATACAAGGAATGGATTTAGTCTATCCCCAGACTAAATCCCCTAACTGAACCGGATTTTACATAGAAACCTTAAAGACTTCAAAACCCTCTTGAATCCCGTAGGGTTTATTTGCTTGGGTGTTTCTTTAAGCATCTCTGTAGAAAAACGTCACCCCACAGAACTAAGCCCCGTAGGGGGTTTTTGATAGGGTGTTTCTGCAGCATCTGGAGATTCTGCGATGTTTTAACGTCAATTATGATGAGAAATATGTTTTTGATCCAAATAGCAACGATGCCCCGCTGTAACCCATCTATGCAAATGCCGCCCCTACGGGGCTTGTTTTTGTGGGTCAAGATTTTCTACACAAATACTGAAGAAACACCCTATCAAAAACCCCCTACGGGGCTGCTGCCTTCTCAAATCAGCCTTTTGCTTATCGGACACGCTAAATTGACACCTATGGTGCGGTTTTGCGGTGTACCCATAAGTCAATTTAGGGAGTTTTCGAGGTGTTTTATAGGAACGTCCCTACACATGCCGCCCCTACGGGGCTTGTTTTTTTTGGCCACACGCTGCTACAAACATAACGTCCCTACGGGACTAAAGAGAGATTTTAGCGCATGCAAGGTTTGTGGTTAAAATTCGGCGCAGTTGCAAACAGTGCCTACCAGACCTGGGACTACAACGGTTACTTTTTCTAAAATTGACACCTATGGGGCGGTTTTGCGGTGTACTTGAAGAAACACCAAGCAAAAACCTCAAATGCGATCTGCATTCCGAACCGCACCGGTTTGGAGTGTCTCATTAATTCTAAGATTCACTATAAGTTGACAGAGCCACTCAGTTTTCGGTTTTCTGAGTGCCCTGCTACCCACAAAAATCGAGGTTACAAACCCCTCCTACAAAAGTGATTGGTGATAATTGAACGGTTCTGTCCAATTTGGACGAAAACCTTGACAAGCGTCTCCATTTCGTATAATATATTGAGTGAACAGAATAAAGAAAAATCTTTGTAATTCCAATAGGATCGTAAGACACACTTTATAACCCTGCTCTACAACGCAAGTTTCCTAACCAAGAAACACACCAAAGCAACGAGAAAACTAACGGGTATCGTTTGTCTCCTTAAAATATGCAAACTACGGCTCCACGCGCCTCGCAGGCAATCGCGAAACGCGCAGTGCTGATTGGCACCATCCTTATTATTGGAAATAGTTACTGGATCGCTTATGTTGAGATGATTTGGCACACCGCGCACCTGACAACCGTCGCGATGTCTGTCAATGTCATGTTCGGCATTTTGGCGATGACGCTGTTGAACATCGGCGTACGGCGTATCTTTCCACGGATCGCTTTGGAACCGCGCGACCTTCTTGTGGTGTATAGTATGCTCGCTGTGGGGAGCGCGTTTTCAGGACACGACTGTATTCCACGCCTGATGGGACTCATCCCGTATGCCTTCCGCTTCGCGACACCCGAAAACGATTGGGAGGCACTCCTCTTTCACCATCTCCCCGAATGGCTTGTGGTGAAACACCCGAAAACAGTTACTGACTTCTACGAAGGCGAGGTAAACTTCTTTACGGGAGGTTACGTACAGCACTGGATTATACCGATCCTCTCTTGGTCTGCAGTGATCTTTCTGTTGATGCTCATCTTTCTCTGTCTGACAGCACTGATTCGCAAGCAGTGGATCGAAAATGAAAAACTCGCGTATCCGATTATCCAGATTCCGTTAGAGATTACCACCAACCGCCATATCTTCAGGAATCGTTTGCTCTGGATCGGTTTCGGGATCGCGATGGGTATCAATCTGCTTAATGGGCTGCAGTTCTTTTTTCCTGTGCTCCCAGAGATCCCAGTCCGAAAATACAATCTTAATATCTACTTTACGCAAAAACCGTGGAACGCCATGGGCAGTATGCCCCTCCGGTTCCATCCCTATCTGATCGGTTTCTCGTTCATTCTACCGTTGGATTTAGCGTTTTCGTGTGCCTTTTTCTATTTGATGAAGAAGGTGCAGCTGCTGGTTGGCAGTACCGTCGGCATCGCCACGTTACCGGGTTACCCATTTTTGGGAGAACAGGGTGCAGGCGCATTGCTGGCACTGCTCGCGATTGCGTGTTGGCATGCGCGGCACCACTTTGCCGCCGTGCTAAGACAAGTGGTTCATCCGAATCGCAGGGAATCACAGACTGAAGCCCTCTCATATCGGAGCGCGGTGATAACGCTTGGGATCTGCCTCCTACTTCTCGCGATCTTCTGTATCCGTGGCGGGATGTCGCTGTGGGCGTTTGCAATTTACATCGGTATCTATCTGATGATCGTTGTCGGATTAACTCGGATGCGAGCGGAATTGGGACCCCCGATACACGCCATTGGCTATCTTACCCCACAGTATATGATGATCTCGCTACTCGGCACCCGGCGTTTGCGTCCGGGCAACCTAACAATGCTTTCGCTCATGAATTGGCTCAGCGGTGCAAGTTATGCTTCCTTCCGAACCCACCCGATGCCCGACCAGTTAGAGGCGTTTAAACTCGCTGAGCGTACCGGTATCCGAAACCGAACGATGTTCGGCGTATTAGTTATCGCGAGCCTCGTCGGTATCCTATCAAGTCTGATTCTCTATCCTTATGCGATTTACCGCGAAGGCGTGGCTGCAGGCTCGGAACAGATCCATGCCGGTGGCGCGGATACATATAACTTCCTTTCATCGTGGTTAGTGAACCCGAAACCGACGGATTGGCTCGCGACTTCGGTGTTGGGTTTAGCGTTTGCGGCGAATTTGGGCATCATGTTCTTGCGCTCGCGTTTTGTATGGTGTCCATTGCATCCGGCAGGATATGTTATCGGCGTCGCGCCAGGGACAACCGACGTGATCTGGTTTCCGCTGCTCCTTGCGATGGTAGCAAAATGGCTCATTTTGAAACACGGCGGCATCAATGCCTATCGGAAAGCGGTACCATTCTTTATCGGCCTGGTGTTAGGTGAAGCATTGATGGGGTGTTTCTGGCCCCTGTTGAGTCTTATATTGAGATCGGCGGTGTATAGTTGGATTTAGCGTCTCAATTGCTTGAATCAATGTGGTTTTATATGTCAACTTTTTCTTGACATTCAGCAAATTCTATGCTATCATTTTAACGTATATTTTATCTTTGTTAACGCACGTCGCGAAGTATACCTGCTAACTCTCCTGCGACAAAAACTGGAACTAATTTTAAAGGAAACCGTTTTTTCGACAACGGAGAAAAAACGAGCGATGGGCCCATAATTAAAAATATGATTGAAGTCAGAGAACTTACAAAATCCTATGGACCTACGGTTGCGGTCAACAAGGTCTCGTTTGAGGCACACGCTGGTGAAGTCGTGGGATTCATTGGTCCAAATGGCGCGGGGAAGACCACAACGATGCGTATCCTCACCTGCTATCTCACAGCAGATGCTGGGAGTGCCACCGTCGCAGGTTACGATGTCCTTGAAAACGCCATTGATGTGAGAAAAAACGTCGGGTATCTACCTGAAAGTGCGCCGCTCTATGCGGATATGGGTATCCTTGAATACCTCAATTTTATGACGGAAGTTCGGAACATTCCCAAAAGCCAACGCAAAGACAGAGTAAAATCGGTTATCGACATCTGTGGCCTTGACGGCGTGATCCAGAAAGATATTGGTGAACTCTCAAAAGGCTACCGACAACGCGTTGGGTTAGCACAAAGCCTCATCCACGATCCGCCTATTCTAATTTTAGACGAACCTACCTCCGGGCTTGACCCCAGCCAAACGATTGAAATCCGGAACCTGATTAAGGAGATCGGCAAGGAAAAACTGGTACTCTTTAGCACCCACATTCTGCCGGAGGTCGCTGCGACTTGCAGCCGCATCCTTATTATCAATAACGGAGAACTTGTCGCAAATGGGACGCTTGAGGAACTTATCAGCCAGGTTCGGGTTGAAAACAAATTCCATATTGCCATCCGTGGGGAGGCGGAAGCGATTACGGCAAAATTGCATGAATTGCAGGGTATTGCTGAGTATACACATGTCAAGACAGACAACGGTGTCGTTGACTATGAAATCACTGCAACGCAAGAAGACGACAACATTGCTGAGACCCTCTTTCGGACGGTTGTGCAAAGTGGATGGAGTCTGGTTGAACTTCGCCAAGCGTCTGTAGATTTGGAGCAAGTGTTCCTTCACTTTACTGCTAACGCACACCGAGAAACTTCGTCTATTACAGAACCTCGTTCCACCGAGGCAGCGACAGATACGGTTGCACCATCGGAAGAGGAATGAAGATCCGGCTAACGTTCTTTTGAAAAATTTGGTAAAAACACTGCCAATTAGGGTTTCCTAAAATTATACGCCGTTTGTATAAAATAGAATACTTATGCAGAACATCACAGCTATTCTCAAAAAGGAATTTAGAAGTTATTTCAATTCGCCTATCGCGTATATTTTCATCACATTTTTCCTCGGCATCTCTTCATGGCTCTTCTTCCAGAGCTTCTTTCTCGTGAATCAGGCTGAAATGCGCGGATTTTTCGGGTTAATGCCGTGGATCTTTCTATTTTTCATCCCTGCTGTCACTATGAAACTCTGGGCTGAAGAAAAGAAAATCGGCACAATAGAAATCCTGATGACGCTGCCGATTCGAGATTATGAGGTCGTCATCGGTAAATTCTTAGCGTGCCTCGCGCTCCTTGCCGTAACAATTCTCCTGACGCTCGTCGTCCCATTTTCAGTCATGTACCTCGGGAACCCCGATGTTGGGACGCTGATCACTGGCTACATCGGACTTTTGTTAATGGGTGCCGCATATATCGCGATCGGGCTCTTCGCCTCAACACTGACAGAAAACCAGATTGTCGCTTTCATTATCGGTATCGCCATCTGTCTTACCTTACTCCTGATAGGTGAGGACATTGTACTTTTCAAGACCGCGAATTGGCTGTTCCCGATTTTCAGTTACCTTGGACTCGGTGCGCATTACAGTAGCATTCTGCGCGGTGTCCTTGACTCTCGCGACATTATCTACTATCTGTCGGTCATCGCTTTTTTTCTCTATTTAAGCACATTGGCAGTTGAAAGTCGAAAACGGCGTTAGAAAGGAGGCAAACTGTTTTGACTAATAAACGGATCACACACGGTGGCAATACCATCGTTTTTGTCGTAATTATTCTCGGCATCCTTGTGCTCATTAATTTCCTATCCACGCGTCGCTTTATCCGTGCAGACCTCACCGAGGACAAACGCTACACCATCTCAAAAGCGACTAAAAGTGTGGTGGGCTCGTTAGATGATATTGTAACAATCACTGCCTATTTTTCCACGGCTCCGGCGGAAGTCGCTCGAATACGGCGCGATGTCAGAGATGTGTTAGACGAATATAACGCATTCTCACAGAAACTCCAGATCGATTTTGTGAATCCTGCTGATTTCGACGACGCACAGAAACAAGAACTCCGTTTCAAGGGCATTCCTGAAGTGCAAATCAACGTCGTGAAAAAAGATAAAGCAGAAATAGCAAACGTCTATATGGGGATCTCTATCGGTTACAGCGGTAAAGAAGAAACCTTACCGATCGTACGCGCAACAGGAAATCTCGAATATGAACTCACCTCTACCATCCTCAAAGTTACCACAAAAGAGGCTAAAACAGTAGGGTTCTTGACAGGACACGGTGAGTTTGACATCAACGATCAAAATTATCAGCAGTTCCGCCAACTTTTGGATAAAAATGGACAAGGGCAATATAACGTCACATCTGTCAGTCTACAAGACGGAAAAGCGGTTGATACTACTGTGACAACGCTGGTCGTTGCTGGCGTAAAGCAACCGCTGACAGAACGCGAGAAATATGAAATTGACCAGTTTATCATGCGCGGGGGTAGAGCGATCTTTTTAGTTGATCCGATTCAGATGCAACCCGGCACACTACAAGGCACACCCCTGAGCACAGGATTGAACGATCTTTTGGAACATTACGGCGCCAAACTCGGCAATAATCTGCTTATTGACCGGAGATTCCACGACAGTGCTCGGTTCCAGCAAGGACGCATGACCGTTTTTCAACCGTATCCGTATTTTGTTAAAATTGTCAAACCGAATTTCTCGAAAGAACACACCGTTACAAACCAGTTGGAGGCGTTGACCTTACCTTGGACGAGTTCCTTAGAGGTCATCGCGAAGGAAAACATCACCGCAACAGCATTGGCAAAGACAAGTGAATTTGGACAGACCATTCAAGGTTATTACAATCTTAGACCAGATTTTCCAGTCCCTAATGCCGAAACCCAAGCCTTTCCTGTCGCTGTGGCTTTAGAAGGGAAATTCAAAAGCTTCTATGATGGCAAGGAAGTTCCGTCAGTAGCAACCGATGACACTACGGACACAACGGATAGTGAGACACCGACACCCGCACAAGACACAGAAACACAACCAATCAAAACTGAGAGTGAACAGACGCAAATCGTTGTGGTGGGCACAGCACAATTTCTCGCACAGATGCGTCAGGACGGCGTTAATTTCTTCTTAAACACCGTGGACTGGCTGACCCTTGGTGATACGCTCATAGGTATCCGTTCTCACACGATCACGGATCGACCGCTCCGCGAAGCGTCTGAATTTGCGAAAAACTTTATTAGATACCTCTGTATTGTGGGAGTCTCATTCTTAGTTATCGCCTTCGGACTCGTCCGATATTTCCTAAAAAGGCGGACAAAACGCTTAGTAGAATCAATGGTATAGTTAAAAAAATGAAAACGAAACAACTTCTTATTTTAGGCTGCATTCTTGTCATTTTGGTAATCGTTGTCCTTGTTTTTGAAAACCCCTTTGGGAAAAGCGAGTACGAAAAGAAGGTTGAGACAGCAACACCTCTGTTCCCAGACTTCGATAAAGAACAGGTTACCAAAATAGAAATTATCGCCACTGATGGAACAGCAACGCTTGTTAAACAGGAGAGCAGCTGGGTAGTCGCCTCAATGGACAACTACCCTGCGGATAGCGAAGGTATTGCCGAACTACTGACCAAAGTGGGAGAATTCAAGAATACGCAGCGTGTCTCCAATAACCCGGAAAAACAGGCGGAATTCGAGGTAGACAGCACGGGTGTCGAAGCGAAACTGATGGATGGAAACGATAAACTGTTGGCACACCTGTTCGTCGGTAAAACAACCCCCGGCTTTCTGAGTAGTTACGTCCGCCCAGCGGATGCCAACGATGTCTATGTGGCACAAGGCTACCTCCAATCTGTCTTTAACAAAGGCACGCGCACTTGGAAAGATCGGACCATTTTCGATTTTAATAAGGGCAATGTCACCGAACTTAATATCTCTTCACCAGAGGAGACGATCGAACTACGTCTGGATGCGAACGGGACATGGCAGATGCTCAAGCCTGAAGCCTCGGCTGCCAACACAACCGAGGTTGATAACCTTCTTACAACGCTTAGTGCGTTGAATACAGACGATTTCGCTGAAGCACAAGACGATCTTACTGCATACGGTTTAGATACCCCGCAATCCGTGATATCTGCTGTACTGAATGATGGCACAACGGCAACACTGTATATCGGAAAAGAGGTGGAAGGCAAACTTTACATCAAACGCGACGATAAGGAAACCGTGTTCAGACTCTTCAAATCGAATGTGGATAGACTCATAAAGAAATCTGATACACTCAAGGCGGAAAATCCTGTGCCAACTGTCGAAACCGAGTAGTGAACTTATGAGATATAGAAATCGCGGCAGAGATGCTGCATTAAAAGGGATTTACCATGAATAAATTTAAATGCTTGTTTTTAAGTTTTGGTTCGCTGCTCGTTATACTTCTCGCTGGGTGTGAGCAACAAATCGTGTCACCACTGTTTCCAGCACCGGAGAGCAGGAGTATTCACGTTAATGGAAGCGGCTCGGTCACAGGTGAACCGGATATAGCGACGCTTTACTTGGGTGTATCTGTTGAGAAAGAGACGGTCGAGGCAGCGCGCGAGGCAGCTGCAAGCGCGATGACAGCAGTGATAGACGCTCTGAAAGCCAACGATATCGCTGAAAATGACATCCAAACGGAGAATTTTAGCATCTATCCCCAATATGATTGGACGGATGAGGGGCGCGTGCTGCGGGGTTACAGGGTAAACAATAGCGTTCGCGCGAAGGTCCGAGACCTTGAAACGCTTAGCGATATAATTGACGACGCTACTAGAGCCGGTGGAGATATTATCGTTGTAGACTCAATCCAATTTATGATTGAGGATCCGACACCATTGCAGGCGCAGGCGCGTGTCTTAGCTGTAAAAGATGCCAAAGTGAAGGCGCAAACCTTAGCTGAAGCAAGCGGTGTTACGCTCGGAAAACCGATCACCATCTCAGAGACGACGCGCACTACGGGGCCCCCGATCGCTTATGCTGAGACTGCTGAGTTCGCTGCCGATGATGGAGCTCGCAGCGCAACCCCCATCCAAGCCGGAGAACTCACCGTCACCATAAACGTCACCCTCGTTTACGAGATTGAATAACGTCTTCCCAATGAAATATAGGAACAGAGTCAGACCCTAAAGCGCAAATTTCACTTTCCTTTATCAAGGTGTTTTCCCTTGTTAACTGTCATCTCCGTCCCACTTTCCAAACGTCCCTGCGTAGGGACAATCCTCCACCTGCCCCTTTCTCGCACATTTTAAGGGGTGGGGTCATCCAAAATCGTGGTGCTGGTGTCATTTCCTTTCTTATGACAGGAAGGGACAAGGACGCTTACCTGTTATAATTATCAACAATTTCAGTCAATATCGCCTCAACCCATTTCGCCTCACCACCTTCGATCTCCAATATCTGCTGCTTCATCTTTTGGCTATATGCGTCTATTTTCTCTGCGCAGCATCCACAGTTTTTCTTTTGGGTTGTGAGTTTGGGCGGAGACGAAGAAATCACTTTTGGGGTATACTTCGGGAGCGTGTCCGTTGCGTAAGCAATAAACACCGTTGTGATTCCAACAACAGCCAATACCGCGATGATGTATAAAAAATGAGTGTCTTTCACTTAATGGATCTCCTGTTTTTATCAATGAAGCGTTCAAGGTGTTTTGCAACAGCGGGGTCTGATTCCTTAATTCTGCGTAACCCTTCTTCAGGACCATAACGGTTGATGATTTCCAATGCAGAGTGGAGTTGCTGTGGTGTAAAACGCGGATCACCTATTTCTTCTGAAAGCACGTCATCCCAGTCTTGCGCGTTAAGCCACTTTATAAGTGTTGCTTCGGCACGTGCAGCTTCAGCTGCTGTTCTGTCCGTGGGCTGCAGATTTACGGGGTCATTTTTTTTTGCCGTTTCCATAGGATCTTGATCTTCCAATGACCCCTCAACAGGGAGGGATTGTGTCAGCGGAATGGGGAACTCGGTGTCTTTCGGAGATGGCGAGGTTATGGTTGCCTGTCTTGGAGAGGGTATGGCTATTTCGTCAGAGGTCACAATGGCTCCAAAGTCGTCAGCGAGGACTAAATCTGTCCACCGCCCCAGTTCCTCCCCCATAGGGTCGAAGCGAGCCACAAGCCAGATTGCGTTTTCTGGGACATTCTGAAATGCTACCCGTCCTGCTTCGTATCCCATCTCCAGTATGTTCTCCATTAATTGTGCTTTCATCTCCGTGTCCATATCGGAAGGCACCTTCCCGGGAAAGTATTTTTGGAATACTTTTTGATAGTGATTTGTAAGATCAAGGTCCTTGTATTCTGTCATCCCTTGCGCCACGAGATATTCTTGGAACTTTGAGAGTGATGTAAGGGGTTCCGGCATCTTTCCAGCAGCGGCGCCCTCTTTTATCTGCTCCTTCAAGTCACTGTCAATTAAGACACTGACGATCCTATCCCGCAGGGGGGCTCCCTCTGGAACATCTACTACCTCAGGGCCGACTGTTGGATCAGACACCTCCTTATCAGACACCTCCTTATCAGATACCTCTTTACCAGATACCTCTTTACCAGATACCTGTGTCTGCACGGGGAGAATAATCTTATCTTTTCCGCTGAAATCAATCCAAAGGATAAAAAGGAGGCATACAAAACCTAAAACGATGTATACAAAACGAGGGCCTCTCCAGGATGGATACATTTTATCTTTTTTAAAAAAGGTTGATACAACTACAATAGAGACGAAGATGAAAGTCAGAAGTGCCGCATATGGCTGTTGGCTAAAAAAGGCTTGCTGGATCGATAGTAGATAGCCAAAGATACCACCGATGACCGCTACAATTTGATGGCGTTTCATGGGGACTCCTAAAAGTATAGAGAGTAGATAAGTTATGTAAACACAACCTATCTACTAAGGACGCAATTTGTTTTACGCAACAAAGAAGAGGTGATGCGTTTCTATTAGAACGCTACTGTACACGCCTGCATATGTCATCTGCGTTCATACAAACCCCTTCCGCGTATGCTGCCACTCCAGCAGCGTATGCCAGAGCAAGAACACATCCAAGTTCTCCTGCTGGAGAGGGTTCAATTGCAGCAACACCACAAGTGAAGATTGCTCGGTTCCTTGCGTTAGTTGCTGACTTTTTGGCATTTTCACAACTCTCTTTTGCTTCATCGCATTCTTCCTGGGTCGTCGGAAACGAATGACTATGACCGTCACAGGCGTAGAAACTCGTCACCGTGCAACTCCGTCCCTGACTATTGGTCTCCGGGCAACTCGCTTGGAGCGTATGATCGCCGGGTACCGATGTCAGATGAACACCACACGGATGAAACGTGCCATGGCTCCCTTCGGGGTGATCCGTGTAACAATATTGGCAGACCCCGGACTGGCCTTCCCAGGGGCAGCCACCACAAATCATGTGGGTATTCGCAAGAGGCGTGAACATATGAACGGCTGCAAATGTGAACAAGAGTAGTAAAGCAACCGCCCTTTTCGGTTGATGTGTCATCTCTTTTCTTTCTCCTTATTTGTCTAACGTAAGTTTGATGTAAAGGGATCTTATTCCATAAAGCCACAAACTAATAGATCCTGCTACAAACCAATCTCATCGTGCGCTTATAAACCCAAGGATTGATAGTTCCCGTTAAGGTCATAATAATTTGAGATAGTTCCAAAACTAAACACTAAACATAAGATTCAATTAGGGACTCTGAAACACAATAAGGAAGCACAATATGAAATATATCATGACTTGCGCATTGCATTCAGATCCTGCTGACTTTATGTCCTTTTTTCCAACACTACTTAAGTAGTATTAGCAAATATCATGCCAATTGGCGAAACCACACCCATTTATTGGATCCACACCCATTCTGAACCCCGTCATTTTGATGCATACGTCATTTTTGACGCACCTAACCCCGCCATTTTTGACGTATTTACCAAAAATAATACACCTCGGCGCGCAAAAGACAATCATTCTCCAAGGACGGACACCCCCAATTCATAACTAAAGTCTGGACAATCTTTATGAATTAAACTGACGAAAAGCAGGTATCCTTTGAGAAACAAAATAACATCTGAAAGAAAATAAAAATTAGACATCCTTTTTTGTGTAAGCAGGATTTTATCAGATTGTCGTCATTTATTCAACAAAGAAAACTTCTCACTTTTCCGTGCGTTTCCCTTCGGATTGATCGTAAGCACGATGCTTTTTCAACTTCCGTTGCAAGGTCCGTATGCTAACCCCCAATACCTCCGCGGCTTTTGTTCGATTTTCGTCAAGCCATGCCAAGGTTTCACGGATGAAAGTTTCTTCCATCGTCTTAAGTGTCGTGCCGAGGGGAACACTTACCTTTTGCTCGCCTTCAGGTGTAGAAATTTCTCCAGAGATGCTCACAGATCGCCTTTGATACATCCGAATATTTTCTGGCAGATACTCCGGTAAGAGAACCTCTCCTTTGACAAAGCAAGATGCCACTTGAATGGCGTTTTCCAACTCTCGTATATTTCCCGGCCAGGGATAATCTTTGAGAAGAGCCAATGTACTCAGTGCGATAGACGAGCACTGCGAACCTCCAAGCATTCGATGTTTTTCAAGGAAGCAGAATACCAAATCTTCAATATCCTCCTGCCGTTCTACCAATGTTGGTAGAGAGATAGATGCCATATTCAACCGATAATAGAGGTCTTCACGAAACGTCTTGTCTTTAACAGCTTCTGCGAGATCTCGGTTGGTAGCTGCCAAAATTCGGACATCCACCGCAACCGGTTTTTCACCGCCGACGCGTTCAATTTCGCCATCTTCAATCGCACGTAACAACTTCGGTTGCATAGCAAGCGGCATCTCCCCAATTTCATCAAGGAATAGTGTACCCTTGTCTGCCCTTTCAAACCTACCAATATGACGTGTATCTGCGCTCGTAAACGCACCTTTCTCATGCCCAAATAACTCACTTTCCAGCAAGCTTTCTGGAAACGCTGCACAATTGACAGAAATCATCTCTCCCGATCTGCCACTGTTTTTGTGCAGGGCGCGCGCGACCATTTCTTTACCCGTTCCCGTTTTGCCAGAAATCAGAACCCTCAACGGTGTATTCGCGAGATTCTCAATTTGTTGCAGGACTTTAAAGATCTGTGGACTTTTCCCAATGATCTCTCTGTAATCCCCCTGCAACTTATCCCTTACGGATGCACCTTGTGACGCTTCCGCTTCCATAAGCGCAAATACACCGTTTTCCTGCTGCCGTAGAATCGGAGAATCTGTATGATTCTCGGAGGGCATCCGATCACAAGACTTATCTTCTCTGGTATGAGCATTCATTTTTCTCTCTCCTTTCTCAGGCTTTCAAGTACCTTCAGGATGCTTTTATTCGGCCAGAGATGGTATCTTGCTTCAGTTTGATAAATTGTATAGGACTTACGCAATTTTGATTTTAGCACACACTGTTAAGTGGGGTTCTTGGAAAAAACGCAGCTGTTCTCTTGGCACAGGAAACCCACGGTTTCCTATGCTACAAAAGAGCAGCATGCGTAAATCCCACTTTAATTATAAGAATGAAATCGGAAAAGTTAAGAGTAAATGCCATATTTTTTCGGAATTTCACGAAAAATATGCGCTGTGATCGTCCAATGAATAGTTCTGGGGGAAAATAGAGGAGATTAGATAGGTAGGCACCAACCCCATACCTCACCCCAATCTACGTGTACACTTCAATTTTTATTATCAAACTCACATTAATTATACTAAAGTTTGGACAATTTTAAGAAGTTAAGGTTTTGCTACGCAATCGGAAGCAAAAAATTTAACAATTAGATGAACGCTTAAATCTAAACATTCATCCAACGCTATCTTATATAGCACCTTTTTTTACCACTTTTCGTGCATAAAATGAAAAAAATGTCATAAATTACCCAAAAATCAGAAAAAAAAATCAAAAATGCCAAATTTTACGGAAGTTTGGACGATGTTATATCATTCAGGCAGCCTCGTCAAAAGGCAGCGTCGTATTCTGCTGAAATGAGGTGCTAATATTCTGTGAGTTTACTTTTCTCTGAAACTTATAAAAAATCAAAGGTCCCTTTATAATTAAAAGACACAGTTTTTGCTGAAAAGGGTGCATACCGTTAAAAGTTTAGGTTTTATAATTATACTATAGTTTGGACAATTTTAAGAATTAAGGTGTTTGCAAGCAGAAAAAGAGGTATCCTTTCATAAACACGCGACTGTTTTGAAAGGAATGTAAAAAATGGACCTCCTTTTCTGCTTAGAAGGTATTCTATCGGATTTTCGGCCTTTATTCAATCAACAAAACTTCGCAGTGTTCCAAGCGTTTATCTTCGGCTTCATCGCCAATAGAGGCAATGGCACACTGACGGAACTTTATCAATCGAGTGCCTCGGAAACCCAGTATTGGTCATTTCCGAAGTTCCTTTCCCGGGGGAAATGGAACGCCGATGCCGTCGCCGCACTTCTCATCAGACGCATCCAACATCTCTTTGAGGATTGGGTTTATGTCTATGATGAAACTAAGGCACTGAAGACGGGCAAATCCCAATGGGGATTGCATTTTTTCGGCAACTTCAGTTATCAAAAGCATCGCGTGAATCAATCGAAGTTTCATTACGGACACGAGTTTGGTGCGTTAGGTTTACTTTCTCAGACAGCGACACAGTGGCATCTATTCCCCGTCTGGGTGAAACTCATCGCACCGCAGACGATCCGCGATAAAAGTCAGGCGGTGTTGAAACGTATCTGTTCAAAGATTGTCCCGGGACTTATCATCTTTGATCGTGGCTTCGCACGGCGAAAAGTTTTTACAATGGCACGCAGTTTCGGACATCATATCTTATGTCGTGCGAAATCTAATGCCGTTTTCTATCGTTTACCCAAACCGCCAAAACACCGTCAACGTGGGAGGCCGAGAAAGTACGGAGACCGTCTGGATATTCGCCGATTGCGGTATACTCTCGTAGACATAGGTGGTCAAAGTTATTCGATCGCCTCAAAGGTCGTGCGGACGAAGATGTGTGATGCCGAGGTCCGACTCGTCATCATCCGAAACCGCCCGAAAGCCTCAAAACCGTATCGGTATTTCTGCGTCTTTACAACAGATCTAATGCTTGAGATACCGAAGATTGTTGAATACTATCAACAAAGGTGGCAAATAGAAACCGCTTTTCGAGATGCCAAACAGCACTTCGGATTTGATGCCTATCGCAGCAAATCTCGGAAAAGCATCAATCGTTTTGTTCAACTGAGTTTCGTCGCTGCGGCTTTGACGAAGTTGATATTCTTGATGCCAGAAACGACACAGAAACCGATAAGTGTTGAGAAGGTCTGTCAACATCTCGGCATTCATTGGTATCGCCCGAGGAAACTTACACAAGGCTTGCGAGTAGCTTATCTCCGCTCGCAAATGGCAGTCGCGTCATTTTCTGCGAAGTTTAGAAAAAAAACAAACTCGCAAAATATTAGCCTTACTTTTCAAGACGATACACCCCTGCCTTTTAACAAGGCAGCATAATTTTACAATATTGTCCAAACTATAGTAATTATACAAATAAAACCGAAAAAGTTAAGGGTAAATTTCACAATTTTCTAAAATTTCTAAATTTTGGACAATTGTATGTCTATTTCATGTTAAGTTTTCAAATATCTTCGATTTTGCGGGGACGGGTGCCAAACCTCGTTAGTCGGAAGTTGGCAAGATTGCTGCAAAGCAGATAGTGATGGAGGGCGTTATGTAAGAAGAAACGCGAACCGATACGAAAGTGCAGGACGATTTTGTTTGCACCGGGGCAGTAATATTGAGTATCTAAATGAGGGTGTTCATAAATAAAGTTGTGAAGCGTCAGGATAATGGGTATCCTTTATGGAATAAAAACTAAAGACTTTTCATCGAGAAGTGAAACCTTCTCTGAGGATAAAGCAGAACACTGAAAAATCCGGTTCTACAGAGAAACCGTCCAGTCAAATAATTTTATCGAATCACAGGCACCTTTCGCCACCCCTGCCCTTCTGTGAATTCTCGGACACTCAAGCACCAAATAACAACTTGCTTCCCCTTCATGTTATCGCGCCGTCGATACAGGTTCAACCGCGACGGCGTTGCCCCCGAACCACGAACCGCTACGACATCCACAGGAAACCCAAGCTGATAGGCGAGATGGTCCGGTAGACCCGCTCCCTGTGCATGCATGTTTCCGCCCGCGTGAAAGACAAGGTTGTGACTATCTCCGAGCAGAACAACCGGACTTGCTCGCCACGACGCGCTGGCACCTTCCTTGATATAAGTCAGCCGGAGTTGTTCTTTCTGCAGATTCTCGTCGCCGAGTGCTTTCCAAAGATCACCCGTAACTTCGGTCATGCGCGTTTCCATCTCAATATTTCTCTTAGGGATTTCCCCCACCCACGAAGGCGTACCGATGACTTTAGCAATCGCCTCCGCTGCCAAAATACACCCTTGCCCAGACCAGTGTGTATCTTGTTTGCAGTAGACAGGCCCAGCATCGGCAAACCGGTTTTTGAGGAAAATCGGCGTTAAATCAAGCACATTCACACCCTGTTCCCGCAAAACGTCGTAGAATTTGAGATGGTATTTATCAGTCCGTGTCGTCCCGGTGCCGTGCTCAGAAACCATCTCAGGATAAATCGTGGCTTTTGCTGGTATTGGAACGAAGATTAGCTCGATACCTACCTTGTCCAATTGTGCCTTGAAGTCGAGGATAGCAGGAAGTGGGTCGGCGAATTCAGGGTTTGAGGCGCGACTGACGCGCGCCGCTGCATCGCCCCAAAATTGCCCAACGCTCATAGCGCGTAGTTCGGGTGCAAAGAACAACCATCCATCTTTCCCAGAAACGACTGTCGTCTTTTGTGCTTCTGCCGCGGCAGCCTTTTTAGCCAACGACTGTCCGAAAAGTTCCGTCTCAGCAGCGGTGAAGTTAGAAAATACCAGCAGCAGAATAGATACCAACACGTAGGTCGCAACTTGTAAGATTATTTTCATTAGACTCCCCAAAGTCACTACGGTAGCTCACCCCAATAAACATCCAACAACCAAGTCTCTTCATCCTCTAATTCCTTGCGGTTGTAGCTGCCGTATTCAGTTTCAACTGCCGTCCACGGACGGAGCCGCAACTTAACTTTCTGGTCCACTTTGAAAGTAGCAGCATCTGTCCACTGATTTTCACGCATGCCCCACAGAAATACGACGAACGCTTCCGGCAGCTCAGATGTATCTGCGTTTTCGAGATGCAGCGCGATGATGCATTCGGCATACGGAACGGTTCGCGGCATCGGCGGCTCCGTTTTTGCCTTGATAGTTGCCGTGACGGTTATGTCCTCATTTCGCGTCTGTGACTGCTCAGCGGCTTGAACCTGCGGTATGGACAATAGTTTCCAATCGCCAGAGAAGATTTCCCGCGTCGCAAACTGATAGATAAGGACGCGTTTACCGGCGAGACGATCATTTCCACGGCTAATTTCTTGCACAAGTGCCTGACGCGTCGCATCGGCACCACCAGCATTGATGACAATTTTATCGATGGGTCGCGCGAGTTCCGCGCTAAGGTGTTCAACAAAGCCTGCAGCGTCACCCCATCCCATACCAGCGAGCGAGTAGATATTGCTGAAACTATCCCCTAAAAATAGAATCTCTGATTCTTGATCCGGTCGCCACAGGTTACCTGAAGGGGTCTGAACAATGTAGCGTGTGACGCGCTCCTGTGGAAACAACTTTTGACCGGTCGGCAGCTTCAGCATCTTCGCGATGTCCCCGATATTGGCGGTATCCTCGGCTGTTTTGACGTAGGTAGTTGATTGATCAGTAGATAATTCAATCCGTTCAGTAATAAACGCAGATAGATGGTGTGCGATCCGTTCCATCGTCGCCGGTTTCCAGTGCGTATCCGTTTTGAGATATTGTGTTTCTTGGCGAGCAGCTTCAAAGAGCAGTTGCGATGGATCGTATACCAGAACGCCCTCTGATATAAGCCCATCAATAAACGCCGCATAATCGGGATGATGTATCGGTGCGTTAGTGTTTCGGTAGCGTGCTGAAAATTGCTCAGGGTGAATTGTCGGTTTAACTGGTGTTGGCACAACGATAAGTGTGATACCGCGTGCTTCCAACTGACGACTAAAGTCAATAAGAGTGGTAAGTGCCGCGCTTGCTGTTTTTGAGGGACTGGCACCAATGAGTGAATCTATGTCGGCACGGTAGAACAACCAGCCATCGCGTCCGAGATAGGCTTGTTCGTTACCGGTAAGGAACACCCGCGTCAGAATTGTCTGAACGCCCGGCAAGAGCCAATCGGTCAGTACGGATTCTTCTTCGAGCGTGTCCTCGTACGCCTCAATCTCTTCGAGGTGAGGGACAGGCAGTAAACCAATCGCTCGAAAAACGTGAAGAGATTCCCCGCGTTGGATGTCGGAGACCAGCTGACAGATTGGGACAGATAGAAGCGTCGCGCTGAAGATGACAAGGCTGACGATGCTCAGATTCCGTTTGACAAGTGTGGTGCCGAGCGCTTTTAGAGCCATCTCCCGACGATGTTCAGCTAAGTTTGGCATTTACGAAGGCAATTCGCAGTAGATGGAGATAAAATCCCGTTTCCATCCTTAGCGACCATTCCGAGATCAACGAGCCATACTTCCCCCCGATTTTGCTTCGGCATCGGCTGCCTCCGTTTTGTCGTGCTCAAGGAAAAGCGTCTCAGCAACTTCGGTGAGTGCCTCATCCGTTAGAGGCGGGATATCCAGCTGAGCGACCTGTTTTATGATTTCATAAGCAAGGGCATGTTTTTCTGTCTCAGGGAGTTGATTGAATGCTTCTAATATATTTTGTGGCGTTGCGTTCATCTGAGACCTCCGCGTGACCAGAAGATAATATTATCCAAATTATACACCATGCCTTGATGAAGTTCAAGGCTTCTTTTTCAACCTCAGAATCGAGAGAAATTTTTAGGTTCAAGTTGGGCGTTTTGGAAGCAGGCAAAAGGCACAGCGATGTTGTTTCCACGGCAGAGAATCTGTCAGCAAAAATTAAATTACCTGATCGCCGACTGCCATTAAAAAATAAAATAGATAAACGGATTATATGCCTGCGTTGCCAATACAGCGAGAGATAACCAGAGCAGACATAGGCACACGCCTATTCTGAGAGGCGTCAACTGTCGCGTCCAGTCCCACGTCTGTGGAAAACACCACACGACAACGCCTCCTACGCACATAACCCATAGATAGTAAGGTTGATAGAGTATGCCTGAAATTAGATCGGTGCTGGGTTGAACATGGACTTTGCTGAACATGCATTGCAGATAGGTGATTGCGTGTGGAAGTTCACTGATTCTAAAGAAAACCCATGCTATCAGCACAAGCAGGAACGTTGCCGCGACCCGTAAGGGTTTCGGTATTGATCCGTAAAAACTCGCTTTTCCGCGTTTCCGCTCAAGGGCAAGCATGCCGCCGTGAATGCCGCCCCAGATAACAAAATTCCAAGACGCACCGTGCCATAAACCGCCGAGCAGCATCACAAGTGCTAAATTGACGTAGGTGCAAGCCGCACCTCGACGGTTACCCCCCAATGGAATATAGAGATAGTCACGCAACCAGCTGGACAATGAGATATGCCACCGCCGCCAGAACTCCGTAATAGATTCAGCACGATAAGGCGCATCAAAGTTTTTTGGAAAAGTAAAGCCCAGCATTAACCCCAAACCGATTGCCATGTCGGAATAACCGCTAAAATCGAAATAGATTTGAAACGCATACGCGATTACGCCATACCACGCATCAAGTGTGCTAACGACACCGGCATCGAAAACTGTGTCAGCACATTTACCACACGGATTCGCTATCAAGACCTTCTTTGCCATCCCAAGCGAAAAAAAGGCGATACCACGAGCAAACCTCTGCAACGTGTGTGTGCGATGCCGTAACTGATCAGCAATCTCTGAAAATCGAACGATTGGACCCGCAACGAGTTGCGGAAACATGGACACATAACACGCGAAGTCAATAAAATTCCGAATCGCTTTGGCATCGCCGCGGTAGACATCAATCGTATAACTCATCGACTGGAAGGTGTAGAAACTGATACCGAGTGGAAGCGTTACGTGGAGAACACCCTCCCATATAGGTAGACCCAGCCACCCCATAATACTATTTATGTTCGCAATGCCGAAGTTGAAGTATTTGAAAAAACCTAAGAGGGACAGATTCGAGCAGATTGAAACCGTTACTGCCAATTTGCGATTCCGCTGATGCTTGCTCTCAGAGATGACGCGTCCACACGTCCAATCAATCAGCGTTGAGGCAAACATGAGCGGAGCAAACAGAGGGTTTGCCCATCCGTAAAAGACATAACTAAAAAGCGTCAATCCGAAATGTTTCGCTCGGCGCGGGAGTAGATAGTAACTTATAAGGGCAATCGGGAGAAAATAGTAGACAAAGATATGCGAACTGAAAACCATTTTTTTTAATAACCTTGCGGTTCGGTTCAGGGAGTTTGAGTTTTCAAACGCACTCTCCGTATATCCGCAGTGCGCCGTTGTTGCACTGCTGCTCTATTTTTGTCAGAAATCCGATTTTGACAATCGTCTGCTTTGGCAGCAGATTCACTCGTAGCGTTGCCGAACTTCTTCTAACTTCTGCGTCAACTTCGTTGCACCAAGTGCGTTCAGGTGGTCAAGGTCCTTGAACATCTCTGGAAGGAAGTCATGATTTCCGCCCTGAAGGAAATCAACGAAGACGAGGTTCGGGAACTGTGTCTCCAGTTGTTTTAAGCGACCCACCAATTCCCGATACCCTTTCTGGGTTGTCCCGTCATCATCCACGACGGGTTGACCCCGCATAACCGGGTGAAGGGGTGACAAATATAGCAATATCTTAACATCCCGCTCGTTCAATGCAACGATCATAGACGTAAGCCGGTTCCAGCGTTTTTCAGAAATCTCCCATTTCCGTTCAAATCTTTCAGTCTTCGGGTGCTGCCATACTTCAGCCTTAAACTTCCAACCCCACGGACGCTCGTTCCAGTATTCCGAGACGTGCGGTACTGAAGTAATTTCAGCAACCGTCTTTTTATTTTCATCGGATCCCTGCCAAAGGGTCTCGGCGTGCTTCCGATCAAATGCAAAGCCGCGACTTTTTAATAATTCCCGATCCGCTGAATGTTCAAAATATCGGTTCACCGCGCGGGGCGACATCTGATAAACGACCCATTCTAAGTTGGGCATTTTCGTGAGGTATTTATCAACCACAATTTCTTGGAATTCTAATGGACCGCCTGAAATTGCGAGGTTATACGCCACCGGAGTCTTTTGGTTTTCCGCACCATAAAATATTTCCGCTCGAACACCTGCCGCGCCCCGCGAGTCCCCTAAGGACACAAGTTTAAGTTGATCTTTTATCCGCCAAAAAATTGGCATCTTCTCAGAAAAAATGCTGTCGTAGTCGTACCGTTCCTCGACGGATCGGTTTTCGAGAATCTTCTGTCCGACATCGTGATAGAGTGGGATGTCAGGGTCTAACGTAAGTGTATCACTGGTGTAAAGACTCTTCAGTTCGTTGAATTGCTGGTACGGATAAAGGTGAAGTGTATGCGAACTTCCTACTTTTGCCTTTCCGATTGCCTGCGGTTGATTATCGTAGATTGCCCAATGCGCGACGCGGAGTTTTTGGTTTCCTTTGAATTCGCCCTCAATACGTTTCCGGACGCTGTACTCGTAAAACACGAGTGCTTCTCTATAGGGTGCGATGTCAGCAAGTGTAGGGATCTTAGATTTCGCGAGGAGCTTTACCTTGAGTCGGATAGGATCGCTGACATCTATATCCAGCAATCTACCATCTGGTGCGATTTCCAAGTCAATTTCCACACCGAACTCATCAGCTTCAATATTGTAATAAGTCGTCTCGGTTTGTAAACTGTTTCCTACGATCCTCATACCGAGCTCGGTTCTCCGCTCCACGTCGTTAATTTTTAGCGTCCCGACCTGCTGGCGAACCGTATCCTGTACAGATATCGGCAGTTCAGAGAAAGTAATCTTCTCTGTAACATCTTTTTCCCGGAGCGTTCCATCGGCTGCGATCTCCAGTTCAATGTCAATGCTATCGTCTTTCGCCTCTATATCGTATACAGTTTCGCCATCTTCTCTTTCTCGGTCAACATCACGAATTGGCACATCTCCAATTTCACGGAGAGCGATTTTCTGGATAGCCTCAGGTACTTCACCAAACGATATGTCCTTAGAAAATCCGTCAACACTTAAAAAAAAAGATACTACGATACAAATAATAAAGGACTGTATCCAATATCGGTGCTTCAAAACATTCTACTCCTTCGTTGTCTGAATCGCGGATTACACGGATTACGCGGATTAACACGGATAAGAGGCGTTCGCGCGAGTGAAAACCGAGTTTACCAAATTACCGAATTCTTTTATTTTCATTACTTTAACCCAAGTTGCCGCCCTGTAGCATAGGCTGTTGGTTTCCTGTGCCTCTTCGTGCCGAAAATGGTTGGGAACACGCCAAGTTTTTCGCAAAAATGATCGCTTCTCACTGAACAACGGTGTTCATGCGTCTAAAATCACAGAGGTAGCAAGTTGGGTTACTTTACTAAGACGCAATCTTCAAGAGTTATGTAGAGGAACGGTTCAAGGGTGTAGGTTTCCCACTTTGCCACACTATAATCCCAAACACACTCCCTACCACAATTAAAATGCCTAAGAGGATTAGTGCAGCTTTTTTGAATCTCAGAGCCACCACGAGAATAACAAGACTCACCAACATACAAAGTAGTATGTTCAGCATATCAAGTTCTCCTTTGATGACCACGTTTCCTAAAACGAAAATGATGTGGATTTTCCTCTCCGCAAATTGCTTCTAAATCTGGAGTGCATGCGTAATCCTTGAAAAAGCGTGAAACATCGTCCGATTCTCTCCGTTCAGCAAGCCTGTTTTCAATGAGTGCAACATTCTGCGAATCCAGTTCAATCCCCACCGATTTTCGCCTCAATTGCGCTGCCACAACGAGCGTCGTCCCTGAACCAGCGAACGGATACAAAACAACATCACCGGGATTTGTCGAAGAGAGTACAATCCGAAGCAGAAGTTGGATAGGTGCTTGCTGCTTGTGTAAACGATTGCCATCCGCATCGCGCAACGCCTCATCGCCTGCAAAATAGCCGGAGGTTAACTCACGGATATCGTCCCACACATCGGTAACGAACATACCGTTTTCTCGCGCGTGTTTGTAATCCGCTGGCAGCGGTGGATCAATCCGCAAACGATGAAAAACGCGCGGTGTTCTGCCTTTCGTCGCAAACGCAATCACCTGATAATGCTTGCCAAAACGTTTGGTTCCCGGTACCGCCGAGGTTTTCTTTTTCCAGATAATCAGATTTTGGAAAGTCCACCCAGCATCGCGCAGGCATTTCAGAACGAATTCGGTGTTTTTCTCGCGCTGCATGAAATAAATCGCACCGCCATCGGAAGTCAATGCATACACCTTTGCACAGATCTGATGCATCCATTCCCAATACTTCTCGGGCGGCATGTTATCATCCCACGCATTGTAAGCCTTATCTTGATTAAAAGGTGGATCGAGAAAGGAGAGGTCTACGCTTGCAGGAAAGTTACTGCGATCCAAGGCAGTCGTACAATTTTCATGGTGGACGCGGTAGTTTCTCTTAGATGAATTGCCCATGGTGTTTACGTGTTCTCATAATTAGGACGATTCCGGGTCATCTTCCTCCGAGGGTTTTCCCCACGGTTCGTTCTCGAAATCGCGGACGGCGGCACCCAACTCGCCCCAGAGATACTCATCCCATAAGTCCTCAGACAGCATTTCAAGTTGCCGGTGCCGGATATAGTCCCGGAACTGCTCACCCTTTGGATCGTCTGATTCAGGAATTTGTGTCTGTTTTACCATAAGGCGTATCCTTTCAGAAAAGATACCTTTCGCTGCATCTGCGAGTCTTAAATCCTGATTAACTTCCCCACAAGGCGACCTGTATGATTGTCGTTCTCAACAACGACTTTCCCATTCACAAGCGTGTAATCGTACCCCTGTGCCCGCTGCGTCCAACGTCCTGCACCAACAGGTAAATCATAAACAAATTCAGGGATTTCCATGCGGAGGTTATCCGCGTCAATCACATTGACATCGGCATAGTAGCCCGGTTTTAGGAGCCCGCGTTCAGGAATCCCGAAGGCTTCTGCCCCGTCGGAAGTCAACCGACGGATTGTCTCTTCAAGAGAGAATAACTGTCTTTCATCGTGCCAATATGTTAATGCGTGCGTTGAAAGGGAGGCATCGCAGATAGCATTGACATGCGCGCCCGCGTCGCCGAGGCCGAGGAGCGTATCCCGGTAACGTACAACTTCCTCAACGTGTGCGAGGTTATGATTGTTCGTCGCAAAGGCGAAGAGTTGTCGTCCACCGGTTTCGCAGAATAATCGAACAATTGTCTCTATGGGACGCTCGTCGTTTTCTTGGGCAATATTGCACAATAGATTCTCCGGTTTACGGACATACTCGCATTCCATCGGTCCGAACCGGTATAGCATTTTACCGAGGCGTTCATCACTCTCTGACGGGATGTCAAGGAGTTGCACACGTGTCTTTTCATCTTGGATCGCTGACAGTCGTTCAGGGTAAGGGAGACTATATAACGCCCGCCACGCGCTGGCATCACGAATCGGCATCCAATTGCAAAGCCCGACCATTACTGTATTGACGCGGGAAGATACCATCGGCCGCGCCTGTGCCCCGTTAGCCCGTTCTTCATCAAGCCACCCTAAATAAAGCGTCTGAATCGTCGGCACAGCTTCATGTGTGAACGCGCTGAAGATGACAGGACATCCGCTCTGCCGGTTCACTTCGGCGATGCGGTGAATCTCCTTTCGCGTCTCTGGATACTCCGTCGTCGGGTAATTTTCATATTCCCCGAAACCGGGTGCCCATTGGAAAATACCTTTGTTGTGTCTGCCTATGGCTTGTGCGAGTGCGACGAGTTCATCAAGATGTGCGAAAGTACCAGGAATCGGAATGCCTTCAGAGGTTTTGTGGGTAAGGGTGCGAGAAGTAGAGAAACCGAGCGCGCCCGCCTCCATTGCCTCATCAATAGCAGCCTGCATCGTTTTGATCTCATCGGGGGTTGGGTTTCGGTCCCTTTTCAGGCTCTCTTCGCCCATCGCGTGGTAGCGGGTCGCTGCATGTCCAATCATACCGCAGACATTCACGCCTTTCGGGCATGCGTCCAAAGCGTCGTAGTACTCCCCGAAGGTCTCCCAATTCCAACGGAGACTCGACATGATACTTTCTGCCGGAATACCCTCAACGCTCTCAAGTACTTTCGCCAAAACCATGTGGTCGCTCTGCTTGACAGGTGCGAAACTGACCCCACAACTCCCAAGCACGAGCGTAGTGATACCGTGCCAACATGTAGGTGTGCCGAGCGGATCCCACATGAACTGCGCATCCATGTGTGTATGCGTATCTATAAACCCCGGTGTGACGAGTTTGCCTGTAGCATCAATCGTCTGGTAAGCAGCTTCAGACGCATCACCGACAGTTGTAATCCGCTCACCGTTGATGGCAACATCGGCTTTGAAACCCGGTTTACCTGTACCATCAATAACTGTTCCGTTGCGGATGATGAGATCGTGCACTATTTCTCTCCTTTGCCGGGTGGAAGCACAGTCTGGGCATTTGCAATTTTACGTTAGACTGTATACTGCTTCAGCGTGTCGTCATCTAAATTCTCTAAAACATCTTTCGGGTCGTGCTGGTCGCCCGTCTCCAGTTCTTGTTCAGAGAATCCGTGGTCTGCAATCACGTCTTCGGCAATATAGATAGAGGCTCCGCAGCGCAGCGCAAGTGCGATAGCGTCACTCGGGCGGCAATCTACCTCAATTGCGTTGCCGTTCACTTCCAAAGTAATGTGTGCATAGAATGTCCAGCGATTATTCAGCTGTTCAACGGAGTGTACACACACATCTATTACCTTTGCTGAAAGCGTTTCGACCATATTTTTCATCAAATCGTGGGTCATTGGGCGCGGGAGTTCGACATTCTCTAAATGCATCTGAATAGCTGCCGCCTCCGATTCGCCGATCCAAATCAACAATATCCGATTTAGATCGTCTGCGTTCTCTTTGAGAACCACAATCGGCGCGCCTGTTCCGCGATCAATTGAGAGAAAGTGAACTTTAACTTCTGTTTTCGCTTGTTTCTCAGTATCCATTTGGGCATCCTTTCATTGGCTTTCGGCTATCGGCTTTCAGCAGTCAGCAAAGAGGCGTGTTTTTGCTTGGGTATTTCCCCGTAGGATTGTCAAAAACCTCTTGTAACTGACGGCTGAAGGCTGACGGCTGAAGGCTATTAATCGGTATCAGGTGAATCACCTGAATCCACGTGTGTGTCCACTACCAACCCGGAAGTGTAATCCCGAACGGTGCGTGCGATTTTATCAGTGTCAAGGCCGCTGAAGCCGACAATCTCCTTGAATAAGGGGACCGCTGCGCCAGCGTTAACGATCGAACTCAGAACACGGTTCATACCGTTGCCACCATTGCCATTGTTTCCGAGGTCAAGGACTCGGATACTTTCAATGCGTTCCGCGGGTTTCATCAATTCGCCTGTCACCTCAGGGAGTGATGCCACGAGTGCCAATATCGCATCACTGACGAGAACTTTCGGATCCGCCTGATTCTTCGCGGCAATAGACGCCTCCTCACCATCCGCTTTCGCCTTCGCCTCAACGAGCAGTGCCTCTGCAAGAATCCGCTGTGCCTGCGCTTCAAGTTCAGCTGCCTCAAGTGCTGCCTTGGCGGCTTCGATCACAGCGTATGCCTCTGCATCAGCGTTGCGTTCTTTGGCAATCCGTTCCTCATCCGCTTCTTGCTCTGCACGGATAAGCTCAACTTTGCTTTGACGTTCCGCTTCTTCAATAGTTTCGGCGGTTGAAACGGCTGCTTCGGCTCTCGCCTTTTGTGCGCTAACCTCCAAGAGTTCAGTGAGTGCCGCCTCACGCTCCTTTTCCTTGATTGAAACCTGGATTGCGTTTTCGGCCTGCGCCTCTTTTTCCTCACGATCTTTCTCAACCAGAACGATTCGACTCGCGATGCTTGCTTCCTCTACAGCGCGTTCCTGCTCAATTTTGGCGGTTTCAACAGAAAGATTGCGCTCAATTTCTGCTTCCTGAACAGTTTGTTCTTGTTGAACACGCGCAATTTCGATGGCTTGCTTTTGAGAAATTTCTGTCTCTTGGACTTGGCGTTCCTGTTCAAGCCGAGCGGTTTCTAACCGCTGCTTCTGCATGATCTCCGAAGCTTGCACCGCCTCTTCCTGTTTGATTCGTGCCTCTTCAACAGCCTGCTGTTGCTCAAATTTGTGCGCTTCAACCTCGCGTTCCTGTTCCGCCTTGTTGGTCGCGATGGCTTTTCGTTGCGCCTCTTAGGCAAACTCAAGACGTTTATCAACTTCTAACCCTTCCGTTTCTGTCTCCTCTTCGCGCTGTTTAATCTCAAGCTCGGCTTTGAGACGATCCTCTTCACGCTTCACCTTGTTTTCGTGCTCAATCCGAGCCGTTTGCGTCTGCTTATCTTCAACCTCTTGCTTGATCGTCTGAATTGCAACAACATCAAAACGGTTGTTCTCGTCAAGCGCATCAAGCGGGGTCTGGTCAAGATTCGTGACAGCAACGCTCTCTAATTTAAAGCCGTTTTGCTCAAGATCATCTCGACAGGCTTCCTGAACTTGGTCAGAAAATTCTTGGCGCTTTTCGTGTAACTCTTGGAGGGCCATGGTTGCAGCGACACTTCGTAGAACCCCTACAAGTTTACCTTCAAGGAGCTTATTAACGGCTTCCGGGGTTAGGGTTTTATCACCGAGACTTGCGACAGCTTTGAGGACATCTTGTTCGTTGGGTTCAATTTTGACATAGAATTGCGCTTCTATATCAACCCGTAAACTGTCTTTTGTAATCAGCGCGCCTTGCCCTGTACGTTCAACAGGTAACTGGAGCGTATTTAAAGAAATGAGTTGATGCGTGTTGGTAATCGGGTTAATAAGGGTCCCACCAAAGACGACGCGTTTTTTACGCCCACCAGAGATGACTAACGCCGCATCCGCGGGGGCCTTTTTATAGAAAGAACGATAGACTAATAGAAAAATAACGAGCAGCGCAACAACACTACCGATAATCGTAAAAAACAAACTGGCATTCATATTTCATTTCTCCTTATATAGCGTTGTCAGTTGAACTGACGCTAATCTACTTCGCTTTTTCTGACATCAAAGATCCGCTTTGTGTCATCATAGTTTATAAGAATTACGGTATCGCCTTTGACAGGCGTGGCTTCATCAGATTTAGCACGGCAACTGACTGTTAACTCCGGACCATCTGGAACTTGGACACGCGCTGTCCCAAAAGTTGTGGTAATTTGTCCACTAATAACGCGTCCACTTAGACCGAGGAGATGTACATCGCTGATGGCTCTCTCGCTTTCAGGGAATAGTTTCGAAAGCGCGAGCGATATATAGCGCGTACAGACAAAACAAGAGAAAAAAGCAATAACATACGATATCCAAACCCACTCGGGTTTTTCTGGAACATTAAGGGATGCGTTGGCGATCAGCCCAGCAATACCCCATGTCCCAAATAGCGACATCAGCACAACCATCAAGGGGACCCTGCCAACATTCAAAAACCCAAATACGTCTCCGAAAGAAGGTACGTGCGCCCCGGTATCGGCATCCACATCCGCGTCCACATCGGCATCCACATCGGCGTCTATATCCATGTCTGCGTCTATGTCCACATCCGCATCTATATCTACATCTATATCCATGTCTGCATCTATATCTATATCTGCGTCAACATCAGCATCCACATCGGCATCACCGAAATCCACTGCTCCCATAGCAAGTCGAAAAAGCGCGAATAGGAACACAATAACCAACGGTGCCGTAAACCAGACATTATAGGAGGCGAGAAAATAAGTCAGGAATTCTTTCATGGCATCCCTTTCCGCTTTGTGATCTGCTCAGCGATGTATATGTAGGCACATTTGGCTGAGCGGAAGTTGATATTATCAATCCAATGGACATTACGTACAACGCTAATTTCGAGCCTCGCTTGGCTGAGCAACCGATGTCTGAATTGTCGGACCAATTTCACATCCCTCATCTCGGTGAATAACAGATTACACCGGATATTGGCATAAGAAACGGCGAGGCTGCCTATATACCGCTCATCTAAAACCAGCACCCGCCGCGTCGTGATAAAAACGAAATCTGGACGCAGCAAACCTGAACGCCCGAGGAGGCACAAACAGACATCTTCATCCTCGCCTATATGCGCCCGCACAGTTTTTTGAATACGAGGTGGCAGATTGGTAAATTCAGCCATTTTGTTTCGCGACCAATCTATCGGCGGAAACCAGAACAAAATCAGTTGTGGAAATGGAGGTGGCGGGAATCGAACCCGCGTCCGAAAGCATTTCAATAGAGGCTACTACATGCTTATCACAGGTTTTAAGGTTCGCCTATAAGTCTCCCCTGTGCGGGATTCATCATAAACTATCTCAAAGTGATTCGCGGCACGCCCCTTGAGAAAGAGCGAGCGGCTAGCCCGTATTACGACGCTTTAACTTCCCTGACGGGCAGCAGGTCGGTCAAGCGTAGCCGCATTATTAGGCAGCTAGTGCTAATTCTTCATCAGCAATTATAAGTGTTCCGCCTATTTAACGAGGCCTGCGGAGACCTCGGCATGCAACCTATATCTCATTTACCTTCGTCGAAACCTTGACACCCCCGGAATAGCCGTCAGCAATCAGCAGTCAGTTAGGCACCTTGTAGCAGGCAGGCTTACCATCACCGCCACAACCGTCTGATAGTTAACGGTTAAGTCAATTGTACGACCGTATCTCATTTGCGGTGGCTTCACGTTCAATCTTATCGCGTTTATCGTAAAGCCGCTTCCCCATCGCAACAGCCAATTCCAACTTGACTCTGCCGTTGCTGAAATACGCGCGCGTCGGAACGATTGTCATCCCCTTTGAACGAATTGAACGTTCAAGTTTCGTGATCTCTCGACGATTTAGCAACAGTTTGCGTCTGCGTTTCGGTTCGTGGTTAGCGATATTTCCGTGTTCATACGGACCGATGTGCGCATCAATCAGGAACACCTCTCCATCTGCGACTTGTGCATAACTATCTGTCAGGTTAAGCCGTCCTGCCCGAATCGCTTTTACTTCAGTGCCTTGCAAAACGACACCCGCTTCATACCGGTCACGTAAGTGATAGTCATACCGTGCTTTGCGATTAACAGTAATCGTTGGGGTTGCAGAATCTTTGGCACCTTTCATAGTGACGTTAAGTATAACATAGAATTAATGTACGTGCAAGAAAAAATTGCAGAGAATTTGTCATGCTTCGCAGTGAGAACAGCAGTCAGCTATCAGCGGTCAATTTTGAAACCTCGCCAGCGAAAAGACGGAATTGTGGTTTTTGGAGAGTAGGAACTGTTATATTCTCCCTAACGCTTTCTCGCAAACTAACAGTTTGCGGTACAAAAATACCACGAATAATGAACCACCCGCAATTAAATTGAAGTTTTTTCTTAAAATGGGATTTTAGTTGAAAACCGAAAGTATATCTGCTAAACTATATCATACGATACCGCGTTGTTGAAAGTGTCAAAGCACGGTACTTCAATCGCGCTTCAAAACTGAGAAAGGGGTCTCTTGATGCCAGAACTTTACGATACGCGTGCACCGAACCCGCCTTCACGTGCAATCCTGGTAGGCGTAAAATTACGAAACACACTGATGCACGAAACAGAAGAATCGTTACAAGAACTCCGGCAACTCGCAGAAACTGCTGGCATTGAAGCCGTCTGTGAGACGATCCAATCCCGGAACATGCCAAATCCGACGTATTTTATCGGTGAAGGAAAGGTTGAAGAACTCAAACCGCTTATCGAAGAACTTAACGCCGACGCAATCATCTTTGACGAAGAACTCTCACCTGCACAGACACGTAACCTCGAACAGGCGTTCGATATCGCTGCAATCGACCGAACAGGACTTATCCTTCAGGTTTTCGCACAACGGGCACTGACGAAAGAGGCACGACTACAGGTGGCATTGGCACAACTCGAATACGCGCTCCCACGCCTCACTCGGATGTGGACACATCTCTCACGACTCGCGACAGGCGGCGGCGGTAGCAGACGCCTCCGAGGGCCCGGCGAAACACAACTCGAAATGGACAGACGCTGGGTACGCAGGAACATCGGACACGTCAGAAAAGCACTTCAAGCCGTTGAAAAACAACGCACCGTACAGCGGAGAAACCGCTCCGAAAAAGTCAAGGTGTCTCTCGTCGGATATACCAACGCCGGAAAATCGACACTCTTTAACCGTTTGACCGGTGAAAGTGTCTTGGTTGAGGATAAACTCTTCGCGACTTTAGATTCAACCACACGGAAGGTGAATTTGCCACAAAAGCAGCAGATGCTTCTCAGCGACACCGTCGGATTCATCAAGAAACTGCCACACCAGTTGGTTGCGGCATTCAAGGCGACACTCGAAGAGGTCACGGAAGCCGACCTGCTGCTCCATGTCGTTGATGTGAGTCATCCAGAGGCAGAAACACAGATCGCTGCTGTCAATGAAGTCCTTGACGAATTGGATGCGACGGATATTCCGACGTTTATGGTTTTCAATAAAATTGACCAGATCAAAACGGAAGACGATCTACACCTGCTACGGTGCCAGCACTCAGATGCTTTTCTAATTTCCGCGCAACGCGGCGACGGTGTTGAGGCATTAATGGAGACACTCGCAAAGCGGTTTGCGGAACTCGGTACGAGCCTCTCCTTCAGTATTCCATACACAGAAGGAAAAACGCTCGATTTACTCTATAAACACGGCACCGTGCTTAATACGGAATACACAGACGCAGCCATTCACGTTGAGGCACGCCTGCCGGACCGCTACCTCAAATCGGTCTCCGAATTTTTGGTCTCTTCTGAAGGGTAGAAGCGAAAGATGCCATGGCTCGACCAGACTGACATCGGACACGACTTGCAAATCTGCCCGGATTGTGACAGAGAATACGAGGTACTTGACCAGTTTTTGGGCAGTCCATCGGAAGCACAATCGCACAACTGGATTGATGCCGTGTTCAACGATGCGTATTACGTCGCTATCCGATGTCCGCAATGCCTCGAAATTCGGCATCTCTGCATACAATCTCTAACTGCTACACAGTTCCACAACGAGAAGGAGAAAAAATGAAGATAGGCGTTACCCAAATTATACTCGGAAACATGTCGTTAGATGATACGCTCTCCCTCTGCCAAGATGCCGGATACGATGCTGTTGAACTGACTTTCGGTGAAGGCAAAGATACCGACATCAATATGAGTGATACAGAACTGCGAGGCATTACAGCAAAATGCAAAGCAGCAGGCATCGAAATTGGGAGTATCACAGCAGGTTACGCTGACCGTGGTAATCTCCTCAGTTTGGAGGCAACGCAGCGCGAAAAAGGTGCCGTCTCTCTCGCTCGCGGGTTAGAAGTCGCGGGCGCGCTCGGTGTCGGAGGGATTCTATTGCACCCCGGTCAACTCACTGCTGAGGGGACCTATCAAGAAGTTTGGGATAACCTCGTCGGTATCCTGAAGGACTTAGCACCTTCTGCAGAAGCACACAAGGTTGCAATCGGGCTTGAAAACGTCTGGAACAAATTCCTGCTCAGCCCTAAAGAGATGCGCGATATTGTCGACGAGATAGATAGCGAGTGGGTTGGCACCTATCTTGACACTGCAAACATGATGGCTTACGGCTACCCAGAACACTGGATTCGTGAACTCGCACACCGCATCAAACGCGTCCATTTCAAAGATTTCGCCCGCGGGGCACACCAGTTCGTTAATCTCTTAGATGGTGATACAGACTGGAAAGCAGTCATGGCGGCGTTTCGATCAATTGGTTACGACGGCTACGTCATCCACGAAGTCGGGGGTGACAGGGCAGCCCAGATTGACCTTGCGAAACGGATGCGTAAAATCGTTGCGATGTAACCGCCAAAAGCGAAGGCGATGGCTTACGAGAAACCATCGCCTGATGCCGGAGGTCGGACTCGAACCGACATGGACCTAGGGCCCGCGGGATTTTGAGTCCCGTGCGTCTACCAATTTCACCACTCCGGCTTCTGTTTAGCAACATATATTATAGCACACTCTCAACAAAAGGTCAAATTTTTATTGTTTTCAGAGGAATAGTTATAAATGAGAAGTTAAGAGTCGGTGGACCTGTCGCAGTCCCATTGACTGTATTCACCACAGAAACCCTCTTTAACTAATAACCAAAAACTAACAACTAAAAACCATGGCGAATCAACAACGAAACCTTGCCCCTGACAGCATATTCCAACGCTTCTTTACAAGCGTAATCGCACTCCTTAGCCAAATGCGTGAAAGGGAGACATGGCAGACTTTATGGCATTGGGTGCTTTGGCGTACGATACCCAAACGCCGACGGATTCTTAGGCTTATACAAGAACTTCAACCGCTTCACCAAAACGCGCCTCCTGAAATGCGCGCGCTTCGGGATGAAGTCTTCGCAAAAAGCTGCTTAGAACTGAAGCGTCCGGAACAAGAGCAGACGCTCTTGGACATTCTGACACACGCCCATCAACCGCTCGGATTTGAACAAATCTTTTTTGCAGCGATCTATCCAGCTTTAATCAAACGCGATATGGTGGTAAGCCCAATCACCACTGAAACCGCGCATCGGCTTGACGTAGAAATCGGTTATCTCGGACACAATGAAGATTATTTTTTCTGGGTTTTTGAGATTGATGGCACAAAACGCCTTACACTCAACACACCGCTCAACCCGAGAATGGAGGCGCGGGAGGACAAACGCTATGTCGTCTATTCACTCGGAAGTAATAAACTTGTGGACACAGATTTTACCGAATACGCCGAGCAGTGGCTACTCGAATCGCCGCGTTTGACGATAGCACTCCCGCTGCTCGCTGCAGCCTATGCTGATCAATGGATCCTCAACGCACGCCTCTATCTGAGACACATCCTCACGGACCTGAAAAAGCGGAATTATAAGGTCACAGCAATGGCAATACCTGATTTTGAACGGGAGCGGTTGTCACTTTTACGCCGTCTCTCCCTGGACCGGCTAAGAAAACGTCGACTTCTGTCCGAACGCCGAAATCGGTGAGGTAAATCCCCGGCTCAATTGAGAAGCAGACCCCGGAGATTAAGGCACGGGCATCACGCGTCTCCAAGTTATCTAAATTCACACCATTGCCATGGATAACAGTGCCGATGTTGTGTCCAGTCCGGTGAATAAAGAACTGTCCGTATCCCTTTTCAGTGATATATCCGCGGACACAATCATCCACTTCATAACCGTGAATCGGTTCATCAACCGCCCATTTTTCTCGGATGAACCGTATCGCTCTGTCTCGCGCTTCCTTGACAATATCAAAAATCTCAACGTATTGGGACGGTACGGTTTCCCCGGCATAAGCCACCCACGTCGTATCCGCAAAAACCGCATCTGGTTCTTTCTGCTTTGCCCACAAGTCAATTAAGATGAAGTCGCCTGCTTGAATTTTTTGGGTATCCGTTGCGGTGGGTGCATAATGTGGGTCGCTGCTCTTGGCATTCACAGCGACAATCGGTGGGTGATCTGTGACCAAATCCATCGCATCAAATTGTCCGAGAATTTCCTGCTGCACGTCATATTCTGTAATTGTTTTTCCATCCCGCAGCTGCGAGCCGATCCACGCCAAAGCGTAATCCTTCGCTTGCAATACCAAGTGTGCGGAGGCCTGATGTCCTGCCGCTTGCGCCTCACTGAGACGTGCTTCCACCCGTTGCGCGAGTTCTGCCGATGTTTGTACCTCAATCCCGAAGGAACGAATCCACTCCAATGTGCCGGCATCTACCCGCGAAATATAAGGAATCTCGGCGTTTGGTGAATACTCCATCGCAACCGTTTTGATACCGGCAAGCAGGGTCTGTATCGCTGCGTTAAGTTCTTCCCACCCCGCATAGAGTGCAACCTGTCCCTGCACATTGGTAAAATTCGATGTCTCAATCCGATGGACAAGCCACCGCGGTTCACCGTGTTTAGGAATCAGGCAGAACCATCGGCGGGTGATATGCGCCCCTGCCAAACCTGCAACGTTCTGTGCGATCGGATTTATCCCACGAAAATCGTACAGGAGCCATGCGTCTAACCCTAATGCTGCTAACTCACGTTGAATCTCTGTTATTTTCATGTCAGTCAAAGTCTTCTTCCTTTTTGTAGGTCTAACCGTATTTCTTGGTAACTCCGAAAGTCTGTCGCAGATTCAACTATCAAATCCATTTCTAAAATATCCTCTAAATCCTCAAGACGCTTTATGAGGAGATGGTATTCTTTTATTGTAAGAACAGCAGCAGTCTTTTCTCCTTTGTCATCAACAATATATTTAGGATTAACAGTAAGCATGAAGACTCTCCTATGTAATAATGTCTATTTTGTAGAAAATAGAGCCAACTTAACGGAAAACTTCATCAAGTCGCCAAACGAGTTTAAGGGCATCCGACCAGCCTATTTTGGCAAAAAGATCTAAAAGATGTAGGAGGTCTTCCAAAGTCTCGCCATCGCGCACTTCATGTCGGTAATCAGCAAGCACAATTTCAACGAATTCAACAACATCACGAACTGCTATGGAATCAAGCGTATATCCGAACTGCTCACTTGATTTTACAACCCCCGTTGCTAAATGTAAAACCTCTTTCGGATTGCAGCCGAGGAAACTCCTTAAAAGTCGTATGAAATAATGTGCTGTCGGTGCAAACATAATTCCGCTTGCAGGGTCTTGTGCGACATCAATAACCTGTTGCATCAAAGGTTTGACTTCATTATAGTAATCACGGCGTAAGTCGTCGGAGATTTCCTCAACAGGTCCTTCAGATTTATCTCTTTTATACGCAATTGCAAAGTAGAGACGTGTAATCACTTCATCAATCACTTTGTACGTATCATGTAACTTTTTCACATTTTCCTCAGTTTCATCTTCCTTGACTATACGATACAATTCCTTAATTCTATCAGAGACCAGATCAATCACTTGTCCTAACCATTCAATAGCCCGCTTTGCTCTTCTGCGTCCTTCATCCGTTTCGAGATGCTTCGGCAGGACGTAATCTCTCACAACCTCAGACACAGCACGCCTCAGCGGATTAGCAAACCGGATCGGGTCTTTGAAATATGTATCCTCAAGTGTTTTGAACGCCCATGCATTTTGGCGATCAATTGCCAACCACATCAACAAAACAGTAAAGGAATCTGATGGCTCTAATCCTTCTGTAGGCGGCGGTGTATGCGCTAACAGTTTTGCCATAACGCGGGTCGTTTTGTCTTCATTTTCTTTCTCCCTTGTGATCACCCGAGTTAATGTATAGTAGAGAAACTTTTGCACTACGCGCTTCGGTTCATGGATTGCCCTATTGTCCATGATATGCCAGAATCTTTCCGGTGCTTTGTTGTAAACAAGGAATAACTCCATCGCTGTTACCATCCGAACAGAAGGTACAGGATCATTCGCGAGTTCTTCAATTGCGTCTAATATCTCCTTATCAGGTTGATGAAACGCGAGCCTAAGTAGACCTTGGGCAGCATCATGCCGTGGAAATGGAGAATAACCCGGATGATCAAATTGATCATCGTATCCGGGATTTGGTTTAGGTTCTTCATGTTTTGCTGCCTCCAGAAGTACTTCTCGAGAAAAAGAAAATTCGCTGTTCTCAAGTTTATTAGCAATCCGACCCAGAATTGCTACACAAGCAGCTAATTTATGCCAAAGCGAATTCATCACTTCTTTATCGGCTTCTGTGTTACTCTTTACAACAGTGTGTGCCTTCTGTAATTGCGGTAAAACCAATTTAGCGGCATCCATAGTTGGTACACCGTTCATCCAATCTGAACTAAATTTATTGAGAGGACCAGAAAAGCGTTGCAATCTTTGATTTTCAGGCGTAGTTGTGTCAACACCTTGTTCTGTGAGTCGTTCTTCTTCGGTATACGGAGCCCACGATGGGGGTTCAACACTCACCAATGGTCGATTCACTGGAATATCGTTTTCCCGTAACATTTTCTCTCGAATTTTCTTCCCTTCCTTTGTAGTCAAAAGGTTTATAGGAATTTGTGCAAGTAGTCGGTTTCTTTGTCTTTTAAGGAGATTATGACGCTCATCATCGGCTGTTTCTATAGGGTATGCCAAAATATCTTCTTCAATCTGACGAAGTTGATCTGGCGTAAATTCAGAAGCAGCAGCTTTTAGGAACAAACCGAATTCGTAGCAGGTTTCGGGGTATCTCTGGATTGGTTCTGCGATGCAAAGTTCAAAAAGATCCTGAGCGAAAACCTTGGGAAATTGTGCAGCTGTTTTTAAGAGTCGTTTCCAGAAGAACGCTACTATCACTTCATTACGGAAAACGTCAAGTAGTGAATCAAGACACGCGTCTTCTGACTTCGCCAACCCCGCGATGAATTCAAATAGCGCATCTGCCATTTCAATAGGTTCATCAGAGGAATTTCGCGCATCCCAGATATAACTACCATCTTCCATAAAGTAAGCGGGTTTTCCACGAAAATTGAAAGTTTCTATCATATCCTCAAGTTTCACACCTGCTTTAAGGTATCGGACAATATGTTCTCCAACAATAAAAACATTTAAACTTCGGATTACCGATAGCGTTGCGAGTAATGGGGCCGCTTGAAGAAAACCAGGGAAATGTTTTATCAACCGATATCGGCACATGCTGTAATCCTGTCGGCGGGTGCTTGTCATAGCTAAAACGCCGCCACTAAGACTTGTTTTTGCATCGCTGGATTCATTGTGATGGAATACGGTGCAATAAATTGAGGTGACAAATTCAGGATCATGGTACCAAATCCTATCAACATACTCAGTCAACCATGACAAGAAGGTTATTGGAAAATTATCTGCCTTTGATAGTTCAAGAACCTTTTCAAGAAGCATCCGAGATTCTTCAGGATTCGTGTGATATGTTTGGGCAACAAGCGGGACTGCCCAACGTCCACCAAACCGATCGTACCAAGTCCTTTTGCCTGCTTCTCTTTTCTGCCATACCCATTCAAGCAACCGTCGTCCAATCCGTCCACAAGCATTCACGACTTCTGAATTTTCGGATTCACTCGTGCGTTCAAGAATAGCCGAGGTGAGGTTTGCCAAATCCCAAGCAAACTTTTCGTTCAAGTGCACCGAAATCTTGTCGAAAAAATCGATCCAGAGCGTGTCACGTTTAATCTGTAGCGTTTGAAGTGCCTGCAAAAGTCGCGTTACTGCCCCGTTCGCAACCTCTTCTCCGTTCTGTAATTTCTCTAAAAGTGGTATCAATTGTTCAATCCCGTGGGCTTCATTGGCAATAACGCTCGTCGGAATCAAGGGGGCGACGAGGCGCAAATGGACAGATTGATCGCTTGGAAAAATATGCCAGAAAGCCTTCCAGAAACTTATAGAATCATAATACCAGAGGCGGGTGAAAAAATATGTAAGGCTCGGGCGCAGAAAAAGTGGGCGCGAGGGATCTTCAAGAATAAACCTCTCAAGGTATTGAGGTTCGTCATCAATAAGTAGAATGCTGACTGCATAGTCAAAGAGAATGTTGTGAGAAAAAGCAATCCGATTTCCGAAGAAAGATACCTTTGCCAAGATTTCATCGCTCAGAAGATTATTACAAGCAAGAATTTTCGATTGTCTATAAAGGACTTCTTCATAAAGGTCGTTCTGTCTGACGGTCAGTGAATGTTCCTTAACCATCTGATGTACGATTCCTTCAAGAACAAACTGACGGGTTTCGCCATTGTCTGTAGACTCAATTCGTCGGTGCCAAAATAAATCAAGTAACTGGACTTCAGAATGAACCTTACTAAAAGTACTGCGAACATCCTCGTTCCGCAAAGTGCTTAGAATCTTTTCCAAAAGCCATAGGCTGAAGGGGTTTGAAAGGATACTCTTAAAGTCCTGAGAACCATCATTATAGATAGATTTCGGACATCCAATCTGGTCGAACGCTTCCAGAATCTCATTCTCATTGAAAGGTGGAATCGTGAAATGTCGACATAAAATCCCTTCGCTCTGATATTGTGTATCATCAGGATTATCGAATAGATCTAAAAGTTCTTGCGATTTTGTTGCATCATAAGTGCGGACTGTAACGATAATATTCCATGATTCTTTGAGTTCATAAATTGCACGCCGTATTAACTTTAGAAAGCGATTGCGCGTCTCTTCATTTCGAGCGGCATCAAAGGCATCAAAAATTAATATTGCTTTCTTGTCTGAAACAGGAACGGATTTCAATCTTTCAATCAGATCACCTTCATAAGATAACTCTTGCCACAAAGTTTCGTCAGTGCCATCTCCGAGTTGATCAATAGGGAGTATGAGTTCTGGTATCTCAAGAGATTCTAAACTGTAGTAGAGTTCCTTCAGTAAGTAAGTTTTCCCAATCCCCGGGCTTCCTATGACGACTCCGTTTCCTCGCATGGCAAAGTCTTGCAAGTTATTAAGTAGTTCCTCTCGCTTAATCTTCATCGCCAATCCTCCTTATCATGCGTTGGCCCGCTTGTTTAAGCCAATTCAATATATCTCTTGACCCGCTTACGATAGATCTCGGTTCCTCGCCTTTAGGATGGTCCGTATCGTCTGGTAGGCCTTGAGCCTCTTCAATGGATCGACCCTTATCCTCACATTGCTTCACTATATCAGCGAAAAGAGACTCCAAAAGTTTATGTTTTTTTTCAGGAATTTCGTTTTCAAGAACCTCATAAAATACAGTATCAACGCCATACTTACTTTTGAGTCTATCGGCTTTATCTCTTGAATCCTTGATGTCTCCAGCAGAGATACCCATTATTGCGAAGTGAATGGATTTGTTCCATCCCCACAAATCAGTACTGACGATTTCTAACATTTTTTCAAAATAGGGATCCTCCATACTGAAACCGACAAAAACGACCCTGCGAGTTGCTAAAACAGCCCATAGCAATTTCCTATGCAATGTCCATCTGTCTTCATTTCCTTGGTCCTCACCATTTTTTTTGACGCGCAGACCATAATTTTCAACATAGTCCTCGGAACTCAATATAATACTCTCTCGATACCTATATAATCCATGTAGGTGTGCAATCCGCTGTGGTATATGAGGATCATTATTTCGCGCTAACAAGAATTCGTGGATGAGCCGAGGTGCATCCGGCCCAATTACCAACGGCACCCCATCTATAGGACGAATCTGTCTGCCTTCACGTTCTGCCTCGTCCCTTTTTCCTAACAATGCTGCTTCAAGTACAATATCGTAATTTGTGGTTATAATACCTCTGAAAGGGAGATCAATAAGCAGTCTATGGAATTCGTCATAGGCTTGGGCATTAGGTTGAAAAAGTTCATAAAGCAAATCATAATATTTACCTATATCATCCGTTTTCTCAATATGTGATTTGATGGCTTCTGCGTATGCTAAGTCATCACCTTTCTGTGTTTGATCGAGACCGGTACCACATCTATTTGCTAAATCTTCCAACTCCTCCAGAAGATCGTTCCAAGTCACGTAGCCCACACGCGCACTACTTCCAGCACCAACTATAAGTGTAGCCTCTCCCGAAGCAACAAGTTCAATCAACTCACGCTTTCGCTCTTCGTTTTCGTTCCGTTCTTCAGGTGTGAAAATTTCTTGATTGTTCATGTAAAGCGCAAGAACAATAGCACAAGTAACCAGCGAAAAATCTCCGATAACCTTGCAGACGAAGATACTGCTAAACTTATGAATTGCTATCCTAAAAGTCCTTCAATATTATTGTAAAATGACACTGCAAGAGACCAACGGAGATCCTTTCAAGGGTGCGTCCCTATAATTCACTTTAGAAAAATAATAGCATAACTAAGCGAGAGAATCAAGAAAAATCGAGGTGAACCGTAGAACTACACTCACGATAGCACACAGGCTAACAGTTTCCTATGCTACAGAATACCAACGCAGGAAACCAACAGCATACCCTACAGAATACAGAATTTTCATCAATACAGACTGAGGTACGATTATTTTAAGTCGGGCAATTTGTTGATGATGTCTACTGTCTTCAAGCTGACAGTAATCACCTTCCCAATCAACTTGACGATGTACTGCGGGTCGTCTGCGCGGTTCGGGTCGTTGACGATGCCGCTCCGTTTGTCTGTTTTGACGCGATATTGGTCTATTACCCATTCCAATGCGGAACGGGTACCGAGTCGATAGTCAAACACTTTTGATGGGATGCCCGATAACGTCAGGAAATCGTTGTAGGCAAGCGAGGTTTTGTCTTTAGACAACTTCATCTTCTCAACACGCCAATTGAGTGGGATATCTGGGGTTTGGATGAATTTCAGCTTATCGTATTCGGGTTGGGATTCGTAGGTGACGTGGAGATCTGCTAACCGCTCGCCTGCGTCTGCGAATCCTCGGAAATCTTTGGCGAAAGGGATGTGTGGCAGGTCGCGTTTGAGGTTGACTTCGTATGTTTCGCGATATTCAGGATGATGTAGGAGTCCGTAGGTGTAGTGGAAAATGTCCCATTTAGTGATGGTGTTATCGTTGTAATGGGATCGAAATTCTGCCAATGCCCAATCGGTGATGTTTTCACGGCGGTTTGTGCCGTCCTCGTCGTAGATGTAGAACGGAAAGCATTGGGTCTTTTCGAGTATATCAAGAGAAGAAATCCTTTCTATCATCAAAGTTTGAAAAGATTTATTACTTCCGATTCCATTGACACAAATCATCCGATTCTCTTTTTCAGTCCCAGAAGTAGGAAAGATAGAAGGAAAGCGCGAAACTTCGTCATTCATAATGGAATCAAAAAACAGATTAGATTTAGTGAAAGGACGGTAGAGTGAATCTCTTACCTTGTGTTCAGCATATTCAGCAATTTTGTTTCGTTTCAATTCGCGCTTTAAGTTACGACTCCACTTGATTTTTTCGTCATCAGACACCACAAAATCATCAAGATTAGCATCTCGGTCCGTTCTTTGTCCCCATCGCGCAACTTCAGCGTTATAAGTTTGGATCATTTTACTTATGTTTTCAGTGAGTACGTTTCGATCGAAATTGTAAACCCATGCATCACGGTTCGTACTGACACCAAGACTGTACGTCTTAAAAATTACACCCGTCGCTGCACCTTTAGCTGCTCTCATCTCCTTGTTTCCCATCGGAATAAAGGTGTCAAATTCAGCATGGAGACCTTTGGTGAGCCACGTATTCCGTTTGTCAGGTGTTATTTGCTCCCATTCAATATTCTGGTAATGCTGTTTTGAATTGAGGTGGTCATACTTATTTTCCTTCCGCCAGAATTCATCAACACAAGCGTAGAAAATTTGTGTTTGCGAATCTGTGTTGTCAGCTTTTTTGATGAAAAAATTAATACTCACCCCCACTTGAATTCCAAACACATTGTGTGTCGTCCCTGACAGTTTCGGATTCTTACGGACATTACCGCTCAAATCCAAAATGTAAATAGCGTCAAATTCTTCTGCAAGACGTTTTCGCATTCCATCGAACGCTACACCGTCGAGGAAGCCGTTATTCGTCACAAAAGTCACAATGCCATCCTCACCCACTCTATCAGATGCCCACCGAATCGCCTTGACATACGGATCTGAAAGTTTATTTCTGAGCGTCGCTTTGGAATCTTTTACGTATGTGTCTGCAATCCGTTCATCCATTGTTTTATACTTACGGTTTTTGTTGTTGTCGTTCTCGTTGACCTGACCCATATTGTAAGGGGGGTTGCCGATGACGACGAACATATCGGTCTCTTTCTGCTTTTCGACGCGTGCCGTGTTCGCAGGCGTGAGGAGCTGCATCTGTTGGTCCTCTATCATCTCAAACGTGTCCACAAGACAGATGCCTTCGTAGGGTAGATACCGGTGCGTTGCGGTGTAGAATTCTTGCTCGATGTTCATGCTGGCGATATAGTAGGGCAGGAGCATCACCTCGTTACATTGGAGTTCCGGTGGGTCGGCGGTGTATTTCCGCTCCAGTGAAATCGGGTCAAGTGCTTGCATGATACGGACGATGAAGTTACCCGTACCGACGAACGGATCGATGATATGTACACCACTATCCGAAAGTGAACGATCAAACTCGGTCTCTAAGATATGTTCGACACTTTTGACCATGAAATTGACAATCGGCTGTGGTGTGTAGACGATGCCGTGCGTGTCGGCGACCTTGACAGAAAAGCCTTGAAAGAACTGCTCATAGACGGTATTGAGGAACGCCTGTTTTTGGGAAAAGTCGGTAATCGTGCTGGCGGTATCCTCAATCGCGGCATAGAACGGCTCCAAGGGACGGAGAAATTCAGAACGATTCAATGTTCGCTCGGTGAGTACATCAATGACAGTTTCAATTTCGCGAGCGATAATATTTCGGCGAGTAAAGTCCGGATTATCAAAGACGGTGCGGAAGATGCGCTCCGTTAGGAGGTGCTGGATGAGCATCTTCTCAACGGCGGCGATAGAGAGATTTGGATTGATGGAGGTCTGACACTGCTGATGAAAATTAGTGAAAGCGTCTTGAAAGTGTGGATTGTTTCGGCGTTCCGTTTCGATGAGTGCCGCCAATCTCTCACCGAGCTCCGGCACCATCTCTTTGAATTCAGCGACCGCGGTATACCACGCCGAGATATTTTCTTCCTGATAGGCGAAGAAGGTCTGCAAGACGTGGACGAGATTCCTCGGCTCGGTGATGTCAAGATCAAGCTGCAGTTGTCCGTGCTGATAGAGGAGCGCGTGGGTCGGAGATTGAAGGACAATATTTTTCGAGGGGTAACCCGCGGCGAATTTTTTATCTGCCTCAACGTGTAGATCGTCCTGTGTATCTTTTGCTTCCCAGTAGCCGTGTGGTAAACCGAACGCATCAACGACTTCACCGTCGGGTGTTATGCGTCGTTTTTCTGGGGTGTATCGGCTTTTCTCACAGAGGAGTGTGAGATCGGATTGTCCGCAGTAGTGTTGGAGTAGGTTTTGGAACGCTGCGCGGACGGTGCCTTCGTTTTCTTCACCGAGTTGCGCGTATCTTTCGAGTTCGGTATAGTAGTTTTTGATGGGCTTGTGTGTCGGTTTGATATTGAAATCTGGCATCTATCTTTTCCGAATCGGCATCTTCAAAAGTCGTTACTACAATATATATGATAACATATTTAACCCAAAATATCAAATTTTTTATTATTCTCCGACATGCGAAGAAATGTTGACAATTAAGGATTCACACCGTATAATACCTTCAAATCCACACGGAGGAATTTAATGAATCTTAACATTATGGACCTGGATTCCGGTTTTTTGGGAGCATTGAGTTCAGTGACTGTGCTCTGGGGCATTGTGAGCGCAGTTTTGATAATTTTGGTGCATATTGTCTTTGCTATAGCAGTCTACCGAGACGCAACTCGGTTAGATCGCGTCCGAACTTTGATTATCGCAGGTCCCGCGATATGGGGTATAGCGACCCTCGTTGGCGGTGTAATTACGGCGGCGATCTACTGGGCAATGCACCACTCGCGCCTCAATCCAGATATCCCCATGGCTTCCACAGAAACAACACAAACTGAAGAAGGGTCAACATGACAGGCATAGCACTGTTGACTTGAAAAACGAGATATTAAGTCCGCAATCCAAACTTATGGATCCATCCGAGAAACAGAAATATCCGCAAGCATATTTAGAAAGATGTCGGCATCCTGAAATCCAAGCACTCCGTCCGGCAACAGCAGACACCGCAGATATATGGATACCGACATCTGAACAACTACAGCAACTCCTAAAGCAGAAACTCCCCTACCCGGATCGGTCAGTTTTTCAGCATACCGCAGACGGTTGGGAATATCAAACCTATTTTCGGGAGTGGGCTGCCGATTACGGCACCTATATTGATACACATCGACAGTTCGTTGGCACCGATGCCGAGAGTGTACTTCTGCAGGTGTTAATGACACTGCTCGGTATCGGCGAACGATGGATGGTTTAGCAGAGGAAATTATGAATTTTGGACAAGTACTCACAACGATTGAAGATTATAAACAGGCAGGCATTTCGCTCGAAACCTTAACAACACTCCTGAATGACGCATTTGACGATTGGCTCGCATCACAAGGCATCAGTCGTCTCGTGATGTTAGGAGATAACACATTATGCATGAACGTGAGAGGCGAGTTAAAACACACTATATCAGTAAACGGAATAAGAGCATACTCCCGATTTCTTGTCATTTCACTGGATAAAGTGGATGACAATCCAGAGGCAATCACGGATGCTCTTAAAGCCTATACCTCAGATGGCGATGGGGCTTATGTCTGGGTTATCCCGGACGGTTACATGGCAGCGTTAACACCAGCGGAACAGGAATGGGAACAGCACGGCGGCGGTTATTTCTCGCATGAATCCATCTGTATTTCCAACACAGCCGATATAGATACCCGTTGTGTTTTGGAGGTGCTTTACGAGGATCCCGCGATGCAGAACGTCTCTTGTGAATTTGACGTGCCTGCCCACCGTTCAGTGCATTACCGGCTCGATAAACTCAAGGACGACAACGGTGAACCGTTGATTGCTAAAGATGCGCCGGTCAGTTATAAAATCACGAGTCGCGATGCAAGAGTCGTCGTCCAAGGGTCGCGTATCCTAACAAGCGGTGAGAACAGTATATTTGCGAGTTTCGGAACAGTGATGGCGTGGTGCCCACAATAGGCAATTTTTCTCTGTAGTGCTACTATAGATGGATGCTTACGAGGATAATATCAAAAATTCTTGCATTTGAAGGTTTGGATAGTGTATACTGACATAAAAGGAGCATCCAAATGAAGTTAAGGAGATAGACGATGGATGTGCAAGACTATTTTGAGTTTATTGATGAAATCAGTATCCGCATCAAGGGGCACCGCATCTATATTGACGAGGTGTTAGAAGAACGCTTACAAGGCAAAGAACCCGAAGAAATCTTGTGCTGTTTCCCAAGACTGCCCTTAGAGAAAATCTACGCTACGCTCCTCTACTATGAGGCGAACAAAACCGAGGTGGAGGCTTACTTAGCACGGGTGAGGGAAGAAAAAAGAAAATCAGAAAAGGAATGGCAGCGAACCCAGGGGGCGACGCTTCTATTCGTTGAAGAGCGAGAACACCTCCGAAAAGAGCAGGCAAAACAGATTGCTTCGGGAAAGTTCAACCCGCTTTGGGATGAACCTGCATGAGGCCACAATTCCTCCTTGATGAACACCTCAGCCGCGCGATTCAGGAACAACTCCGTGAAATGCGCGTTCGACTCATTGGAGACGCGGGCGTACCACCTTTAGGAACGCCTGATCCAGACATTCTGATGTGGGTTGAACGCAACAACTACATCCTGGTTACCAACAATCGGACGACTATGCCAAGGCACCTTACTGAGCATTTGCAAGCTGGCAGGCATGTCCCTGGAATTCTTTGTTTCCTACAGCGGACCTCAATTGGTACTGACATCAAGGAATTGCGTAGGGTTTGGAACACTTTTACACCTGAGCAATATCAAGATGTTATACAATACCTACCGTAAGAACAGAGGTAAAGAATGGAACTACGAGACTACTTCGACTTCAATAGCGAAATTGACATACGCATCAAAGGGCATCGCATCGCTATTCAACACGTGTTAAATAAGTATCGAGAAGGGAAGGGAGTTGAGGAACTCCACCGCCGCTTCCCGACTTTGTCCATGGAGAAAATCTACGCTACTATCCTCTATTACCTTACCAACAAGTCGGAAGTAGAGGTCTACCTTGAACGTGAGAGGCTTATGGATGCAGAAGCTGGAAAACTGATAGAAGCGTATGGCAGAACCCCTACACTGATTAATTGGGAAGAACGCTTAGAAGCAGCTCGACAAAAACTGATCGCCGAAGGCAAGTATCCCATGATGCCGCAACCAGTGTCAGAAGACCCCGCGGTGTGAGAACACTTGTCGGCTAAAGCGCGGATTTATCATATTTCGCAGGTTTTAGAGCCGCCTAAGAGGTCCGCTGCTTTTCACAAAGGGTCGGTTTTCAGGATTTATTTCCTTATTAACATTTTGCGGGTTGTCATGAAATCCCCCGCAGTGAGCGTATAGAAATAGACACCACTTGCCACAGGTTCACCCATCTCATTCTTGCCGTCCCAATACGCCGCACGGGCGCGACTCTCATAGATGCCAGCAGCCTGATGCCCCAACGCCAACGTCCGGACCAAAGTCCCATTCGCAGCATAGATACGCACCGTGACATCCGCAGGCTCAGCAAGATGATAGGGGATCCACGTCTCCGGGTTGAACGGATTTGGATAGTTGGTCAGCAACGCTGTTTTCTGCGGAAGCAGCGAGGCTAAAAGCCGTTGAAGGTTTTCAATACCTCGCCTGAAAGCAAGCGAACCGTCATTTATAGCCTCTGCCCGCGCGATCCACGCCTGAATCATCGCTGAATCTAATTCCAAGCTATCCATAGTAACATAGGAAGGCGCGACCCCTGCGGTTGACTCACCCAAATGTTGCGCCACAGCAATCAGATCCAAGACGTTAATAGTGCCATCACCATTCACGTCAGCTTGGCGGTTGATGGATGCGTCGGAACCCAAGTATTGTGCCACCAGAATTAGATCCTGGATATTTACCACACCATCCTGATTCACATCCCAAGCCGGATATTTGCGGTCTTCCACAGTGATAACAATTTCAGGAGCATCTGACGGGATTGTCTCACCGCTGCTGGCACCCGCAAAGAAATTGCTAAATGTTACACGAGTTTCTCCGGTAGCCTTTGTCTTGAACGTGACCAATAGCAGCGTGCCTGTGCCGTTACCACTACCCTTAAGCTTTGCCGTGCTGATACCTTTGATTTTACCTGCTGCGTTATCAATAGCACCTTGCCAAAAGAAGGTCTCTCCACTTTTCACATTCAGAAAATCGCCTTCGCTCACCTCAACGGCTTCAAGGACAGCAGGATCAAACGAAATATCCGTCTGCCATCCCGCTAAATCAGTAACATCATTTGCACTGAGCCGAAGGGTAAAGGTATCGCCGAAGTGAATCGGTGTCTCATCTGTGGAAACAGAGAATATGTCATCACCCACGTCTGAAACAGAGGGATCTCCGACAGTAATAATAATATCAGGCGGCCGAGAAGAAATTGTCTCACCAAGGCTGGAACCGGCTTGAAATTTGCGCACAGACAATCGGCTCTCTCCGTTGGCTTTCGCTGTGAATGTAACCGACAGGAGTGTACCCTCACCGTTAACGCCACCCTCGGAGAGCCGTGCAGAACCGATACCGTCGATTCTCCCTATTGTATTATCGATTGTGCCTTTCAAAAAGTGGGTGCGTCCACCACCTTGCTTCAGGAAACTGCCCTCGCTCACGTTGTTCACTTTTAGCACCGCGGGATCAAATATAATATCAGATTGCCATCCGGCTAAGTCGGAGATATTTTCCGTTTTGAGTTGGACAGTGAACCGATCGCCAACCTTAACTTGTGTCGCCGTTGTGGACAAGGAAAATCTGGCACCAGGCGACAATACTGTATATTCAGTATCAGGTGCAAATCCGAAATAGCCAGCTCCTGCCCATCCGCCTTGATAGTCAAAAATTGCAACTAACAAAACATTTTTTCCTTGTCTCAATGTGGCAGGGAAGAATACTTCGTAGTCGGCACTATGCCCGTGATACTTCTCGTTGATCAATTTTCCGTTAAGCCAAACCTTGTGATGATCATTACTTCCAGCAAACATCGTTGTCTGCTGTTCTTTGTGCGAATGCAAGATAATGGAACCATACATAACTCTCTGCCGGACACTGTCATCAACGCCAAGCGCACGTACCAATTTTATTGTATTGTTCGAGTTATTGGGATCAATGTTGTCGGAAGTCCACACGTTATTTCCGACGGGTTCACCCTCCGTTGCCCCTTCAGTAGCAACACTGAGTTCCGTCACTTTACCTCCGCTTGCTTGTGCAAGCAGATCTTTGCCATTGTGAAAACCTTCTCCCGGAAGTACCACCCACAACCACGGTCCTACTATCTTCGGACCTCCTTGCAGGACAGCACTCGGGTTGCCTTGCGACCTAATAATCGTTTTCTCGGACAACCCATCTAAAGGCGAAAAGTCAGATATTGCGTTGTTCCGAAGGTCAAGTCGCTCCAAGTTGGTTAACCCTGCCAGCGGCGATATGTCCGAGATGATGTTGTTCTCAAGATACAACACTTCTAACTTTGTTAACTTCGCCAGCGGCGATACGTCCGATATAACATTAGCATCAAGATTCAGATGCTCCAAACCTTTTAGATTCGCCAACGGCGATATATCCGATATCTGGTTATTAATCAATTGCAACCATTCCAACTGTGTTAATTCCGCTAATCCAGAGAGATCTGAGATACTGCAGTTGTTAATTTCCAACCGTCTCAAACTTTTCAATCCCTTCAGTGATGGAAGTGCCGATATCGACCTGTCATCGCCAAATCCTATCCATCGGAGTCTCGACAATTTCGCTAAGGATGAGAAGTCTGAGATAGGCGTCTGCCAAGCATCTATACCCTCTAAACTGATTAAACTTCCGAGAGGTGATACATCCGATATGGGGTTGCCTGAAATCCCTATGCCGTTTAGCTTTATTAATCCTTTCAGTGGTGATAAATCTGTTATTTCGTTCTCCTCAAGCCCTAACCAATCCACGTTGGTTAAGCCTGCAAGCGGTGATACGTCGGTTATCCTGTTCCCTCGTAGTTTAATATTATTGAGCCGGGTTAAGCCTCTAATCGGAGATAGGTCGGATATTGCGTTATGGCGGAATTCTATCCGCTCCAGCTGCGTTGCCGCTTCAAGCCCTATCAAACTGCTAATCCCTGCCTCGTCTGCCTCAATGCGCTCCAATCTTGCCATGTCTGCCGCCGTAATTACTGCACCGGAGGGCTTACCAAGCCTATCTTCAATCACCACACGAAGGTTTGGATCGGGGATAGAGACCAAATCACCCGGCCGGTAATCAGTTCCCGGCTCAATAGGCTGTATTGTCGTGTCGTCCGGTGAATGCAGTGCAGCAATCACAGCATCAAAATTGGAGGTCCACGCATCGCGCTTCACGTTACCACCTTCACTCTCCAACGCCGATAACCCTAAACCCCGTAAACTCGGATTCTCACGGATCTTTTCAAGGAACGGCGCGGTTTCCATACCCACAGAAGCCGCAGCATGCGCCACATCTATTGGTCCTTGAAACGCTTCGTAGAAACGATGCACCGGCTCAATGCCACCAAAGACACCGCCCGTCTCCTCAAGTGCCTTCCGGTAACGCTCAGTGTCCTCCGCCACAAGCGCGTCCATTTCTGATTGTTCCACGTACAACCGCAACGCTTGCGCCTTCGCAGGCGTCTCAGGTTGCCGCAAAACAACCGCACGCACCTCATCCGTAAACGTCTGCATCCCTTTGGTGTGGCAACCGATGCACGAAAGACCATTACGCACAACAGGATCGCTCGCCGCCAAGTTCCGAACGATTCTTATCGGCGCTTCATTTATCCGGTTACCTGATGCGTCAGAGATATAATACGCCTGCAAACCGTTGGGCAGATTGAAGACCACTTCGCCACCATCATGCTTGAAAGTCAACGGATGCGTAAGGATATCCTGCACGCCGGAACTCCCCGCAAAGTCGTAACTTTTCCAATACGCACCATATCGGGAAGTGTGACGCTCCACGACGCGGTTATTATTTGACACCCTCGAATCGTTGAAACCCGCACGCCAGACGTTCACCCCCGGCGCACTCTGGAGATTGCCCGCAACATTGACTTCCAAACGTCGCTCTAACTCCCGATCTGTCTCTGGAAGACCCAGAATATCGTGGTAAAGTGGCGGCAACGACGCGTTCGCAAGGAACCAATCCACATGCACAAACGGCACTTCACAATCCATTTCTGCCCGCAAATGCGTCAGTTTTGCGTGCAGACCCGCTTGTGTCTCTGGATCGAAGTCAATCTGATACGGATATTCCCGTTCAATTTGTGTCCACGCTTCGTTTCCGACATGCCACTCGTAGTGGCGGAGATCGATGTAAAAGATTGTCTCTCTCGGGTCAATCGGGGTTGGATTAATCACCTTAAACCTCCAAGAGAGACTGTTCACCAGTTTTGAGAGTGCCCGCTGATAAGCGCGCAGTGCCTCGGGGCTTTCGCCAGCGTTATAGAGATGTGTCAGGGTAAAGTAGCGAGCGAACGGACGAT
>PYIY01000155.1 GCA_003635195.1 Candidatus Poribacteria bacterium | reverse complement strand
ATGCGATCTCTCGCCTCGGTGATGTTTTGATACTCATTGATGTCAACTTCTTCCTCTTTGAGCGTGCGGATGAGTCTTTCAGCATATCCGTTCTCCCAAGGCCGTCCGCGACGGGCGACGGAAATCTCAACACCATGTGCTTGGAGTGTTGCGATATAAGTTTTTGAAAGATACTGCACGCCTTGATCGGAATGATGAATCTCCGGGACGCTGTGGCATAATGCCTCTTTCAGCGGTTTGAGCGTCAGAGATTGGGTCAAGTGCTGACTGATCTGCCACGCTTTGATCATCCGAGTGAAAACATCCATGAGCAGGCAGAGGTAGATGAAACGTCCCTTGAGACGCACATAGGTAATATCTGCCACCCAGACCTGATCCTGATGAGAGACCTCAAGGGTTTCAAGCAGGTTGCGCCACGGTTTCTCCCCTTGAAGCGATCTTGTTGTTCGACACGCACGCTTCACGGAGACCAAGAGATCATTGTCTTTCATCAACCGAGCGACGCGTCGGGTGCCAACGCTGTATCCCTGACGCACGAGGAGCTGTGTGATACGTCTATACCCGTATCTCGGATACGCGCCAGCAAGTTTCTCTATTTCAGCGCGCAGAACCGCTTCGGATGGATCCGCTTTCGGTTGATAATAGAAACTGCTCCGGTTGATGCCGAGGATTTCACAAATATCTCGCACGGAATGCTCCTTGCGCAATGCCGAAATGTAGCATCGCTTCTCAGATAGCGTTAGTCCAACTCCGTCAATAGTTTTTTTTGGATGTCTAAAGCCACCGCCATCCTCCCAACGAGCTGCTCAAGGTGGGCGATACGCTTCTCAGCATCACTCGACTGCTTATCCGTAGACTCAAATAACGAGGACGCATTTTCAAGGAGGTGTCGCTTCCACTCTGAGAGTTGATTTTCGTTGAGATTATGTCGCCTACAGACTTCTGCTTGGGAAGTCGCACCACTGAGGACTTCAAAAACAAGTTCCGCTTTAAACTCAGGGGTGAATCTTCTTCGTTTCGCCATTGGATACTCCTTTCAATTGAGATTGTCATTATAGCACAATCTTCCTTTAGGGAGTGGTCTAAAAAACCGTAGGCAGTACATCCATTTTTTACGTTCCTTTCAAAACTTTGGTGTGTTTATGAAAGGATACCTCTTTTTCTGCTTTCGCGCGCCTTAATTTTTAAAATTGTCCAAACTATAGTATTTATAATATTTAAAATTATAAAGTCTATATACAACTAATACTATACAATATTTTTTCGGAAAAAGCATATAAATTTAATAAAAATAAAAATTCCGGGAGTTTGATAATTAAATGATAAACTCTGGATATGGAAGGCACTTGACAGAAACACCGGACACCCCATCAATTGGGAATGTAGTGGACGCGACAAAAAAACGCTCGAGAAACTCACTACACGACTCGCTGCATTCAATGTTACGACGTATTATACAGACAAATGGCACGTCTATCCATCTGTCGTTATTAGATTCCGCTGTCTTCATCCACAAGTCCATAGTAGCTGCCGTGGCGACTGTAATAGCCATAGGACTTGGCGTGCTTCGGATTGATCATGTTGCAAAGTACACCGATCCCTTTAGTTGGAAAGGCTTCCGTCAAATGCCGTATCCCCGTGAGCATGTCAAACCGCCGGGTTTTTGTGATGTCAAAGACATAAACGATCGCATCAACGATGTTTGCCAAAATCATCGGATCGGCGACAGCCCGTACAGGCGGTGAGTCAATTACGATGACATCATACTCGGATTTAGCGAGTTCTAACCATTCCGTCATCATTTCTGAGTTGAGAAGTTCAATCGGATTCGGTGGTACAGTCCCACTTGGGACTAAGAATAAATCAGGAATATCAGTCTGCTTGACTGTTGCATGAAGGATATCGGACCCGTTTTCTGAGTTTAGATGGATGAGGGCTTCACTTAACCCCGGTTTGCGTGGGTCAGTGCGAGGGACAGGCAATTCAGACGTAGTTGTATCTACAGCGTCTTCTACTTGAAGCAGCTGTTCTCTCGGAAAGGTATTGTGTTGCGAAGGTCTCCGCATATCCGCATCTATGAGTAAAACCCTATTGCCTCTCTGCGCAAGTGCAACGGCAAGATTCGATGAGATCGTGCTTTTGCCCTCACCGCGGGTCGCGCTTGTGACGAGAATCGTTTTCACAGAGGCACCAGGGTTCAGAAACGGCAGTTTGGCTTGTAGCACACGAAACGCCTCAGCAGTTCTCGAATCGGGCGCATCGTGAACCATCAGCGGAAGCCGATAGGCACTACGTCTTTTGATAGAAGGGAGTACACCCAGAAAACTCGGGGATTCGGGGAGTGCGTCCAATTGTCGGACGGCTTCCTCTAAGCGGAGATAGGTGTCTTTGAAATAATTTTTGGCGACAGCGAACGTCAGACCGAATAGCATTCCGACAAAGGCACCCAAAACGAGATTCAATTTTAACCGTGGTTTCAAGGGCTCTTCAGGTGCGCGCGCCTTATCCATCACCTTGATACTCTCCGAGCGCGCTTGGGCGAAAATCTCCGCCTCTCGCATTTTCGTTTCTAAAGCGATCACCTGCGCGTTGTAAATCTCAACATCTCGCTTGAGGCGATAGAATTCTAATTGAGCAGGAGACCATTCACGGAGTTCAGTGAAGTGTTTGTTAATTTGGGTAGTAACTTCATCCTTTTGCTTCTTAAGGCTAATAGCGGCCGCTTCCGCCTCATTCACTTTCTCTGTGAGTACTTGGTGGAGTGGGTTATAGGAGGAGGTCGTACTTTTTATATCTTTCTCCTCTTTACCAAGACGTGCCTCTGTTTCCGCAATCTTCTTATCAATCGCAGTCACTTCAGGATGCGTTTCATCATACTTGCCAAGGAGTTCCGCCTTATCGATTTCGTATTGGTTTAAATTATCTTGTAGTTTGGAATGTGACGGATTTCGAGCGATAGTTTCCGATATGAGCTCTTCTGATACACCTTCCAATTCTTCAAGATAAGTGGCATGTCTCAATTCAGCACCCACCAATTGGTTGATCAATTCGTTTTCCTTGACTTGGAGTGCCAGAATGATTTGTGCTTGCGTTCCACCTTCTGCATTTAAGGTAAGTTTCGGGTGCTTTTCCTGAAAGGCAAAGAGTTCTTTTTCCGCATTTGTAAGATTTTCTTGGGTTTGATTCAGCATCCCTTGCGGGAGAGGTTTCTGCCACCACTCCATTCTCTCAACCGCTTCGGCTTCAACAACCGTCTGAAATACAGCAGCGATCCTGTTCGCCAGATGCTGCGCCCGTTCCGATACGCGCTCCTTCACGGCACGCGCACCCCGCTGCTGTACAGTAATCGTAATCACTTTTCCGTCCGGTGATTCTTCGACCTTTAACTGCTCGTCAATAAGGGTTTTGATGAAGAAGTCTTCCCACTCGGTTTCTGTGAATTCTCCCTGCTCTGTAGCATCCTGATTGAGGGGAATATTCAACACATCTGCAAGCCACATGACAATTCGCCCGCGATGAACCGGCAGCGGGTCAAGAAGTCCCTCACCTCTGAGTTGGCGGACTGCCGGTGTGATCACAAGGTCTCGGGATTGGAGCTGCGCGGCGAAAGCACTGACAGAGGTCCCACCAATTAACCCAGATATCGGTAACTGAGAGAGTAGGGAGGAAGCGGATTGACCATCTAAAACACGAATTGTGGTTTCGGATTGAAAAACCGGCGGCGTAAGATCCGTTATAAAAAACGCCCCAAAAACGCAGAGCAGAAAAATGAGAAGAACACTCCATTTATTCCGAAAGAGTATCCAAAAATAGTCTGACAATCGAATTTCTCTAACTTCTTCAAGGTGCCTATCGGTCGTCTCTGGCATCTGTAACCTCGTTCTATTTGCTTTATGTCTTATAGAGGTGTTTCCCAAGCGTATGTCCGCACTTAATTGTATCTGATGAGGACGGTGACAAGCAGGTTCACAAATGATGTTGCGAAGGTAATCACCCGCCAGTCTAAACGCGTCCGTTCACGAACGCGAAGTTGATCTTTCGGGTTCAGGTAGACCTCTGAGTGTACCTGGTCGAAGTTCAATTCTTCTTCTGTACCATTTGCTCGTGTCAAGAGGCATTTTTTCAGATTCGCCCGCTCTTCATCAAACCCACCTGCCATGGCAATAGCCTGTCCCAAAAGAATAGGTTCGGTAATCACGTATTGTCCCGGCTTTTCTACCGCACCTGTAACGCTTATTTTTGCTTCTGCCAACGGCACATACAACGTATCGCCTGGTCCTAACATAGCATCAACTTCTTCGTTAGTGAGATCGACTACAATACGTTCTTCGCTCGTGAGGATCTCCGATTTGTGCAAATCCGCGAAATCTGTTCTCGACCCACCCGCAAGCTTCAACGCTTGCCTCGCTGGCACTTGCGGTGCGGTTATCGGATAAGCACCAGGGGCAATGACTGCACCTATAACACGCACGGGCCGCTGTTGAAAAACAGACGGAACGACTATCGTATCATAGTCTTTCAATGGAATATCCGGACCGCCCTTATTGATGAGATCAAGATAATCCACTCTTTTGAAGAGTTTCCCTTTGCGCCAGATAGAAATATTTGTGAGATCCGCACGTTCGTAGTTGATCGAGGCAGATGCAAGGGCTTGGAGCAGATAAACCTGTCCAATTTCAAAGACATGCAAATTTCCACGGGCTCGCGGATCAATCGCACCGGATACAAGAATCGTGCGTTTCGGCTGCATAAGCGTTACAAACACCCGTGCTGTCGGGAGGTGTTTTGAAAAAGCAGTCTGCATCTTTGACTGCAGCTCAGAAACCGTGAGACCGGTAACCTTGATGAGGCCAATAAGCGGGTAGGAGACATAACCATCTTCTTGAACCGGGACTGGAATCCGATCTTTGCTATATTCAGGGTACCCATCAACAGTCACAACAAAACTGTCGCCAACTTCCAACTTATATGTAGACAATTCCGGAGTCTTTGCCACCTTTGGCGTAACTTCCGTGCTGGCCGTCGGATTTTCGGCAGCAGGGTCCGCTGCGAAAGTGAAGACAGGAAAACTGAGGTGTACTAATGTGAGTAGAGATATTAGAGATGTCTTAATGGGAAGTTTTGAGCAACAGCGTATGCCACCAAAAAACTGTTGGCTGAGAAAAAATATGTTCATGAAAAATCACTATTAACCTTTTCAGAAGATTTAGTTTCTTTGTTGATTCCCAAACTGGGGTTCTTCGTCATTTCTTTCGATTGCTGAAATATTTTAACAGATTTTGGTCAACAACGCAAGTAAAAACCATTTTTATCAGTCGGGCGACCCTTCGGGACTCGACCGAATATCTGCTTGTAAACCGATTGCAGCCGTGGCGTTTTTTTACAGATCCGGCGTTGCGTAGTCGTACCATTCAAGAATACGCCACTCCCCATTTTCCCGAAGTTCCAACATAAAAACCATGCGTCCTGATGGATTGGACTGTCCCCCGTGTGTGAACCCAAGTCTGAGATCGTAATCATAGTCAGCCATAGCGAGGGTGCCGCTCAAGAATTCGACATCTCCGTTTTTATAGAGATTCAATTCGATATTCTGAGTTGCATTGAACATTTTCAACGTTCCTTCACGTTCCTGTTGGCCACCGCGAAATATCATATCATCATCTGGATTATCGGGTGTGCCCATGTCACTGATATAGAAGAAGTTGTCTTCCCATATCGCGGACATATATCCACGAATATCGTAAGTTTCAAAACTATTTCGCCACTGCTCCTGGATAAGGGATTCGATTGCTAATCTCTCCAAATCGTAATCAATTTCATCATCTTCTGCATTGAGATCCACTTGTTCTGTTTCCTCAACAGCATCATCAGCCTCCTGCTCAAGGACTGAAGAGAGCCATGCTTGAAATTCCCTAATTTCAGCATCGCTGCTCTGAGCCGTAGGCACGTTCTCTGGCACAGGGGGCGTTCCTAATTCAGGAGACTCAATGTCTGTATCTTGTTGTATCTTCGTTCCTTTTTCAGAAGCACCCTCGGCAAACGGAGGCGTAGTGATCTGCCTGTCCTCTAGCTTAACTACCTTGATCATTAATTGTGCCTCCTCTATATCAGGTGATTGGCCCCTCAACACTTGAAACCCAATCAATCCAGCGACAAGGACACCAACGATACTAATGGTTATTTTAAGGTGTGTTTTCACTTTCACTGCCGTAATACCTCCTTAGAGAACACATTGGGTTTCACTACTCACGTTATATTACGTTTGTTGGAAACTGCTTTGGTTTCCTTTAAAAAATAATGTTTGTTGCTTTAACCTATAAATTTATGCTAATATAGTGTTGTGAACTTAAAAACTATTTTCGCACAACTCCAAGGCAAGCGGGTAATGATCATCGGTGACATCATCGTGGACGCATATATCTGGGGGGATGTGAACCGAATTTCGCCTGAAGCCCCTGTCCCCGTATTTGAAATCGAAGCAGAGCAGACCGGATGCGGAGGGGCAGCAAATGTCGCGCAGAACGTCGCAAGTTTGGGCGGAGACGCGATCTTGGTCGGTGTCATCGGGAAAGACAGAGAAGGCGAAAAGTTAGTCCAGATGCTAACCGAAATGAATCTTACTACTACTGGGATCAGGATAGACTCCCAGCGACCCACAAGCACCAAAACACGTGTGATTGTCCGTGCTGGCACCGCGACTTTTGCCGGACACGAGCGTGATTCGAGACATCATCTGCTCCGTATTGATAGAGAATCTAAACAGGAAATCTCTATAGATATGCAGGAACATCTGTTGAACAGTGTGGTTTCTCAGCTGCCAGCAACTGATGGTATTATCTTCGCTGATTACGATAAAGGCGTGATCAACGCGCAACTCATCAGGGATGTAATAAAACATGCTCGACCTTATGATATACCGATTATCGTTGATCCGAAGCGAAATAACTTCTGGCATTATAAGGGCGTAACCGCTGTTACACCAAATCACAAGGAGGCTGGATCCGCTGTGAACACTGAGATCACGGATGTTGAGCAGCTCCTCAGTGTCGGTGAAAAAATTATAAACCGGTTATCACTCAAAGCACTGTTAATTACACGCGAGGCGAAGGGGATGTCCCTATTTGAACGCAAGCCTGATGGAAGCCTGCAAGTAGAACACCTACCACCACACTCAAGTGTTGTAACAGATGTGACAGGCGCGGGAGACACTGCCGTTGCAGTTTTCACACTTGCCCTCACTGCAAACGCCGATTTTTATACTGCTGCGGCATTGTCGAGCCTCGCTGGCGGGATCGCCGTTGAAAAAATGGGCTGTGCAACCATTACACCAAAGGAACTTTTGAACGCTATAGAAACAGAACGGCTATCTCAAGAACATAGGGACACCCCGACATGAAAACAGTCTTTCTCGATCGAGATGGCGTTATTAACCGGAATCCACCGAACAAAGGCTATGTTCGGAGATGGTCAGAATTCTCTTTCATTCCGCACTCACGGAAAGCAATTCGAGAACTAACCCAAAGCGGTTACCGCATCATTGTCGTAACCAATCAAGCGGGGATTGGGAGAGGGCTTTTCTCGGAAGAAGACTTGAAGGATATTCACTCTCGGATGGTTGCCGAAATTACGGAAGCAGGTGGCAGAATTGATGCTGTTTATTATTGCCCACACCATCCCGAGGCAGGTTGCGAATGCCGAAAGCCGAAACCCGGTATGTTAACACGTGCTGTACGTGAGCATAATATTGAGCTATCAAGTGCATATCTGATTGGTGATTCAACAACAGATATTGAGGCGGGACAGCGCGTTGGAACCAAAACGTTGCTCGTTTTAACGGGACATGGGCAGGAGAGTTACTACCATTATATTAATACCAAACCTTGTGGGCGCGCCGATAAAAACGGACACTGCCCCGAAAAAATTTTCACTAATCTCTATACAGCGACGCGCTGGCTCAGGAAAAATTAAAAGAGTGAAAAACTGAATTGTAGCCCGTAGCGTAGTGGAGGGGTGTTTTTGATAGGGTATTTCTGCGTATTGATAGGGTGTTGCTTCAGTTTTACGAGGAAGACTAACACATTTCCGACCCACCTCACCGAACCGCAAGGAAATTAAAAAAATGATACTTGAAAAAATAGAAACCCGGACTGCTCACGCTGGTGTCATCGGTCTTGGCTATGTTGGGCTACCACTTATGGTCGCGATTGCGAGTGCGGGCTTCCGAGTTACAGGTATTGATATTTGTTCGCAAAAAATTGAACGGTTGAAACAGGGTATATCAGATGTACCCGATGTCGCTAAGGCAGTCCTCGCGCCCTTGATTACCTCTGGACAGATTCAGGTAACGACAGACTTTAGTGTGCTTCAGGAATTAAACACGGTCAACATCTGTGTGCCGACCCCTCTACGTGAAAACCGTACGCCGGACATGCAGTTTATCGTTGCCGCAGTCGAACAAGTCGCGCAACACCTCCATGCCGAACAGTTGATTGTCCTCGAGAGTACCACCTACCCCGGCACAACCGAAGAGTTTGTGCTACCAATGCTCACCACCCATTCCAACAAAAACGCATCCCATCAAATGCCAGAAGTAGGACACGATTTCTATCTTGCTTTCTCCCCCGAACGCATTGAACCTGGAAACAGTACCTACTACATGACAAACACCCCTAAGATTATCGGAGGGATTACACCGCGCTGCACGCAAGTCGCCCAATCTTTTTACTCACAATTTATTAATAAAACACATACGGTATCCTCGTCTCGGACAGCGGAGATGGTGAAACTACTTGAAAACACGTTTCGGAGCGTCAATATCGGGTTAATCAACGAAGTCGCCCTGATTTGCGACCGGATGGATTTAGATGTGTGGGAAATCGTTGATGCCGCTGCTACGAAACCGTTTGGATTTATGCCATTCTACCCAGGTCCCGGACCCGGAGGACACTGTATCCCAATTGATCCACATTACCTTTCTTGGAAGGCACAGAAGTATCAATATCACGCCCGGTTCATTGAACTTGCCAGCGAAATTAACAGTGAAATGCCGAAATATGTGGTAGACAAAGTAAGCCACGCCTTGAACCTCCAGCGTAAACCCCTTAACGGATCAAAACTATTAATATTAGGGGTTGCGTATAAAAAAGATGTCGCGGACACACGTGAATCGCCCGCACTTGAGGTAATTCGTTTAATTCTTGACAAAAAAGCAGAATTTGTATATCATGACCCGTATGTAGAAAGTCTGTCTCTCAATAGCAGAGAAACCTATCATTCAGAACCTCTGACAGCCAATTTGGTTCAAAGTGCCGATTGCGTTGTAATTCTGACCGATCACGGTGCTATAGACTACAATTGGCTCGTCGAACATGCCCAATCAGTTGTTGATACGCGTAACGCAACACGCAGTGTGCAGAAGGGACAGGAGAAAATTATTAAAATTTAATGCTTATCATATTCTTCGGAGCATAATAATGTCATACCCAAATTTAAAATTGCAGATACATCGGGACCAACTCACTTGGTTTCTGGACTTGCTCTTAGACGAAAGGGAGATTTTCCAACTGAGTGCGTCTACGGGCATCGTTCCTGATGTCGACAAACTCTATGCTTTATCAAGGCGAGAATTATTGGTAAATCTAACCGATGCGTTTTTGGGTGTAGTAGGTAGCGTGAGGCCTACTGTTGAAAACAGCGATGCTCGCACCCCAAAACCTGAAATAAACAACGGAGATGCCTCAATCGAAGCATTAGCCAGCGAGTTCCTCAGTGAGAAAGCACAAGCCGCAATTTCGCGAGTTGGCTATATGGAGGTATCCGAAATCGAAACGTTTTTCAAAACATCTGATATTCTCATTGAAGCAGGCGACTTCGGCGAAATTGTCTGGGCACTCCTCACTGACCAACGTACCGCAGTCGTCGAACACGGTTATAAACTTCTTAAGACAACGTACGAATCTACAAACGCATCACACACAAACGGGTACGAACCGCCCATAAGTAACGAGCAGCTGGAAGAAATTAGGGCGCAGGCTGCCGACAATTTAGAAACCGAAGATCAACAATCAGGACATTCGGCCCGAGAAATCGAGCAACTTGAGCAACAATTGGCAGATTCAAAAGCTGATTACGTCTCGCTTGAAAAGAAACATAGTCGATTGGACCAACAGCGCGCTTTTCTCTTAGAAGAAAATAAGGGGCTGAAAACTAAAGCGGAAACTCAGGATGGAAATGAGAAACGGTTGAAGGAACTTGAACAGGAAAATAGTTCACTCCGTGAACAGGTTGCGCGATATATCGAAGACACCGCGGCGTTACAGCAACTCGCTAACGAACGCGAAACCCTTCTCGTAGAAAAAGAACGGTTGGCAGACCAATTAAAAGAATATGAACAGATTAAGTCAGCCAAAGAAACCTTCACGACTGATCTCAAATTAGTTGAAGAAGCGATCTACAAAGGGCACCAAGGACTTGAAGATTTTCAGACGAGTTTAGATAACCATTTCGATGCCTTGGAAAGCTCGCATCAAGCCGCGCGGGGCGCGTTGAACCAGATTCGCCAGACCCTTGCTTATTTAGATACACAGCAAATCAGCGAAGGCGAGGATGCCTATCCAATGACCGTTGAGCAACCTCGCGTTGGTGTTTTTGTTGATGTCCAAAATATGTTTTACGCTGCCAAAGATCGGTACGGAAGAAGAGTCGATTACATCAAACTGCTTGATCTGATCGTCGGGCCGCGCTACCTTAGGGGGGCCTATGCCTACGTCGTCCAAATACCAGAAATCGATCAAGCTCCCTTTCTCTCACTCCTTGAACACAACGGTTACACAATTAGGAGTAAAGATTTGCGCTTACGCGGCGACGGTTCAGCTAAAGGAGATTGGGATGTCGGCATTGCTGTGGATGTCGTCTCAATGCTCAGTTCATTGGATGTCGTCATTTTGGCAAGTGGAGACGGTGATTTCTGCCCGCTTGCGGAACTTATCAAACAACAAAATAAACGGGTAGAGGTCGTCGCTTTTGAACACAATACCTCCATGGACCTACAACAAATCGCAGACCAGTTCTTCCCGATTGGCGACGAACTGCTTATTTCCTAAAGCATTGCCGCAACCATAACTTGCGCCTACATGATAAACTACCTTCTTCACCGTCCACGGGATGTTGGTGGTAAAGCAGGGATGCGCGTGCAACATTCCAAAACCATTTCAACCGACGGTTCTCTTCTACAATCCCAGATATGCCTCGCACTCACAATCCTTTCTATGCTTATCGGAATAGACGTATCAAGTGCGGAGTGGTCATCTTCAGCAACACAAAACCTCCCATTATGCACTGCAGAAAATGAACAACGCTTCCCTGTTCTCATTGCGGATGGACAAGGAGGTGCTATCGTCGCGTGGAGCGATGCGAGACATGCAAATCGCGATATCTTCGCGCAGCGCGTCAGTGCGACAGGCGATATGCACTGGAACAAGAACGGTATCCCGATTTGCGATCTGCCTTCATCGCAAAGCTGGCCACTGATCGTCAGCGACACGGTGGGGGGTGCCATCCTTGTTTGGGGGGATACGCGACACGGCAATCAGGATAGTTATGCCCAACGCATTGATGCAAACGGCAATAGACTATGGGATGCCGAGGGTATCCCGGTTTGTACGCATCCAACGTTGCAAGATGATTTGAACGCTATCGCTGACGGCAAAGGGGGCGTAATCGCGGTATGGGAGGATTGGCGAAACGGAAATCAAGACATTTATGCCCAAAGAATTGACGCTACAGGAAAACCGCTATGGGAAACGAACGGGGTGCCAGTCTATAGCGGCGATGGCGACCAGTATGACCCAGTTCTGATCGCAGATGGAGAGGGTGGGGCTATTTTCGCATGGTGGGACATCAGCACTCCCGATTGGAATATTTTCGCACAACGTCTGTCTGCTGAAGGTAAACCTCTTTGGAATTCCGGTGATGGTGCCGAAAACGCGCCTATTCCAGTCTGCACCGCGATCGGTAATCAAGGGGCACCCGTCGCAGTGAGCGATGAAAAAGGCGGCGTGTTTTTCGTCTGGTCGGACTACCGAAACGATCCCAACTTTTATACCAGTGCCCAATTATATGCCCAGCACATAACTGCCAAAGGAGATGCCTTGTGGGAAAAAGACGGCACGCCTGTCTGCGAGCTGCGGGTCAATCAGCAACAACCTGACTGCATTCCCGATGGCAGCGGCGGTTTCATCGTTACATGGTGGGATGAGCGAAACATTTTTGCGGATATCTATGCACAACGCATTAACGCGAAGGGTGAAGCGTTGTGGCACGACGAAAATTCACAGTCTCGAAAGGGCGGTGTCCCTGTCTGTACCGAGGCTGGCGTTCAACGTCTCCCGCAACTCGTCCCGACGGATGCGGCAGGTGCCATCGTCTACTGGCTTGATTATCGAGAAGACTTCGGAGACGCAACCGAGGATGCAATCTACGCACAACAGCTTGATGCTGATGGGAAACCGCTGTGGGAAATTAACGGCATCCCTGTCTGTAGCGCACCGAAAGCACAAATTACGCCGCAAGCCATCGCTGCAAGTCTTAACGCTGCAATCGTCGTCTGGGGTGATGCCCGCGGTTCAGATGAAGACATCTACATCCAACGCATTCCGAATGAGGCAAAATAGCGTTGACTTCGCGGGCTTTCTATGTGATAATACATGCAACAAAGGAGGCGAAAACATGTCAGACCAAGATTTCAGGGAACGGGTATTGAGTGCCATTGCAGACCTCAAGCGCACGACCGAACGCGTAGAAGACAAAATAGAACGCGTAGAAGACAAAATAGAACGCGTAGAAGGCAAAATAGAACAAGTGAACGAGAAAGTAAATAGTAGGTTAGCATCCGTGGAAAAAGATGTAAGCAATCTTCACGGCGACGTTAGATGGATTCGGGGTAAATTAGAGGGAAGACAGGAAGCCACATCAAACAAGGATGTAAAGACTGCAATATGGATAGCACTCGGATCTGCATTAGCAGCCATCATATCACTGATTAAATCGTTCTGGCAATAGGTGTCCCCAAAAAATATAGAAGGAGTTTTTATGACAAAACGCACGCAGCGCGCCCCAGCAAAACGGGCAATCATCGTCGGAATGGATGGCGCAAGTATGGAACTGGTTAAGAATATGATTGACTGGGGACATACCCCGAATATGGCGAAACTGCTCCAAACAGGGGTCTACCGTCCGATGATCGGTGTATTTCCGACATTAACACCGCCCGGATGGACAGCCCTCTCGACAGGTTCATGGCCCGGCACACATCAAGTGATGGATTTTAATATTCGAGCTGTCGGGGAACGTCTTGATAAAACGGTGTGGGGTATCAACACAGGGTTATGCCAATCCGAATACCTCTGGAATCTCGTAGAACGTGCGGGCGGGAAACCGATCTTGGTGAAATGGGAAATGTCTTGGCCCCCGACTGTCAAAACCGGCATTCAAGTGGAAGGAACGGGACCGGGAGTCTCCAACCATCATCAGATTGCGGGGTATCATCTCTTTGTCGCAGGAAAATGGGCACCACGTCCTATTGGCGGACAGCGGGACCCGGAAACACTCGATCCGAGTGCATTGCAGAAAGTTCGACATATCGATCCAGTCACTATTGACCCCGTTGAGAATGGGAAATGGGATGCTCTGCCGAACTCCACAGAACCCGTGCGAGAGGTCCAACTCACGATCCGACCCTTGGCACGCGGTAGAGAAGATGTGATGCCATCGGTCTATTCCCAAGGCGGAGCATCCGACGAAACACGCGTTCCAAAATCGTTTTATGGGCTGATTTACGCTTCTGGTAATGACGGTTATAATCGGATACGAATCTGCCGAAGTCGTTCCGGCGACGATGCTGTTGCCGATCTCAGTGTCGGTGAATGGAGCGACTGGTGGTTAGACACGTTTGAAATTGATGGCTCCGAAGTAGAGGGGTATGTCCAGATGAAACTGGTCACGCTCACCTCTACAGCCGACGCTTTTGAACTCTTTGTACCGCAAATCTGGCCCCGAGAAGGGTACACAGTCCCAGATACAGTTGCCAAAACGATTGATACAGAAATCGGTTCGTTCTTGCAAAATCCTGCTCGCGACGCGCTTGGGCAAATGGATGATAATACCTATTTTGAACTCTTAGACTACCACCACCAACGTCTCGCGGATGTTGCAACGCATCTTGCTACGAACAACGATTGGGATGTCCTGATGGTAGAGAGCCACGCGCCGGACTACGCCAGCCATTTCTTTCTTAGCCAAGCGGACGAAATTAGTGGGGCAGCACCGGAAACAATCCATCGGTGTCGTGAGGGGTTACGACACACTTATGAATCCGTTGATCGGATGATTGGACAACTGATGGAACTCGCAGATGAAGAAACCGTTATTCTCGTCTGTTCGGATCACGGTGGTACGCCAAATCAATTCCGTGCTGTTGATATTGAATCAGTCTTGGAAGAAACAGGGTTCATCGTTAAAGCGGCAAATGGAGCAATAGACTGGACAAAAACCCGTGCCGTCAACGTCGGTTTGGTGCATATCTTCATCAACTTAGCCGGACGTGAACCCGATGGTATTGTCGCACCAGAGGACTATGAGAAAACACAACGTGAACTTATCGCCGCGTTGCATACTTACAAGGATGAAAAAACCGGACGGCATCCGTTCACTTTAGCCGTCACGCGTGCTGACGCTGAGATGTTTAACCTACACGGTGAACTCGTCGGCGATGTCGTCTACGCTCTGCGCCCTGAATTTGATGGCGCGCACGGCAAGCAGCTCCCCTCTGTAAGTTTTGGCATTGGTGGACAGCACTCCACATTTATCTTATCAGGTGCTGGTGTTCAGGAGGGCGTTGCGTTGCAAGGACAGGTTCGTGTCGTAGATGTTGCACCGACGCTCTGCTACTTGTTAGGGCTTCCGATGCCAGACAAAGTGGAAGGTGGTGTCGTTTACGAGGCGTTAGCGGATCCGAATTGGCATCTGACAGCACTCACAGATTTAGAGTCGTCTTAATAGGACTTACGCGTTCTGCCTTAAAAATCCCCCTGATAAGGGGGATTTAGGCGGTTTATTTGGGTAAGTTCTGATTAAATCTTGTCCGCCACTTTGCACTTCAGCATGAAACGGATGTGCCGCGCTGCGTCTCTAATTGGGTTAAGTTTTGATTCGCCTGCGCGAGGGTAGTAGTTGATAGGGATTTCAAGGATTTTTAAGTTCGCTTGCACCGCCTTGATGATCATTTCCGACGCGAACTCCATGCCAGTTGTTTGCAACGACATGCGTGTATATGCGTCCGTCGTGAAAGAACGCATCCCACAGTGTGAATCAGAGATCGAGGTTCCGAAAAGCCAACGCAGAATGCCGGATAAGATTGGGTTGCCGATGTAGCGGCGCGCCCAAGGCATCGCCCCCGGCAGCATCTTGCCTTTGAACCGATTGCCTATCACCAGATCATATCCGTTGCGTAAAGGTGTAATGAAACGTTCCAAGTCTGTGAAATCGTAAGTATCGTCAGCATCGCCCATAACGATAAACTTGCCTTGTGCAGCGGCGAAACCTGCAAGATACGCCGCACCATAACCACGCAAAGGTTGATGCACCACGCACACACCGAGACGCTCGGCAATAGCGACAGATTCATCAGTGGATCCGTTATCTGCAACGACCACCTCACCTTGAATCCCTAAAGTGTTTAGAGTACGCTCTGCCTTCTCAATGCACGTGCCGAGTGTTTTTTGCTCGTTGAGACACGGCATCACGACAGAGACCTCAATGCTTTGATTTTTCATTGCGTTGACCCCAGTTCGGTTGCGAGATATTTCTCATCCGTTTTGATATCAGGTGGATAGCGAATCTCCCATACTTTCACTTTGGCATCGGTCACATTACCTGTTGGATAGACACGGACAAATGCCTCGCTATGTTGTCCTCGTAGAAACAACTTAACAGCGAGACTATTCCAACCAAGAGACTGAATATAATAAGCCTTGTCAAGGGTTGCCTTGGAGTCAAAGTCTAAAACTACACCACCGTTTTCAATATCTACCGTTTGTAAAGAGGGCTTATCGGAATTTACAGAGATCTCTTGGAATATGTTACGATGCGTTTTAAGATGAACAGCGACAACTATCTTTTGTTGTGTACCAGCTACGACATGCGCATGAGTGCCAGGGCTCCGGACAGGTGTCTTTGAAACCATGTCAATAAATGCCAGAGGGGTTCTGCCCCATTTGGGTTGTATTTGGTAGGGTGCCCCGATGGGTGTCTCTGTAGACTCGAGTTCATAAAATCTAAAACGCCTATCATTTTTTTCATTACTGCCGATGAATGAGAAATTTTTGGATTGAGATGTTACGCCGTGCTTTGTCAGCATTAGGTGTGTGGCACCGTGGGTTTTTAGGAATTCGAGTGCTTCTTTCTCGTCTTGTGCACAGAAGACGTGTCTATAATAGAGGTGTACCCAATGCGGGATGAAATGGTCTGAATCTGTGATAGTTTTGACACCGGCGAGAACATTAAGCTGCGTTCCATATCCCCAGTTTGCTGCGATAACGGCGTTTTGTGGGAGCGTGTCTTTCATCCATGCTAAGGTCTGTGTGAGGCTTTCATCTTTGCCCGGTGAGGGTTTCTGCATATTGGCGGCGGCGTGAACGGCACGATTTGCGTGTCCACCGATCGGATTCCAGAAGCCAACAAGTAGCAACACAACGACTGCGAAACAAGCAGTAATCCGTTGGGCATTGATGTGATGGTAAAGAATCTTCGCGTCCTTGAGTTTTTGCATCAGTAGGGTAGGCAAAGAGCAAAGCAACGATGGGGTGCCATAAGCAAGAGGTACGCCAATGAAGAAGTCATACCGTTTTCCACCGCGCGCGAGTCCTACCCACAAAAGAAACCAAGCAAGCATAGTGAGCATCACCTGTTCATTTTTAGAAGTTTCATGCCTCAAAGATGCAATACCCATCGCGATAAGCATCATAATCAAAGCGGTAAAAAATAGGGTATTACACAGGTCCACACCGATAAGATTGTTTGTTTGTTCACGAAAGAAGGTTGTCCCGACGAATATGGACAGAGAAACTGCCAAAGGAATGCCTTCCCACTTCCACAATTGGAGGCTGCCTATTATAAATCCAATGCTGCCTAACACAAACACTCCGCCGTATCGATGTTTCCAATATCCGAATTTTGGGTCGGCTAACTCACCAATATCCGCCATGAGTCGGCTTTCACGAAACGGGAATGCGGTTCTCGCGAAGGTACCTGCTTGGGTAAAAAGGTAGTAAATTCCTATGGCGATAGCAATAAGTGTTAATCCGTATGCAAGTTTCCGGGCATGTGTGTGGAGGGAATCAACATGTTGGAGGAGCAAGTATCTTATCCCTCGTAATGTGAGAACCACTACCGGGGGGAGAAGCACCAGTGCAGCGAGATGTGTAGAGAAGCCATATCCGCTGCGATAGGCAGGACTGATAAGATAAAGTCCGGGAACGAACATTAGGATATAGAGGAGATATTCTTTGAGGTGTTGTTCGGTGTCTGTGGTGCAGAATTTCCATATTTCTACGGACAGTATGATTAACAGAAAGAAACCGAAGCCTTCCCAGCTCATACCGCCCAAGAAGACGATGCAGCCTGAAAATGCGGTTGCAAGATATCTACGTCTTCCGGGTTCTATTTGCTCTTTCCAAAGGTAACTTGTGACGGCAAGTACGCCGAACATCCAACACCACGCGTCTCTATCTCCGAACCCAGCGGCACTGCGCTCAATACTTCCGGGAAGGGTTGCAAGAAGGAGAGCGGTGATAGATGCGAAGAGGAGACCGTGGGTGCGTGCAAAGAAAAGAAAAAACACCCCGAGTCCAAGCGTGAAACAGATGACAGGAAAGTAGAATTGGATGTCATAAAGAGACATCCATGGGATCAATTTGTGTGTGTAGACGATGGCATAAGCGTAGAGCGAAAGCAGCTGCCCGTTATCTCTACCGTCTGGTAGCCAACGGTGCATATCGCGTTCGGGGAGGGCTCCCTGCCCTTCAATAATTTGTGCCTGCCAATAATAGAGATAAGCATCATTTCCAGCAAATTGTCTATCAGGGAAGCGTTCTGCACCTTGAACGCGTATCCAGAAGGTAAGGATTAGAATACTGAGCAGAACGGTACCAACACAGAGACGCTTAATAAATGGAGTTCTCATAAAACTACAATCCTAACTCTCTGTGGAGTTGACTCATCACTTGTTCTGCAGTTTCAGTTCCCCATTGTTGGATAAAATACGCCTTCGCTTCGGAAAGGATATCTTCGACGATCTCGCGCGGGATTTGTGAAAAGACTGCGCTAATTTCAGCAAACATTTCAGGCTGCGCGCGTTGCACACGTTCTAAAAGTGCTTGCTGTGATTCGTGGGTAGGATACGCTTCAAAAAAGTCTTCCTTCGTCATGGTAGAGATTTCTAAGAGTTCAGGATATTTTTCTGCAAACTTGCGATCCAAAGCTTCCAGCGTTTCCATGATACTTGTCACCCACTCGTCAATTTCCGCATCTGAAAGGGATTGGGATTCTGTAAGCGTTGGAACGTCGGTGTCTATGGTATCGACAGCAAAGGTTTCAGTCGGTAAAGTCTCCGCATCATGATTATGATTGCTTGGGGGATGGTTATGTCCTGCATGCGGGTTTTCAACTGGTGGAGCCTTGGTGGGTACTGCCTTAACACTTCCTGATTTCGCAGGGGGTACACGCTTCGGATATGGCGTTGTGACTTTGTAGATCTTAATCGGTTCTGGTGCTGGTTTATTTTTTTCCTGAATATAGAATGCGACACCGATTGAAAGTATCAGGAAAATACAAAACGTCACGATTCTGCCCTTTATAGTTCTAAACATCATAACTTTCCTATTGTGTGTCAAAGTATTTCACCTGTCAAGGGACGGTATAGGTAAACGTTTCGGTTTATCAGCTGTCGGTCGGTGGCGGGGATATAGGATATTCTCTTCACAATAAATCTTGTCTGCCATACATTTTCTATAAGGGGAACCACAAGTGGTACAATCCGTTATTCGATGTTCTTTTACTTGAGGTGGATAGCCAGGGCGTAAACATTCATAGTACGGACGCTTGCAGTGTTCACATTGAATAATATGTGGATGAGGCATGCCTGGGCATAAGTGAACTAATACTTCACAGTTCTGACACAGATGGAGGTGTCCACCACTGTTTCCGAAGCCTAGCTGCTGATTGCAGTTCGGACAGATGCCTGTATGGATTGCCCAATAAGCTCCGGGAATGGCAATCATTAAACCGATACAGATCCCGACTATCACTTTCAGAGCCCTTTTGTTTCGAGGCAAGTTTTTTATCCGTTCACCTAACAGAAAGAATTGTTGGAGCCATGTTTTTGGAAGCCGTATTACAAAGTGTTTGAGTGTATTTTGCTGCTTTTCCATGCGTTTTCCTTCATTTGGAGGGATAAGGGGACACTATAAAGGGGTCCCCCAATATTGTTTGAACAGCACAGGGCGTTATTAGCCAGTCCCGGTACTGCTATTGCTGCTGCTACTCGCGCCCTGGTCGTTATCATCGTTGCATACCCCGTCACCATGGTCATCTCCTTCTTTACACGGGATGTACTTGTTAGAGCAATAATCACAAGTTTGCTCACCATGAGGTGCCCAAACTTCTGCTGCGGTAGAACCTCCGGGGGCATCACAAGTATACAAGAGATCATCACAATAGTAGCAATACGCTGTATGTCCGTGAATCAATCCGGGGCAGTGATAGGCACCACTATGGCAGTTTGTACAGACACCCGTATGATCCGTTTCCCTACCGTTACCGCAATAGTCGCATTTTCCATCATTGTATATCCATAATGTAACAGCTACTGCGGCCCCACTAACGATGAGGGTTCCAACGGCAACAGCTGTTAATACTACTGCCTCGGATTCTTGGGGCATATGCAACAGCGGAATAAACAATGCAAAGACCAGCAGCAAAACCATCAGATACCGGCTTGCTTGCTGAACAACAAACCAGTTAGAATCTAAAGTTGGTGTAAAAAACATATTTCTCCTTTCCGATTTCCTTGAAAGAAAAATCGGAGTGAATAGAAGAGAAAACACGTTTCAGCGTCTTCTCTTTGGTCATTCATAGGAGACACAGTTTATAATAACGTGTCTCCTGTATTCTTGTCAACTATAATCACGCTCGCAGTATGTAAAGTTTTCGTCTGATAACGACGATTTCCGAGCGTGAGGAAAACCACCCTTAACTAACTCACTTTTGGTAGCACCGTTGGTGCCCCTACATGTTTCAGCCGAGCTTACGTTTATAGTAGCAAGTATCATGCCAATATGAGAAACCGCACGGGGACAGGATCTCACCAATTTTCCACTGGAAAGATTCTTTCCAATTGATACACCAAGCGCGTGATCCTGGATCGAATACTGAGCATCATAAGACCCAGTTTCCTGAGAAAAACGAATGGACACCATGGGTCAAACAAACCTTTCCGCTGTAGGCACGTTTACACAGAAGTCCCTAACGTCCTATTCTTCTTGCTCATAGGCGTGTAACTTGGCGCGCAAGGTGGGTCGGCTAATCCCCAAAACCGCCGCCGTTTTTGACCTATTTCCATTCTCTCGCGCCAAAGTCGTCAAGATCGCTGATTTCTCTATCTCCTTGAGGGTTGTACCCATCGGGAAGGGCAGCATGAAACGTTCTGTGGCGTTAGGATTTGCTGCGGCTGTTGCATCAGCCAACGGTAATGGGGCGGCTTGAGGTGTCCGCACATCTTTCGGTAAGTGGTGCGGTAAGATTTCACCCTCTTCCGCTAAAAGTACCGCGCGACCGATGACGCCTTCCAACTCCCGGATATTCCCAGGCCAGCTGTACGCATCAAATAACGAGAGGACTTCTGGATTTATGTCGGCTACTTTTTGATTAGAAAGGTTGGTTTCCTTTTTCAAAAAGTGTCTTGCCAACGCGGGAATGTCTTCCCGCCGATCCCGTAACGCCGGCAGCTCGATATGAAGCGGTTTCAATCGCTCATAGAGATCTCGGCGAAACTTGCCTGCTTCAACCGCTTGTATAAGGTCAATATTTGTAGATGCCAGGACGCGCACTGACACTGGAATCTGTTTTGTCCCGCCCATGCGGCGAATCTCGTTTTCCTGAAGGACCCGCAGCAGTTTCGGTTGTAGGCGTATCGGAAGTTCTCCGATTTCGTCAAGGAACAGGGTGCTTCCCGATGCGGTTTCAAACAGTCCAATGTGTTGATTATCCGCGCCGGTAAACGCGCCCTTCTCATGTCCAAAGAGTTCGCTTTCTATCAGGTTCCTCGCAATCTCCGCACAGTTCACGATGACTATGGGGTGCATTGCACAAGGACTCCCTGCGTGCAAAGCATGCGCGACCAATTCTTTGCCTGTTCCAGTCTCGCCAGAAATAAGCACGGTTTTAGAAGATTTTGCGAACGTGTCAATACGTTTTAGCACTTTAAGATGCACGGTACTCTCACCGATAATATGGTCGTAATTCCCATG
>PYIY01000154.1 GCA_003635195.1 Candidatus Poribacteria bacterium | reverse complement strand
GCAGTCTTTACCCTATCAAGTGCCTTTGCCGCACCTGAATGGAAACCTTACGACGATTTTGAGGGAGATTTAGACGCAATCGACGAGACACCTGGACAGATACCCGATCTCGGCACGAAATGGGTACGCTTTGTTCCTGAGAAACGCTTAGAGATGGGTATCAAAGACGGCACGTTCCAGATGAAAGTCAAAAGCCCTGGGGGTCGCGATCCCGGTTTTAAACTCGTTTTCGGGTGGGAGCCGCGCGACATCCTCGGTATCCAATTCACGGTGAAGGTCGCTGAACTCTCCGAAGCCGGTGGATGGTTCGGGGTGTTGTGTACCAACGAGGAACCGAACTGGAAAAATCCAAACTGGGTGTTCGGTATGTCGCCGAGTCATCAGCACGGCTGGGGACCCAAAGGTGTGTTCGGTTCTGGATCCGTTGGACTCCTCGGCGGTGGCGGTTGGAAGGCATTCGCCTATGAAGACATCCCTGAAAACACGAACATGCTCCGAACGCTCCGCTTAGAATGGAACGATGCGAAGCATGAAATGGCGGTCACGGTTGATCCAGGTGAAAAGACGGAGTGGAAAAAGGAAGATGTCCCCTCTAACGCCGATTTAGGTGAATTCCCGTGGTGGAGCATCTATCTTACTGCCGACCAAGAGGTAGAAGTCGCTGTTGATGATGTCTTCGTAAAATCGGAGAGTCTACCGTATCCCGTAGAAGCCCGTGGAAAATTGGCTTCACGCTGGGGTGAAATAAAGTTAATGGATTAGCCCTTTTTACGCCCACAACCGTAAACCTAAGACTTAGCGTTCAGCATAAAAAACCAAATAATACCCTCACTTGATTATTTGCAGATTTCTGGGTATAATTAATATTATCAATCTTAGGATAAAAACCATACATTTTCATAATGGAGGCAGAAGTGGCAAGAAAAAAAATCAGTGTTATTGGTGCGGGGAATGTCGGCGCAACAGCGGCGTTTCTGATCGCACAAAAACAACTCGGGGATGTCGTCATGATAGACATCGTGGACGGGGTCCCGCAAGGCAAGGCATTGGATATGGCACAAATGGGGCCCGTGGAACTCTTTGATGCCGCAGTTGATGGAGACCTCGACTACACAGCAACCGCAGGCTCCGACTTGGTAATTATTACATCAGGATCCCCACGTAAACCCGGGATGACGCGCGAAGATCTGTTGCAAACGAACGCCAATATCGTCGGCAGTGTCA
>PYIY01000153.1 GCA_003635195.1 Candidatus Poribacteria bacterium | reverse complement strand
TCGTCTACGTCTAACGGTATCACATCTTCGGCTTTAATGCCTACAACCGGGCGGGAATCGTGGTAAATCCCGGCTGTATAGGGGATGAGTGTGTTCATGAAGTCGTTGCCACCTGTGAGTTGTACAACGACGAGGACCGGGGCTTTTTTGGTAGTATTCATAGCAACGTCTCCTATGTCCGACGCACCCTGCAAGCGGGGTTTCAAACCCCGCATAGCAACGTCTCCTGTGTCCGACGCACTCTGCAGGCGGGGTTTCAAACCCCGCCTGCACTGGGGCCTGCAGTGGGGCTGCGTAAGTCCTAAAAAGGTTAGCCGAACTGATATTCTCTTGATGCCACAATTAATTGGAGCATACTGACGAGCAGTGCTTGGTTCTCCGCCGCAGCGTCATCATCTTCAAAATTGATTTCACCGTTTGCCTCGGCGAACTCGGTCAAATACTGACGCGTGGTATCGCCTATCAACAGCGGACCGGCAAACTCAAGGCAACTCTCCACAAATGCTTCTGGCGAGAGCGGGTTGCCGTTGTTTTTCAGGCGTGCAATGATGTCCTGAATGCCGGGTTTGGAAGCATCGCTGACTTCGCGAACAGCGAAGTTGACGCGAGCCGTAAGCAATCCACCATCAATCCACTCTTTACCGGTGTGCCATCCTTCTACAGTGGGCGGATCCAGCAGTTTCTGTCCCATCAATTGCGTAGCACTCGCATATTGGTTCATTCCGGGTTCTGGACCACTTTGGAATGTCCCGACCAGTTTCAAAATACCCGTGACGAGTTCTGTCGGGCTTTTTACCTTCTTAAATCGAGCTTCTTTAAAGAAGTCGGCATTGAAGAGTATGCCAAGGACGTGTGATATATCTCCGTCAGATGCCATGAACGCGTCCGCAAGCGTTTGAATTGCGTCTGGATCTTGCGGCGGCGTTACGTTCCAAGACGGCACTTGTGGTTCATCTGCGACAAAGAAATTGTAAAGGTGTCTGGAGATGAATCCCGCGCAAGCGGGTTGTTCGACGATGATATCAATGATGTCATCACCGTTGAGATTCCCAGTATGCCCCAAGAAGGTTTTTTCGCTGTTGTCATGTTCCTCTTCAACGAACAGGAAGGGTGGTGTGTAGTAACCGTGCGGATACAATGGAATCGGTTGTCCAAATGTCCAACCTGTAAAGGCGAGTGCGCAGTTCTTGATGTCATCTTCGGTGTAGTTGCCTACGCCCAGTGAAAAGAGTTCAAGGAGTTCTCTGCCGTAATTTTCGTTGGGTTCACCTTTACGATTTTCGTTGTTGTCGAGCCAGAAGATCATCGCCGGGTCTTTGGAGAGTTCGAGCAGAATGTCCCGTATCTTCCCCATACCGACGCGCCGTAACATATCAATCTGGTTCGTGGATGCGAGGATGTGCTGGTTCTTGCCTAACCCCGTTGCAAAGACATGATGCCAGAAGAGCGCCATCTTCTCTTGGAGTGGACACCTGCTGTTCAGCATCCGATAGATCCAAGTCCCGACATAACCCCCTTCGCTACCGAAGTAGCGTTCTAAAATATCTTCATCAATAGGGGTCCCGCGTTCAGGATGGACGAGGTCGTCAACTACGTTTTCGTAGCCTTTTTCGACGTAGGCTTCCAGTTCGGTGCGGGTTGTGCCAAACCCTGCGCGGCGCATGAGGTGCGCCATTAACGCAACATCGTTCTGTGACATGTTCACCTCCGATGCGTTCATTGTGAGGAGAGACCTCACGTTCGTAACTATCAATGGAATACCGTTTTCAGGTTTCGGTTTCGTTGGATTGAGAGAAACCGCCATAAGATTGCATCTATCTTACAATTAAACTAAAAAAAATGTCAAATGTTTTGTGCTTTTCTCCATTTCTCATCTCTCCAAGTAATTTTTAGATTATAGTAAAACCTAAAAATAAATAGACACATTCGTAGCATAAACTTCCAGTTTGTGCCAGTCTGAATGCCTGTCATAGGGATTCAGACTGTTCGAGAGTGCCCAATTAATTCTAAACTTTACTATAAAATCCAGATTTTTTTGATCTTTTTTTAAAATTATGCAAGCATTCCGCGAAAAATTGTGTCTTTAATGACTGAAGGCTATTATGCCCTTCACCAACGTTACACGATTATTCGGTTTCAAATTTTACGATACTTTAACTATAGAATGAGGGTGCGC
>PYIY01000152.1 GCA_003635195.1 Candidatus Poribacteria bacterium | reverse complement strand
CTAAAGAACCTTCGCGGGTCCAATTCTCACTATTCCGATCACCCGCAGGATATGCAGGTGTCTACGATCAAACGCGTCAATGCTGCACATGAACACTTTCAACGCCGATGCAGAGAGGGTGCGGAGAAAAAGGGATACCCGCGCTACAAGTCCTCTGTTCGCTCGCTGTCTTGGTCTTTGCGAAAACACAGACTCAAGACGGGTGAACGTGTCCGTCAAAATCCAATTCGTGAAACAGGCACGCGGTATAACCGTTTGAAAGTGCCGAAGTTAGGTGAAGTGAAAATCCGCCAGCACCGTCCGCTCATTGGAGACCCGAAAGAGGTCACGTTGAAAAAGACGGCACGCGGTTGGTATTGCTTTATTGTTTGTGAAGTGCCTGACACGTTGAAGTGTGTGCCGAAATCCGCTTGTGGTGTAGACGTTGGCACGCACGATTTTCTCACGACTTCTGATGGCGAGAAGATACCCAATCCACGTTTTTATCGAACTACTGAACGCAAACTTGTGAAACTTCAACGGGATTTGTCGCGCAAGCAATACCAAAGCAAACGCTGGTATAAGGCGAAAGCTGCCTTGGCAAAGCAGGCGGATATTGTGGCGTGTCAGCGTCTTGACTTTCTGGCAAAAACTGCCTATGACCTTTTTCACCATAAAGGTTTTGGTGCCGTTGTTGCTGAGAAACTCAAACCGAGCAATATGATGAAGAACCGCCATCTCGCGAAGTCCATATCTGATGCCTCGTGGGGGATGTTCTTTGACTGGTGCGACTGGTTGGCAAAACGTGATGGCAAACATTTCCATCAAGTGCCCCCACACAATACAAGTCAAACGTGTTCGGCGTGCTGTCAGAAATTGCCTATCAAACTGAAGTTGTCTGAACGTGTGTTCCATTGCAAGTTCTGTGGCTTGAAACTTGACCGCGACCACAATGCGGCACTAAATATCTTACATAGGGCGGCTTGCGCCCTTCGTGGAGAGGTATGGGCTACCATCCTCTATGAAACGAGAAATCAGTTATTGCAACTGGAAACCTGTTGGAGCTAATAACTCCTACAGGTTTCCCCCTGCTTTAGCGGGGGGTACTTGACAACCATGGACATCAATTGGAAGCGATATTGAGCCATGTCAATCATTTACAGCACGGTAATACAGATCTTTTTTGGAAAAAATTTGTCGGCCAAGACGAAAATGGGGATTTCATCACAGGGCGGGTGGGCTGGACACACATGCCCCCGAATACAACCAAACACTACAATACCCAAAACCCAGCACATGTTGAGAGTGATATTGAGGATTGGACCCCTGATAATAACGGTTCAAAGAAAGTGGTCAATGTTGATACCTGGGGCAATTTGACCTATCAGTGGCCCGATGCGAACCTTGCTGAGATTCCGCAACGTGTGGAGTCACAATGGTATATCTACTGGATGCAGAATATGCCCGGGCATAAAAATCGGATTCGATACGGAGAGAAAACCGTGACAAATTGGTGGGTGTTCACCGGGGATTGGGATATGGCTATTTCGTCCAAACTCGGGCTTACCTCCAAGTAATGCGTGAGTCGGGTCAACTGCTTTCATAACTATCTCAAAGTATTTCAGTGAGGCGTTTGGGAGTCAGTTACTCGTCCCCGATAGAATTCACGAGCAGTTTTCGTCCATTCAAGGGTTGTATCGGCCGGTTGTTGTCATGAATAATCGCTTTGAACGCCGCGATTTGCGCTTCAGACATCTCAATCGGCGTTGTGAGCACGATCCATTGGACACCTTCTGAACAGGGCGGAGTCGTCAGCGAGCCTTCGTAGCGGTAGACAGGCGGAAAAGGCTGCACAGCCTCGTCGGTTCTCCACCCATTTGGCGATAACATCATCCGGGGATCGACAGGGAGATTCCCGCTAATCGCAACGCGTTGCGTTTCGCCTGGGGCCGCGGGCAGATGGTCCCAGACAGGATCATAAGAAGGGTTGTGACGACCCTTTTCGATTAACAACCCAACGACTGCCAACGTGCCATCTTCGCTTTTATGAACGAAGTGAGCCTCCATATCAAACGGTTTACCTGCCACCCTATGTTCGCTGGGGGCGTGGAAATGGAATTGGAGCAGTTGATAAGCGGTGCCATCAATATGGATACGACTGCCTTCCGGGTACACCACTTCAATGGTATGTCCCGTATTTCGGATGTTCAGGTCTCTTGTGTGGGAGTACTCA
>PYIY01000151.1 GCA_003635195.1 Candidatus Poribacteria bacterium | reverse complement strand
AATTGCCTCACTCATAATCGGTTTCTGAGACATACCCTTGGGGATGCCGATGAGGTGACGACTTTGGATGTCTGCTCTATCGGCTTCGACGATGAATTGTCGAAATTGTTTTGTGTGCTGATGCACATGTTCCAAGTATTGCAAGTGCCGATTAAAACCGGTACCTGCCATTGATTCGAGCGCGTATTGGACAATCGCTGCCGGTGAAAGCCGGGTTACCGCCCTTGCACGCTGCACCTGCGCGACTTGTGCATCCAAACGCTCGCGATTAAGGCGTTCTCGCGTCTCAACATCTCTACTGATAAGTTCTGCTTTGAGTGCCAACTCTTCGTCGCCTTCTGTCTCCCAGGCACCTCTTAACTTTTCTGCTGCGGCCATGGCAGCTTCAGGTGACGTTTCATAAAGTTGCTGAAGTTCACTTAGACTTGGGAGATTCGGGCTCTGTTTTTCTTTAATGGCACTCATTCGGGCACTATAGTCGTCACTAATCTGTTTAAGGGCTGCTTTTCTTGAATCACGAAATTGATCCATTGTTTGGACGGGTGGCATCCATTTTGTGGAGAGTGTACCGAGCGTGGATGGCATAAAAATCACAGTGGCTACCCAAATCAATAAGAGGACAACGAGACTCACCCGAGGCTCTCGCGTGCCAGCGGAGACCATCAACCCCAATCCAACGAAGATACCCGCGTAGCAGGAAGCAATCAACAGGATCAACCCTAAACGTCCCCAGTCGGCTGCACTCAGTTGTGTCCAGCTATCAACGGAGATTACTGCCAAATTCAGCAGCACCGCAAAAACGAAAGGAATGAGGACAGTTATTAAAGTCCCCAGGAATTTACCGATTAACAGGATGGGACGCGAAATCGGATTCGCAAGGCACAATCGCAAAGTTCCCTGTTCTCGCTCACCAGAGAGTGCATCAAAGGTGAAGAGGAGCGGGATGAACGAGAGCAGGTAGGTAATAATAAATACCCAATCTATCTTTGTTGCGTACGGACGAAGATCTGTCGCATCCGGGTTCACGGTGCCGTAATTCAACCACCAGTTACTTTTTACCTCACCTCCCTGACCGCTTTTGGACCAAGACTCCCCGTTTGATATGTTTTTTGGCAAATAGGCATCCCCGCCGTCTGCGATGAAGGAGAGCGAAGAGGGACGTTTGTCAAGGTCGCCGGGACCCTTTCGCGCCAAAGAATACAACCCCGTTCGGGATTTCAACTCGTTAGCGGATTTGGTGACCTTCTCGGAATAGTTACGGACCCTTTTGGGGTGCGTCTGAAGATGCACCACAGCGTTGGTAACCATTAAGGCAGAAAGTATCAAAACCGTTAGAATAAAGCGCAGGCTATTGATGTGGTCAAAGAGTTCTCGTTTGATAATATGCCAAATCATATTTTTAATTTTCCTTGCGGTTCGATGAGGTTCGTTTATTAATTGAAGTCCGTCTCCGTTGATCCAGCCCGGCGCGTTGCTTGGTCTTACGCTCTCGAACCAACGCGTGTAAATTTTCCTTGCGGTTCGATGAGGTTCGTTTGGTAATTGAAGTCCGTCTCCGTTGATCCAGCCCGGCGCGTTGCTTGGGCTTACAGTCTCTAATCAATGTGTGTAGCAGATATTCTTACGGCAAAGCAATTGACTGCGGACAAGCGACATTTAGACTTCAATTTTGATGAAAAACAGAAATGTCACCGTGAATAGTGCCAGATTGATAAGTAGCAGCAAAAGCAATCCGGGCACTGCTCGCGTTGCGTTTTCCCAAACACTTGTTCGCTTAAAACGGAACTGTGGCAAATCCCACCAGTCCACTGTGCCTTTGTCAGAGGCGAACCATTGCCGACTGCCGAACGCACCTTTATCGTGGAAATAGTCAATGACGGTACGCCGGTAGCCTTGGACGGCTTGAACAAAATCAAACATGCCTTCCAGATCAGTGCCGACCCAAGCAGAGGTTGTAAACGTATAGAGGCTGGCAGGACTGAGTTTCATGAGACGTTCATGCCATATTGATTCCCGGAGGGACGTGCTATCCAAAGTCTGTTTTCGGACTAAACCGATTTGTTCTGCCGAACGAAGGTACAAAGCACCCATAGCAGCATGATACTTTTGAACGTGAGGCACTAACGGTTCTGAACGCTTTCCCAGTTTCATATCTATTCCATACCGTCTGCTGAAGTGCCTCCCTGACGAGAAACTATTACTTGACGGAACATCCAGATTAAAGTTTTGAGGTTCACCTTCAAGCGGACTGTTTGCTAAAAATTGATCTTCTTCTCTGTCAACCTCTTCCCAAATCTGTTCAACCTGTTGATTGGCAGATGAATGTATTGCGCGCGTATCACCAACGGGGGTAATGGTAAACCGACTCCAGTTTGGATAGATGAGTACCAAAGCTGCCCACAAAAACATACAGAGCATCAGGGATGTGGCAGTGCGGCGTGTCGTTGTGGAAATCAACAGTCCAATCAGATAAAAAGCAGACAAGTAGATGGTAGTTGTCAGAATTATCCCGCCGATCCGAAGAAAATCTTCTCCACTCAATTGGATTGCGTCAGCAGTGGCTAACAAAATCAGGACCATCAGCAGACTCATTAGCACAGGGAGCAGCAGACAGATCATTGCTCCAATATATTTGGCAAGTAGAATGGATCCACGCCTCACTGGATGGGAGATAACCAGACGTAAGGTGCCACTTTCCCAGTCTCCTGCGATTGCGTCATAAGCGAAAAGCAGTGCCATCAAGCTCAAAACGACTTGAAAAATGAGGACGAGATCAATCTTTGAAAAGAGGTTAAGAAACGCGTTATTAAGACTTCGTGCCGAGCCATCCGAAACCATCGGAACGGAACCGTAATAAATTTCAAAGGTAGTTCCAAGCCGCTTATCCAATCCGGCACTAAAGAGGCTTAGAGGGTTCGGCGGACGTTCAACGGACAGTTTTAGCATTGAGTAGGTTTTCGCTTCCTGCACTTTCTGACGATGAACGCTCTCTTGCTGGCTATATCTCATCAATCGACGCTCGTAATCTTCAAGAAGCACGACAGCATTCGCGACAACGAGTAGAAGCGTAATGATAACGGCAGCAAAAAACCGCGCACTCATCAGATGATTCAGAAGTTCTTGGCGGATAAGTGTTCGTAACATAATATCCCTCTAAAAGTTTGGCGTTTGTCTATTAGAGTCACTTGAAATAAAAAAGATAGGGACTCACACAGTCTTTGGATTGTCAAATTCAATCGTCTCTTTCATCAGTCACCTGTTGAGAAGGGTTTTCATCGCCTAATATTCCCGACCAGATGGCGCGTTGTGATGCTGTGTGATCTGCTCTTTTCGTGATGGTAACATCAACATCTTTTGCCTCCATCGGTGGTTTTTCAGAGGGGCCACCTAATGTTACAGGTAAGGTGATTTCTTCACCATTTCGCTCAAGCGTTAACTTTATGACATCACCGCCCGTCCAATCTTTAGCAGCGTCTCTGATATCATTAAACGTCTTTATCGGTGTGCCGTTAATACCAATCAAATTGTCTTCATCTTGATAACCCCCCTTTGGAGACCTATGAATAATCAATCCCTTATTTGTCTGTGTTAGCGAACTGATATGCAGCATCGTATGAATTACGTACCTACCGTTGGGAACTTGTTCACCAGATTCTATCTTAACATCCACACCTGCATCTCCGAGATATTCAGTTAACGGCAACCTCTCGGTTCCGGAAACATACTTGCGGAAGAACGGCTCCAAATCTTCACCCGCAATGTCAGTGGCAATTCGGACGACATCATCTATCGTATATTTTTTGCCGGTGACACCAAACTCACTATACATTTGCTTCATTACGTCATCAAGGCTCTTTTGCCCCGCGTCTATTGAGAAGTGTGTGAGTTTACGAATTTGTGTATCCAAAGCGAGGGCAATTAGATTACCGCCTTGATAGACTAAACCACTATTGCTGCCCTTGTTTTTCCCCGCCCCGCGTATAGAAAGTTCGCCGTGCTTAGAGAGATACAACTCACATGCCCGTTCAAGGTTTTTAAGGAAATCGCTTTCAGAAGTAAATCCAAGTCGGGCAGAGGTAATGTGTGAATAGTACTCAGTGAACCCTTCGCTAAACCAGTATTCTTGTTCTT
>PYIY01000150.1 GCA_003635195.1 Candidatus Poribacteria bacterium | reverse complement strand
CGTCATAAATACGTTGTTGTGTGTAGAAATCCTTACCTTTATGGTGCAAAAGTCCCTCTTCGTTACGCTCTTCTATCCCTGGGCTTCCGCTAATCACAATAAGAGGTGATTTTTCAGCGTAGGCGGCGGTAATAGCGTTGATCATCGATAGTCCACCGACCCCATACGTCACACATGCAGCTCCCATGCCTTTTGTCCGAGCATAGGCATCTGCGGCAAATCCGGCAGTTTCTTCTCGTGTCGTGCCGATGTGTTGAATAGGGCTTTTTTCGATCATGTCAAAGAACTGCACTACATAATCACCGGGAATGCCAAAAATGTGATCAATACCGTAACTTTGCAATTTTCTCAGAAGGTAATCACCGATAGTGATCTGTTCATTTTGCATTATCAGTGCTCCTCTTTTACTATAACCCAAGTTGCCATCTGAGCAACCAACGCGAGTTAAATCAAAAAATCATTCAACTGCAATTGTATTTTTAATTAAAAGTGTAAAATAATGGTTCAATATGACTATTTATAGCATAATCCAAAGTTAAATACCATATAAGAGCCAGGCTGTTTAAAGGTGGCAATTTAGGGTACTATAGATGACTCAGCGTTCGGGGTTTGGGAGACCCATCAATGCTGCGAAACAGAAGGTCTTGGCGTTATACGGTGTTGTTTGGTTGTTAACGGTGTTGCTATCTTTTCAGAGACTCCAAATTTAGCAATCCAGACACGTCTTCAAGAACGGCATAAACGTCATAATCCTCGAAAGCTGCTCGTGGCGTGACACCGGACAACACAGCGATAAAGTCAACATTAGCGCGCTGTGCGGTTTTGGCATCGGTTACGCTATCTCCAACATAGAAACAATTTTGGCGGACACACTCCAATTTTTCTACTGCTGCCAGTAAACCCGATGGGTTTGGTTTATGTTCCGATACATCTTCAAAACCGATGATGACTTCAAACACGTCTGACAGATGATCTCGTTTGAGCACCGATTCGATACGGTAACGGTACTTCAGTGTGACAATACCGAGTTGGATACCGAAGTTCCGTAGAGCTGCGACTGTCTCTGGAACAATATCAAAGAGTTCCGTCATGTCAGTCATTACTTCATCAGCGCGTTCAACGAACAGTCGCGTAAATTCATCGGTGTCCTGGGCATATTCTCGCCCGACTAACATCACCAGTGCATCAGGCAGTGATAGACCAATTGTCTTCCGAATCTCGGCATCCGCAGCGAGTGGAAGACCGAGTCTGTCAAGCGCGAAGTTGATACATTCAATGACACCCTCTGAAGAGTCTGCCAGCGTATAGTCAAAGTCAAAGATGATGGCTTGAATGGGCAGTTTCACTTGGCTCAAAACTCAAGTTCGGGAATCCCGACCTCTCCTGCTGTCTCTTGAATCTGTCGCCACGTTTCGTCATCAATCGGGATACCCTCGCGTAAACGATGCTCCGTTTGCCGTGCCTCAATCTCACCCGGTATCAAAATCTCATCAAATCCAGGGGCAGTCGGTGCGGCTTTCACGTGTGCGACGAGTCCGTCAACATGGTTATAAAAATCGTCAAGTGGTCTAAATTTGGCGATGTCCAGCACAATCATCAAGACCCCGTTCTGGAGCCGTGTATTTCCAGATCCGCTACAACCCGCACCAGACAACGCGCCCCCTAAAATATCAATCATTAGACCGAGGGCGTAACCTTTATGTCCAGCAATCCCACCAAGCGATAACAATGCACCCGGCGGAGATGCCATCAAGTCTTGTGGATTTGATGTCGGTTCACCTGCGCTGTTGATAAGCCAACCGAGTGGTACGGATTCACCGCGATTCACTGCAACCCGAATCTTGCCTTGCGCAACAACGCTGCTTGTGATGTCCAACAGAATCGGTTGTCCGCTACGTGTCGGAGTCGCTATTGCGATAGGATTCGTTGCCAATCGTCCGTCTCGTCCACCGAAAGGGGCAACGTACAGCGCGGTCCCGCCAGCGTTCACCATTGTGATGCCTACCATACCGGCTTCAGCTGCCATCATCGGGTAACTTCCGATCCGCCCGATATGATTACAGTTATAGATACTGATCGCGCTGATCCCGTTTAACTGTGACTTCTCAATTGCGAACGACATCGCCTTCTGTGCGATGACATGTCCGAACCCCCAATTCCCGTTGTAGAGAGCATACGATAGTGATTCATGCTCTGTTTCCAAGGGGGCGCCAGGTTGAATCAGCCCGGATGCTATGAGACCCATATACTGCGGGATGCGGATAACACCGTGCGAATCGTGGCCCGCAAGGTTTGAAGCGACGAGCAGTTCAGCGATAATCGCTGCTTCGTTGCTTGGGACACCCCCGGCTTCAAAAATGTCTGTGGTGATCTTCTGTAACTGTTCTCGTGTGAAATTTGGCATAAAAAGCCTATTCGCGGCTCCCTCTGTTTTCTACTACGCTGCGCCAAATAGCGATGGAAAGTGACGATACGGATCGGCGGGTTCACGGAAGAGGATCTTTTGACGCTCCGTTAGTTCTATATCCTCTGGTACTGCCACGCGTCGTGAAGTCCACGCGATGTGTGAGACGCAATATTTGTAGAGCAGTGACCGGCGTTGATGCTTGCCGTTCCATGCCGCTGTGCCGTGCGTCAATGCCTCAGTAAAGAGAATTGCTGACCCCGCGGGCGCGCTCGGGATGACGACACAAGGCGTATCTTCCGGTGCAGCTGCTATCTGTTGTGGCAACTTATAATTACTTTTATGGCTCCCGGGAATGCAGCAAAATCCGCCGTGTTCCGGTCCGGTATCCGCGAGGTTCCATGTCACAACGACGAATCCGTTGTGAATCTCGTTGTCTCGGAATGAGTAATATTCGCCTGGTAGTGCTCTTGCTGTCGGCGATGTGGCACCGTAATCGGCGTGCAATCCACCTCGCGGCATACCTGCCTCCATATACATGCCGTAAATCCGGTCAAGCCGAAAGCAATCACCTAACCGGAATTGGAGTATTGGCATAATCTTGGGGTGGTCAAGCAGATTGCAAAACGGTTTCCCCCACTGTAGAAAACCAGAGCCATCTGGTGCGCTCCCAAATCTTTGCACCTTTCCAGGGGTCGGGAGCTGTTGTCCATCAATGCATTGATTGAGGGCTGCGAGCTCTTCTGAATTCAAGACATTTTCGATGACAAGGTAACCTTGCACATCAAAGAGGTACTGCTGTAACTGTAGATCGCTCATGCGTTGACTCTCCTATTATCTACAGGTTTCAAAATTGGCTGTGATCTTGTCTTAATAAGCGTTGATAGTCAGTTTAGCACATTGGTCGGACTTTGTCAAACATATTATGCATTTGTGACGTGTGGATGCCCTATACCGTGCAGTATGAAAGTGGGATTGCCCATTTTTGGGCAGGCTGTCTGTGTTAGAACTGTGGATATGGTATATTTAGTGTTTCAGGTGTTGGCATATAAATTGCTAAAGTTATGGCAAGCGTCTATTGCTTGAAAAGGAGGCATCCACTCATGAAGAGGAGAGCGTTTTTTATTTTCGTGTTGATGCTGATTTCTATGTCATTTTTACCCAGCAGTTTCGCGCAAGATGCATCGCAATCGAATTTACCCGATGGGGCTATCGCGCGGCTCGGTAAAGGCAGCATAGTTGACATCGCTTATTCACCGGATAGCACGCATTTCGCTGTGGTGAGTACTATCGGGATTTGGCTCTACGATACGCATACCTATAAAGAAACTGCCTTACTCACTGGACATACGTGGGAAGAAATTTCTGTGATAGCCTTCTCGCCGGATGGAAAGACACTTGCAAGTGCAAGTTGGGATGATCCTGTTCGATTGTGGGATGTCTACACCGGGCAACTCCGGACTATGCTAACGGGATATGTAAACAGTGTTAATGCGCTTGCGTTCTCACCGGATAGCAAAACTCTTGCCATCGCAAATGCTAACGAAATCCTGTTGTGGGACACCGAAACCGGTCAACAGTGGACTGTCCTTAGTGGACACACCGATTTGGTAAAGGCTATCACGTTTATTCCAAATGGAAGAAGGTTAGTAAGTGCAAGTTCAGATCAAACGATTCGAGTGTGGGATTTGCTGACGGGGCAACATAAATCTATTGAGGTGAAACTAAATAGATATGCAGATATTGTGTTCTCGTCAGATGGAAAGGTGCTTGCTATGGCACACAAATATATTCAGAAAATTGAATTGTGGGAAACAGACACAGGCCAATTCCTGCGGACCTTCAGAACAGCGGCACCGGTGGATGCCATTGCGTTTTCACCCGACGGAAGCAGGCTTGCCAGTAGCAGTAGTGGTTGGCCCGATTACTTAATTGAATTGTGGAATACGCAAACTGGCGAACTTCTCACAACTTTTACAAGACATACATGGTTTATTGATGCAATAGCGTTCTCACCAGATGGAAAAACGCTAATCAGTGGAGCCGGGAATGGCACATTTCAGATGTGGAATGTAGAAACAGGCGAAAATCACCTTACGCTTAAAGGACACCTCGGTTCGGTTGGTGTCGTTGCGTTTTCACCGGACGGGAGAACCCTCGCGAGCGGTAGTTCAAACCACGCAATTCAATTATGGGATATGAACACCCAACAGTCCCAGACTACGCTTGAAGCCGATGCGTTTCACGTTTGGGGTCTTACGTTCTCACCGGATGGACATCTGCTCGTTAGTGGTAGTTCAGAAGAGGTGTTGATATGGGGTGCACACACCGGAGAACTCCACGCAAGGTATCAGAATTGGTATGGAGCTATTGCGTTTTCGCCGGACGGAGAGACGTTCGCCAGTGCCAGATTCGGTGGCGCGATTCGGTTGTGGGAAGCACCCACGATCCATGATCGCGAATTTCTCCAAAATCGTGCTATCCTTGATACACATCGCGATAGTTTTAATAGTTTGGTTTTTTCACCGGATGGAGAGACACTCGCCAGTGCAGGTAGCGAAGGTTATATTTTGTTGTGGGACATCTCTACAGCGCAACTCAGAACAACTATCAAGGGACATGAAGAACCCATTACCACCTTAGCATTTTCGCCAGATGGAAAAATACTTGCCAGTGGGAGTTGGGATGACACCATTCGATTTTGGGATACAGAAACTAACAGGCTCAGACAAATCCTTAATGGACATACAGACGGTGTAACTTCCGTTGCGTTTTCGCCGGATGGAAAGACACTCGCAAGTAGTGGTGGAGGCGGGACGGTTCGGTTGTGGGACGCACACACAGGGCGAAACCACACCATCTTCACGGGGCATCAATATGAGGTCAATTCAGTGGCGTTTTCACCAGATGGTCGCACGCTCGCCAGCGGCGGTGGAGAGGGGACGATTCTTTTGTGGGAAGTTCAGTCTGAAGTGCCTGAAGATGTCAACGGTGATGGGAGTGTCAATATTGACGATTTGATGTTCGTTGCTGCTCGCCTTGGACATATCGGAAAACGAGAGGCAGCAGATGTTAACGACGATGGTGTTGTCAATATTCTTGACCTTGTTGCCGTAGCAGGAGCGATGGAGTAAAATTCTTGTTGCAATAGCGACTGATTTTAGTGTTGACCCTCGGTAGAATTTATTGTAAACTCGGTTTTATTAGAATACCAACTTTACAAAGATAACCAGAGGAGCAGCTGTGGAAAAACGAATTTTAGGGCGAACAGGACTTGAAGTAAGCGTCTTAGGAATGGGCGGACTCTTTGTCTCAACGGCTGGCGGTAGGAACCGCGCTGACGGACATAACGCTATCCAACGCGCTTTGGAACTCGGTGTCAACTACGTCGATACCGCACCGAGCTACGGGAACAGTGAAGAAGTCGTTGGAGAAGCTTTGGATGGGGTGTTGCAACCGCATTATCTCTCCACGAAAATCGGTGGTAGACCCCAACCTTTTGATCCAAAGGATAAACAACTTTTGCGTCGGTCGGTTGAAGAGAGTTTACGCTTACTGAAAAGGGATATGATTGATATTTTGATGGTGCATGAACCCGACCGCCCTGGACAATACGATTGGTGGACAAGCCATAAGACATTTGATGGACCGGTCTGTGAGTTGTTGGCAGAACTCAAAGCGGAAGGAATTGTCCGTTTCACCGGATTGGGTGGCACAACCGCACACCAATTACCGGCAATCATGGCAACAGGGGTCTACGATGTGGTGCTGGCAGCGCAGAATTATAGTCTACTCTGGCGTGAAGCCGCAATCTCAATCTTTCCAGAAGCAAAACGACAGAATATGGGAATTGTCATCGGTGCGCCCTTACAACAGGGTGCATTGTCACGCCGTCACACCGAAGTAGAGACGGGAGCATGGTGGCTTAGCCGTCCGCGTCAGGAACAGTTCAAGGCACTCTACCAGTTTTTGGATGAAGTCGAACTCTCGCTTCCCGAGGCAGGCATCCGTATGGCTATATCCAATCCCGATATTTCCACGGTGTTGGTGGGTGCGCGGTCTGTAGAGGAGGTCGAACAGAATGTCCGTGCGGTTGAAGCGGGTCCATTGCCCTCAGAGGTATTAGAACGGCTTCAGGAAATCGCGAATATGGTGCCATTCCGCCCCTTTGAAGAGCCGCACAGTTTGGCGTTCGGTAGGGAATACAGCGGTCCAGGACCTGCCCGGTGAAAGACAAAAGAAAGGCGCGCTCGGAAAGCGCGCCTACTCGGACAAAAGCAATTGTGAAGCATTATTCGTTGATGTAATCTGACCTTAACTCAAATGTATGTAGCACCCAGCTACCCGCTTGGTTGTCAAGTTCAACCTGGAGTGCCATTATCTCTTCCAACTGCTCATAGGCATCAGCATCCTCTCGACTGGCAAAATCAAATTCGACCAGCCGGTGCGGAGATTCACCATAATAGTTGTCGTAAGCGGTCGTCGCTTTCAACTGAGGCGGTCCGATGGTTATATGAGAAACGGACGCAACCCATTCCAAATACGCCTGTTTCCCACTAAGTGGATAATCAATCAGAAGAATACTTTTTATCTGCCAATTGCCTTCCTCGCCTTTTGAATAGTCAGAACGCTCGATAAACGTGTGCGCGGTTGTTACGCTTGTATGGTTCGGAATATCTCCGAGTATGGCAGCGATCTCCGAGCGGTTCAGATAGGTCGCCATATCAAGGAAACTGTTGAATTCCCATTCGACGAGCCGGTTAGGACTCATTTCCGGGTCCTCGTTGTCGTAAGATCTTATCCGGACGACCTCTTCGGGAGCTTGCAGGGTTGGGGCAACGGATGTGACCCATGCGATATAAGCATCCTTCCCACCCTCCGGATAATCAATCAACAAAATAAACTTCACTGGAACCGCTTCCATATCAGGCATAGTCTCATCCATGGTAGCATCAGTTGACGGCATGGTATCTGCAACCATATCTTGTGCTCTCTCACAACCCGCGAATACAACGAGTGTGATGAAAATTATCAAGAACAGATTGGCTAATCTCAAAATCATCTTTTAGTCTCCTTAAAAAATAAATGAATGAAGCGTAGGTATTTTCAATCCTCGCATGTTATTTGAGATAATATAACTCTTTTTTCACAACTTGGTTACGACTTCCAAATCGGTTCCGGAGCCTGTGCCCGGCAGTTTACCGTCCGAGCAAGAACAAACAGAAGATCCGAAAGCCTGTTCAAACTCCGGATTATTTCTGGATTAACGTCCGTTTCGTTCGCGAGTTGAACGACACGGCGTTCGCTTCGGCGACATACGACGCGGGCAATATGTAAGATAGCACCGGCAGTACATCCACCCGGTAGAATAAAGTTCGTCAGCGGCGGAAGTTCTTCAGAAAATGTGTCTATCGCGGTTTCCATCGCTGTCGTGAAATCCGCTGATATCCGGAATTCAGCGGCTTTCGTGTGTGTTGAAGGCGTTGCCAAGTCCGCACCGACCGCGAAGAGATGATCTTGGATTCGCGCCATCAGGTCGGAGAGATCTGCATCATTGATGAGTGTTTGCGCATAGCCAACGTAAGCGTTCAGTTCATCAACAGTTCCGATCGCCTCAATTCGGGGAGCGTCTTTTCCGACTCTTGTCCCACCGTACAGCGCGGTTTCCCCAGAATCACCAAATTTAGTGTAGATTTTCATGTCAATTCATTATATACTTTTGGGAAAAAGGAGTCAAGTTAAGTATGAAAATATCGGGCAAAATTCAAAAGGTTAACGTTGCTGATTTGCGAGTGCCTACATCGGATACGCTACTCGGTTCCGATCCGTTCCACAAGAAACCTAACTATTCCGCAGTGCTAACAACAATAGAAACAGACACCGGACATCAGGGCATTTCAGTCGCTTTTACTGCCGGTGCCGGGAACGATTGGATTGCCTATGGTGTTGAGGACCTTGCACAACTCGTAGTTGGGATGGAAGTGGACACTTTCATTGATGATCCAGGGGCATTTCACAGACTTCTCGTAGACCACCACCAACTACGCTGGCTTGCCGATGGTGTGAATCGGATGGCGATCGGGAGTATTGTCAATGCAATGTGGGATGTCTGGGCGAAAATAGTTGATAAACCGCTCTGGAAACTCCTTGTCGATTTACCACCAGAGAAAATTGTACAGTGTATCGATTGGCGGTATCT
>PYIY01000149.1 GCA_003635195.1 Candidatus Poribacteria bacterium | reverse complement strand
TCAGCAGCAATGGAGCAATCGGATTGATAATCTTGCCATCACGCGATGTGATCAGGTCTGGGTCGGTGATATTACCTACGTCCGTTTGAAAGGACATTTCGTCTACGTCGCGGTGCTCATGGATGTCTTCACTCGCATGATAAGAGGGTGGCAGGTCAGTCGGCACCTGAACCAACCCCTGACGTTGAAGCCTTTAGAACAAGCACTGCGTCAGAGCGTCCCAGAGATCCATCATTCCGATCAAGGCGTGCAGTATCTGTCTAATACTTACATCAAGACCTTGATATGTCATGGGATAGAGGTCTCTTTAGCCCGTAGAGGGTGTCCTTGGGAGAACGGGTATGCCGAAAGACTCATCCGAACGCTCAAGGAAGAGGAAGTCCACCTCAATGACTATGAGAATATCTCAGAAGTTGAATCACGTATCGGTTATTTTATTCAACAGGTGTATAACCAGAAACGCCCGCATTCGGCGTTAGGGTATTTAACACCCGTCGAATTTGAGCAAAAAAACTTGTCTTAACTTTACGGAATTGCGGCCCTAATTAGCGTTGGCACTACAAAAAGTTAACTAACACAAGTCGTAAATTATCTTTCTTATTCGTCGTCCTCATATTGTTAATCGCAGCAAGTGCTTTCACAGCCAGACTTGGGGCACAGGAAGTGAGCACTGAAGAGAAACGCGCGACTGTCCAAGAATTCGTAAAAAAGGCTCAAGAATTTGTGCGTCAAAACAAAATAGCGGAAGCAATAGACATCTACGAACGAATTACCAAAGCGGTACCTGAAGACTTTGAACCTCGAACGGAACTTGCCAAACTCTACACCCGCACAAATCAACACGAAAAAGCTGCGCAAACCTGGCGCGAACTGCTTGAAGCTGCGCCAGAAAACACGGCGTATCAAGATGCCCTTGTTAACAGTTTGCAAGCCGCTGACAAAGTGGACGAGGCAATTGAATTCGTGCAGTCATACATCCAAACGCACCCAGAAGTTGGTTTCCATTACGCACGGCTAGCAAAACTCTATGCAGACGAAGATAACGTAGATGCAGCCATCACCAACTATGAAAAAGCGATTGAATTAGCATACGGTGATAAACAAACTTATGTTAAACTTGCACGACTTTTCTTTTTCAATGGGGACATAGATGCATCAGCATTCGCATTGAAGAATGCCATTCTATCTACCACATCAGGACGGGAACAGAAAAATTTGGAACGACAATTGCTTAATCTCTATCGTTATTATGGTAATTTAGAAGAAAAGTTACAAAAGGCAGAAGATGTTGGTAAAATCACATTCGAGATGCAGAAAGCCCATGCCGAATACTATCACAAAACTGGACAACTGGAAAAAGCTGTTAGTGCATATAAGAGAGCACATGAGATGACAGCCGGTTCTTCTGAGAAAGATAGCATCTATTCTGAATTGTTCAAGGTGTATATACAACTCGGTGATATGGACTCAGTACTAGAACCTTATGAAACAGAAGCGAATGCGTATATAAACAGTAAAGCAGGGTCCTACACATCGGAAAGAGTTACAACTACTTCGGTAAGAATTGGGGTGATATACAAATTTGAGTCTGCTCGCGATTTATTGATTAGGGCTTTCAAAAGCCAAGATAAACTTGAAGTGCTAAAAGCACATTATGAAGGCAAACTTAGAGAAAATAAAGAGAATCCTACCGCACGAATAATCTTGGCAAGAATCTATTGGGATGAAAGGGATTATCAGAAATCTGCTGAAATGTATGAAGCACTTGGCAAAGCAGAATCCGACAAGGTCCGTTACTTTTATTATGCTGCGGCTGCGTTGCGCAAAAACCGACAGCCTGATTTAGCGAAAGAAATGCTCAACCAAGCTGCAAAAGCACTTACATCCTGCAGTGAAAAAGATGATGTGTGGTTTCTTGGCGCGCTGGCAACAATCTGCATAGAAAATAGGATGTATGAACCGGCAATTGAACTATCCAAATCCGCGATTGATAAAAGTGATGGCGATCCAGATAGCAGGATTCAAGATACTTTGCGCGCTATACTTGCAAAAAGTTACCGTGAGACAAAACAATACCTTGAAGCTGTTGATATGTATCAGGAAATGGCAAGCAAAGCGAGAAGTTACAGCACACGAGCTATGGCAAAAAGAGCAATCCATGAAATTTCCAGAGAACGAAAACTCTATGAAAAATGGATACCGGAACAGCTGAAGAAGGTTGAGAAGAACCCTAACGATCCCAAGTTAATCTTGACACTTGCTGAAAGTTATGAAGCCAATGGTAATATCAAACAAGCGATTGAACAGTATGAAAAACTTACTATACTGCAACCTGAAAGCGTCCAGTGGTACATAAAGTTGGGGGATCTGTTTCAAAGCGTAGATCGTCCGGTAGGCAAAGTAATTGAAAGTAATGCCCTCAGCTTAGATGGAGATGGGAGTTTCGTGGAAATCGCGGACAGTGAGATCATTAACAATATCACCGAACAAGTTACGATTTCTGCCTGGATTAGACCTACAGATTTTCCAAACACCTGTACGACTATCCTTTTCAAAGGCGACAAACGAACACCTGATCTTTCTCATCGTCAATTCGCGCTCTGGTTGTTTGATGAAGGTTGCGTTTATTTTGATGCATCCCCAGATGGCCTTTTTATTCGATGGATTGCGTCTGCGAGTGAAATTATCAAAAAAAATGAATGGTACCACGTTGCAGGAACTATCGATGCCAGAAATAATGTCATGAAACTTTATCTCAACGGTTCTGAAGTCCGAAGAAGTAACTTTAAACTTCAGAACAATTTAAGTAAAACCACACTGCCCTTCCGTATCGGTTGTTCGCATGAAGAAGAAATATCTGAACACGCTTCTTTTGCCGGACTCATTGATGAAGTGCAAATCTGGAACATCGCGCGTACCGAAAATCAGATTCGTTCCGATATGAACAAGCAGTTGAAGGGAGATGAAGACGGTTTGGTCGGATATTGGAAATTTGACACAGAAACGCAGGGACGCATTTCCGATAGTTCACCTCATAAAAATGATGGCAAACTTGTTGGAGATGCGAAACTTGAACCCTACACACGCCTAATATTTGGAAGTCTAAGTGCTGAGCACTTGAAAAAGTCAGCATCCTTTTATGAAAAAGCCATTGAACTTAGACCAGATGTATACCAATTCTACATTCTGTTAGCAAAATTATACATTAAACAGAACTTGACATCAGATGCTGTTGCGGTGTATCGTCGGGCATTAGATGTCCCGTTGACACAAGCCACCCACGATTCAGCAATTCGCGCAATCTCCGAACTTTACACTGACCAAACGCAGGAGGAAAAGTTGGTTGCTGTCCTTGAAGAGATAAAACCGAAAATGGAAGAGAGTGTGGTCTTGCATGAACTTTTAGGCGATTTCTACAAAAAAACAGGGGATTTCAAAAAAGCTGAACTTGTCTACACAAAATGGTTGGAAATTCGACAGAGAGAAGTCAGCGAACAGGAACCATTTTACCAACGCAGGTTTGCTGAAGAACTCCTTGAAAAGGGTATCTTCCCAGAAATTGCGCTGACCCATGCAAAACGTGCATTACAAGGCTATGCAGGTACAAGCCATCACTATCCGATGACACTTGGGCATGCATGCATTGCAAATGATCTCTATGATGATGCGTTTAAATACTACAAATACGCTTTCAGTATTTTATCTACCAATTCTTCATCGGACCATTTCTGGAAACAGTTCGTTGATGCAGGCAAGAATGCAAAACAGAAAGAACGTTACATTCAGATGTTAGATGCATTACGACAAAGTATGAATGCGTGGGTTGACAGATAAGTTGGAAAAATACAGACCTGACGAGACCGCATTGCCGAACTGAAGGAACAGTCCAAAAATTAAAGGTCGGACAATTTCGCAGACTGTGAGTCTTTCAAATTAAATTTAATGCTTGCACTTCATTATGTCATCTGCTAAAATGCAGGCATTGATTCTAATTTTAAAACCTATAACTTCGATTTCCCAAAGATTAATTATTTTGGTAATTCTGTATTAAAATATTAATCTACTTGCGGAACAGAGAAAGGACTTTGCAATGTTTGTTTGTATTGCTTGCGGTTATTTGTGGAAAGAAGCAGATAGCCCGCCAGAAGAATGCCCAGCGTGCACGGCACCGAAAGAAAAATATATTCCTTACGATGACCGAGCAGAACGGTGGGTCAAGCGCGCTGTCGCGGCACACGTCATGTATCCTGATGAAGAAGGCGCAGACCTCCGCGCGGAGAATTCTGCCCTCTCATCACACATCAGATTTGCCCTCGTCGGGTTACTCGGGGACCTTGACAAAGAATAGAGCATGAGGAGCCTCGATCCTCCGAATCGAGGCTCCTTTCTGCTTACCTATTATCTTATTTTTCTGTCGAATTTTATATAACGTGAGTTTGATAAAAACACATTGTAGCGCAAATTTTCCAGTTTGCGCCTCATTGACACAAACTGGAAAGTTTGTGCTACAAGGGTCGCAAAGTAGCCCTTGGAAGAAAAGATCCCTTATTAAATTCACATCGTTTGTTATCAAATTGGCGTTTCTATAAGAAAATCTTGTACCCCGTTTTATGACTGAGGGTTTTTTATATCGAAAGGAAGCGGCATTTTCTGAGCTAAAATTGCCGTTATATTAATAATGAAATTTATACGTTATTTGCTGATCTCGTTCCTTATCGCCTTGACTGGAATAGCATCAGCACAAGATCTCTCGGACCGTGTGGTAGAGCATGTCTTTCCCAACGGTCTGAAGTTATTGATGATTAAACGTGACACCTCGCCGACGATTGCACCCTACATCCTCTTTAAAGCCGGGTCCGTAGATGAATCAGACGATACGCGCGGTATTGCCCACATGTTGGAACACATGCTGTTCAAAGGCACTAAAACAGTCGGCACAAAAGACTATGAAAAAGAGAAGGTTGTACTTGCTGAAATCGATCGGATAGGTGATGCGCTTGACATGGAGCGTTCAAAAGGCTCAAGAGCGGATGCCGATAAAATAGCCGAATTGGAAGCAGCACTCAAAGCACAACAGGAACTCGCGAAGGAGTGGATTGTCACCGGTGAATATACTGAAATCTATACCCAACACGGTAGCACAGGATTCAACGCTGGCACATCTGTTGATTACACGATTTATACGGTGGAGTTGCCGTCTAACAAGTTAGAACTGTGGGCGATGCTTGAGTCCGATCGGCTTAAGAACGCAGTCCTCCGTGAATTTTATGTAGAACGTGAAGCTGTTAAAGAGGAACGCCGTATGCGTGTAGATACCCGTCCGGGTGGCAAACTCTATGAACAGTTTATCGCCGCTGCGTTCACTGCTCATCCTTATGGGATGCCAATCATTGGCTGGCCCTCAGATATTGCGATGCTCAATCGACGCAAAGCGGAAGAGTTTTTCAAGATCCACTACGCACCCAATAACTCTGTCATGGTGATTGTCGGAAATATAGACATAGACAAAACCGTTGCCCTTATTGATAAATATTTTGGTGATATGCAGGCACAACCACTTCCGAGTGAAGTAACAACGAAAGAACTTCCGCAGGAAGGGGAACGTCGTATAGAAGTGGAATTTGATGCCGAGCCGCAACTCATGATTGGATATCATAAGCCGACAATCCCACATTTTGACGACTACGTACTCGATATGATTTCTGCTATCCTTTCCGATGGACGGACCTCTCGGTTTTACAAAAACATTGTTGAGGAAGGCATTGCTGTCTCTGTGAATTCAATAAATGGGTATCCAGGCGCGCGCTACGACAATCTTTTCGTCATAAACGGCACACCGCGCTCGCCACACACCACCCTTGATGTTGAAGAAGTCATCTACGCAGAACTCGAAAGGCTGAAGGCCGAACCTGTCGCGGAAAAGGAATTTAAACGCATCCTTAAGCAGGTTGATGCCAGTTTCATCCGGAATCTCAGTTCAAACGCCGGAATGGCACAGCAGTTGGCTTTCTATGAAGGGATCGCTGGCGACTGGCGCTATATCTTGGGTTGGCGTGAGAATATGTATAAAATTACACCTGAGGACATCATGAGAGTCGCAAAAACCTATTTCACGAAAAGCAACCGCACCGTCGGCACACTCGTTAAAAAAGAGGCAGTAGTACCCGCCGGTGAAAACACGGAGGGTAATGAGTAATGAGAAGACAAACCTATTCAAGACTTGTCATTGCGATGCTGATCGCCTGCCTCATGGTATGGGGCATTCCGTCTACATTCGCGAAACCTCACGAAGAACTTACCTTTGAACCCATCGAGTTTAAACCGCCTGTCCCAGAGAAACGGGTACTCTCAAATGGGATGACACTCTATCTGCTTGAGGACCACGAGTTGCCACTTTTTAACATTAACGGCTTAATAAAAACTGGGAACATCTATGATCCAGCGGATAAAGTCGGATTGTCTTCAATCTTCGCAAGCGTTATGCGCACTGGCGGTACGGTGTCGCGTGAACCGGATATGTTGAATGAAGAATTAGAATCTATGGCGGCTGCGGTTGAAGTGGGCATGTCCCGCGAATACGGTACAATCAACCTCTCTACACTGTCAGAAGATATTGAGAAAGGGTTGGAAATCTTTGCAGATGTGCTCAGGAATCCTGCGTTTCGTGAAGATAAGTTGGAACTTCGCAAGCAGCAGGCGATTGAAGGTATCCGCCGACGGAACGATAACCCTATCCAACTCGCGTGGCGTAATTTCTCTGCGCTGCTGTACGGGACGAATCATCCGTTCGGATGGTATCCTGAAATCGAGGGGGTAGAAAGCATCACCGCTGACGATCTCAAAGCGTTTCATGCGAAGTATTATCATCCAGACAATATAATGCTCGCCGTTACCGGTGACTTTGATACCGAAACCTTGATAACGCAACTTGAAAAAGTTTTTGAAGGTTGGGAACCCACAAAAATTACGTTTCCTGAAATTCCAATGGTGAATGCTACACCAAAACCGTCTGTTAATTATATCTTCAAGGATTTGAACCAGACGACGATGCTCATCGGGCATTTCGGTATCAAACGGGCACCGGATTTTCCTGACTATTTCGCGCTCCGCGTCATGAACGACATTCTCGGAGAAGGGGGTTTTACCTCTCGTCTCATGCGGGAAGTACGTGAGAAGCATGGCCTTGCCTATATGGTGGGTAGCATTATGCAGACCAGTTACTATACGAATCCGGGGGAATGGTTTGCCTATTCTCAGACGCGTGCGGATAAAACCGCAGAGGCGATTTCATTGATTATTGATGTCGTCAAAGGGCTCCGAGACACACCTGTGCCGGGGGCGGAGCTGCAGCGTACTAAAGATTCGCTTATCAATTCGTTTGTGTTCGGTTTCGAGAGCAGCTCTCAAATCGCATTTCAACAGATGATGCTCGCTTATCGGGGGTTTGCACCAGATTTCCTGGAAACCTTTACAGATAACATTGCCAAGGTCACAGCGGCAGATGTCCAAGCAGTGGCGCGAAAATACCTCAATCCAGATACGCTCACTATCGTCACCGTCGGTAATAAAGATAGTTTCGACCGACCACTTGATGAGTTCGGCGAGATTAACGAGATTGAGATCAAGCAACCGGAACCACCACCTGCGGAACCGATGCCGGAGGCAAGTGAAGCGGACATGGCGAAAGCCAAAGAAGTTCTCGCGGCAGCAGTTGCGGCACACGGTGGACTTGAGAAGTTGCAAGCAGTGAAAAACATCGTTATGGAAGCGCGCGCATCTGCTAATACACCCGCAGGACCGATGCAGATAGAAGGCAAATCGTACTATGTTTACCCTGATAAGTTTAGACAGGATATGAAGATGCCCCAAGGCGAAATGGCTTATGTCTTCGATGGCACTGCTGGATTCGCCATGACACCGATGGGCGTTCAACCGATTCCACCGCAGCTGGCTAATAGTTTCAAAGATGCAGTTTTCCGAGAGAATGTATGGCTTTTGGCGAACCTTTCACAAAACAATATCCCGATCCAATATGCGGGTACAGAAGAGGTGCAAGGTAAGCAAGCCCATGTTCTAGCTGTTCAACAACCGTCTGGAGAGATGTTGAAGGTCTTCATTAGCGACGAGACACATTATATTGTGAAAATCTCTTATCGCGAGATGAGCCAAGGCATGGCTGTGAACAGGGAAACCCTCATGGATGATTACCGCGATGTTGATGGTATCAAAGTGCCATATCATATTGTGCAGAATGTGGACGGTCAACCCTTTAGCGAAAGCAGAGTAACTGGTATCACATTGAATGCAGAACTTGATGAGACGCTATTTCAGGAGCCAGAATGAAAACCTTAGATTTACGTGTCCGCTACTTTCAGGATAGCACACCGGCAGACGTGCCGTGCCGCGAAACGGCGTTCATCCGGCGTGAGTTTGAAATGCCGTTGCCGGTTGATGAGACGGCTTTGGTACTTGTTGATTTATGGAACGTGCATTTCATTGAGAGTTGGATAGAACGCGCAGCACAGATAACGAAGGAGTGCGTTGTACCTGTGATAAATGCTGCGCGGCAAGCGGGTTTGACGATTGTGCACGCGCCTTCTCCGTCGGTAGCGGCGCAATATCCTCAGCTTGATCGGCACAAACCGCCTGAACCGTCTACACCCTCGGCGTGGCCACCCTCTGATTTCCGAAGTCGTGAGGGTGACTACGCCGTTTACCGTGGGCCGCGTAGTCAACCTCCGGGGATAGGCATCCATTGGGATAAACTCGCATCACAACTCGCTGTCTCCCCTGCAGTTGATGTAAGACCGGAAGAGTTTGTCATTGCAACTGGACAGCAGTTGCATGAACTCTTGGAGGCGCGGCGTATCTTGCATCTGCTCTTTGCTGGTTTCGCAACGAATTGGTGCGTGTTGGGCAGGGATTACGGTATCCGTTCTATGTCAAGGTATGGTTATAACATGGTGCTACTCCGCGATGCCACGACCGGTGTGGAGTTCCCTGATACGTACGATAATCTGTTCACAACAGAGATCGCTATTCGGGAGGTAGAACAGCAGTATGGATTCAGCGCATCAAATGCTGATTTCTTTGCGGCTGTTGAAGGCTTATCAACGTAAGCACGTTTCGGGGATAGATTGTTTCAAGACTTGGCTTATTTCTATGAATGATCAACCTGTCCTCAGTGTTACCTTTTTTCGTACGGATGCTGGACGTTTACCTGTTCAGCAATGGCTTAAGCGTCTTAATAAGGCGGACAGAAAAGTTATCGGAAGAGATATACATTTTGTTCAATTTGACTGGCCCTTGGGTATGCCTCTTGTCAGGAAAATAGAAACCTATTTATGGGAAGTTCGTAGTCGGCTCAGCAGTGGACGTATCTCAAGGGTATTATTCACTATCAGAGGTAAGGAGATGGTCCTGCTGCATGGTTTTATCAAAAAATCGCGGAGAATATCACAAGCAGATTTGAGTTTGGCACGGCATCGAAAAAATCTATGTCAAAGTAGGAGGATTGTGAATGAATAAGTATAGCGGTGGTAACTTTGATGATTTTCTCAAGGAGGAGGGTATCTTTGAGGAAGTAGTGGAATCTACGCGAAAGCGGTTGCTTGCATCGCAAATTGAGGATCGCATTAACGCGGTGAACCGAAGAGGAACCACATTTGCAGAGAAAACAAACGCAGATTTTGTCCAATTAAATCATTATCTGTTTGATCTGGACAATACCGTTATTACATCAGAGTTGTTAGATGATCTTGCCCTTGAGGCAACAGAATTAACAATTGATCCTGTCCATTTAAATGGTTCTCTGTTTGATTTGGAAGAATTGTTAGCTCGTTACTTTTCCGAAAAAGTAGCTGCCTAGCTGATGGATAGGTGCTATCACTTCAGAATTTCTAAATCGCAATGTTCCCTGTACCAGATGATTTTTGAGAGGAATCAATATGACTACAGAAACAAAATTTTTTATTCCTAAAGCGAAAGATGATGCCCAAGCAGAGGAAGTCTGGGCATCTGTTAAGAAATTTGCGGAAGAGACACTGGACTGGGAGGTCTCAGATAGACGTATTTTCAGTATTGCCTATCAGAAACGAGGCAAAGACTATCATGTAGAAGTAGGGAAACCGGATCCGCGTAACAAAGAACTTGTGGTTGCAATATTTGAGTCAATCACCTATCTTATATGTACCCCGAACCGCGGTGTGTTACGAGGTATGCCGCTCTTAATAGCAGAATCAGAATTGACAGCTATTACGGATTTCCCACCGGGTTAGAGAATTTGATTTGATCAGCAAGTCCTCTCAGTCCATTACAACTAAGGTTTCAATACACGCGCTTCATCGAATTTATTGACTAAGTAAGCAATTCCCTCACCTTCAGCTATACCTAAGACAATCTTGGCTTTTCCATCAGGCGCGAAAAGTGAAAGGACCCCGCCTCCTTCATTAACCATGAGAGAAGCACCGGTCTTCTCCTTTGACCCCTGAGTTGTCAGAACGCCATTACCCTCCGCGACTAAAATAGAAGCGGCACCCTTCCCTTTTGGACCATAAGTTACCACGCGTCCACCATTTCTGTCCCAAGAGATATGAACTCGAGGATCCATACCATCACTCATTACCCTTATATCCTTACGCACGATTAACTCTCTGACGGCCAGTTTATCAATCGTTTCATATCCCAATTGTGCTGTAGTCTCACTGTTCATGTTACCGAGCATAAAACCAGTAAGGGTCAGCAATCCACCTAAAAACATGTATTTCAACTTTTCGCGCACTCTAAACTTCATTGAACACTCCTTGCCTGAAAGAACTTGTGAGATGCCCTCAGAATAGTTTTGAGAAACATCCACCGTGTGTTGTAGCAATAAAATTTTTACAGACCTCTCTCAATTTGAACACTTGACAAAATATTTACACACCCTTCAGAAAAGGGATCGCTTTAAGCAGGTGCAACAAAGGTGTTTTTGAATTTCTTGAACCAACGCGTAAAAAGTGCGACAGCCTCCGGATCCTGTCGTTTCGGTGAAAACTGATAAACGCCTTCGCCTTCCTCTCCGTAAGATAGCGAATAAACCGCGTGTGCCTGCCGCCCGATTGCAATCACTCCGAAAGCCTTTCCGTTCATGTATGTGCTTTTTTCAAAAGGTTTTTTGCTCCCTACAGCGATAGTGATGACCCCATAAGCGCGTGCATATCCAATTGCGATAACACCAACGGACAACATAACACCCATAGATATAATGCCGCAAGAGCAGAACATCCCGATTGAAATCACGCCAAAAGAGAAATTACCGACTGAGATAAACCCAAAAGCGAAGTGACCCACTGAAATAATTCCGGAAGCAAACACTCCGAATACTATATGTGGAAATCCCACGTCTAACAGTAGAGATTCACCTGCATGCAAAAGGTTTAAGAAACCTGTAACATCAACTCTTGCCTCCCCTAAATACCATGCAATCGCGTATGCTATGAAAGGTGAGCAAATCAAGAGGACTGAAACGATAAAAGCAGTATTAAATCTCTGGACGTATCTGTTGAATGTCCTTCGGAAGATGTCCGCCTCAAACGGATAGTTGTGGAGTTCTTCGGTTTTTGTCTGTTTTTCTGAAATTGCTGACATCTTTATACCCTCTATTGAATGGCAGAACTGATGCCTTGAAATTGTGTGGGTGGTGATTTAATCGGCAGCAACGCTTTCTAACGGTGGGAGTTCTGGGTAATTCCCGCGGGCGTTTCGCCACGCAATGACTCCTTCAGCAACCATCCAGATCTGCAACGCCTCCACAACGACACCAAAACCGAAGAGCAGATACTTACCGGTAAAGAGCCATCCGGTGTCTGGATCGAACATTTGATGCAGCATTGCCCAAGCAGGCATGATAAGCATGACGATCATCGGGAGGCACGCGAACCAGATCGGTTTATTCCGACGGACGAGATAAAAGACAATGACCATGAACGCTAATCCGGCGAGGAGCTGGTTTGTTGCCCCGAAGAGGGGCCAGAGTGTCAAACCCCCACTACCGGGTCCACTTGGTCCCTGTAGTAAGGCGACAGCAGCCGCAAGTACTAACGCAAACGCAGTAGCGACGTAACGGTTCATTAACGGTTTGATGTTAGCCGTCTGTGCGAGCTCAAAGATGACATATCGCTGGAGGCGTGTCGCGGTATCAAGCGTTGTAGCAGCGAAACTGGCAACAAGAACAGCCATAATCGCAATACCCATCTTGAGTGGAATACCGAGTGACGCAAGGAAATTCCCACCACCATCAACGAACGCGCTCACTTTCGCTTTGAGATTGTGGCTTGCCCAGCCTCCGACGACCGTTGTTGTACCATCAGCATTTGTCGTCGTTGTGGTCGTAGAATAACGCGTCCGCCAGGCATCTTGATTGGTGACAGGTGCAGCACTTTCTGCTTTGACGATAGGTTCAAACGTATAGTTTGCACCCGTGCCAGTTCGATTGAAAATCCCCATTCCGATGCCAGCACAACAGGCGAGAATAACGATAACGGCGAGTCCACCCTCAAGCAGCATTGCCCCGTATCCTACGTATTGCGCGTCGCTTTCGGATTCAACCTGTTTACTGGAAGTCCCGGAACTCACCATACAGTGGAAACCACTAACAGCACCACAAGCAATCGTAATAAAGAGGAAGGGCCAGATCGGTGGCGCATCGGGTGGAATGTCTGAGGCAACAGCGGGGGCGGATGCCACCAAGTCTGCTTTACCTGTCAAGCCTGCTACGGCGAGTCCAAGAATCAATAGGAGCAGTGCCAGGACGAGTTCGTGGCTGTTGATGAAATCACGGGGTTGTAGGAGTGTCCATACCGGTAGCACCGAGGCAATGAAGCAGTAGACAAAAAGCACTAATGTCCAGACGACAACGACGTTCAGGTAGGTCTGTCCCAGTAACGGAATACCGAATATTTGACTTAAATCAATCGGTAAAAGGTAAGCACCGACACCCATCCCTATGTACATGATACCGAGTGCGATAATAGATGGAATAAGGATGTTACCGCCCCTACGGTAAATCCAGAGACCGATGGCGATAGCGAGTGGAATTTCCACCCAGACCGATAAAACAGACTCAGGATAGTAGGAGAAAATCAGGGCGATGACTAAGCCGAAGATCGCAAGGACAATCGTCAAGCCCATGAAGAGAACAAAAAGGAAGAGGAATTTGGCGCGGGGACCTATCATTCTACCCGCTACTTCACCGACGCTTTGCCCGCGGTTGCGGAGTGAGACAACAAGCGCGCCGAAATCATGAACAGCACCTATGAAAACAGAGCCAAGTACAACCCATAGCAACGCTGGTAACCAACCCCAAAAAACAGCAATCGCGGGCCCTACAATCGGACCTGTGCCAGCGATGCTTGTGAAGTGATGCCCAAAGATGACCTCCTTTTTGGTTGGCACATAATCAACATCGTCTTTGAGTTCTTGGCTCGGCACCGTTGCTTGCGGGTCTAATCCGAAAATCTTTCTCGCCAGCCATTTACCGTATGTATGATAGGCGACGATGAAGCCGACAAAGCTCAAAACCGCAATAATAAGCGTGTTCATTTTTTATTTTTTCCTTGCGGAGGAACAAGGGGCGTTGGATCTATCGGATACGTTCCTTAAATCCGCTCTCCATTTTGCGGCGTACTCGCCCATAAGCGATCTGCTTCATTACGAGCTACGGGGTTTGAGGCTATCTTTAGTAGTAACCAATGTGAGACGAACCTCTTTACCGACAACCGACTGCCAATTACTCCTTACGGTTCGGTGAGGTGGGTCGGGAATTTCACGCGCTTCCCCGTAGACCCCCAGGTAAAAGTTTGGCTTACCGGACTCCCATTAAAACTTCAAATGTGAGTTGATCCAATTTCTCGTATCCGAGCCCTTTTTGTGCGAGGGTATCGGGTTCAAAATCTATCTTTCTTAGTTTTCCGACGCTTTCGGCGTTGTAATTTGCCATGAGTGCCTCAAGCTCAGGATCGCGTGCTTGCAGTTCGGCGAGAATCCCCTGAATTTCTGCATCTTCGTTGAAACGGTGTGCTTTTTCCTTTAAAATCAAGTAGCTGCGCATGCATCCTGCGGCGAAGTCCCATACGCCTTGTTCATCTTCAGTGCGGTAGGCGTGGGCATCGAAGTGGCGGTTGCCATCCCAGTTCACGTCCTCAAGAAATTTAACGAGAAAAAATGCACTTTTGATGTTTTCGGAACCGAAGCGTAGGTCTTGATCGAAACGACTCATCTTCTGGTCATTGAGGTCAATGTGAAAGAGTTTACCGGCTTCATAAGCTTGCGCGACACCGTGGATGAAGTTTAACCCTGCCATCGTTTCATGGGCGAATTCGGGGTTAACGCCGACCATCTCTGGGTAATCCAGTGTTTCGATAAAGTGAAGCATGTGGCCAGTCGTTGGTAGGTAGATGTCGCCGCGCGGTTCGTTCGGCTTTGCCTCAAGCGCGAATCGGAGATCATAGCCTTGGTCTTTAACGTAGTGCGTGAAGTAGTTCATAGCCTCACGGTTCCATTTGACCGTATCGGGTCCGTTCTTAGCGGCATCCACTTCTGCACCTTCGCGGCCACCCCAAAACACATAAACCGTTGCACCGAGTTCGACACCCAGATCAATGGCATTTAATGTTTTCTGAATCGCGAATGCGCGGACCTTCGGGTCGTTGGAGGTAAAAGCCCCGTCTTTAAAGATAGGATGGTAAAAGAGGTTCGTTGTCGCCATCGGGACTTTCATGCCGTGATCTGAAAGTGCCTTCTTAAATTCGCTAACAATATTATCGCGTTCAGCGGCTGAAGCATCAAATGGAACGAGGTCATTATCGTGCAGGTTGACACCATACGCGCCCAATTCACTTAATTTTTCGACTGTGTAGGTAGGTTTCAGGGGGGGCCTGACAACATCACCAAATGGATCCCGTCCTGGGTTGCCCACAGTCCACAATCCAAAGGTGAACTTGTGCTCAGGCTTAGGCTGATACTGTTCTGACATTCATTCACTCCTATTGCTTATTAATTTTCATGAAGTTTATAAGTTAACGTTTAGATTATACCATATTTTGTGGATTTGTTGCAAATCTTTATCGCCGTACGATCCAGTTTGCATCTCTATAGGTAGGTGTTATGCATCAAGATGTGCGCCGATCTGTTTCAGGACACCTTCATAGTCTGCTTCTAATTCAATCGGGGCATTTAGGTAGCGAGGGGCAGGTTCACCAGGAGCGGTGTTGTGATAGGCTACCTTGAAATCAGGGAACTTGAGACCGTTGGCTGTAGAGATAACGATGACTCGGTCATTCGGGAGGATCTGTTTACGTTCGACCATTTTTATCAGCACTGCCAATGCCACACCGGTGTGCGGGCAATTGAACAACCCTGTTCTATCGGCTCTTGCTGCAGCGTCTGCGAGTTCTACTTCTGTCGCTTGGTCGACAATACCATCAAATCGTTTCAGGGTACGGATTGCGCGATGCACCGAAACGGGGTTCCCAATTTGAATTGCTGTTGCTTGTGTCGCTTGTGCCGTAATCGCGCTGAACTCTGTGAACCCTGTTTGATAACTTCGGTAGAGCGGATTCGCGCGTTCGGCTTGCGCACAAGCGATGCGCGGCAGTTTGTCAATGATACCGAGTTCGTACATCATTAAAAAACCGAGTCCAAGTGCAGAGACGTTGCCGAGGTTACCGCCCGGAATAATTATCCAGTCCGGGACTTCCCAATCAAATTGCTGTACGATCTCAATGCTAATTGTTTTTTGTCCTTCAATGCGGAGGGAATTAATCGAGTTGGCAAGATAAAAATCTTTCCGGTCAGAAAGTTTTTGGACGATCTCCATACATCCATCGAAATCTGTCTCTAGCGAAAGCGTCAGTGCCCCATTAGCGATAGGTTGAATGAGTTGTTCACGTGTAACCTTCGCTTTCGGTAAGAGGATAATTGCAGGAATCCCAGCAGCGGATGCGAATGCTGCCAGTGAAGCGGAGGTATCACCGGTGGAAGCACACATAACAGCGCGGATATTTCCTGACGTACTGATAATCTGCTTAACCATTGAGACTAAAACGGTCATACCAAGGTCTTTAAAAGACCCTGTGTGGCTATTGCCGCACTGTTTGATCCATAGGTCATGTAAGCCGAGCTGCTCGCCGAAACGTTCTGCCCAAAACAGGTTCGTGCCACCCTCATACATAGAGATGATATTATGATCATCAATCTTGGGGCAAACGAGCTCCTTTTTTCCCCAGACGCCACTACCGTAGGGGTATTGCGTCCGCATATAGCGCTGCTCAAAGAGGTTTTTCCATTCAGCGGCACTGCGCTGTTTCAGCAGTTCTATGTCGTGCTGGACTTCTAACAACCCATCGCAATTTCTGCACCGATAGATAATTTCAGTGAGTGGATAGGTCTCATTGCATCCTTCACTGCACTGGAACCAGGCATCGTAGTTCATTGCTCAGTGCTCTCCTCCATCATCTCTGGAAGTAGGTTTGGCGGGGCTTCCTTCCCATTTGGTGTAGTGAGAAGTTCGTCGATTTCATCAAGTGAAGGTAGGTCAGAGGCATCTTTCAATCCGAATTGTTGCAGGAACTCATCTGTCGTTGAAAAAAGCAGGGCGCGCCCCTCTTTTCTGCCGGTAATGCGAACTAACCTTTTCTCTACGAGCGAATTAAGGACGCTGTCGCTGTTTACGCCACGAATGGCTGCAACATCGGCACGTGTGATAGGCTGCTTGTATGCGACAATTGCAAGCGTCTCAAGCGCGGATGGAGACAGCGTAACGCGAACTTGTCGGGTATAAAACTTCTCTATCCATTCTGAATATTCTGGGCGCGTGCATACTTGGTAGCCATTCGCTATTTCAGCGAGGTGAAAACTTCGATTTATCTCTTCGTACTCGTCCTGAAGTGCAGCGAGTGCTTTGCGGACAGCACGTTTGCCGACCCCCGGCAGCGCATCTTGAAATTGTTCCATCGAAATCGGTTCGCTCGCTGCAAACAGAATCGCTTCCAATATTGACTTCAGCTTTTGTTCCGACATCAGATCCATTTCTTCTATCGGATTGATAGCAATAACATTTTCAGAATCCATAGACATAGTTCCTAATAGCCTCGTTCTTCTGAACGAGCGTTTTCTACCGCGGGTGGCGGCGCGATCTCGCGATCCGGCTGTTGCTCTTGTTTAACGATATAGATGCTCTCGAAATGATCAGTTTGCACGGTAACGATTTTTCCGATCCGAATCAGTTCCAAGATGGCAAGAAATGTGACAATCCGATCCGTTTTACCTGAAGATAACGGGAACAGTTCGTCGAATAACAGTTGATCCGCAATCTCCAACTGCCCGTCAATAAAGGCGATTTTATCTTCGACAGTGATTGTTTCTTCTTCAACTGTTTCGTAGAACTCGTCGGCATCTGCTTCCGCGACTCGGTCATTTATAGTCTTGAAAGCGGTAAGCAGATCAAACAAAGTAGCTTTAATCTCGAATGCGCGCGTGCCATCTAAATCCGCATGCAGCTTCGGACTTCTACTATAGACCCATGTTTGTCGCTCGGCGTAAACATCCAGGACTTTAGCTGCCTCTTTGAAGCGCTTGTATTCCAAGAGTTGTTTTACGAGTTGCTCTTGGTCGCGGATAGGGTGTTCCGCGTTTGCTGTGAGTTGTGGAAGGATGCTCTGCGATTTTATATGCAGAAGCGTCGCTGCCATCACCAGAAATTCGGATGCCACATCTAAATCCAGCTCCTCCATTAAATTGACATATTCCAGGTACCGGTCAGTGATTTGCGTGATCTGAATATCGTAGATATCCATCTCCTCTTTCTGAATCAGATGAAGGAGCAAATCAAGGGGTCCCTCAAAGCCTTCTAATTTGACCGAGTAAATCGGGTCTACCTCAGTAGATGTGGATTCTAAATTTTGATTTTTGAGAGTTTCAGTTGTTTCTGTTAGCATATTTAGCACTTTTAGGATTGTAGGGATAGTAAGAGATATATTCTAAAAGAATCAATTTTTTTCGTCATACCCCAACAATTTTCGCTATCACACCGAGCATGGTGGCGGTGATATCGTTCAAGAATATGAAGACGTAATTTGGTATGCCAAAGAGACCCGGTAGGAAAATCAGGCACATCAAAATCGGCATGCCATAAGGACTCAGTTTTTCAAATTCGCGTGCCAACTGTTCCGGTAGCAACCCTCTCACAACGCTAAAACCGTCTAATGGAAAGAGTGGCAGCATATTAAATGCCGCGAGAAGCACGCTGATGTATGCCATGATACGTATTTGCCTTTTAATTTCGAGGTGGAGCCTATTTTCGGAGGCATCGAAGGCATCGAACTCCAATAGCACTTTGAGGATTATCAAGATCACAAATGTGAGTAAAATATTCATGGCGGGCCCCGCACCAGCGATCAGCATCAGGTCGCGCCTTGGATTCTTGAGGTTGTATGGGTTAACCGGCACCGGTTTTGCCCAACCGAAGAACCCCATGTTAAAAAGGGAACCAAACAGCGGCAGCAAAATTGTGCCGATCATATCAATATGTACACCCGGGTTGACTGACATACGCCCCTGTTCACGCGCTGTCGAATCACCTAACATATCTGCTGATTTCGCGTGTGCCCACTCATGAAAGGTTAGCAGAATGATGAACTGTGTAACTATAAGAATTGCTCCGTATATTATTTCTGGACTGAACATATTTTATTTGGCTTCCATTCTATTTTATTGAGTTTACAGTATTTTGCGAGGTGCGCGATCTTTGCGTCTCTGCAAGCGACAAAATGCTGCCGACTTTGTCGTAATTTTCCCATCTAATTGTGCAGCAAATAGTTCCGAAAGCACTGTTTGAAAAGCTTTTCCCGGTTTTTCTCCTAACGCGATTAAATCATCTCCCGTAATAAACGGTTGCGTCTTGCGAAGTGCAAGCAGGTAATCTTTTATTTTTTCGCGTTTCCATTCTGGTACAGCGGCATCTGCATAACCGAGTGCTAAAGCTTCGATCGGATACGGTTTTAGCAATTGGTAAATCTCGCTCGGCTTTACTGTTGCCTTTAATGGCGTAAGCGTCTGTTCCAACTGCCTATAAGCAGTGAAGGGTGTTTGTACCCGATAGAGATTCCCGTCTCCACATACATAAGTTTTCATCTTATCTTTATCAAGGATGTACCACATGCCATTCTGGTGTTCAATAGATGTGTTTTCCGACAACGGGAATCCTAATTTTTCGAAGGCAGGTGCTGTCACCTCTTCAAGTAAAACTCCGCGTTTCATTGCCTGTGTGCGGCTTATCAGTCGTTGAAGTTGATGCTCTAATACCAACCTGAAACTGATGGCTTCAATTTGGCACATCGGCATATCAGTGCCGAAAAGTGTCATCCAGCGGACCCGTTCCGGCTGAAACATTTCATCCGGGAGGTGCGCTGATGCCCAAGTTATTGCCTGTTCTGCCTTCTTAAAATCGTCCGAAAACGTAGTCGATATATGCCAATCAGTAGCGACAATTTCCCATACACCAAGTTGTGTTAGGTGTTCTACAATCTTCCCTGCATCTTTCTCAAGAAGCACCCTATCAATTTCATTACGTATCCGTTCACCGCTCAATTGTGGTAATATCGGGAGTGCCTCCCGAATCAGAACATCATCAGTTTCAGCGATCCGGAAGTCGTAGCGTCCAGCATACCGAGAAGCGCGGAAGATACGCGTCGGATCGTCTACGAAACTTTGCTTATGGAGTACCCGGATGATCCCTGCCTCAAGGTCTTCGAGTCCACCAGTCTTATCGACGATGGTGCCAAAAGCACTTGGGTCTAAGCGCATTGCAAGCGCGTTGATTGAAAAATCACGTCGGTGCAAATCGTCAGTGATCGTCCCGCGTTGCACTATAGGTAACGTGCCTGTACCTTGATAAGTTTCACGCCGTGCGGTGACGAAGTCGACCTTAGGCAGGTCAATATTTTCAGGCGTAACAGTTGCAGTGCCGAATTGGGAGTGCGCCTCCAATGTCCCATTCCACTGGGTACACATCGTTTCTGCAACTCGGATTGCGTCTTCTTCTACAACGATGTCAATATCGAGACTGGGTCGTTTGAGAAGGAGGTCTCGGACGAATCCGCCGACAAGATAAGCGTTTTTTCCTGCAACTTCACCGATTTCGTATAACAGGTTTAAGATCGGTTCGGGGATATTGGGTATCATTTTTCTCATGTCAAACGAGATTGCGGAACCGCACCCTATCTCACGGAGAGAGGTACATCTTTAGGATACTTATACGAACGCGAAGACGCGCGTCGGTGCCCCAGAACTCCGCGCCAACTTTAGGGGCGCGATGACCACGTAGAAATGCGTCGGGAGTTGACTCAAATTGCACAGATCTTCAACGTGCGGGATACCGGCTCCGAGGAAAACGAGATGTGCAGGCGGTAAACCGTCATGCAACGGTGGGTGCCCTGCTACTGAGTCAATACTACATGCGTCTGTTCCGATGACCTTTATGCCCTTTTCAACGAGTAGTTCGGCGGCATCTTCACTGAAACCGATCCACTCTCGGTTGAAGTTATCCTGATAGACGAACCTGTCCATCCCCGTTCGCATAAAGACGATGCTCTCTTCTGGAATCTCGCCGTTTTCGGCTATCCACGCCTCAATGTCTGCGGCGGTCACAGCATCATTCGGCTTCTTGATCGCAGAAAAGTCCATCAACACCGCGTGTCCTGTCAGTTTCTCCTTTGGAATCTCGGCGATAGTTGCGCCACCGGGATACATTAAACAGGGGGCATCCATGTGCGTAGAGTAGTGTCCAGACGTGTCAATACGGCTTTCAAAGTAGCCATCTTTTTCTAACGTCGCTTGGTCATAAATTTTGGCGGGATCAATCGGCAGCTCACATGGACTCTTTTCATCGACCACATAAGACAGATCCAGCACATCCTGAAAATCAAGGTGCATTTTGTTGTGTTTCTCCTTCCTACAAACATGTAACCCTCACAAGGCTATAATATGTAGTATAACACATCCGCTTGAAATATTCAAGGAAATCATCTCTGGCTTCCGACAGAAAAGTGCATCCGTTTTGATGTCTATCATGAAAACTATTTCGTCCGGAAAGGAAGATTATGCGCCATAAGATCATTTACAGACACTGGCAGCCTGGTGATGACGACGCAATTTTGGAACTGTTGGTGCCTTCTGGGCAACTTAGCAGTGAAAACAGTTATCGCAATAAGTTTCGTGATTGGTCCGTTGAAGCGGAAGGGATCTGTTTGGCTCTTGTTGGTGGAAAAGCTGTTGGACACGTATTAGGCATGTCCGATTCATTCCTCGTTGAGAAAAAGATTCAGAAATTTGGTTGCGTAGGCCTCGTATACGTTGATCCAAATACGCGTCGGCAAGGTATCGCGACCCACTTGATGCACCAGTTACATGCATACTTTCAGAAAAAGGAGTATCGCGGGAGCATTCTTGATACGGATGAAGAGGCAGCTATTCGATTGTATCAGAAAGTTGGTTACCAACAATTGACACAAGATCTGCAAACGCAACTTCCACCAAGTCAGAATTCATCGCCACTCAAATGGTCGGAAGTGAATCTAAGTGATTTAAGTGCTTTACCTGAGTTGGATGAGATGTGGGCAAAACAGAACTTTCCTGTTAGCTGTGATCGGCAAAGTATAAAAGTGCATCAGTATAATATGGGTGGGTACCGTATTTTACGTCGTGGTCAAAACATTATTGGTTATGCGAGGTGGGATGAACCGTCAGAATATCGCCCATACGGATTAATTCGGGACCCTATCGTCCCAGAGATGGACCCGATGGAAGTTATTACATTGGTGCGGGCAGCGATCCCGACAACCCGCACTTGGGAAGCAGCAGAAGGTGGGCGATATGAAGCACATCTTCGTGCATACGGTTGCACATTTGAACCCACAACAACCGTTATAATGCTTTCACCCTTCGGTCAGGAAATTGATTTGACGGGATACCACCGAACCGCCTGGTGGTAAAATTGATAGGTAGTTAACGAAAAATTAGAGGAGACATAATGCGTAGTCCGATTACTTACAGACATTGGCAACCCGGTGACGATGACGCAGTTTGGGAGTTGTTGTCAACAGGGCCCTTCAATATCAACAGCGATTACTATGAAAAAAAGTTTAACGACGGATACCTCGAACCAGAAGGCGTTCGTTTAGCATTCGTCAATGAAAGAGTTGTTGGCCATGTATTCGGTTCAGAAACTTATATGTATCTTGCGGGTAAACCTCAAGATTTTGGGATGGTAACCGTTATGTATGTTGCTCCTGATATGCGCCGTCAAGGTATCGCAACCCGATTGATGCGGGAACTGAATCCATATTTTGAGCGAAAAAATTATCGAGGGTGTATTCTTGATACGGACACAAGAGAAGCGTATCAATTATATCGGAAGGTCGGATGTCAAGAGGTTACAAGGGAGGTACGCACGCAACTCTCGCCACGTTCCGATGTTTCCGCACTCAAATGGACAGCGGTGAATCCTGAAGACTTTGATGTTCTGCATGACATCAAAAAGAGATGGGCAGACCAGAATTTTCCTGTGTATTGGAATCCTGAATATCCAGAGGTGCATCAGTTCAATATGAGGCAATATCGGGTCTTGCGTCGCGACAAAAGCATCGTCGGTTATGCGAAATGGGATGAACCCTCAAAGTACCATCCGCAAGGCTTGGTGCGTGACCCGATGGTGCCAGATGAAGACCCGATGGCGGTTATTGCATCGGTGCAAGCAGCGATTCCTGCACCACGCGCCTGGAAAACAGCCGAAGGAAGTAGATATGAAAATCCGCTCCGTTCCCTCGGTTGCCTGCTCCAACCGACAGAGAAGGTAGAGATGTTATTGTCCTTTGGTCCTGAAATTGATTGGGGCGGACTCCCGCGAACGCGCCCTTTTTGGTAGTAGATCGCTGAATACTGCTTAGGACTGACACCTTTTCTCTTAAAGTCCCCCTGATAAGGGGGATTTAGGGGGTTAAATACAACGAGATATTCTCACTGCGAAGCATTTTCAGTAAAATATACCGATTCTGTGTTCAATCTGCGTAAGTCCTACTACCAATAAAGGACGGAACTGCGATCAGGCATCTTTAAAATAGTCCAAAACGGTGTCATGCAGCACGCCATTTGTCGCTACCAATGAAGCAGTATCCTTTGTAACCGCTTGTCCTTGTATATCGGTTACCTTTCCACCGGCTTCCCGCACAATGACACTGATGGCAGCGATGTCCCAAATGCTGATCGCCGCTTCAACAACAGCATCCACTCTCGCAGAAGCCACAAGGTGGTACATGTAAAAATCACCAAATCCTCTCGTGCGTGCAGCGTCATTGATAAGACCGTAGATGCCGGGAAAGGTGCCTTTTTCTACAAACCACTTCAGCCCGCCGTGGCATATCATTGCATCTTTGGGTTGTGCTACATCGGAGACTTGGATCGGTTTGCTATTCAGGAAAGCACCACCACCAGCTTCGGCATAGAGGCGTTCGTTCAAGAGTGGCGCATTTGAGACACCGAGGATCAGGTCATCGCCTTTCATCAGCGCAATCTGCGTGCCAAAGATCGGTATTTTACGGATGTAATTTTTGGTGGCATCAATCGGGTCAATAATCCAGACGTATGGTGAATCCCCTTCTTCGATTCCATACTCTTCACCTAAAAACCCGTGGTCTGGAAATGCTTGTTTAATAGTTTCGCGGATAACTTTTTCCGCACCTCTATCGGCGATAGTGACCGGCGTTTCGTCCGCTTTCAGCTCGACGTTCATGGTATCGTCGGTGTAGTAAGCGGTGATAATCTCTTCAGCATTTTTGGCTGCTTCCAATGCAACCTTTAAGAATTGACTGGGCATAAATTCTCCTATTAGATTCGTAAAGTTCAGGACTTACGCAAATTTAGCACGCGATGGTAAATTTTTTTAGTTTTAAACCCCTTAAATCCCCGTTATCAGGGGGACTTTTTTAGTTTTAAACCCCCTAAATCCCCGTTATCAGGGGACTTTAAGAGGAGTTGCGTGAATCCTAAAGTTAACAGCAGTGTAGAACGTGCCTGCTATTTTTATCGGAGTGAAACTGCTGGGCAATAAAGTCCTTTCCGTTCTCGGGACCACCACGTCCCTTCCGAGCGTTTTGTGGTGATGTCGGTAAAATGATAATCGTAAAGCGTTGCGCGAACGTATCGAGGCGGCTCTTCTGGGAACGGATTTTCTGCCAGCAGCTGCAAGACTTCAGGTTTACCTTGTAGCAGCGCGCCTATGAAATGGGGGAACCAAGGCGTATTTCGATAACTCCCTTGCAGTGCTGCGAACCACATCTGCCAATCCAGTCGTGGTTGATGCGGTGCAACCCATTTCGGTGCCGCTTTAAGATCCCCGGGTTTCCAGCGGAAACCGTAAGTCTCCCATGTTATCCGATCATTGCTGCCTTCGACAATAATTTCGGGACGCGATTCAGTCATATCTGCGAAGAGTCCGTAGGTGTTCACACTCCGAAATGGTCTAATCCAAGCGATATCAGGGAACCGCCCATCTCTAAAGAGTTGCCCGCCGAATCTAATACCACTCAATACAAAGAGAAGCATTGCCACAACTACTATACAGACGCGTTTATATCGGTGAGGAGACCCTTCAACGGATTGGAAGTTCGGCATGAACCGTTTGGATAATAGACCTCTCCACGTTACATCGTCAATGAGCAGAAAGCACAGCGCGATTGTTAGCAGGTTGAAAAAACAGTAGTTGCCTGTCAGAATGATTAACACTTGTAGACCGACTAACCCGATACATCCAGCCGTCCGTAACCGGCGTGGCGCGAAAATCAGAAACGGGACGGCGAGTTCAACAGCGAACATACCGATAACCGAGACTTTGTGCAGCCACTCCGGTAACTGATGGGCATACCACCCGATCCATGTCGGTAACGGCTGCGTTTCATAGTGGAAGTTGAGTGCAGTGAGGTCTCGCCACACCGCATCGCTTGCAAGTTTGACGAATCCGGAAGCGAACATCAACCGAAACAGGAGCCAACGTAAGAGCCATAAGAACGCAGTCGAAGTTTCTGACACACGTGTGAGTGCATCGCGGATTCGCAGCGGCGCGAAAAAGATTGCCAGAAATCCTGCCTCTAAAAGTAGCACATCCCATTGGAAACTAAGAAAGGCTTGACCAACCGTCACAAGCGACAGATAGAACATCCATAAACCGATTAGCGCAGCAGTCGGCAAGAAACCTGCGATTAAGATTAAAGAGAGCACAACACCGCCAGCACACAGGAAATGGAGGCAAGCATCTGATGGGTTCAACCAAAACAGCGTTGGTAGAAGATAGTAGCCTTCGGTTCCGATTTGTTGACGGACAGCGGCTAAGTACTGTTCTGCCGGTAAAATCCCGTTGCTCCCAATCAATCCGTGAATCTGTACCCATAAAGATAGAAAGGCGATGAGATAGATACAGCCGAGTCCCCGTAGAAACAGCCAGCGCGAGAGATAGAACGTTGTTCGCTCGGTATGTGTTCCCCAAAACCAGCGTGTTAGCGCAGAGAAGAACGGGCGGTGTTGTGCAACGAAGCGGTAGACCCACTCCGATACGCTTGAAAATCCGGGTAGATGATAGTAGCACCAGAGAAGTAAATCGCTATTCAAGGCACGAAAGACAGCCTCTGCTCCGCTCAAAACTGTGCCGTTTTGGAGGATTAGCTGCACCGAGTTTTCAAAATCTGAAATCGGTATTTCTGGGAATTCCGCCGCCATCTCTTGGGACGGGGCATAGTCAACACGGTCACCTGTGACGTGCTGCCACTGCGCAATCCAGTATCGGCAAAAATCGCAGTCATTATCATAAACAAGGAGCGGTCTGCTGTTGTGTGGGGGCATCCGAGATTTTCAAAAGGTTTGTCCAATACCTACAACTTTACACTCAGTATTAATGATCAGTTCCATGCTTTGTGAATTTTAGTGATGGCTTCCACAATTTGGTCCATGTCCGTTTCTAAATTCAGGAACATATTTTGGAAGAGCCATACGCTCTGTTCGCAAACCAATGCGGCATTCGGACAAGGCAATGACCGGATGAGGTGCGGGTATTTCTCTGCAACGTATGCCATTCCGGGTTCCTCCGAAAGCGGGGAGCGGTAACCGATCGAACAGGGAATGCCTTCAGCAGAAAGCGCATTGACAAACTCCTGACGGGATTTGCCACCGAAACCTTCAGGATGATACTTCAGGCAGTAGAGATGATAGCCGTGTTTCGTAACCCACGGGGCGAGTTGTGGGGGGGTAATGCCATCGATTGCTTCTAAAGCGTTGGAGAGGTAGGCGGCATTTCGATTACGGCGGTCGGTTTGCGCCTCTAAGAGCTCCAACCGTACAAGCAGGATTGCCGCGAGGTATTCTGACGGGCGGTAATTCCAACCGAGACGTGGATATTCCCATCTCGCACCACCCGGTGCACGTCCCACATTCATGAAGGCGCAGACCCGGTCCTGAATGTCTTTGTCATTTGTTGTGACCATGCCGCCTTCACCGGAGGTTAAATTCTTCGACGCTTGGAAACTGAACGCACCGACATCGCTGAGGGAACCGACCTTTTTGGTCTGATATTCTGCCCCGTGTGCCTGTGCGCAGTCTTCAATGATTGCGAGTTGGTGGCGTTGGGCGATTTCTCGTAATGCTCCCATATCTGCTGGATGACCGCCGAGATGGACAGGTAGAATCGCACGCGTTTCTGGCCCGATAGCCGCTTCAACGCCTGCGGGATCAATCGTAAACGTCTCTGGTGAAATGTCTACGAAAACTACAGTGCATCGGCGTTCCAAGACAGCACTCGCAGTCGCTACGAACGTGTAGTTCGGGACGATAACCTCTCCGCCATCGCTAAACCCATCAAGATCCAGGGCACCGGCTAAGGCTGCACTGATTGAATCAGTGCCATGTGGCATGAAGAGCGCGTAGTTTGTTCCAGTATACTGTGCGTACTGTGCACCGAAACGCTCAATCATCGTGCCACCGGAGCCTTCGTTAGTGCTCAAATATACTTCCCGAAGCAGCGGTTCAACTTTCGATTCCCACTCCTCGGTCGTCGTGAGGGGCCATGGGGACCACGGTTCGCTTTCTATGTTGCGGACAGGGGTGCCACCTGAAATTGCTAATTGGTTGGACATGCAAAATCTCCGATTTATTTCTATATTTCGGTGAATTCTTCTGTGAAGCGCGTTCTCATTCAATTACACTATCAAGTAGTGTACAATGTTTCCCAGAAAACAGTCAAGTAAAAAGCGGTGCTTCAGACAGGCTATTGTTCAGTTCTTTTACATCAAAACTTCCTGTGAAGACTAAATAATTATGGTTACGAGACCAAAGACGATGCCTGCTAAAACTGCACCGACGAGTGCATCAATCGCATAGTGGAATCTACCGTAAACAGTGCCGATAGTCAATCCGATGCACATTGGCAGTAGGATTAGAAACGCTGTGCTATCATAACGGAGTGCGTAGAGCAGCACAATCACTGATAACGAAACGTGCGAACTCGGAAACGCCGTGCCTTTCGATGAACCCCTTGAGACGATTGAATGTGTTAGTCTGAAGAAAAAACCTTTGGACAATGGGCCCTGAATTTTTTCAAAAAGGTAGCGGGGACCAGTGGCAGGTAGAAATGGATAACAGAGGAGACTGAGATTAAATGTTAATGTCTCCGCAAAAACTGTCTCTTGAAACGGACCCATCCGCCCTCCGAAATAGAGCCATACCGCTAAAAACACGGCGATGACGTAGTAACTAAAATAACAGAGGTGTAAAATCTCTGATAAGATAACAGACGGAAATCGACTGCTCAATTCGAGACTTGGCATCCCTTTAAAGACCCATTTTTCCCAACGGATTACGGTTTCATCAAAATAACGTTGAAACACTATCTGTGTCAACTTCCCCATCTCGAAATAGAAAAGCGCGATAGTGGATAACGGATACCAATCTCGGAGGAATTGGAAAGGAAATAGTGCAGACTCGTCAGTGAGTGTCAGTAGTACAATGCCTATGATACAGAACACGCGTGCAATCAAGTAAAAATACCAGCGTGCAACATTTTTGTGGAAAATTAGGATTAGCACACCCGTAAGGACTAAGTACCCAATAGCGACCCAATCATAAGGAAGAAAATTCATAAATATGTTTCACGGTAGCGGTGTCGGTTTTTTACAGAATTTACATTATTGTGAAGGAAATGGCAAGGAAAATTAGAGTATTTGACAATTGGAGAATTAGTGATTACAATTAAATCAAACTAAATTCTATGAACTAAAAGAGGAATCAAAAATTGAAAAATTTTTTGTTAATTTTACTTATGATAGGACTCGCAACAGTTAGCATTACTGGCTGCGAGAGAGCAATGACGGAACCGATGATGGATGCCGTCACACCGCCTGAAATGATGCCTACGGATGATCCAGAGGCGTTTGCGGTTGCCTTCGTTCAAGCAGCAGTTGATCTTTACAAAGCGGAAGGTGCTGAAACTACCGCAACCTACTACAACGATCCAGCAAATATTGAAGGCCAATGGTATGTGTTCATCACCGATGCAAACAATACCTATCTTGCACACCCATTGGCCCCGGGGTTTATCGGTAGGGATATAACGAAAATTCCTGGAATTGATGGATCATACATAGGTGCAGAGATTGCTATGGCGACGACCGAAGGACGCTGGACGGAGTACTTGTGGCCCAATCCTGAAACGAATAAATTAGCGCAGAAACGCACCTGGTCAATCCGTCAGGATGGATACCTTTTTGCTTCGGGATATTACGAACCGTGGGGACCGGATCCTGCCACGCTAACACTCGCCTCAAAAGATGATCCGGTGGCGTTTACACATGACTTCGTTCTGGCAGCGATCGCTCGTTATGAATTTGAAGGACTTGAAGCCGCTGCAGCCTATTACAACGATCCAATGAATATTGATGGGCAGTGGTATGTGTTCATCACCGATGCGAACGATATGTTCGTCGCACACGCACCGAGACCTGACCTCGTCGGAACGGATCTTAAAAATGTTCTCGGTCTTGATGGATCAAGGATGCTTGGAGCAGAGATCGCCGAGGCAACGGGGACAGGACACTGGATTGAGTACTTAGGGCCCAATCCCGAAAGTGGCATGAATGAAATGAAGCGCACATGGGCAATCCGCCATGATGGCTACCTCTTCGCTTCAGGATATTATAAACCTATGGCGGGAGATTCCGTGCCAGTAGCAAATTAGCCAGAAATATGGCGAGTATTGAAACTACGCCATGTGTTAATATAAAAAGGCGAGGTCCGCGGACCTCGCCTTTTCTCGCGAATTCAACAGAACCTAACGGTCGCGTAGCAAAGGCTTAGACTGTTCTAAGTTCTCAATCAATTCCCTTGATCGCTTAAGTGCTTCTTCTGCGCCAATAAGTGCCGCATCGGCATCAGCTTTGCCAAAGTACACTGCAGCCTTTCCATTACGACGGTGGAGTTTTTCAACCATTTGTTTCAGATACGCGTCTTTATAGGTTTCCCAATCCTCGGTGGGTGCGATGCCGAAGAGTCCGGAAGACCAAACTTCTGAATGTTTTTCAAGCTCCACTAATTCATCCCGCTTTGATAGATATGTCCAGTACTCTTCAAAGTTGTCAATGGTAATGCCTTTGTTAAGGAGCATCTGGAGCCATTCCTCGCGCGGATATTTCGCATCTACTTCACTCATCGGGAGCGGAACATCGTACTTAAAATTGACACCGTTGAGTGTATAGCTGACACTTCCTGAAGTGATGGTATACTTTTCGTTGTATTTATCGTCGTAAGCATCTCGGAGTGCTTTAACAGTCTGTGGCACTACAAGAACGTGTTTTTTGTTAAACTCAACCCAGGGTATCTCTTTAGGAAAGCCTTGTAGAGAACGAAACAATTTTCCAGGGACATCATCTTTTCCTAAATGACGGTGGTGCTCTTTTACGATTTCGTCAATATTGAAAACCGGTGCCAGTTGTCTCTCTCTCAACCGCTTTTGAATCTGATCGAGTTCTCGCTCAATATAGGCGGCTTTGTAGGTTTCCCAATCCTCCGTTGCTGGAATGCCGAAAAGTCCAGATGTCCATACCTGCGGTTGTCTCTCAAGATGCACTAATGTATCCCGAAGGAATAGGTATCCCCAATACGCATCTGCGTTCTTGATTGTGATGCCTTTGTCAAGGAGCATCTGAAGCCAAGTATCCCGCGGATATTTCGCATCTACTTCAGCAATCGGAATGTTTTTATTATACGCGAAGATTTCAGCGTCACCTACCCTGTACGACACGCGCACGGGGGTATCCTTGTGTTTGCGGTTGTAACCCTCGTCATAAGCGTTCCGCAATTGTTTGACCGTTTGCAAGATCGCATAGTCCTGCATCTGTGGTGGCGAGGCTATCTCATTTTTCAGTTCCGCGGCGAGTGCCGAGAATTTTTCCCGAATCTTGGCACGCATTTCAGGGCGTTGTGATTCGTCTATATCTTCAGCAGACTTTAGCACAGTCTCGGTCTGTTGGTCTACCCAGGCTTCCCAAGGGTCTTCGGCGGTTTGGGCCTCAGGGCGCGCGACGAAAAAAGCGACGGTGCCTAATGTGAGCAGAAGGGTAAGTATGTGAACAATGTGTTTGGCTTTCATTGTGGGTCTCCTTCGGTGAAGTTATGGTCAGTTTGTGTTAACTTTTAGGTCGTACGGATTGTCACACCGAGTGAGAAAAAAAGTTCCACAATTCCCTCGGATTAGCTGTTGTCTATTAGACTACGGATCGCATCGACTGCTATCGCCGTATCTTGGAGCGGCGTGTTCGGCATACGTGAGGTGAGCCCATCTGTAATACACTGCCTTAACTTATTAAGTCTACACTGACGCACGACCGTATGTCGTTCCATATACTGATAGACATTATACCGTTTCGGCTTTCTCGTTTTTTCATCTGATAGTGTTAGCACAATAACCGGATGTCCACTGCTTGCTGCCTCACACACCATTGAGAAACTATCTGCGGTGACAATAAGTAGATCGCTTAAGGCAAGAATAGCTTGATACGGGTCTGTAAGTTCCGATGGGGTGTCTGGTTCAATGAAAAACGGACACCATTCGTTGTATTTAAGCGTTGCTGCCAAATGTTCCGCCACTTCTGCCGGTGTCCGACGGGAAGTCGTCACCAATATCTGTGCGTCCATTTCTGTTGCGACCACCTTGCAAATCTCACCCAGTTGTCCAGCGTCTGCAGTCGTAACAGTTTCATGCCGATCTGTCCCACCGATAAGGAGTCCGATGCGTGGGCAATCTGGTAGGTTGAGTTCCTGCGTCAGTCGTTTCCGTTCAGTGTTCAACGTGTCCGGTGAAATCGGATTTGGCACACCGATTGTTTTGCAAACATTATCCTTGTCTCTTTTACCGTGCCATGAAAACATTGGGAGAATAGCAAGATCGAAATTGCGGATCCCCAATGGCGAAGGTCTCCGACATGTGACCGTCTTGGCACCGAGAATCCTACCGAGCAGTAGATTGACCGCTGCGAGAGATGAACCCGTCGAAAGAATAATATCAGGGGTTTGGAGGGCTGTCAACGTGCTATAAGATTCGGAGGTGAGACCCCATCGTAGGAACGTGTGAATAAGCGACGCAGGGAGTGGTATACCGCCGAAGATACACATAAAGACACGCAGCAGATTATCACGCCACTTACGCCAGAATTCTACCGTAAGCCATTCCGTTTGGGATTCAGGCATTTTTTCCACAATGCCTAAAGACTGCTTATAGTGTCCGGGTTTGTTGTCGCTTAAAATAACAATTTTCATTCCCCGTATGCCGTAACCTTTACTTTTCGATTGTTTCCGGGAAGGTATACGCAATTAATTCAGTTATGCCACCTTCATTTTCGATCTTGACAATGCCAACATGCGGAACAAACCATACTGTTTGATGCTGCTGCGTTGTTTCCGCTTCCGAGAAGAGCAGCTGCGTGATTTCTGTCTGATATTCAATCTGATACGTTTCCTCAAAATTCCCCGCAGGTGTCTCAAGCGAATCTACCGCGACGACCTCTCCCTTAACGCGCACTTTTACCTCAAAAGGGAACTGCAGCAGAACGAGGTTCTGCAGAACAATGCTGCCGTTGACATGTGTATTGAAGGCATCCCACTGGAAATTGGCAGTCAACGGTAACTGGTAGAAAACAAATTCCGGGTGTGTGATCGGTGCTACTATAATATCCAATTCCAAACCAACGAACTCGTCTGCTACCGAAGCAGGGATTTCATTTTGAACGTAACGATCTATCTTTTCACCGATGACAAACAAAACTTGGCTCTCCGTAACGCGTAAAACATCGGGTTTCAGATAATCAAATTCCGTTTCAGGGGCAGGGGGTGTGTAGGTAAAAACCTGAGAGCCTTCTCCGTGAATGCTATTGCCATCGGTAATCTCCCGCGACCACTCGGATCCGTCTGCGTTCCGATAGACCCATCGGCTGCCAACAGTATCAGGAAAGTAGTTCGGCATCTGCTGCGCTATCGGCGTAGGCGTTTCATCAGCACCGCATCCGAATAGGATAAAAATGCTACACAGCATCAAAGAAATCAGCCGCATTTTATTCCTTTAGGGCTTCCAAGACCATGTTCTCTAACGCTTCTCCTCTGGCTCGATGCGAGATTAATTTCCCGTCTCTGTCAATAAGCCACGGTGCTGGGATGCCACGGATGTCATACTGACGTGCGACTGGACTCTCCCATCCTTTTCCACTGAAAACCTGTCGCCACGGAATCTCGTTCTCTGTGAGGTAATCCCGCAGCCTGTTTTCATCAGTATCAAGGCTGATGCCGATAATGTCAAATCCTTCGTTTTTATACGTATCATAGACCGCTTTGACATTTGGCATTTCAGCAATGCACGGACCGCACCAAACCGCCCAAAAATCGAGCAGGACGACTTTTCCCCGATATTGCGCAAGCGAGATCGAATTGCCATCAAGGTCTGTGGCGGAAAAATCTGGCACAGGCTTACCAATTAACGCCCTCGCAGGATCAGCCTTGATGCGATATTCATTCGCGAGCTCCGCGTTGCCTAATTTTTCATGAATCTCGCCAAGCTTCCTGAAGACACTGCGGTTTTTCGGGGCCAGTTTTTCAAGTTTGGTAAAAAGCTGCAGCACCTCTTCATCTCGGTTCATTATCTGAAGCATATCCCCGAGGACAAAGTGCTCTCGAATGCTATCAGGTTTTAGGGTTTCTTTATAACGGTTGATGAGGTTCTCGGCATCTTCTTCTCTTTCAACTTCCATGTAAAGCCGCACAAGCGCAGGATACACATAAGTAAGATAGGCATTGTCGGGATGCTGCTGGATGCCAGCAGCCAAGGTGACAATAGTTTCTTCAACGCTCTCGTATATATCTTCAGGTTGGAATTCCCAAGTGTTGACGGACCGGTAAACTCTTGAGGAGAAACTCAAGTTTAGTGCCACAAAATCTTCATTCGCATGATGCCGACAACGCACGATCGGCATGGCATCGCCATACACTTTGCGTTGCTCGGTTTTCCATCCCCTATACTGTGGGTTAAGCTCGTAACTATAACTCACGGGCATTTCTGGATCTGTGCTCGGCGTATAAATCGGTTTGCCGCCCTCTTTGTCTGAGGGGCAGAGAAGCACATTTGCATCTGCCAAGTGTTTCGGATATAGATCTGAAAGCCATGCTGGAAAATCGCCATGTTCCTTTTGATGTGCCTCAATCGCCTTGCCGATAGCGAGCAAGTTTTGGGTGCACATTTCAATGTTTTTTTCATGTTGTTCAGCCGGTTCTGGTGTTGCTACGTCTGCATGCGCGAAGCTAATCAGTAGACTCAATAGGGTTGCTACGATCACAATTGCTTTCATTTCGGGCTCCTCTTTTCGTTTTTTGAGCGTTCGTTGACAGTGTGGGGCATTTTTCAATCGTTCACCGGAGCGTTGTTTAAACACAGAAGATAGTATAACACACCACGCTGGGAAACTCTACGATCATTTAGTTGGATTTTCTATTATTTCCAAGTATTAACAGTATTAGTTTGACGAGATTAACCTTTTCTGCCTCTGTCACTGCCTCTGATACAAGCGGTTCTAACATGCGCCCGCTGGCTTGCTGAGAGATTAAGGTGCCATCTCTATCAATGAGCCACCCAGAAGGGACGTTGCGAATGCCGTATTGCTGTGGGATAGGACTCTCCCATCTTTTTCCACTATAAACCTGCCGCCAAGGAATCTCATGCTTCTTGAGGTGATCTCGCAGCATTTTTTCATCATTGTCAAGGCTGATACCGATAATGTCAAAGCCTTTGTCTTTATAGGCATCATAAACCTTTTTCACATTCGGCGTGTCCTCAAGGCATGGACTCGACCACGTCGCCCGAAAATCGAGTAAGACGACTTTTCCGCGATAATCTTCAAGCGAGATTGACTTTCCATCAAGGTCTGTCGCGGAGAAATCAGGCACAGGCTTTCCGACTAATGCGAGTAGCGGTTCTGCCTTTAGGCGGTGTTCCTTTGCCAACTCAGTATCGCCTAATCTCTGATAAATCTCAGCAAGTTTGCGATGAGCGGTACGGTCATTTGGGTTTTGTTCCGCAAGTTCCTTAAAAACCTGGAGCAGTTCTTCGTCCCGATCCGTCATCTCCAGCAATCTTGCGAGGGTCAGATAATATCGCGGATAGTCTGTGTTTATGCTTGATTTGAAGAGGTCAACAACACCACTGACCCTGTCTTCGCGTCCAGTTTCAATATAGAGCCGCGCAAGCGCAGGATATACATAATAGCACAAACGCTCATTGTCCGGTTGTTGTTGAAGTCCTATCTCCATAGCAGCGATCGCTTCTTCAGGACTGTCATACAACTGTTCTGGAGTCGCTTCCCAAATACTCCAAGACCGAGATATTTTGTATTCGTAACTCAAGTTTAAGCAGTGAAAATCTGGGCTTGGATGATGCCGACAACGGATGAGCGGCACACCATTGCCATACAGGGTTCGGTTTTCTTGGATGCGTTCCCGATGCTGTGAGCGGAACTGATAACCGTAACTCACCGGCATTTTCGGGTCTATATTCCGAGCAAAACCTGCTCTACCGCCCATTCTATCCGCAGGACAAATCAGCACATCTGGATCCGGTAAATATCTCGGATGGTAAAGGTCTGAGAGCCATTCGGGATAATCGCCGTTTACTTCCAAGTAGGCTTCAATAGATTTACCAAGTTTAATCAAATTTTGGGTGCAGATCTCAATATTTTCCTCCTGCTCTTCAGGCGTAAGAACAAAAGCCTCCTCCAGTCTTTCTGCCGGGATTTGTACCTGTGCCAGCGCAGCGGTAACCAGCAGATTCAACACGATTCCTATAGTCAAAATTACTTTCACTTGTTTGTCCTCTTCTACTTTTTCAAGATGTTAGTGAAATAGTGATTGAGAAACATCCTGCCTTTTTGTTTATCTGTGCATTGCTCAGACTTGAAAATAGTATAACACATTTCATTGGAAATTCCACTGTTTTTGGTTGACTGTTTTTACCAGACGGGGTATTCTGGGAAAAGGACCTTTCCAATGGTAAAATAGAGGACTTTCGTTTAAGGAGCGAATATGCTGGGTGCGATTATAGGCGACATCGTCGGTTCTATCTACGAGGGGAATCCGATCAAAACCAAGGATTTTCCTTTCTTCGGAGACTACTGCCGTTTCACAGACGATTCGGTTTGTACTGTTGCAGTCGCTGATACTCTGCTGCACGGCCTCCCGCCTGCGGAGACGATGCAGAAATGGTGCCGTCGTTACCCAAGAGCAGGGTACGGTGGGAACTTTGGTATGTGGATTTATGCCGATCCACCTGAACCGTATAACAGTTACGGCAACGGCGCAGCGATGCGCGTCTCCCCGGCAGCATTCCTGAACCGCGATAACCTGGATGCTGCACTCTCCGTCTCCGACAAGGTAACCGAGATTACACACAACCATCCCGAAGGCATGAAAGGCGCGCGGGCAACGACACACGCCATCTGGCTTGCGTCCCAAGGCGAAAGTCCCACAGACATCCGCCAAGTTATTGCGTCCGAATACGGCTACGACCTAAACCAGACTGTAGACGAAATCCGTCCTTCATACTTTTTCGATATAACTTGCCAAGGCTCTGTCCCACAGGCGATAACGTGCGCGCTGGAATCCGTGAGTTATGAAAACGCAGTGCGTAACGCTATCTCTCTGGGTGGCGATGCGGACACCCTCGCTGCTATCGCCGGTCCCATTGCCGAAGCGTTGCACGGCATTCCCGATGAATTCAAAGAACAGACAGAAGATCTCTATCTCTCTGATGCCCCGGACCTGCTTGACGTAATGCAGGAAATGTATCAGTTCCGATAGGTGTTAAATTGCATTGTAGGTTGGGTTGAACGGATTCTATCAGACTTATGAAAGTCATAGAAAATGATGGTTTTCCATACTCGGCACGTTGAACAGAAACCGAGTGAAACCCAACGTTTTTTCAAGCTTCCAAGACTATGAGGATATGAAGTTGGGTTTCACTACGTTTTTGAGTGTATACAACGCGATATTGAACTTAAGGGTATTTGGAACCCACACATCCGACTCCTCAGTTTCGTTCAACCCAACCTACGATACTCTAAATATCTCTGAGGAGTAAATGAAACTTCTTGACAAACAGATTAGGTATGTTATGCTATTAACACATTTTTCAAACTATTGGCACTAATAAACCATAGAATTTTAATTGATATCGGAGATTATGATAAGAATGCCTATACCGACTACTGCCCAAATGACTCTACCTGTTCTTCAATATATCGCTGACGGTGAGGAATATCGTCGTTCGGATATTATCAATATGATTACGGAGCATTTTTCGCTTACCGAAGATGAAAGGAGATGTCTAAGTGATGGTGTAACGATGGAGAGACCTCTAGAGCAGAGAGGACTTATAGAACGACCTAGAACTGGATATTATCGGATAACGACTCTCGGACTTGAGTTTTTGAATCGAAACTCTGAAGAAATTCTTAATTTTGATACAAATACTGAAACTAATGGAAATCCATCCGCCTCTAGCTCTGAGGAGAACCCTGGAGTTGGAGCAGATAACCAGCACCCTGAAAAATCCATTGACGAAAATTACCAGCAAATCAGAAAAGAATTAGTAGGGGACCTTGTACTGCCATCGGAAATTCGGGCCACTTTCTAAAACAAGATTGTGATATAATAACAATCTACTGAAAGGAGCATTCCGATGGCGAAACGAAGAAACTTTACGCCCGAGTTTAAAGCAGAAGTCGTGCTTGAGGCCCTGAGTGGTGAAAGTTCGCAAGCAGAGCTCTGTAGACGACATAACCTCAGCGAACAACAGCTCTCGAAGTGGAAACAGCAAGTCATTGAAAATGTAGCGACGCTGTTTGTCTCCTCAACGGATCAGCAGTCCAGCGAGGCGGCGGAGCGTATTGCTCACCTTGAGCAGCTCGTTGGGCGGTTGACCGTGGCGTTAGACATCGAAAAAAAAGCATTGACTTTCTTGAGCTAACGCCGTCTCAAGAGTGCCGAGTCGCTGAGGCGTTAGGCAGCGATTACTCGGTTCGACAGATTTGCGAGGTGCTGGGTTTCACTCGGAGCAACTTCTATTATCACCCCAAAGAGGATCCTTATGAACACCTCTTGCGAGATGAAATAGAAAAGTTAGCTGCA
>PYIY01000148.1 GCA_003635195.1 Candidatus Poribacteria bacterium | reverse complement strand
TAAAAAATAAGCGCAAATGAAACTTTTTACCCCTATGGCCATTGACTTCGTGAAAACAAACGCACACATATTTTACATGACTGAAAGTTTTCTAATTCCTCTAAACCTAATAACATCAATACGAAATACGTATAAAAAACCCTTTTAATGGACGATTTTATTCTATTTCGTATTGAAAATAAGGTGTTTTTTTCACATAATAGGGATTTATCAATGAGCATTTTTTAGCATTTTCATAACCTCGTATTGAGAGAACATTGATAGGTAGTGGAAACCTCTGAGTGCTTTTGAGAAATCCCAGTCACGTTATTAAAATAATTTTGCCTTTTTCCGCAAAATATCGTAGAATGTTAGTTAGATATCGTCTTTATAATAATTTAACTGACATTTCTCACAGTTGTTCAGATCATGTCCAAAATGAGTACAAATGCAAATTTTAACCCCCATGACCATTGACTTCGTGAAAACAAACGCACACACATTTTACATGAGTGAAAGTTTTCTAATTCCACTAAACCTAATAACATCAATACGAAATACCTATGAAAAACCGATTTAATGGGCGATTTTATTCAATTTTGTATTGAAAATCAGGTATATTTTTCACGTAATGGGGATTTATCAATGAGCATTTTTTAGCATTTTCATAACCGCGTATCAAGAGGACATTGATAGATAGGGGCTTCTGAGTGCTTTTGAGAAATCCCAGTTTAATAATTAAAAAATAATAAAATTGGCTAATTATAACCCAAGTTGTGGGTTGCAAGTCTAAGCGAAACCCAACATCTCACTTTTATCAAACTCACATTAATTATAAGGTAATTGGTCATCGGAAACGCTAATGTTAGCATAAGAAACCGTATGAAATTTACGCAAATTTAGCATGCGGGGTGAAGTTTTGATTTTACCCCTAAATCTCTCTTATGAAGGAGACTTGTAACACTACTGCGTAAGTTCCATTCAGATTTCACTACAACGCAACGGAGATTTTCATAAATGCAGGATTTACACAATAATAGACATTTGATTTTAGTACTAACATTCTTTTTAATTTCTGCTGCAGCACTAATTGGCACGGGCGAGTCGGAAGTTATCGCTTTTACAAGTGAATATGTATTTAACGAATATACAATTCGTGCTACAGGGCACTTTGGCGGAGGCACCGCCAGATATGGTGTCCTGCCGCTGGTAGAGGTCAATGACACGGATAATCTTAGGCTTATACCGAACTTCACCGAAGTCTCTGTAATTGACACGGACGGTAGGTCATTGCCATGGGAAGAAGCAAAGCCTATCCTTACCCAAGCACTCATACGCCGAATTGACAAGCAGGACGCACCTCCCTGGACTTTAACTGATTGGATTTTACCAGTGGATAAATTTATTGCTGTGAAAACTAATAGCGGACACGACTTTGAAGTTATGCAAACAGACGGTGCTATAGAAGTCGCGTATCGTGAACATGTTAGGAGACAAATAGTATCTCAGAATGCTCGCGCGAAACTTTTTGAGGTCGCTATCCTTCGCGCAATCGCCATGGAAGAGAGTAGAAGATTCGCCGGTTTAGGTGAAAATCGAACTGTTTTTGAAAAGTTTCTCACATTTAAACCCGTTGAATTCTACACAGGGGCAGTAAATCCTTCCTTGGAATTTGCCGAACTCACTGATGGCATAGCAGAAAGTGCTATTCAGCTACGCATCCAAGAAGGCACGAGTGCCACCCTCGCAAATAAAGGTAGCCTATCTAAGTCAATGGAGAAACTAATTGGAACAAAGGTGAGAACACGGTATGCCAAAAAAACTGTAGGTAAAATTGCTAAGGGTGCCAAGCCGTTCGCAAAGGCTGCTAAGATATTGAAACCGCTTAACGTAGCCCTTGATGTAATCGCGAATGTGAATGATGAAAGGGAACGGAATCGCAGATTGATTGCACTCCGCAACGACTTGATAGTCATGCAGGGGCTAAATGATCTTTTGTTATTCATGCATGAGTTAGGGGACGCTGATCCAGCGATGATACAGGGCATTGAAGGAGCAATTGATGAGTTAGCAGAACTCAGCGAGTGGCGTTGGACAACGCTAACGGATGCTATTTTGGAAGAAACACCTGCCTTGTTGAGTTTGGGAACTTTGATGCTCGCGAAGTTCGGGGTTGCCGGCCCCTGGGGAATCGTAGGCGTTGCAATTTATCAAATCGGCGAGGGGTTTAAAAGTTGGACGGAGTGGGAACAAGAGGTTTTGACACTATCAGCCTTTGCTAACTTAGGTAATTACCTACATAAAAATAATACAGATAGCCGTATCTTGAAACTCACGGATGGACATTTGAATAATGCCATAGAAGACGGATACCCAGCACGCGAATTGATCGGTTTTCGAGCACGCCTCGCCGCCGAAGGATCCGCATGGTTTTACAATATCATCTGGACGGACCGCTGGGAGGACTTGTTCAACGCAGGAGAGGTGGGAGACTCGCTCGGAAAAGTCCTGGGGGAGTTATGGCACAAAATCACTACAGGTCGCGACCCAAAAAAAGAGGCGAAAATCCTTGTGGCTGAGAGGATAGTAGCTTTTGATTATACCCAGAAATTGTATGATCTGATTCCTATCTATCTCAACCAGTTGAAAAACGTTTACGTCCCGAAACCCGTTCCTCCATCAGAAGAACCGACACAGACCAAGCCCCCAGATCTCGTAGTTGAGTCATTGCGTCCGAAGGCAATAACCTTAGCCTCCGGTGAAAGTTTCACATTGTCTGCCACCGTCAAAAACGCAGGAAACGGGCAAGCTGACAGCACAACACTCCGATATTACCTTTCAAGCGACACACCAGTTGGTGACCCACAAAGTGTCAGTGCCCTCAGTCCCAACGGTACCAGCGATGAAAGCGTCACCCTCAAAGCACCCACCACACCCGGCACCTACTATTATAGTGCCTGCGTAGATGCAGTCGACTATGAGGACGATACCACTAACAACTGTTCCACTACCATCAGCGTCACTGTGGAAGTACCTACTGTGGAAGTACCTACTGTGGAAGGCCCTAGCGTCCGTGCGGAGTTGGCTGTGCCTATCTATTGGACAGACTATGACACCGGTAAAATCCAGCGGATAAACCCCGGCAGCTCTAATATAGAAGACCTTGTCACAGGATTGAGAGGCCCAAGAAGCATTGCGTTGGATGTGTCTAATGGCAAGATGTATTGGACAAACAATATCTGGCAAATAGGCGATAATAAAATCCAACGTTCTAACTTGAACGGTTTTTATATAGAAGACCTCGTCACTGAATCGAGAGGTCCAAAACCATCCGTCCTTGCCTTAGATGTAGTCGGTGGCAAGATGTATTGGATAGATCAAGCAGACCAGCCCAGAGGTGGTAAAATCCGTCGTTCTAACTTGAATGGTAGGGGTGTGGAAGACCTCGTTACCATAGGTGCGATTGAAGGAGGTGACATTGCCTTAGATGTTGTCAATGGCAAGATGTATTGGACAGAACTTCACGAAGGTAAAATCTGTCGTTCTAACCTGAATGGTAAGGGGATGGAAGACCTTTTCACAGGTTTGTCTGCTCCAAGGGGTATAGCGTTAGATATATCTAATCGCAAGATGTATTGGATAGACTCCGGTAAAATCCGTCGTTCTAACTTGGATGGTTCGGGTGGTGTGGAAGACCTCCTCACAGGTTTGTCTGGACCAAATAGTATAGCGTTAGATATATCTAATCGCAAGATGTATTGGACAACCTCTGGAAAAATCCAGTGTTCTAACTTGGATGGTTCGAGTGGTGTGGAAGACCTCGTCACAGGTTTGGACTTCCCACTTGGTATAGCGTTAGGTATTGCCGGGGGCAGCCATGAATCGGTCGTTCAACCACGAAATGACTACATTGGTGAACACAAGATATATTGGACAAGCTATGAGCCAAGTAAAATCCAGCGGATAAACCCCGGCAGCTCTAATATAGAAGATCTTGTCACAGGTTTGGGGCTCCCACGTAGTATAGCATTAGATGTTGTGGGTGGCAAGATGTATTGGACGGACTGGGGCACAGATAAAATCCAGCGTGCGAACTTGGATGGTTCAGGTGGTGTGGAAGACCTCCTCACAGGTTTGGGGCTCCCACTTGGTATAGCGTTAGATGTGTCAGGTGGCAAGATGTATTGGACAGCCTATGACGCGGGTAAAATCCAGCGTGCGAACTTGGATGGTTCAGGTGATGTAGAAGACCTTATAACCACAGGTTTGTCTGCCCCAGGTAGTATAGCGTTAGATGTGTCAGATGGCAAGATGTATTGGACGGACTATGGCACAGATAAAATCCAGCGTGCGAACTTGGATGGTTCGGGGGGTATAGAAGACCTCGTCACAGGTTTGGATTACCCACATGATATAGCGTTAGATGTGTCAGATGGCAAGATGTATTGGACGGACTATGGCACAGATAAAATCCAGCGTGCGAACTTGGATGGTTCAGGTGGTGTGGAAGACCTCCTCACAGGTTTGTCTGCCCCAGGTGGTATAGCATTAGATATTGTCGGTGGCAAGATGTATTGGACAGCCTATGACGCGGGTAAAATCCAGCGTGCGAACTTGGATGGTTCAGGTGGTGTGGAAGACCTCCTCACAGGTTTGGGTTTCCCACTTGGTATAGCGTTAGGTATTCCATCGATCCCTGTCCGCGACAAGACCCAACCTGACCTTGTCGTTGAAGAAGATTTAACGCCTCCATCCTTGCCAGAAATTGGCGAACCTATCCGCTCCTTAGTTACCCCTACAGGATCAGATCAAGATCAAATCAGAGGCTTAATTTTTGACGCTGACGGAGACACGATTTATAGCGGAAATTCACATACCATTTTCTCACAGGATGTTGACACAGGAAACGTCTTAAGAACCTTTGAACATAAGATAGGTTTCATCTCAAGACTTTTTCCCTTTGTTTTCAAAAACGAAATAGGGGTGATCCAAGTTGGTTTATCTTTACCTTATAATGAGTATAAGCAAAAGAATGTTCCCGTTTTGTGGAAATGGAATCCTAACATGGAGAATCCACCTCCACCGAAAATCTCAGAGCTTGAAGGGGCTGAGTATAATTTACAGGTTCTTGCTATCAGTGCTGACGGTAGCAGGGTCGCAGGATTAAGTTGGGTTAAGGAGCAGCTTAAACAGTATCTCTATTTGTGGAGTGCTGGCGATGGTAGCTACTTAGGAAACTTAGAGTTTCCGGATTCCTCTGGCGTATCACCTATCAACATCAATTCAGATGGCAGCATTGTCGCACTTGGTGATTATAAGGGCATGGTTCATCTGTACGATACAAGAACGCTCAAAAAACTTAAAACCTTAAAGGCAAGGGGGCAAACGACTTTAATCTTTAGTCCAGATGACCGGACTCTCGCAAGTGGTTACTCGGATGGTACAATTCATCTGTGGGATACGGAAGCTGAGGATAATAATCTCTTGCGAACACTTAAAACGGGCGTGAAAGAAGTTAGCAGTTTGGCTTTCAACGGGGATGGGAGCATTCTCGCAAGTGGGCTTGCTGACGGGTCCGTGATCGTATGGGACGCTACAACAGGCGAACGTATCAGAACCCTCAGAGGACATCTGGCAAGGGTCGTTCACCTTGCTTTCAGTCCTGCTGACGAGGGCATCCTTGCAAGTGTAAATGATAAAGGCGAGGTGTTACTATGGGATTACATCAATTCCCCTGAACCACCGCCACTACAAGCAGAAAGTCAAAGACATGTTCACCTCATTTATTTCATCCCGACAGATCAAGACGAAGATCCCAACATGCTGACGAAATTCGACGGACTCATAAGAAGGGTCCAACACTTTTACGCGCAGCAGATGGACAGCAACGGGTTAGGCAGAAAAACCTTTAAGTTTGAAACCGATGAAAACGGCAAAGCAAAGGTACACGTAATTCGCGCTAAAAATGATTTAGCGTACTATGAGACCCCTCGGTCTGCTTCTAAAATTAAGGATAGTACTGCTTCTAAAATTGTGAATGAACTCTCAGAAAGGTCGGACGTTGATGTTGATAAATCATCAAGGAAGGTCTATTTTGTTGCTTTAGAGACTTATGCGGGACACCTTGATAAGGAAAAGCTTGTCATATCAACAAGTACTACATGTGGACAGAGAATCAACAGAGGTCTGGAGGGAAAAAACGTATCGTCTGGAGGATTAGTTGTAGTTCCCCTTGAAGGGAGGTACTCTTGTGCTAATGATTTTCTATCTGCAGCCCATGAACTTGGGCACGCCTTCGGCTTGGCACACGATTTTCGTAATAGGGATTACATTATGTCCTACGGAGGTAACGAGCACCGGTTGTCCAAAGCCGCTGCCAACTGGTTGGATGTCTCTTCTTTCTTTAACGCGAATCTGGATGGGACAAATACCAAAACGCAGATTAAAGAAAAAAACCATCAGGAGAGGATCCTTAAATTTGAGGTGACGGATGCTGACGGGATCCATCAAGTCCGACTGTTGACAGAGTCAAAGAAGGTGCCGCCAGGGTATTCCAATTCCGTAGACAGGTACGAAAAACTCGATCCATATAACAGGTCTACCTTGACTGATTGGAAACCAATCGCAGGTAGCCCTGCGGTCACAGTTGAATTCAAACTTGACGACGCACTTGAGGGACTCGGATGGAAACGCAACGGCGCACAGTGGGTTCACGAATCTGACCAATCTACGCTTTCCAATGCAAAGATGAAATGGCAAGAGGTTATTGGACAGGAGGTCACAATTCAAGTCATTGATGAGAATGGTAATATCACAGAAAATAATTTTTGTCTTGGTTCATTCTTAGCTTGTCTGTTTGCGCCTCCTGCGAGCACAGTTGGAATCCCGGTGGAAACGTCTCTATTACCGAATTATCCCAACCCGTTTAACCCAGAGACGTGGCTACCGTATCAACTCGCCAAGCCAGCAGATGTGACGTTGACGATCTATGACATCCAAGGGCGTGTCTTACGGCGTTTAGACTTGGGGCATCAACGCGCAGGTATCTATCACAGCCGCACCCGTGCAGCACATTGGGATGGCAGGAATACACACGGGGAATCCGTTGCAAGCGGTGTCTATTTCTATACGCTGACCGCAGGCGATTTTACTGCAACGCGGAAACTCTTGATACGGAAGTAGGCAGCAGACACCACATACGTTCGTAGTCTTTGAAAAGGAGTCTAAGATATGAATAGAAAAGCAGTTGTGTTGATAGTAGCGTTTTCCCTGTTTGTATGGATTGGACACGGCAATTCTATAGCAGAGGTGATTACCAAGATCTATTGGACCGATTGGGGAACGGGTAGCATCCAACGTGCGAACCTTGATGGCACCGAGAGAGAAGACATCGCCACAGGATTCGCAGGCATCCGTGGCATAACGGTGGATAACTCGAATGACAAGATGTATTGGATAGACAATCGCACGGATAGCATCCAGCGTTCCAATCTTGACGGCACTGATAGAGAGGACATTATTACAGGTTTGGAGAGTCCATCGGGTGTTGCGTTGGATGTGCCGGGTGGAAAGTTGTATTGGTCGGGTGCTGGCACGGGTAGCATCCAGCGTTCCAATCTTGACGGCACCGGGATAGAAGACATCATTACAGGTTTGGAGAGTCCGTCGGGTGTTGCGTTAGATGTGTCTAATGGCAAGTTGTATTGGTCGGATGTTCGCAGGGGTAGCATTCAATGTTCCAATTTTGACGGCACCAGGAAAGAAGACCTTGCGACAGGTTTGGAGAGTCCGTCGGGTGTTGCGTTGGATATGTCTAATGGCAAGATGTATTGGGCAGACATTTTGGGAGGTAAAATTCAGCGCGCCAACCTTGACGGCACCAGGCAAGAAGACATCACCACGGACTTGGAGAGTCCACTTGACGTTACATTGGATGTGTCTAATGGCAAGATATATTGGGCAGATTTTGGCACGGGTAAAATTCAGCGTGCGAACCTTGACGGCACCAAGAAAGAAGACATCGCCACGGACCTGTTGTCCCCAACGGGCGTGGCTTTGTCCGTTTCAGAGACTTCCATTCCACAGCCAGACACGGATTTACAAGTAGTAGCAACTTGGGTTGAAATAACTGACACACGCCAGCCAGACCTTGTCATTGTAGAGTACCGTCGCACTGGAGGCTTTCAAAGGTTCAACCTTATCAACGAAGCAACATTACCTCCATCCCAAAATTTTACGCTGGGACTCGGTGTCGAAAACCGAGGTAAAACTCAAGCTGTCAGTTCAACACTCCGGTATTACCTTTCAAACGATGATATCATCTCCAGCAGCGATACAGAAGTCGGGACACAAACCGTCCCCGCGCTTAATGCTAATCTCTTCTCCTATGAAACGGCTATACTTACTGCACCAACTGTTCCTGGTATCTATTATTACGGGATGTGTGTTGACCCGGTCCCCAATGAAAGTAATACCGATAACAACTGTTCCACTGCCATCAGAATCACGGTTGAAGCACCCGTGGTACAGACGACTGTAAGTGTGCCTATTTACTGGACCGATGGGGGCACAGGTAGCATTCAACGTGTAAACCTTGACGGTGCGGAAGTCCAAGACATCGCCACAGGCTTGGATAGCCCATCAAGTGTTGCGTTAGATGTTTCTAATCGCAAAATGTATTGGATAACAGACACCGGTAACACCGGTACAGGTAAAATCCAGCGTGCGAACCTCGACGGTACAAATGCCCAAGACCTCGTTACAGGATTGTCCTCCCCAGGTGTCATTGCGTTGGATGTAGCGGGTGGCAAGATGTATTGGACAGACTCTGGTAAAATCCAGCGTTCTAACTTGGATGGTTCGGGTATAGAAGACCTTGTCACAGGTTTGTCTGATCCACAAGGTATAGCGTTAGATGTAGCGGGTGGCAAGATGTATTGGACAGACAGGAACACACATAAAATCCAGCGTTCTAACTTGGATGGTTCGGGTATAGAAGACCTTGTCACAGGTTTGAGTTTCCCAGGTGATATAGCGTTAGATGTAGCGGGTGGCAAAATGTATTGGGCGGACTGGGCATGGCTCAGCCCCAAAATCCAGCGTGCGAACCTCGACGGTTCAAATGTCCAAGACCTCATCACAAGCGAGGGGGTAGTGAGTTCTCCAAACAACATTGCGTTAGATATCGAAAACGGGAAAATATACTGGACAGATGAGCAGACAGGTATAATCCAGCGTGCAAACCTTGATGGCTCAAATGTGGAAGACATCGTCACAGGACTGGGAATACCAAACGGCATTGCGTTAGATGTTACCGGGGGCAGCCAGGAGCCGCCTGTTGAACCACGCGATGATCCCAGTGAACACAAGATGTATTGGACAGACGCTGGCACAAAAAAAATTCAGCGTGCGAACTTGAATGGCTCTGATGTAGAAGACCTCGTAACCACAGGTCTCTCTCACCCCAGTGGTATAGCGTTAGATGTTGCCGGGGGTAAGATGTATTGGACAGACGAGCGCACGGATAAAATCCAGCGTGCGAACTTAGATGGTTCCGGTGCCCAAGACCTTGTAACCACGGGTTTGCGTAGTCCATTTTGTATAGTATTAGATGTTACTGCTGGCAAGATGTATTGGACAGACCGGGGCACGGATAAAATCCAGCGTGCGAACTTAGATGGTTCCAATGTCCAAGACCTCGTTATCAATGTGCTTGGCGCACGTGGTATAGCGTTAGATGTTGCCGGGGGTAAGATGTATTGGACAGACGAGCGCACGGATAAAATCCAACGTGCGAACTTGGATGGTTCCGGTGCCCAAGACCTCGTAACCACAGGTTTGTCTCAGCCAGTTGGTATAGCGTTAGATGTTGCCGGGGGTAAGATGTATTGGACAGACTGGGGCACATCTAAGATTCAGCGTGCGAACTTGGATGGTTCCGGTATAGAAGACCTTGTCACAGGTTTGCGTTTCCCAGAAGGTATAGCGTTAGATGTTGTGGGTGGGAAGATGTATTGGACAGACTGGGGCACACATAAAATCCAGCGTGCGAACTTGGATGGTTCCGGTGCCCAAGACCTCGTTATCAATGCGCTTGTCGCACGTGGTATAGCGTTAGATGTTGCCGGGGACAGCCATGAACCGGTTGTTGAACCACGCGATGATCCCAGTGAACACAAGATATATTGGACAGATGGTAACAAAATCCAGCGTGCGAACCTTGATGGAACAAACGTAAAAGACCTCATCACTGGATTTCCTTGGCCATTGCGCCTTGCCTTAGATATATCAGGTGGCAAGATGTATTGGACGAACTCTGGCACATTAAAAATTCAGCGTGCGAACCTGGATGGAACAAACATAGAAGACCTCGTCACAAGAGCAGACGGATTGAGGGTTCCAGGAGGCATTGCGTTAGATGTATCGGGTGGCAAGATGTATTGGACAGACAGGGATGGATACGCACCCGCCGGATACACAAGTAAAATCCAGCGTGCGAACCTGGATGGAACAAACATAGAAGACCTCATCACAACAGGATTAAGGGAGCCATACGGACTTGCGTTAGATATATCGGGTGGCAAGATATATTGGGCAGACTACACAGCACATAGGATTCGATGTGCGAACCTTGATGGGACACAGGTCGAAACCCTCGTCACAGGATTGAGTAGTCCGCCAGATATCGCGTTAGACGTTGTAGGTGGCAAGATGTATTGGACAAACAGGTATGGGGGTAAAATTCAGTGTGCCAATCTTGATGGGACACAGGTCGAAACCCTCGTCACTGGATTGAGTGGTCTACAAGGTATTGCGTTAGATGTGTCGAGTGGCAAGATGTATTGGACGGACTCGGATACAGATAAAATCCAACGTGCCAATCTTGATGGGACACAAGTAGAAGACCTCGTCACTGGATTAACTATTCCACAAGGCCTTGCATTAGATGTTGCCGATGGCAGCCGCGAACCGGTTGTTGAACCGCGCAATACAGATGTCAACGGCGACGGTGTCGTGGATCTTCAAGATACAACCGTGGTTACCGCGAACTTGGGCCAGACAGGTGAGAATGACGCAGATGTTAACGGGGATGGCGTTGTTGATGTAGAGGACCTCGTTTTGGTTTTAGCAGCCATAGAGGCAGCTGGCGGCGCACCCGCTCTCAAGACCAACGTATCACATCTATTCACAGCAGAAGAGGTGCAACAGTGGTTTATCGAAGTCAGGACATTGGCACATAAATCGCCAGCCCACCGGCGTGGGATTCTGATGTTGGAACAACTCTTGGCACTCTTGACCCCGAAAGAGACCTCCCTGTTGCCAAACTACCCCAACCCGTTCAACCCGGAGACGTGGATACCGTATCAGTTGGCAAAAGATGCGGATGTTACGCTGCATATCTATACGGTGAACGGCACATTGGTCCGGACGTTGACGTTGGGTCACAAAGCTGCGGGTATGTATCAGAACCGTTCCCGTGCGGTGTATTGGGATGGTAGAAATGAGGTCGGTGAATCTGTTGCGAGTGGTGTCTATTTCTATAGGCTTACTGTAGGGGATTTTTCTGCAACTCGGAAAATGTTAATAATGAAATAAGCACTTGATAAACGGTAGTCGAGATTCGGAAATGGTACTTACCCGTACAGCGGTGGATACTCACAAGAGGTGTCAATTTAGTGACTTTGATGGCATTTTGTCAAGTGTGGATACAAACATCAGAAGAAGGAGAAACATCAGGATGAAAACGCCCTATTTGATTACCTGTATAATTACACTCTGCACACTATCTTTCTCACTTTTGCCAGCCACACAAGCACAAGAGATTAACATCCCCGAGCCTGTACCACCGCCAGCGAATGTTCGTGCAGCCTTTGACCTCGACCCGTTTTACCAACAGTGGGTCGACGTAGGTGGCTTTCCCGTAGTGGCATCGGCGAAGGTGAATCCGTATGCTGTAAAGGAAGCTGCGTACCTTGTCTATCAGATGACAAAGCATCGTCCGGACATACGCCAAGCACTCGTAGAGGCGGGTGGGCGTTTAGCAGTGATGGCAGCTACCGAGCACCTTACAGATATTCCTGAAAACCGCGATTGGCCGGTCCCTTATTTTCATACTGTACGTGGGCGCGCAATAGGCGGAAGTAAACCCGTTGTTAACGAAGAAACTATGCTGAACTATCCCGGGAACCCCTATGAAGGCTCTAATTCGGTGTTTCATGAGTTTGGTCATACCATGGAAGATCCTGGGTTGAGATTGGTGGATCCAGGGTTTAATAACCGACTTGAGATGGCGTATAAAACAGCGGTAAAGAAAGGCTTATGGAAGGGTACTTATACTGCAGTAAACAAGGGCGAGTACTGGGCAGAAGGATCGGAGGCTTGGTTCTATCCCAATGGAAACGTCAACTCTTGGCGCTATGGCGATACACGGGAGGCATTGAAAGTGCGTGACCCGGGGCTTGCTGCGCTACTCACTGAAGTCTATGGGGATGACGAATGGCGATATACACTGCCAGAAACCCGCCTCCATCAGCCGCATCTCCAGGGGTTTGACCCGCAGAATACGCCAATGTTCCAATACCCTCCCGAGGCCGTAGCCTTATATGAGGAATTGTTGTGGGATCCGGAGAGCACTGGCGATGGGCGGTGGATCAATTTAGAGCCTTATCCGCTGAGTGAACTCCCACGTCTGCGCGCATCAATAACGAGGGGTGAGCCCACAGACATTATTATTGGAAACTTCATAGGTGATACTGTGCTGCTCGTGTATTCAATAGCCCCCGATAACACGGAGCATTTCCGGTACCGTTTACGCGGTGACATGGTCCCCTTTGACACTTATGTGGGGGAGCTTTGGCTGATCAAAGATAGCGATGGCAACAATCTCTCAGTGTATCGCGCCACGGCAAAGACAGGACGCGTCTTGTTTCTCCCCAAAAGATGCACCCCAAAACTAATCGACAAGGAGGATGTTGTCAACACTTCAACAACTTGGAACCCGGGACCGAAAATAGAGGGACCGTGGTTATGGATGGTAGCACCGACAAGTGGATATTCAGGTCCAGATGCCGTTTGCTCAGAGACAGATTGGTTGGCGGAGGTCAGTGGTGGGTCCGTAACAGAACAGCAGGTTGCCACCGAGGGGGTAATTGCCGGTGTTCGAGTCGGAAACAAGGTATGGACTTTAGGTGCAATTTCATCTACAAGCGGTGATAATCTCACGGAAATGATGAACATTATCGGACTGGGAGATGAGGGCAATATGCATCATCGCGTTGCTTATGGTTTCATCTCTTTAGATACACCTCGGGAACAAAACACCATGATGTATGTTGGGAGTGATGATAGCGTTAAAGTTTGGCTCAACGGCACTCTGGTTCACAGCAATCCTGTGGATCGTGGGGCTAACGATTATCAAGAGAAGTTCCCTGTCACTCTGAAAAATGGCAAAAATACCGTATTGGTTGCTGTTTACAACGGCGCATGGAACTGGAGCGGCTTTTTTGGGTTTGAAAGCGATGCTGTCTATACCGTGTCGAATGTTATGGAAGATGTGGCGACGATCCCCGCATGGGATGTTAATCAGGATGGGCAGACAAATATTTTGGACCTGGTTCTGGTGGCACAGCATTTAGGGGGCGCCGTCTTAACGAACTCGCGAGTTGATGTAAACGACGATGGGACTGTCAATATCTTAGACCTCGTCGTTGTGGCACAACATTTGGGTGAGTCAACGGGTGTTGCAGCTCCTCGGTTTCTTTTTGGAGATAGCGGATTAGATGCTGCGATGCTTCAGGTATGGATAGCACAAGCAGAGGCTGAAAATGACGGTTCGCTTGTGTTCCAACAGGGTATAAAGAATCTCGAACGGTTGTTAGCATCGCTGGTTCCTAAAAAGACAACGCTGCTTGCGAATTATCCGAATCCGTTTAACCCTGAAACATGGATACCGTATCACTTGGCAAAGGATGCGGATGTTACGCTGCATATCTATATGGTGAACGGCACATTGGTCCGGACGTTGGCATTGGGTCATAAAGCTGCGGGTATGTATCAGAACCGTTCCCGTGCAGCGTATTGGGATGGCGAGAACGAAGTCGGTGAATCTGTGGCGAGTGGCGTGTATTTCTATAGGCTTACCGCAGCGGATTTTTCTGCAACTCGGAAAATGTTAATAATAAAGTAATTTCAGTGTGAAGTTGGGTTCCACTAAATTTTTGCGTATATCCGAGGTTATTTTGGATTTGAGGGTATTTGGAACACCGACATCTGTCTTTGGAGTCCCGTTCAACCCAACCTACGCTACTACAAGGCAGTCCTTGTCATAAGTGCGTTCAAAGCTTACTCGTTGGGTTACAGCATGTACAACTCTTCAAATAAAGCCAATTGTTGACGGTAATCTGTCGGGAGTGGTCGGATTTCTTGATAACCTTGAAAGAAAATTGTCTGTTCATCCTCACTAAAATGACGTGAAAGCGTCAGAATATCTGAAATATAATAACCGGATCCAAACTCCATCACGTCAACTGGGCAAGGTTGTCCGTCCGAGATAATGATATTGTGCGGTTCCAGATCCGAGTGAATCAGCCCAAAAACGTCTCGTTCTTCACCGTGTTCTGCGACAAACTGTGAGAAGCGCGAAGAGAGAGCGGAAAGTTTCGCAAGTTCCGCCGCCGAGGTGTCCGTATCGTTTCCAAGTGCTGCTTGAATTTTCGCTGTAATCCAGTCTGTATCGTACCGAGGACGGGTGAACCAGCTCGGTAATTCTAATGTTTCCGACACAGCATGCATGCGACCCACCATGACTCCAAGACTCCGAATCAGTTCCGGTGTTTTTTCTGCTGCGGAGAGTCCATGAAGCGTCTCACCGGGAATCCAATTGTATACAGTCGCATAGCGAATGGGTAGATCGTTTGGAGAGATAGATTGAATCATTTCGTCATCACGTCCAGCCACAGGTGAGAGGGTTTTGATTTGTTCCTCGTTCCAAAGTACTTGTAACCAATAGATTTCGGATCGAATTTTATCAATAGAGGTTCCAGCTCGATAGAGTCTCAGTGTGAACCGAGCATCATCAGTATCTAAGAAAAACAACATATTCGCAACATCAAATCCAATACCGCTAATTTGGAATGAAACATCATCGAATGCATACAACCTAACGGCCGCTTTTACATAGTGCCAATCGGTGACAAGGTATTGTAAAATATTTTTGTTATAAACGATCAAAATGCCGTTGTCACAAGCGTGTCGTGTCGATTCGGATATAAAGGTTCGTTGTTCAGCATCAAGTGAATCGAGGAAGGCAAGGATAGCCGGATCAATCTGTGGGTGCGGGTCAGAGATTGCTTCAAGCCAATACTGTCTACATTCATCATGACAATTGATTCGGTAGACCGGTAGAGACGGATCTCGGTACCAATCCGGTGAATTTTCGATAGCGTATTCAACTTGGGTGCCACAAAACGGGCAGGACATTTTCTCTGCCATGGAGGTACTTCTCCTTCATCGGAGTTGCAAACCGCTCTTACAAAAGTAGGGCTTACGCAAATGTAGCACGCGATGGTAGATTTTTTAGTTTTAAACCCCCTAAATCCCCCTTATCAGGGGGACTTTAAGAGGAAATGCGTAAGTCCTAAAAAGATTAAAATCCATCCCTATCCGCTTTTTTCAACGGAAAGCAAAGCAAAATTCAAATAAGACTATGCTATGTCTCTTGTGCAGATAGGTTATCATAGATCCGGAGATAGGTCTATAGAAAACAGAGGGGCCTCAACTCAAAGTATATACATTATTAGAATTTATGGTATAATTTCACTAACAGAAAGCAGGCAACAGGGTACAATCCTCCTCCCTCTCACTATCTGTAAAAAAATAGAATTTTCAACCTCCTTTACATGTTCCCGTATCTATCGGCGAAGTTCACAATCAAGAATTGACGGAATTGTGAAACTTTTTTATTTTAAGTCGCATCATTAATAATTATGGACATAAAATGATGAACATTCCTTTCCCAGAGGTATCCGATGAAACACGACGATGCTAAGCTCATCCAACGCGTCCTTGACGGTGATGATACTGCGTTCTCCGCCCTTGTAAAAAAACACCAGAAACCGGTGCACGCACTCGCGTGGCGGAAAATTGGAGATTTTCATATCGCCGAAGAGATTACGCAAGACACCTTTCTCAAAGCGTATCAGAACCTTTCGACGCTCAAGGAACCGCAGAAGTTTGCAGGTTGGCTCTATGTGATAGCGGCGAACTACTGCAAGATGTGGAAGCGTAAGAAACGTTTGTCAACACAGTCATTGGAAGGCACAAACAGCACAGAATTAGAAAAAGCGAGCTATTCTGGATATGTCATTGCGGAAAACGAACGGACAACCGCAGAAGCGCAGCGCGAAGTCGTCAAGAAGCTGCTTGCCAAACTTCAGGAGAGTGACCGGAGCGTCATCACGCTCTACTACCTTGGGGGAATGACGTACGAAGAGATAAGTGAGTTCTTGGGTGTATCGGTAAGTGCGATTAAGAATCGTCTTTACCGGGCGCGGCAACGATTAAAAAAGGAGGAACCTATGATACGAGAGGCTTTAGGCAATTTCCAGATCACACCGAATCTAACAGGGAATATCATGCGTGAAATTTCGCGTCTGAAACCGGTCGCGCCACCGAACAGTAAACCGTTGGTGCCGTGGGTGATTGCTGCGTCTACGTTGGCAGTCGTCCTTTTAATGTTAGGTGTTGGTAGTCAATACTTGTCGCGTTTCCAAAAGCCGTATAGTTTCGATGCTGCATCAGAGATGACGGTGGAATTGATTGAGGCACCTATTGTGCTAAACCTCGAATCCAAGCCGGATGTTCGGATGCAGTTGGGAAATGTCAATACACCGAGCAAAAGTGATACTGGCAACCAGCAGCCTAACGATGTGTCTGCCTCGGTTGCAGACGCAGAATCAGAGGAAACAGATACAGACTATTCTCAATGGCAGCCTCCTGAAGATGCCAAATTTCGACTCGGAAAAGGTTTATTACACGACATCAAATTTACGCCGGACGGTAACCGTATCGCTGTCGCAACAAGCATCGGGATTTGGATATATGACGCGCAGACTGCGGAGGCACTCGCCCTCCTGACAGGACACACGGGTAGGATTACCTCACTGGGTTTCCCGGCAGACGGACGCTTTCTTGTGAGTGGAAGTTTTGATCGGACAGTTCGGTTGTGGGATATAGATACCGGAGAACAGACTGCTCTTTTCGCTGGACATCGGGCTGGCATCGGAGCCATTGCGGTGTCACCCGACGGAAAAACCGTCGTCAGTGGCGACAGTACATGGAAAGGGGTGCTAATCCTTTGGGATGTAGAGACCGGTGAACAGATTAAGCGTCACACCGGATACACAGATAACCTAATCCATAGGTTCAAAATTTGGATTGATAAGAGTAGAACGGTACCAAATCCGAATGCAATTGAAGCAATCGCTTTCTCACCCGATGGGGAAACGTTTGTGAGCGGCCATCGTGACGGAACCGTGCGACTCTGGGATGCCGAAACGGGTCGGAAAATATCGGCGTTTAGAGAGCACAAACGAGCAGGTATTAACGATGTAGCATTCTCACCTGATGGAAAAATACTTATGAGCAGCACATTCGATGGTACCGTTTTACAGACTTTCCAAAAAGGCAAGCCTCTGGCACGCAATATGTTTTACGTTCCTTTTCCTGAAAATCTGGTATTTTCTCCGGATGGGACGCACATTATCGGGAGCGGTTATTTAGGTAGAGAAACCATCGGAAAGAAAAGGTTTGTACATAAATGGGATGCGGTAACCGGTAGGCTGTTGATGTCAACACCTACAGCACATACGGATCAACTTATGGCGTTAGCCGTCTCGCCGGATGGCAGCACTATCTTAACTGGCAGTTGGGACGGCACAATTCATCAGTGGGACATGGCAACAGGAACACATCTCTCTACTTTCGCCACAGGGCACGGTAAAGGTGGCAGGGCCTTAATGTTTTCTGAAGATGGACAGACCCTTATCAGTACGCTTGTGCGTTATGGTAGCGAAGACCAACTGATGTTTTGGGATACAACCACGGGTGTCCAAATCCCAGCCCCTGACTTCAAAGAAATGCGCGGAAAACGATCCCCGAATTTACCCAATCGGGTCGTCTCTGCAAAGATTGACGAAGATCGAAAACACATTCAGGTACAGGAGGTCGCAACCGGTCGCGAAATGTATCGAATTACGGAACATAAAGGCGATATCTGGACGTTCGCGTTTTCACCCGATAGGAAAATCCTTGCAAGTGGTAGCGAAGATATGACGATCCGGCTGTGGGATGCCATCACCGGTAACGAAATGCTGACGCTCCCGACTTATACAAATGAGGTTTTCGCTGTGGCATTCTCACCTGATGGGAAAATCCTCGCCGGTGGCAGTGTATACGACAGCCAGTTAGGGAGATCGGACCTCATTCGTTTATGGGAACTTCCGAGTGGACGGATACTGACAACGCTTGCTGGACACACAAGTACTGTCAGGGCATTGCGGTTCTCACCTGATGGAAAAACCCTTGCCAGCAGTAGTAGCGATGGAACGATTCTTCTTTGGGACTTGGATAGAACCGTTCAGATAAAAAGATAAATGTTGTGTTTATTCAACACACCCTATAACGGAATACCGATTCTCAGGAGCTTTGGTTAAATCGCGGTTCAGCCAATCGGAACGTTAGCAAGAACCCTAACAAAACAAGGATACCGCATCCGATAAAAACCGGTTCAAAGGCGAATTCCTCGATTAACGCCCCAATCAGCGGTGAAACGAATAGAGGGATCGCTTGGAAAAGACTCATTACGCCGAGATATTGCGGGTGTTTTTCCTGTGGCGCGATTTCAAGGGTGTAGTTTGTAACAATGCGTGCCGACACCGGTGTGAATCCCATAAGGGCAAAGATAATCCAATAAAACTGGGCACCGGTAGGCATCCGACTAATGCCTACTGCCAACAGCGGCATACAAGCACTGATGAATATCAGGATACGCAAAACGAATCGGTTCCCTGAACGGTCTGCGATGTTGCCCATGATACCGGCACCGACAGCGTTGGATGCATTTTGTGCAATTATCAAGGTGACGAAACCGGACGGGACGAGTCCTAATGTCCGCGTTCCGAAAACCGTATAGTGTGGGAAAAGGGGCCAGATCGAGTAAAACAGCAGGATAACGATTGCGAATCGCCGAAAATTTCTGTCGTACCGCAAGGATAAAAGTGCCTCGCCGAGAAATCGGAAAAAAGGTGCCGTGCCCTCTGGCTGAGAAGGGAGTTCTTTAAACCCGAAACTGACCAAGGCAGCAATACCGAAAAAGAGTGCCGTTGCACTAAAGAGCACCGCATAACGCGGCGGACTCACAGAAAACCAACGCGGTAGCAGGTAAAAAGCAACACCAATCGCAAGCGTACAACCGATGATATTGGAATAGGCGAGTAGCCTGCCCCGTTTTTCAGGACTGATGAGTTTTCCCTGCAGCGTCCCGTTCGCCAGATGATTGCAACCCACCGAGAGCCAGTGCAGGGTACACAGCGCGAGAAAAACAGCGACAATGACATTCCCTGACCAACGCGTTAAGCTTAATGTTGCGGACAATATGAACCACGGAATTGCAAAACCGAAACCGGTGAAAACAAAGAATCCCTGTTTTGTGGGCATCCGAGCGACACGTTGCGCCACCAGAAACTGCGGCAGACTTTGCCCGATTCGCAGAATGAGCGGTAGCAATCCGCGGATGGTTCCAGATGAGGTATAGACATCAATAAACGCCGGAATGACCACAGACTCGGATTTGAACATCCAACCGAGACGCATCAGAATCTGGTTTAGCGCGAATACGATTAAATTGCGTTTTTCATGCGGATAAGACTCTTTTGAACGATCAGTCGTCTGATCTGACGCGCTTTTATCCATTAAGACACCATTCTTTTGCTAACAAATTCACTCGCCCTCCCATTTTCATCGGATTTACGGAGTCAGCGCGCCTTCTTCGAGTCGCCGTGCCCCATATTTTTCCAAATCCGCTTGTTCCTCTGGGGTCAAGGTCTCTCGTTCGGAGAGTGCTTCTGCAATTCGATGGAACCGTTCAACGTCTCTCAATCCCATAATCGTTAGATCTACACTTTTATGGCTGAGCACATACCGGTAGAATTGTTCTGGAAGCGGCGCGTCTGCGTCTCCAAAAAGTCTGTCATTACGCGAAGCGTTCATAATGACGACCCCTGTATCGTGTTCGTCAGCTGCAGGGAAAACTGTCTCTTCCGGTGTTTTCATCGCACAATTATACCAACAGAGGACAGTATCAAAAAACCCTGTAGCGACAGCGTGCTGAATCTGTACCCAATCGTGTCCGGTAACACCGATGAATCGAATAAGCCCTTCATCTCGTGCTTTTTGCGCCATCTCCAATGCACCACCGGGGGCTAACGCCTGCTCGCGCTCTCCTTGCGTGTTCAGGTGATGCAGTTGGTAAACGTCAATGTAATCAACGCCGAGCATCTGCAACGATGTTTCAAGTTCTGTCCGCGCGCCTTTTGCATCGCGCTGAGCGGTTTTCGTTGCAAGAATGAGTTTATCGCGTTGTCCCTTTATAGCGGCACCGATGACCTTTTCATCCTCGCCATCTCTGTAGGATCGTGCCGTATCCATATAATTGATACCGGCATCAATCGCTTTCCGGTAACCGTCAACGGATTCACAATACGCGCCCCCACTACCGAATCGGGTAACCG
>PYIY01000147.1 GCA_003635195.1 Candidatus Poribacteria bacterium | reverse complement strand
TTTCGTCGGCAATTGTTTCTTTCGGTGCCATGTGTTACAGTGCCGCGTGGCAATGACGTAGAGCCAGCCCGGAAAAAGTTCTGGACGCTCCAAGGTGGATAGCCTTTTGTAGACCTTCAGGAAAACATCCTGTGTGATTTCTTCGGCGATATGGAAATCACCTATCTTTCGCCAGACGAGGGCGTGTACCGATTTTTGGTATTTGTTGACGAGCGTCGTAAATGCCCCCTGATCACCATCTAAAGTTTGTTGAATAAGATCAACGTCATTTGTTTTCATGATATCTCCTGATAAAATATAGGGGTTTCATGATATAGTGACGCATATAAAAATCAAAATGGTGCATAAAATGCAATTTTGGGAGGATTGTGCGTTTAATAATGCAAAGGCGAGGTCGAAAACCTCGCCAGCAAAAGGAAAATCAAGGGGACATAAAGGAAAAGGGGAGAAAATATTTATTGACCCTCACGCTGAAATCGGAGGACACCGTTTTGCTTTGTGCCGATGTAAAACGTATCACCATCAACAGCGAATGAGGTCGCTATGTGTGGCAGTTCTGGGGCAATCTGTTTCCATGTACTTATCTGGTTATCTATCTGATAGACACCACTATCAGACACACCGTAGGCCATCGTGCCATCGACTGCAATTCGGTCCATGATGAGTCTATTCCCATCAGCATCGGTGAGTACGTCCCAAGTCTCGCCATCGCGTGAACGCATGACTCCCATATCCGTTGAAACGTAGATGGTTGATCCTGCAAACAGTATCTCCTTGAAGTATCCATACTGGAAGGCGAAATTCTCGGTGATGTCGCGCCAGGTGTCTCCGCCATCTTGGGATAGAAAAAGCTCACCTTCCCGTTTACCGGCATAGACGGTGTTTCCTGAAACAGCGAAAGTAAAACCTTTTCCGCGGATAGGTGAGATGCCTTCGTGATCTTCCAAACCTGTATCGTGCCATGCTGTCTCGCCGCGCCGCCATCTGAAAAGTTTACGCCTGTACTCCATGAAGATGGCATTATCAGCGACCGTAAACGTTCCATTCGTTTTCTGTTCTTCAATGCCCTGATCGAAGAAGGCTTTCCGCTGTTCCATTACTTTATTAACATCCCCCTTGTTCTTTCCAACTTCTATAAGTTTTTTTTCCCATTGGACGTGTAAGGTGTCTTCCGAGAAATCGGGGATATCCTCAACTGGTAGGAGGACATTACTAGCATCAGAGAGGCGAAAGAGCGTGACACCATCAAGGTCACTGCTGCTTACATAGAGTGCCCCGTTGGCTGTTGCGACTTTCGCTTTCACTCCTTGGAAAGAAGTATTTTCTTTGGCATTCAAGCCGATGGCTTCCCATGACTCGCCGCCATCCGCGGATTTGAGCATTTCCGCAGGTGTTAGCGCGTAGAGAACGCTTTCGCTGGTGACCAGACTTGGTACATGGGAACTCACCAGTCCAGCCATAAAGGGTTGCCATGTGGTACCACCATCTGTCGAGCGCACTATGCCTCGATTAGCGATTTTGTAAAAATTGTTTTCGTCCAACGCGACCGTAGTAAACGCGCCAAAAAATGCTCTAAACGTATGTGGGCCGGGCATTGGGTCCATCCATGTCTCACCGCCGTTATGAGAGCGTAAGACACCACTGGAACCAACCAGCATAAGTGTATCTCCAACTGTAACGACCCCAACCGCGACTGCTAACTTGAATGAATATTGGTCAGTATCCGGTGTAATATCTATCCAAGAATCGCCGCGGTCGGTTGAATAGAAAACTGAGGCGTATGGACTCCAACCTGGGGCACTCTGTGGATTGACGATCGTTCCGACGTAGAGTCTATCCTCAGCGACTGCCACCGATTTGATGCCGTGCGAAGTCGGCACCGGCAATTTTTCCCAGTCATCAGTAAATCGGAAAAGTCCTTGCCTGGTTCCGACGTATAGGGTATTGTCAATAGCGAGTGCGTCCCATATACGGAAATCTCCCGCCGGTATTTTGTCGGTTCGCAAACCTTTGCCTATGGGTTGCCATTGGTTACCGACATCCTCAGAACGAAATACTTCTGTTCTGAGGACAAGATACATCGTCATATCTATGATGATCAAAGCAACGGCGGGTCCCTGTGGGCGCGCCCCGAGGCTATGCCAAGTTTTACCGTCATCAGTTGAGACCAAGAGTTCATCAAGTGTGAGGAGGTAGAGGGTGTCATCGCGTTCTGCGATGACCAGATCAAACTCCCGACTTGGGCCGCTGGCACTGACGAGCGTCCACGCGTCTGCTGCTTCCGTGAGTCGATAAAGTCCTGTTTTTGCGATGGCATAAAGCGTTCGGTCGGATGTTAGAAAGAGCCCAGCCCTTGAAACGCCACCGGGTCCCTTCGTCTGAACCCACTGCGATTGTGATACTGGAAGGTCTATCTCTTCGGCATGTGCAGCTGCAACGAGAAGTGATTCTGCTTGGAACCCAGATTTACCGTTTTTACCCGGCGTATCAGTATGCCCGAATTGTGTCAGAGCATCGGATTTGTGTTCCAATTCAAGGACAATAGGCGCGTCAACCAGTTCTATTGTCATCTCCGATGTTGCTTTTAGATTGTAGGGCTGTTGGAAGCGAGACAACGCACGCGGACCCGCCCCCATCATCAGGATAACCAAAAAGGTTGATGCGAATGAGAGTCCCCACGGTATCCACGGTTTGCTCACGGGAGGAGATACCGGTTTGATGCGCGCAATTTCACGCATGATGTGCTCGGTTAAAGTCGGCGGCAATTGGAACACACCGGAGGTACTGGGAAGCAAATGCGCTTGCTCTTTCAATCGTTTGCGCGCACGGCGGAGTCGGCTCCGAATCGTGTTCGGCGATACCCCCAAAAAAGCACCGACCTCCTCACTCGTCATTTCTGCGAGATAATACAGCGTTACAACGGTGCGCTCGCTCTCCGGAAGCTTTTGGAGCAGACGTTTGACGAGTTCGCGCTGGTGTTCAATAGATGCTTCCTCGCCACGTGCTGCCTCATATTGCGCGTAACATAACGCCTCTAACTCGGTTGTTGGTATCGCATCCAGGGATGTTGTTGATACCCGTTTCTTTCGGAGCCATGTGCTACAGTGCCGCGTGGTGATGACATAGAGCCACCCCGGAAAACGATCGAGCGGTTTCAGCGTTGATAGTCTTTTGTAAACCTTCAGGAAGATATCCTGCGTGAGTTCTTCAGCGGTATGGAAATCACCGATCTTCCGCCAGACGAGGGTATGAACCCATTTCTGGTATTTCTTGACGAGCGTCGTAAACGCCCCTTCGTCTCCATCCAAAGTCCGTTGAATTAATGCAGCATCGCTTTCTTTCATCTGTCTCCCTCCGAAAAAAGAAAAAATAAGGCTTCATTATATAGTAACGCACTTTGGCGGTCGAAATGGTGCATAAAATGCAATTTTGGGAAGATTTAGGATTTAATAAGGTAACGGGGCATCCGGAAATCTGGCTAACGAAGAATATTGGTCACTACAGTTCATTGCAGTGGCAACCCCAAGACTCCACGGTGCTCTGTGCCGACATAGAGGATATTTCCGGCAGCAACGAGAGAAGTTACCCGTTCAGGTATTTCGGGTGCAATTTGAATCCAAGTTCCTGTGTGCTTCTGTAATTGATAGGCACTTGTTTGGGTAACACCGTAGAGGGTTGTGCGATCAATTGCTAAGTGACGCATGGTGATCGGTGTCTGTTCTGCATCGGTAAGGACACGCCAATTTTCGCCATCGTTTGACATAGCGACCCCGTCTGTTGTTGACACATACACTGTGTTACCCGCAAATATAATCTCTTTGAAGTGCGGTAATTTCTCCAGCAGCACCGTGTGCGATACTGTTTTATCAAGCGGCAAGGGAAAACTGGGGGTGACATCTTTCCAAGTGTTCCCACTATCGAGTGATTGAAAGAGGCTGCCGTCACTTTTGCCAAGGTAAACACCCTTTCCCGAGGCAGCGACTTGAAAACCGGTAGTCCCGTAAAAGCCTTCAAAAACAGGGGTGTCTTGCATGCCGGTGTCGTGCCATTTACGGTCCCCGCGTGCGTATCGGTAGAGTTTACGTTCGTATTCAATATAAAACGTGCTACCAGTAATAGCGAACTCACCGGTTGTTCTTGTGGTGGCTTCTTCGATACCGAGTAGGTAGCGAGTCAGCTCCCTCTGATCTATCTCATTGCGTTCAAGTGCGACTCTGGTGTCTGCTATGTTCTCCAACTTTTCGCCGTGGCGCCAGTTGACATAAACTGGTATGCCTTCAATATGCCTCAATGTATCCATATTTGGAGATAAGCGGAGTAGGCAGTTTGTGCTCCCGCCGTGTTTCGCTCTCATGTAGAGCGCGTCTCCTATCGCCGTCATATTTGATAATCCGAGTGTACTGATCGGTTTCTTTGGAGGTTTTAGAAGAGATAACTCTGTCAAGATATACGTCCACCTTTCCCCGCCATCAGTAGATTTCGTGATACCATCATCCGTCATGGCGTAGAGTACATTGTTAACTTGTGCAAGTTGGAGGACGTGGGTTTCTGCTATGCCTATTGAAAACGGATGCCAGGTGTAGCCGCCATCAGTGGAGCGTATGATGCCGCCTGTTTTTGATGTGAAAGTGGTGTCTCCAGCAATGGCAAGGCACGCTATGAAGAAAGTCTGCTTATCTAAGGCGACCGCTGGGTTCCAGGCACTCGTAAGTGGATAGTTATGCCGACCGAGGTCCTCCCATGTATTGCCAGCATCCGTAGAGTGGAATAACCGTCCAGAATCCGAAACGACAACAGTTTCATCTATCGCGACAAGGTTGGGTGGTATTGCGGACATCTCCCATGATTGGTGGTCTGGCGTTATATCAGTCCAGGAGTCTCCGAAGTCATCTGAAGTGAGCACCCAACTGGATTGCTGCCCCTTCTGCCTTCGGGTTCTGAGGTAAATTCTATCGCCAGCAACTGTTAAAGCTAAAGCGTCAATAAATTGTGCGTCTGCGACGGGCAATTTCTCCCATACCCCAGCATTAAGCCGGTAGAGTCCGTTGCGCGTTCCCAAAAATAGTGCATTTTCGATAGCGGCAGCATCTTGTATTTTAGGTGCCGTCAAACCGTTGTTAAACGCTTGCCATGTCTTACCAGCATCTGTCGAACGAAACACACCATTTGAAAGGATGAGGTATATTTCATACTCGGCATCTTGTGGACGGCGAACTTGGCTTGGATCGGTGATGATCAGTGCGACAAGATGTCCCTGCGGACGCTCACCAAGAGGGTACCATGTTACACCGCGGTCGGTTGACGCTAATAGGTTTGTTTTTGTGATAATATAAAGGGTATCACCGCGTTCTGCCATCGATTTACCCGAATAAACAGTCGAAAACGAATCGTTAATGAGAGTCCACTCGCTCTTGTCATCACCTGTTAATCGGTAGAGGCCAACATCTCCAATAGCATAGACTTCTTTTTCAGATGATACAAAGAGTGCTTTAACATCTCCACCTACCGGTCCTTTTTTCTGCATCCACTGCGGTTTGGTCTGTTGTCTCTCTACGGTATTTGCCTGTGCTGCTGCCAATAGTCCGGCATTGGCTCTCGGATCTACACCGCTGCCTCTGCCCGGCGTATTACTGTTTCCAAACTGATTTCTGGCATCCAGTTCTCGTTTCAGTTCAAACACAGCGGGTGCGTCAACCAACTCAACTGTCATCTCCGATGTTGCGTCCAAGTTATAAGGTTGCTGGAAACGCGATAACGCCTGAGGTCCCATCCCGATCATCAGGATAACCAAAAAGGTTGACGCGAATGAGAGTCCCCACGGTATCCACGGTTTGCTCACGGAAGGAGATTCAGGTCTGATCTTAGCAATTTCGCGCGTGATGTTCTCTGTTAGGTTCGTGGGGATTTGGAAGTTCCCCAGTACCTCTTGAACCATGAATTCTTCCTTTTCCAATCGCTCGCGGGCGCGGCGGAGCCGACTCCTCACTGTGTTTGACGATACCCCCAAAAACGTGCCAATCTCTTCACTCTTCATTTCTGCGAAATAATAGAGCGTTACAACAGTGCGTTCACTCTCTGGAAGCTTCTGGAGGAGGCGTTTGACGAATTCGCGCTGGTGTTCAATCGCTGCTGCCTCACCACGGTTTGCTTCATATTGTGTGTAGCAGATTTCTTCGAGTTCAGCTGTGGACATGGCATCCAAAGGTTTCGTCGGCAATCGTTTCTTTCGGTGCCACGTGTTACAGTGCCGCGTCGCTATCACGTAGAGCCATCCCGGAAAAAGCTCTGGGCGTTTCAGCGTGGATAGCCTTTTGTAGACTTTCAGGAAAACATCCTGTGTGATTTCTTCGGCAATGTGGAAATCACCTATCTTTCGCCAGACGAGGGCGTGGACGGATTTCTGATATTTGTTGACGAGCGCGGTAAATGCACCTTGATCACCATCTAAAACACGTCGAATGAGGTCAATGTCATTTGCCTTCATTATATTTCCTCACAAAGAATAGGGGCTTTATAATATAGTGACGCATATAAAAGTCAAAATGGTGCATAAAATGCAATTCTTCGGAGGATTGTGCGTTTAATAATGCAAAGGCGGGGTCGAAAACCCCGCCAGCAAAAAGGAAATCAAGGGGACATAAAGGAAAAGGGGATAAAATATTTATTGACCGTCACGCTGAAAACGGAGTACGCCGTTTTGTTTTGTGCCGATGTAGAACGTATTGCCATCAACGGCAAAGGAGATTGCGGTATGGGGTAGTTTTGGGATAATCTGTTCCCATGTGCTTGTTTGGTTATCTACCTGATAGACCCCGCTATCACACACACCGTAAGTCGTCATACCATCGACTGCAATTTGGTCCATGATAAGTCTGTTCCCATTAATATCGGTGAGTACATTCCATGTTTCACCATTGCTTGAACGTGTGACGCCTATGTCGGTTGAAACGTAGACGGTTGAACCCGCAAATACGATCTCCTTGAAGTGTTCAACCGGAGATGTGAGGTTGTCGGTGACATCGCGCCAAGTATCCCCGCCGTCTTGGGACAGGAAGAGATCGCCTTCCCGTTTACCGGCATAGACGGTGTTCCCCGAAACAGCGAGGGTGAACCCTTTTCCGCGGATAGGCGAGATGCCTTCCTGATCTTCCAAACTGGTGTCGTGCCACGCCGTTTCGTCGAACTGCCATCTGTAAAGTTTATGTCTGTATTCCATGAAGACGGTATCGTCAGCGACTGTAAACGTTCCATTCGTCTCTTGTTCTTCATAGATTCGTTCTTGTGCGGCGTTCAACTGCTTCATCACTCTGTCAACATCAACATTATTCCTGCCCGCCTCCATCCGCTTTTTCTGCCATTCTGTGTATAAGGTATCTTCTTCAAAATCTGGGGCATCTTCAACAGGTAGAAACATATTGCCAGCATCAGCGAGGCGATAGAGCGTGACACCATCAGGTTCACTGTTGCTCACGTAAAGAACGCCGTCGATTGTGGCAACTTTCGTTGTAGACGCATTAAAACCTTTACTAAGAGAAGGCGGAAGAAAAGGACGCAAAGTTTTTTCGTTAGTACTTATTAAGTCGACGGATTCCCACGACTCGCCACCGTCCGCGGATTTGAGCATTTTCGTAGGTGTTAAGGCGTAGAGAACGTTTTCAAATACAAATAGATTTGGCACACGGGAATTCACAATTCCGGTCGTAAAGGGATGCCACGTGACACCGCCATCAGTGGAGCGTCTTATTCCTCTGCTACCGGTGTAAAGATTGTTTTCGTCTAACGCGATAGCAGGAAAAACGGTAATCCTGTTTAGGTCTCCGCCAAGCGTCATCCATGTTTTGCCACCATCTTGGGAACGTAAACCGTAACCTGGCAATATCAGTGTGTCTCCGACTGTAACGACCTCAGCAGTACGTATAAAATGTCCACGGCTCATCGGCGTAATATCGGTCCAGGAATCGCCGAGATCGGTCGAAGCGAAAACTGTTGTCTCTGCCGGCAGTTCGGGCCCGAGCTCCGGTGCTGGCAGATCGGTCGGGAGGACTATTCCGATGTAGAGTCTATCTTCGATGGTTGCCAAGGATTTGATACCGTCTAATGTCGGCACGGACAATTTTTCCCATGCATCGGTAAATCGGAAAAGCCCCTGACTTGTCCCAATAAACAGGATGTTGTCAATGGCGAGTGCGTCCCAAATGCGGAAAACCATGTTGTCAATGGCGTATGAGTCCCAAGCAGCAGGATTAGGGGGGCGGACCTCTTCCAGCCCGGCATCGGCTAAGGCTTGCAAGGCTAAGGCTCGCAAAGTCTCTCCTATAGGCTCCCACTGCTTACCGACATCCTCGGACCGAAATACCTCTGTTTTGAGTATGAGGTACATCACCGCATCCGTGATAACCAACGCGACTGCATATCCTTCGGGTCGTGCGCCGAGGGTATTCCATGTCTTACCTTCATCGGTTGAGGCTAAGAGTTCATTGGGGGTGAGGAGATAGAGGGTGCTATCGCGTTCTGCCATGATCGGATCAAACTCGCGATTTGGGCCACTGGCACTGACAAACGTCCACCCGTCTGCTGCTTCAGTGAGTCGATAGAGGCCTGTTTTCGTAATAGCATAGAGCGTTTGATCGGATGCAAGAAAGAGCCCGGCACTTAAAACGCCACCCGGTCCCTTCGTCTGAATCCATTCGGGTTTTACTGCTGGTAGGTCGGTTTCGTCTGCTTGCGCCGCTGCGATGAACAGGGGTTCCGCTTGGAATCCAGGCCTACTATGTTTACCGGGTGTATCGGCTCTTCCGAATCGAGTCAGTGTATCTGATTTGCGTTCCAATTCAAGAACAACAGACGCGTCAACGAGTTCGACGGTCATTTCGGATGTCGCGTCTAAATTGTAGGGTTGCTGAAAACGGGATAACGCACGTGTGCCGAATCCGATCATCAGGATAACCAGAGCCGCCGATGTGAAAGAGAGAACCCACGGTATCCAAGGTTTGCTCGCGGAAGGAGATACCGGTTTGAGATGGGCGATTTCACGTATAATATTCTCGGTTAGATGTGGAGAGAGTTGGAAACTGCCTACGACCTCTTGAATTATGGATTCTTCCTTTTCCAATCGTTCACGGGCACGGTGCAGCCGACTCCTCACTGTGTTATGCGACACACCTAAAAACAGGCTAATCTCTTCGCCCGTCATTTCTGCCATATAATACAACGTTACAACGGTGCGTTCGCTCTCTGGAAGCTTTTGCAAAAGGCGTTTAACAAGTTCGCGCCGGTGTTTAACTGCAGCTTCCTCGTCGCGGTCCGCTTCATATTGTGCGTAGCAGATTTCTTCGAGTTCGGTTGTGGACATGGCATCCAAAGATTTTGTCGGCAGCTGCTTCTTGCGCAGCCATGCGATACAGCGACGCGTGGCGATTACGTAGAGCCATCCCGGAAAATGATCCCGACGTTTCAGCGTCGATAGCCTTTTGTAAGCCTTTAGAAACACATCTTGCGTGATTTCTTCGGCAATATGAAAGTCACCTATCTTCCGCCACACGAGAGCGTGCACCGACTTTTGATATTTGTTGACGAGTGTGGTGAAAGCATCTTCGTCACCAGCTAAAGTCCGTTGAATGAGGTCAGCGTCATTGGGGTTCATCATGTCTCCTCTGAAAAAATAGGGGTTTCATGATATTATAGACGCGTATAAAGGTCGAAATGTTGCATAAAATGCAACTTTTCGGAAGATTTAGGATTTAATGTCGTAAAAGCAGCTGGAAATGTAGTTGGCAGGCGCGACAGCGGATGGAAAAAAGTAAGAACAGAAACTCGCCCTACGAGGCAGGGGAACCATTTTCCGAAATTTCATATTCTTTCAATCTATTTTGCAAGGTCCGGATACTTATACCCAATATCTCCGCAGTTTTCGTTCGATTGCCATCCTGCCATGCTAACGTATCGCGAATAAGGGCTTCTTCCACAGTTTTGAGGCTCGCGCCGAGCGGAACAGTTACCGTGTGTTGATTTTCAGGCACGTGAATTTCTTCTGGCACGCTGACTCGCGGTTTTTGGAATGCCAGGATTTCTTCGGGGAGATCAGTCGGTAAGATACCATTGCCTTCAGCAAAAAGGAGCGCGTGGATCAGTACATTTTCCAACTCTCGCACATTGCCAGGCCATGGATAGTTTTGCAGACATGTAAGTGTTTCGGGGAGTAGTTTACGCACGGAACGCGCGTAACTTCTGCCGTGTTTCTCAATAAAGTGTTCTGCCAAGACACGGATGTCTTCTTGTCGTTCACGTAAGGGTGGTAGAGAAATAGAGACAGCATTTAATCGATAATAGAGGTCCTTGCGAAAAGTGCCATTTTCAACGGCGTGTGCAAGGTTACAATGCGTAGCTGTTATGATTCGGATATCCACTGGAATCGGCTTCGTACCACCGACTCTCTCAATTGTGCCCGTCTCAACTGCCCGCAATAATTTGACTTGCAGGGACAACGGCATATCGCCGATTTCGTCAAGGAATAGCGTGTTGTTGTGTGCTCTTTCAAATTTACCGATATGTTGTGTTCTTGCACCGGTAAAGGCCCCTCTTTCATGCCCAAAAAGTTCGCTTTCCAGAAGTGTCCCTGGAATGGCTGCGCAATTGAGAGAAACCATTTCGTTCGCCGAACGGTCGCTATTTTGGTGTAAGGCTTGTGCTATCAATTCTTTGCCGGTCCCTGTCTCACCACAAATCAGGACTTTTGCTACTGTGTTGGCAACCTTATCAATTTGTCTGAGAATTTCAATAATTCGTGGACTTCTTCCAATAATACCGGCATAATTTCCTTGTAATTCACTCCTTGAAAGCGTCCGAGAAGTTTTAAATTGCACGGTTCTTTCTTTTTGAATCCTGTGTGTATCTGATATCTGCTGTGGTATCGGAGGGCGATTTCCGTTCTCAGCAACCAATATGACTGCCTCGGACTCACCATTCGCGAGTTGTGCAGCGCTGTCCTTTGACACAATAGCAGGATCATAACCATCTTTTTCAAGGAGATCTTCCAAATTTTTCACGGTGTCATTAGACACATCACCCAGAATAAAAACGCTCGCTTTATCATTATCATGGGGTTTGCCGTTTCTTGTTCTCTGAATCATCGCTTTTATTCTCTCCTTTAGTTGTTTGGAGGTACCGTTATCTTACTATTGTGCTTGTGGTAGAACGCGCGGGTTCATTAGAAATCGCCACGAAAAATCAATCGCATTTAATCACTAATAGACTATTTTTCATACAACGCCTCATAAAATAAAAATAGAGGCTTCATAATACTGTAACGCGTATGCCATGACGGAAGGTTGCATAAAATGCAAAATTCAACAAAAAAATCTGAAAATTTTAGATTTTGGCAGATGTTATCATGCGCGTTTATCATGTTCGTTCATTTTTTCGGCATTGTCGCAAGATATTTCGGATGCGACTGGATGTCCGAAGCGTAGTGAATCTCCCACACCTTAACCTCTGCCGCTGCGAAGTTTTCCGTCGGATAAACTGGAACAAACGCATTGCTTAACTGCCCGTGCAGGAATGTATTAGAGGGTTCTCTTTCTGTCGTTAGCATAACGTGCGTGGCGTTATGGGTCTTCAAGAACTCTAAAGCCTCGCGTTCAGATTCAGCAAAGTAGATATGTTGGTTATAGAGGTGTATCCAGTATTGTATGTAATGATCTTGGTCAACGATGGTTTTGACGTTAGACAAGACATTCAGTAGACTGCCGAAACTCCAGTTTGCAGCGACGACAGCGGTGTCTGGAAGGTTAATTTTTATCCAATCAAAGGCGCGTGTTTCTGCGCTATCTCCGGGGATCGCCTGTCGGAAATAGGTAGCGGCGAGCAGTGTGCGAGTGGCGTGTCCACCAGCGGGTGTCCAGAAAAGTATGATGCCAAGCATAACGGTGGGAATAGCGGTCTTTAGGAGGCGTTGTGGAACGCGTTTTTTGATTTGATTGCCATAAAAATCGGCAAGGAAACAGATGAGGTCTGAAGCGAAGAAAGCGACAGACATCCCAATAAAGAAGTCGTAACGCTTCGCATCACGCGTGAGTGCGGACCAGAAAAGAAACCACAGCGCGAAAGCAATATAAGTAGATTCGTTTTCAGGTGTACGCTGCCGTCGCCATGCGAGAACAACAAATCCGATGATGCAAGTAACAATTGCGGCACTAAAGAGCAAATTGCCTGTAGCTGTTCCCCATAAACTGTCAAGCCGGCTGCGATAAAAAGTCGTGATTGTGAACAGCGTCAGTGGAACAGCCAATAGTACACCGCGCGTTTTCCAAAAACGGATGGCTGCCATGACGATACCGCAGTACCCCAAAACAAAAATGCTGCCGTAGCGGAACATCCAATATTCAAGAAAAGGGTTCTTAAGTTCTGCTACTGTTTGCATCAATTCATTTTGGCTCATCGGGACGGTGGTGCTGCCGAAAGTGTTACGCTGTATCAACACATATCCGAGCGCGAGTGCGATGCTGGCGAGTGTTAAACCGAGTGCCACGCTCCGACTGTGTGGCTTGAGTTTCTCTGCCCAAGGCGTTTTTGTGATCAAGATGTATCGAAGTACACGAATGCCTAAAAAAATAAGTGGCGGCACCAGCATAAAGGCGGAGAGATGTTTGGCGAAACCGTATCCGCTGCGATAAGCAGGAGACGCGATATAAAGCGTTGGAACGAAGGTACAGACCCATATTAGATAATACCGTAGATCTGTCTCTGTTTCTGACGTGATGAATCGCCATATCTCAACACAGAGGATAATGCTCAGGAAAACGCCGAAGCCTTCCCAACTGATACCACCGAGAAATAGAATAAAGCCATTTGCCAGTGTCCACCGCGTGCGTGAAGCGGGGCGTTCTACCCTCAAGGCTGCAAGATAAGTTATAACAGCAAGTAGACCGAGCATAAGGCACCAGCTGTCTCTATCTCCAACGCCAGCGCAGCTGCGTTCAATACAGGCAGGGAGGGTTACTAAAAAAATCGCAACGATACCGGCAGCGCGTAGGTCGAAAGTGTACGCGAGAAAAAGGTAGAGCGCACCGAGTCCGATACAAAAACAGAGAGCGGGCATGTAGAAGACGACGTGATAAAGTGAGATATTAGGAAACACTTGAGAAAGGACTTTGTGGGTGTAGGCGAGGACGTAAGGATAGAGGTTTAGGGTCTGTCCTAAATCTCTACCGAGGGGTACCCAACGCCGCATATCACGTGCCGGGAGCTTCCCATTTTCTAAGATGGTCTGTGCTTGCCAGTAGTAAAAATAGCCGTCGGGGTCCGTTAATTGTCCGGCAGGGATATTCGCTGAACTTTGAATACGGATTAAAAAAGAACCAAACAGAACGATGATAAGGAGGGCAACGGTGCCGAGTGTTCGTATTTCCATAGGGTTCTCTTTTGCGAAATTTAGCGTCTTCTTTATTGGGATGCCATTTGCTGTGCTGTAGCCGCAGCCTTGCGGCGTTCACGACGTTTTCTAATCATCTCTTCATACTTTGCCCTGCGTTCCGCGCAGCATCCACAATCCTTCTCTTTCGGTGCAGCCGTGCTTTTGGATGCCCGCGTGGGGGCTGTGTCCGGTTGGACAATGTTTGTTGTGTCGGATGTCGTTGCGGTGATGGTGTTCTGCTTATGCAATGGGAGTATATTGATAGCGTATCCGATGCCGACCGCAGCGATGGCAAGGACAGCGATGAAGCAGACACCGTAGAAAACATACGTATCTTTCATGGTTAATCACGTTCCTTGTTGGGTTGAATGAAGTTCTCAAGGCGTGTAGCGACTTCGGGATCGGATTCTTTAAGCCGCTGAAGTCCTTCTTCGGATCCATATCGGTTCAATGTCGCCAGTGCACGGTTTAAACGTTCGGGTGAAAAGTGAGCGCGTAGTGTATCTTGAAACTGGGTTTCGGTCAGGAATCCGGGTATATCCGGGGTGTGTTGTTTTACCGGTTCCGGTTCAGTTCGCTGGATAGTTTGTGGGACCTGTGCTAAGTCCTTAAGTGCCGGTAACGCTTCAGTATGTGTGTTAGGGAGTGATACGGTATCACTAACTTCTTCGACCCTGTGTGTCGTGTTTGGCATCGTGACGGATTCGGTCCGCAGTGGTGATGTGTCAATATCTGCTGGTGTTAATTCGGTGACAATGTTGGCGGCGTTCTGCCGGACATTGTCCGCCCAAGCGACATCGCCGTCGTATCCATTGAAGTATCCACGCATCCAAATCTTGTGGTTCCAATCGCTTCTGAACTCGTTTAGGACAGCAAGCGTGTACTCGCGTACGGTTTGCTTATCCATTCCGTCTACAGGAAGGTCGAGTTCCAAGAAGAGTTCGGCGAGTTTTTTTCGCATGATCGGTTCATAATCGGCGTAATCACCCGTAGGAAAGCATTCGCGGAAGTTTTTTTCCTGTAGTTCCCTTGCCGAAGATTTAATGCCTTGTGATTCAAGAAAATCCCACCAAAGCACAAGATTAAACCCAGGAAAGATTGCATCCTGTTTCCGCTTATATTCCAGATATTCAGGCGATTGCATGGCTTTCTTGAGTGCTTGCATATCAGCATTATCAGTTCCGCTCTCAAGCATGTATTCTATATCACGCGCTGTCCTCTCTTTTAGCGTTGCTTCATACCGCTCCTCAGCAGATTGTCCGTTTCCCGCAGTGCGTGATTCGGGTGTGACAGATTTGTATGTGATGACCGGTTCCATCTGTTTCGGTTGAAACACCAGCCATCCGATCGCACAGAGTCCAAGAACAATGGCAAGGATGCTAATGCTGTAGAAAGGTCTTATTTTCATTGTCTTAAACTCCTATATATCCGGTGTTGCTCCTGCCCGGAGCAACACTGGATGTAAATCAAAATAGGAAAATTAATCGCAATGTAGAGCGTTATAACAAGCCTTGTTTGCATCTCTTCTCGCGTCTTTACACCAGTTGGAGTCGTTTCCATATTTTTTACATGTGACAACAGCATAATTCGCTTCTTGACGACAGATTTCTCGCAGATCTGGACACGGATCGTTGGTGTCAGATGGAGATGCCTCCAAGTTGTTAAACATTGTGAAGCCGATAGTGAGTACAAAGAGGACTGCCAGAAGCGGCAGGCTGTTCATCCAAAATTTTTTCATGGTTACTTTGTTCCTTTTTGTTTTGTCCGCCTTGATGAAATCGGGAGTCTACTGACATCGCCTAAGCGGAAAACTGGGTTTAGTTTTGATGTCTTCTCAGGATAATCGGATTATGGACAGATATAACTGTCCTTAGTCAGTTTCCTTCGTGGTGAGATCATAGAGACCAAGAAGTTTGGGGTTTCCGTTATCCATGTTAACTCTTTTTCTGAACTACCAGTGTTCCGACGTCATGGTCGTTTTATAGGTATGCTGATATAAGGACACATCGGTGTCGGTTGACTGGACGCAGCATAAGGCGTGGTGGATGGAGACGAAATAGATAACAGAACCTCGTCATCTCAGCGCGTTTTGAGTTTTCTTACACAACATGTTCAAAACGCTCATACATGATGTATCAAAGCAATTATCGTGCCAATTAGAAGAACCCATACCGATAGGGATACCGAAAAACGCGTCTATGTAAATCCTGCATACTTGGCAAATCCTGCACATATAAATCTGCATATTCTGCATAACTTTCAAGACACATAGACTCAAGACACAATTCCAGATCGCTTGATAACAATGCCGTACGGGCAAGGCTGTAAGCTACATCAGATTAACGTACCCCCTGTCAAACATCTCTTTATTGATGTACAAATCGTCCGATTCTCGCCAGACATGTGCAACGACGCGCCGGTAAAAATCGGTAGCTACTGATTTGATTCTAACCTGTTTTCCGTCTATGAGCCATCTCAAATACGCCGTAGATCTTTGTGCTTCCAAGGTGCCGCTTTCGGGTGCATTTATATTCGCCATACGGATTGTTTGGTTAGAGGTCTTAAAGGTGTCACCGTCAATTACGGTTATTACATACGCCGAGTATTCGTTCATTTTGTCCCCTTTTCTTAAAAATAGATTATAGTTTTATGTTGCTAACTGTTTGCAGCATCAGCAAGGTCTGCGGTTGTCGAAAAAATAGAAGGCGTAGGTCGTCTATATTTATCAACTATTTTTTATTTTTTTCCTATTCACGAGGCTTTTGTACCGCAAACTTGCCTTGCAGTGAGAGTTTGTGCTATCGTATATCCCTTCAGAAAGTTATCAATGCGATATTTATTTTCCGAAATGGTATAATAAGCGCGCCGCAAAGGTGCTACAATCTCAACCTTCTATGATTCTTAAGTTGCAATTATCGTGCCAATAGGGAAATCTATACCGTTAGCGGATTTCAGCAAAATATAACTATGCAAATCCTGAGTACTCGGCAAATTATGCCTGCCTAAATCTGTAAATTTTGCATAATTTTATGAAATATTGGGAGTGGCGCGTAATATTGGGAAGAGACAACAATGTCCAAGGGGTGTATATTTTATAGTAAATTCCAAAAATAAATGCACACTTTCGGTTTCCCCGGTAGCTTCGGTTTCCTAACCGAACCGATGCTGAGTGTATAAATAATTACGGAATCTACTATAACGTGAGTTCAGAATAAAAAGGCGTAGGGATCGTGGGTTGGATCAAGCAGTGAAAGAGCAGAAAACCATCTGTTTATACGCTGTAGCGAAAATGGGTCAAAGCAGACTAAGAAAATAAATAGGGTGCCTACCGATTGTCACGCTGAAACCGGAGCACACCGTTTTGTTTTGTGCCGATGTAGAAAGTATCACCAGCAGCGGCAAAGGCGGTTGCCGTGTAAGGCAGTTCAGACGTAAGCTGTTCCCATGTGTTTGTATAATGGTTCACCTGATAAACACCGCCATCGGACACACCGTAAGCCGTTATGCCATCGACTGAGATTCTGTCCATGACGAGTCTCTGTCCATCAGTATCGGTAAGTACGTGCCACATCTCACCATCGCGCGAGCGCATGACTCCCATATCCGTTGAGATGTAGACGGTTGTGCCAGCGAATCGGATGTCCTTGAAGTATCCAAACGGAAAGGCGAGGGACGCAGTGATATTCTGCCAAGTGTCGCCATTGTCTACGGATCGAAAAAGATCTCCGTCTCGTTTACCGACATAGACTGTATTCCCAGAAACAGCGAGTGCTAATCCACTCGCAGCGTTATTATAGTAAAACCCGTAATTAATTATACACTTTTATAATTTCATCAATGGAAGTCTCAGCATTGTATTGACGTATCCGCTTGATGTTGGCGAAATCCTTCTCAATCGGATTCAACTCCGGGGAATACGGGGGTAAAAACAATAGATCCGCACCAGAACCCCGGATCAATGCTGCTGTCTCTGACCCTTTGTGGAAAGAGGCATTATCCATAATTACAACATGGTTATCATCAAGTAATGGACATAACATCTCCGAAAGCCACGTGTTGAAGGCAATCGCATCACAACTGCCCTCAAAAAGCAGAGGTGCCGTGAAACATCCATCAAGACGTGCAGCAATCAAAGTCGTGGTGGTATACCTATGGCTTGGCACTTTATCTTCAACACGCATACCTTTCGGGGCATAAGCATACCGACGGAAGGCGGTTTCACTGAAACCACTCTCGTCAAGATAAACTAACTTTTTGCCCTTTTCTGTCTCTTGCTGAAGTGCTGAGAGATACTCTCGCCGTTTCACTGGACACTGTTCTTTGTAGGTCGTGGTCTTTTTTTTCGCGTGATATTGAGTTTTTTCAACGCATACCAAATACCATGTTTCGAGACACCAAAATGGTCAGCACGCTCCTGTTGGGTAGCATCTGGGAAATCAGCGACGTGTTGCTTGAGTGCTTGATAATCAAGGTTTCGAGGGCCTTGAGGCCCCGGTTTTTTACACGTCAACGGGTCTTCAGCTGCCAACCAGTCATAGATGATGCCGCGAGAGATGCCAAATCGTCGTGAAGCTTCGGCTTTACTACCGCCATTAGCAACGAAATCAAGCACGCATTTGCGAAAATCTGATGAATAACTCATAAGACTTAGACGATACCATAAATCTCAGAATATGTCAAATTATTTGCGGGCTTTACTATAAAA
>PYIY01000146.1 GCA_003635195.1 Candidatus Poribacteria bacterium | reverse complement strand
CTCATTTGTTTTTGAATCAACAGGTTGCTGTGCGAGAGTAATACCGAGTTGATGTGAGACCGCCGAGAGTAAGTGTGAGATGACGGCATCTTGTTTCTGACTCCCGATCAAGATTTTGCCATCAATAGCAATGGCGTTTGCTTCTTGAGTGGCAATTTGAGTGAGGACATTTCTTGCCCACTGACTCAGCGTTGTTTCTAAAACTTTGACATCAATGTTCTTCAAAAGATGATGGAGTGTTGCTGCACAAGGTGTTTTCTTGTGTGTGAATCCGAGTGCTTTAGCGAGTTTCAGGTCATAAGTGCGTCCGTATTCAGCGATAGCAGAATAGGTTCGATACCCTGCCATCATAGCGATAACGATGAGTCCGAGGACAGCTTGGAGTGGATGCCGCTTACCTCTGCATTTGCGAAAATCGGGCACATCTGCTAACATATCTAATAAGTGGCGAGAGTTATTTCTCGTCATGGTTTCACCTCAAAAAGATTTGGTTTATCTATGAGGTGAAGTATAGCATGTGCGACGCGAAAAGTCACGTCGCACATGCTCTAAAGATCACAGAAAAATTTCTAATAACGAAAACTGAATGGCTCTGATTTTTACACTTATGCCGAAATTGAAACTTTCGTTTCCTTCACGCTTCACATCTGAAACAGTCTTTGATACCGCAACCTACATAGGATTTCTGATTTTTGTCCTCGCCTTGCCTTTCGGCTACTCGACAGTGTTTCTGAACATCGGACTTTCACTCGTACTCATCGGGTGGGTCGGACGCATCGTTTCAGAACGGAAACTCGGTTGGCAACGCACACCGCTTGATATACCTATCGCCTTATTTTTCGGATTAGCTTTGATAGCCTGTCTCTTGGCACCACACCCTGCTACAAGTAGCTTCGGCTATTTCTGGAAACTGCTCCGGGCGATTCTGCTCTTTTACGCTGTCATTCATAGCCGATTGGGGGCGCGTTGGAGACACATCGTCATTGCCTTTATCGCAGTAGCAGGGATATCTTCTGCACTCGGACTCTGGTACTACGCAAACGACACCCGTTTAGCAATTGACTTTATGGGACGGGTCGGGTTACAATTTCAGGAAGAACTGGAGGCAGGCGAACACCCCAATTTACGAATATCAGATGAATTACGCACCGAATTGCGAGCATGCAGTGTGCCACTCTCCGAAAGTGCATCGGTTACGCCTTCAAAACAACCTAATGAATGGCGGATTAATGATCCCGCGCGGCAGAGACGGTATGTGATTCGTCCGAACGAAACGCATCTGATGGTATACATGATCGAACAACGGCTCACCGGGACCTTTAAGATGCCAAACGACCTTGGGGCGTATCTTGCCCTCAGTCTCCCATTTGTGATGGGCTACTTTGTGGCAAGCTGGCAGAGAGACACAAAACAGAAGCGTCCAATATGGAGGATTTTGCTACTTGGTACCGTTGTAGTCCTGATGAGTGCTAACCTCGTGTTGACGCTTACACGCGCTGCCTGGGTAAGCGTTAGCATTGCCATAGTCTGTCTCGGTGTTTACTTCATTGTGATAGCATTGCGGAAACTTTTGGAAACACGCTATCGCGGGACTTCCGAAGCACCTGTGTATAGATTATGGAAACCTATATTGTTCGGATCCGTTGTAATCATTGTACTCCTGAGTCTATCGTTATTTCTCGTGCCGCAACATATTAAGGCGCGCTTCCAAACGATGATTGAGCATCCTATTGGATTTATGGGTGAACGTCCGCAGTGGTGGCAAACTTCGCTGGAACTTATTCAAAAATATCCACTCACCGGCATCGGATTGGGTAGGTTTCGCTATGAATATCAGACCAGTGGACCGCCTGAACAATATAACGTCCCCTATCATGCGCATAATATCTACCTGCACATCGCTGTTGAGCACGGCATTCCGTCGCTTTTGCTGTTTCTGTGGATGGTGGTGATTATTTGGCAACAGATTTTTGCTGGACGGCCGGCAAGCGGTTTTTGGGGTATTGGCACTTTCATCGGGGCAAGCGGCTTTATAGTCTCTGCCCTTGTTTATGGACTTGCAGATAACATTCTACACCAACGCACAGTGTTGCTCTTTTGGTTTATCATCGGCATTATTTTTTATCTAAAACCGACTAAGGACAAAAAACATGAAAAAACCTCGGAAACCGGTTGACATGTCCTCTGTGACAACGTATCCACTTCAGGATCGTATCAATAAAGTCTCTGTTCACGATTTCGCAACGTTACCGGAATTAGAGATGGACATGTCCCCGTTGTTAGCAAGTCTCCCGAAGGTCCTCAAAGCATCGGACTTTCTATCACTTGTTGACGACATCGTTACCGCGTATCGGCACAAAAAACCGGTCATTGTGATGATGGGTGGACACGTCATCAAGTGCGGGTTAAGCCCACTTTTAATCGCGTTGGCAAAACTCGGTGTGATTACCGGCTTCGCCTTTAATGGTGCCAGTAGCATCCACGACTTTGAGATTGCCCTCATCGGTGAGACTTCCGAGGATGTCTCTGCCTACCTCCAGACAGGCAAGTTCGGGATGTGGGAAGAGACTGGACAATTGATGAACACCGCAATTCAACACGCCGCAGATACAGGCATCGGGATGGGTGAAGCATTGGGTAAGCAACTGATTGAAATGGACGCGCCCTATAACAGATATAGTCTCCTTGCTGCTGGCATCCAATACGATGTCCCGATCACGGTGCATGTCGCCATCGGTACGGATATCATTCATCAGCATCCGAGTGCGAATGGTGCCGCTATCGGCGCAGCAAGTTTCACCGACTTCCAGTTGTTAACAGCCTTAGTGACGGACTTGGAAGGCGGTGGCGTTGTGCTGAATTTGGGGTCGGCTGTGATTCTACCGGAGGTTTTTCTGAAGGCGTTGACCATCGCACGGAACTTGGGACGGACGGTATCCCACTTCACCGCTGCCAATTTCGACATGAATCAGCAATACCGTCCTGTAGAAAATGTCGTCAAACGCCCAACGGAGATGGGGGGCAAAGGGTATACGTTCACAGGACATCATGAACTGATGATCCCGCTTCTGGTGCAGGCAGTCCTTTCTCATTTATAATAGCAGAACTTACGCATTCCTTCTTAAAGTCCCCCTGATAAGGGGGATTTAGGGGGTTTCTTCTAATCTCATTTATAATAGTAGGACTTACACATTCCTTCTTAAAGTCCCCCTGATAAGGGGGATTTAGGGGGTTTCTTCTAACTAATAACCAAAAATGCTGACGCGCATCCAACCTATTCTTCTTTCCTTTTTCGCAACAACAAAGGAGAAGTAAGGTCCCATAGGCGGACTGTGCTATCGTAACTCCCACTTGCAAGTGTTACACCATCCGGACTGAAGGCGACGCTCTTGACAGGTGCTGTGTGCCCGGTGAGGGTCGCGATGTGATCGCCTGTTGCAACATTCCAGAGTCGGATTGTCTTGTCATGACTCCCACTTGCGAGGGTTAATCCATCCGGACTGAAGGCGACACTCCACACAGTTAAGGTATGTCCGGTGAGCGTTTTCAGGTGCTGCCCTGTGGTCGGATTCCAGAGTCGGATTGTGTGGTCCCAACTGCCGCTGGCGAGTGTCTGTCCATCCGGACTGAAAGCGACGCTGAAGACCCAATTCGTGTGCCCAGTAAGCGTTTTCAATTTTTTGCCGGTGGCGATATCCCACAAACGGACCGTGTCTCCTGCATTGCCACTCGCTAACGTTTTTCCGTCACTACTGAAGGCGACGCTGAAAATATTCTTGGTCGCCTCGGTAAGGGCTTTCAGTCTCTTGCCTGTTTCCACGTCCCATAGATACTGTTGAACCGTCTGGACTGAACGCGACACTGTGGACCCCTCTCCTGATGGCTAAGTCAATCGTGATATGAGACATATCTGGGGCGGGAGTTGGTTGGCAGCAGCTCGTCAGAATCAGGATTTACAAGATTCAAGGATTTTCAGGATTAGGAAAGGCTTTGCACAGCAAACCAACAGTCTATGCCATAGTTGCCACAGGCTAACAGCCTATGCTACAGGGCCGCTCTTGTAACAATCGCGCGTCAAAAACTTTACACACCCATTATGACAATTATGCACGATTTCTGCTCAAAAATTTGGTCTTTAAAGAAAATAAGACGGTAATAGACATTATGACGATTTAAGAACAGATTATGCAAATTAAATCTTAGGATCTATTTCACGTTGTTTTGTTGTCCTTTAGCGGGGTCATTTGCGAGTTGTTCTCATTTTGCCATTTTAAGGAAAAATAGGTGAATAAGGGCACGCAATTTATCCACTATTATGTCTAAGGTCTATTTTATGCAACCTTTCGTCCTAATATACGCGTTACAGTAATATGAAGCCTCTATTTTTGTTTCTGGAGGCATTACATAAAAGACAGTTTAATGTAACCTTTTTGCTCAATTTTGTCACTTCTACCACATGAAACATTAACGCGCTGTTCTCGTAGGCAGAGTTTTGGTTAGGAGTTGATGATGGTTTGAGTGACGGGGAACTCGTAACCGGTTATTTGAAAGGCGACAAAAAGGCGTGGGATACCCTTTGCAAGCGATATACAGGCAAACTTTTCTGGTTCTTCGTGAATGAGACAGGAAACCGTGAAGATGCAAGAGACCTCGTCCCAGAGACGTTGATTGAGGCGATGATTAACCTCTCTACACTTAAGAAACCCGAAAGTTTCAGCGGGTGGCTCTACACGATCAGAGGTGGAATCTTAGCGAAATATTTCAGAGACAGATACAAGTGGGGAACACACGAACCGATTGATGACAGTGTGCTGGAGACGAGAGCCCCCTACGCTGCACCGAGAGATCAGCAACCCGACAATCTCGTTATTGCGCAAGAACATTTGGACATCGTCCACAGTATGGTAAATCGGCTGCCGAAATCGGAACGTGAAGTGTTCCTATTGAAATTTGCGGATCCTGAGATGCCGCAGAAAGAGATCGCCAAAACGTTGAGGATCTCCGTGAATGCTGTGAAAACTCGATGGCGGCGAGCCAAGGAAAGACTTCGAGAGCAGCTGGAGGCGAAATATCCGGGGGAGTTTACTTATCTGTTTGAGTGAGGTAGAGGTGTGAACCTACTGTGCGTTATTATTGGACAGGTTTTGCAACCTTTGCCCGAAATAGCAACGATGCCTTCTATGAAGGGTTGCTATTATCTTCTCACCTGTTTTCTTGATGCGTTCAGCGCGCCCTGAGTATGTCTTGAAAACATATCCCTTTTGGGTTTTAATAGCTGATGGTATTGATCTTCTCTGTATGGAAACGACTCAAACGTTGGTTGCCGCTTATACTGCTGATAGGTGTCGGTGTAATCGTCTGTTTGTTTACACGCACACAAGAATGCCCAGAGGCACCCGGCGATCAAGTTTGTCCGTATCCGGCTCCTGCTTGTCCATACAGCGCAGATACCGCACCAAAGCCTTAATCCCGATATCTGATGGGTGATGTCTTAACCGAAAGGAGATTTAGCTAATGTTAAAAGCTCTATTCACCAACCGCCTTTTTATGGGCGCATTGATTTTCAGTTTAATCGTTCTAATGGGCTGCGGTCTATTTTATGGTAGACGCGTTGCGAATCAAGAGCCGATAAAGAGCTACAAGCCTGTTGAAGTTGAGGTTGAGCGAGAGGTTTCCGTACCGAAACCGCCCCCGCCGGGAGCATCCCCGAATGGACACTGGCACGGCGATGAATGGCACGACGCGCCGCACGAAACGGAGAAACTCCCGCTGGTAGATGCCTCGGAGGCACATAATCGCGTTGCTGCAGCACAGCAGAGCGGTTACCCGCCGTTGCCGCCGTCCTCTGTGCCGAATGACATCCCCGAACATCTAAAGTTTCCAGACGAATGGAAAGTTCCCTACTATGCCAATTTTTCGGAGGGAGCACATCCGATACCTCAAGAGGAAAGAGAATCCTTTATAGACAACGTCATCGGAGAGATCGTCCGGGACTACAACCCGCAACGTCCGATCGGCGATATATGGGATCAGTACATAGCATACGAGAAGATGTATCGCGCGTATGCCGAGCAAGACCTCCACAGAACACCTTTTGCTGAATTTAGTTCCGGCCGTGCGGACTGGCAGTATGAACAGACGTGGGCGTTTCCCGAAATTATGAATATAATTATTGGTGACTCCAGCGAAGATGAAAAGAGTCTCTTTCTCGACGCACGATTAATTGCGATGGGGGAACTGGAACCGAATTGGAACGAGCATATCATGCACGATGGTCGCGCCTTTTATCTGAGAGGCGACACCCGCTACGAGTTTAAATGGACGACCCCGGAGGGTGTTGAGCGGACGACAGGTTTCTCTCGGACGTTGAACCCAAAATCGGTGGTGGTGATTTATCCCGATGAAACCTCCGATGAGGAACTCAAACGTCTCGGCTGGTGGAACTTTCATATCAACCCATATACCTTACAACCCGTGAACTATCAACCCTACAATATGAGGAACTAATCCATGAAAACGATTTTAACTGTTCTGACAATCATAGGGCTGCTGACGTTCTGTTTGATAGGCAGCCTTTCCGCGGATAGACTTCTCTATGAACGCGCGGTCCACAGAGAAAATGAGAGTGTTAATGTTACCAAAGGGCATCCGTGGTGGCAAGGTGACGGGGATGCGACGACCCGCGACGGTGATATTACGGTATCTGCTGAGAAACGCATCTTCGATGTTTCCGAACCCTCGTCACCGATACCTGAACCCGCTTCTGTTAAGGAGACACCGAATTCACCGCCTCGCCTCGGCAAGCAGCCCCACATTCTATCGCGCGCCCCCTTTCAATCTTCCAGTCTTCTACCCGCGCAATCCGATTTCTACCGCACGATTATTGACAACAACCTGTTTCGTCCGCTCGGTTGGACTCCACCACACCCAAAAGAACCCTATCGGTTGCTCGGTACAATGGTCCCCAAAGACGGAAAAACACCACCCCAGGCGATCATCCTCGCGACCGCAGGAAATAAAACACATATTGTCACTATCGGCGATAAACTGGAGATCGACACTACCATCACTAACATCCAATCCAAGCGGATAACGCTTGACAGCAAAGGACAGCGGAGAATCCTCAAGTTAGACACATCCGCATGGATAAACGCTTCCAAGCACCAGTTCCGACACCGCAGATAACCGTCAACCTTATTGTCCCTTCTTGCAAAGAGATTCAACGGTGCTGCTGAAATACTGAGAACCGATTGCTAATGGTAGACAGCCAATAAATCACGGACACACGAACTTGCCCAGAACTTTCCGAACGGACGCGCCTGTTGCGGAAGGCAGATTCCCGGCGTTTCCGTGGAGTGTCTCATTCGCCAGAATCGCGAACGCAATCGCCTCCTTCGCATCCGCCGAGATACCAGAGTTGTCTAGGGGTTCAACCGCCGTATCCGATAGTAGCTCACTAAGCCTCCGCATGATTGTCTGATTGTGGACACCGCCACCGCTCACATAAAGCGTGTCTATTAGGTTCTGTTCAGTCACAAATTGTGTGATGTAGTCGGCAATCGTCTGGACTGTCAGCTCGGTCAGTGTCGCAATGCAGTCGTTGTCTGAAAGTTCATGTTCACGGCAAGCCGCCAGACATTCCATTGCATAAATGTGTCCAAACATCTCACGTCCAGTAGTTTTCGGCGGAGACTGGTGGAAAAATGGGTGTTTTAACCATTCGTCAATGAGGGGTTGACGCGGCGTACCCTGTGCGGCCCGCCTGCCATCTTTATCGTAGTGTTCCGTCCCTTCCGTGATTTCCGTTACGACTGCATCAATACACATATTGCCGGGACCCGTATCCGCAGCACAGACGGTATCAAATGTCCCGTTTGCAGGCAGCACCGTGAGATTCGCGATTCCGCCGATATTCAAGAGTCCGACTGTTTTAGTACTATCATGGAACAACAGATAATCCGGGTATGATACCAACGGCGCGCCTTGCCCACCTGCCGCCATATCAGCGACGCGAAAATCTGCTATCGTCGGAATTCCGGTTTCGTGCGCGATGACTGCAGGTTCGCCGATCTGTAAAGTCGAAGGATAACGAGAAACATTGTGACCGGTATTTGTGTCTTTTGGCAGATGATGAATTGTTTGACCGTGTGAACCGATGAGAGCAATGTCGTTAGCAGACATTCCGCTTTTTTGTAGGATATGTTTGGCAGCCTCCGCAAAGAGGTGTCCGATATAAAAGTTCATCTCACAGATGTCATCAACGCGACCGGTATCGGGCTGGCAGAGGGCAAGGATGCGTTCTGGCACGCCGGTTGGAAACGGAAAAGTCTCAAAAGCGATGAGGTCCACTTTTGTCTTCAAGTTGTGTCCAGTAACTTCAACGATGGCAGCATCAATGCCGTCAACAGAGGTGCCGGACATTAAACCGATGACAAGTTTTTTATCTTTCTTAAGAAGTTTTATAAATTCTTGCATCTATATTCCTAAGCATAAGCGTGATACTGTGTCGCTTCGGCACGCCACGCCTGAAGTTCTTGTCTCCAGTGCTCCTGAATTGCATCCACCGATTCCGAATTTAACAAAGCGGTTCGGAGCCAAGTGTTTCCTACTAATCTGTCAAAATGGGCAGGTAAAAATTCAAAATCGTCACTATATTCAGCAGTTAGGATGGATAACATCTGGAGGGCGGTCTCTATCGGGCGGAAACGTTCTCTGTCGGTAATGTGGATTGCGACGCCGCTGCAGGTCTGCTTCGCATGTTTTGTGGTGTCAGCGACTGGCGCAGGCGTAAAAACCACAGGACGGAACCGAACTCCCGGCAATTGATAGTCATTCAACAGAACTGCCCACCTTTCGCCATCGCACCAAGGCGCGCCTATGTATTCAAACGGCTTTGTCGTGCCACGTCCTTCGCTCATGTTCGTCCCTTCAAAGAGGCATAAACCCGGGTATAGCACTGCTGTTGTGAGCGTCGGCATATTGGGTGAGGGCGGCACCCAAGGCAAGCCAGTGTCATCGTACCAGATACCTCGTTTGTATCCATGCATCCACGCTACCTTTAGTTGACATAACGGCACGCGTTCCGCTTTCAATAACATCGCCAATTCACCGATCGTCAACCCATAACGAACCGGGATTCTATGGATACCTACGAACGATTCAGAACCGCTTTCCAACACCGGTCCTTCTACAGCAGCGCATGTAATTGGATTTGGTCGGTCGGCAACGACAAACTCGATTCCGCAGTCGCCGGCTGCCTCCATTGCATGTAGTAAGGTCGAAATGTAGGTATAGTAACGCGCACCAACATCCTGCATATCATAGACAAGCAAATCTATACCTTCAAGTTGATCCGCTGTCGGGCGCATTGACTGTCCATATAGACTAAAAATTGGCACGCTTAATGGATTTTCATTAGACGTGTCAACACTATTGATGGCGATACCGTCTTGGACTGCTCCCCAGAGTCCGTGCTCTGGGGAAAAAATAGCGGAGAGCTGACACGCCGGTGCTTCGGCAAAAAGCCGATAATTGCTCCGTAGCGTAGCATCGACCCCTGTATGATTTGTAATAAGTCCGATTGATTTCCCTCGAAGCCAATCGCTTTTCTCGCTGAGTAAGATGCTCAGTCCCAATTCGGTTTGTTGTGATTTCACCGTGACATCCATCTTTTCGTTTTTTATAGTTATCGGAGGGAATAGTTATCGGTTTTCAGTTGTCGGTTATCAGTTACAAGAGGTTTTTGATCAAACAATACCCTCTTTAACTGACAACTAACAACTGAAAACCATTTCATGGAACATCTTCCGAAATTCAATAATGCCGCGGCGATCAGCATCAGGGTGTACCCGATTTGTCAGCAGAATCGCCGCGAGTTTTCTCTTCAAACACACTCGTATTGAAGTACCAGTGAACCCTGTATGGTAAAGACATCCATCGTCTGTCACTGCCCAACCAATGCAGCGGCGTTCGCCTTCTGCTGAGGCGACCTGACACATTGTGTCCAGGCTTTCCGGACGTAATACGACACCGCCGTTGTCCATTAACGCGCTGCAAAACTTTCCGAGATCCGTTGACGTAGCAAAGAGACCCGCGTTCCCCGAAACACCACCGAGAAAATGTGCGTTTTCATCGTGGACCTGCCCGATAATCACACCTTCGCGCCAGTCGTAGCGTTCATAGTTTACCATCCGGCGTTCAAAACTATTAGAATCCTCAGTAGCCGCGCAGTTTTCATGCCACGCTTGGGGCGGATTGAACCGCGTCTGCGCCATGCCGAGTGGTGCGAATATCCGATCCTGCGCCAATTGATCCAGTGGCTGTTTCGTTACCTTTTCAAGCAGCGCACCCAACACAATATACCCTAAGCAACTGTACACCGCCTTCTCTCCGGGTTGAGATTCCAATTCCACCTCACCGAGATAAGAAATAACACGCTCGCGGGATCCTGCCCGTAGGTAGAGCGGAATCCATGCGGGAAGTCCTGAAGTATGTGTCAACAGATGAGTAAGCGTTACGCCTTTCTGCCTGAACGCTGGTAAATATTCCTCCGCAGGTGTACTGAGGGAGAGTTTACCTTTCTCAACGAGTTGCATGCAAAGCGTCGCGATGGCAATCGGCTTTGTGAGTGATGCTAAGTCGAATAGAGTCGTCTGCAGCATCGGTAGCCGTTTCGGCTTTATAGATCGGCAACCGAATGCTTCGTGATAAATCACCCTTTCATCGGTGAGCACATAGGCGATAGCACCCGGAAACACTTTTTCCACAATGCTATTCTCAATGAGTGTTGAAATCGAATTTTTAAACATAAGCAAGTTTCAATATTAAAATTGCGTTTCTGGAAGACTGGAAGATTGGAAGTTCGGAAGATAGTGAACAGACCCCTTCTTCCAATCTTCCTTTTTTCCAACCCTCAGCGAAACCTAAAATTTCTTTCTTCATATTGCTTAAATAGTCCTGTGCATGCTCCAGTTTTGATTGACGCGCGGGCTACCTATATGATACACTATCTACTATATTTTCGTAAGCATTTTTTCATGGCTATTCACTACAGTTCGGAGAATGAATCATGCCATTATCCCCGAAAGAACTTCAAGAGATAACAACAGTTGAGAAACCTTGGGGTGGCTTCATACAGTATGTCCTTAATCAACCTGTCACCGTCAAAATCTTAGAAATTCGGGCAGGGGAACAGGTAAGTTATCAATATCACCATCACCGGAGTGAGTTATGGATCCCGCTTGATGAAGGTGCCTGCTTGAAACTTGATGGCACCCTTCAACGTCCTGAACCTATGGAACCTGTGTTTATTCCACAAGGTGTGAAGCATCAACTTATCGGTGAATCGAAAGACTATCGAATCCTCGAAATCTCGTTCGGGCACTTTGATGAAGAAGATATCGTTCGCCTCTCGGACAAGTATGGAAGAATTTAGCGAAAAGGAGGATTTTGTTGGATAAAAAACTCTGTTTTTCAATTGATGACGGGACAGTAGACGCGTTATCCGCTACCTGCAAGGGAAAAACAGCACAACAGAAGGTTGATACCGCTTTGCAGAAAATCCACGCGCTATTTCAGGAGGAGGCATCAGCGTCCCTCACTGAATTGGAACGTGGACTTCGGGCTTGGACCCATAGCCATCTCCAAGCGGCAGATGTTACCAAAGTCACGACGTTAGCCACGCGTGCCCGCGAAGATTTTTCGGTGCTGGTCGTCATCGGCGTAGGCGGCTCTGATCTAAGTGCTCGTGTCTTCCACGATTCTTTCAATCATCCCTATCATAATTTGTTATCGGTTGAAGCACGCGGCGGTGCGCCAGAGGTCTATTTCACGGGTGATACCTTCGATCCGCGCAAACTCATCGGTTTAATTGAGATACTCAAAACGAGAAATCTCCTTCATAAAACACTCTTCAACGTTATCAGCAAATCTGGCACGACAACCGAGACGATGGCGACCCTGATGATTATCCGTGAAGTGTTCGGTGATGGAAACTGGCGGCAACATGTTCTCGCGACGACCGGACTCACTACTGATAGTGTGCTGTTCCGAATGCATGAACAATCATCTTTCTACAGCGACACGCTGCTGCCTGTCCCCGATGGTGTCGGCGGACGATTCTCAGCCTTCTCACCCGTCGGTCTGTTCTTCCTCGCGATGACAGCCGGAAAAGACGAAACCCCAGAGACGCGCGTCCGTACTGCACTGGAAGGTGTGAAACAGGCACACGAAAATTTTTTCCTTCCGTATGAACACCGAGATAACATCGCCTATCAACTCGCTCGGTGGATTCATCTCACTGAAGAAGTTGAGGGCAAAGGCACCATTGTTTTCTATAACTATTCCGATAACAGTTGCCTCGGTGAGTGGTTTGTTCAACTCTGTACGGAATCTATTCAAGAACGTGGTGCTGGTCCTAACGTTATAAATGCCAAGGGACCCACAAATAATCACTCAATTCTCAACGGCATCATCGCCGGTCCGAGAGATAAAGTCGTCCTATTTATCCATTGGGAGGCACTTGGACCCGATTTAACACTACCGAGAGACACGGGAATGGACGAGAAGTTAACCGACTTTGAAGGGCTATCTATGACGCACATGCAGACCGCCTCCTATCGCGGCACCGCCTTGGATTTCAGCGAGAACGGTGTATCCAATGCGACGTTAACCCTTTCAAAACGGGATATTGAATCTGTTTGTCAGTTGATGCGTGTCTTAATGGATACCATCGCCGTGAAAGGCAGACTCCAAGATTTGCACCTTGACACCGATGGCGGAAATGAGTTAACATATCTCCAAGATGGTGTTGAAGGTTATAAACGGAATTTCCGATCTTTTTTATGAACGCTGTTAGCCCTCGCGGCATTTACTGTACTCACCCTCGACAGTCGGTTTTCGGATCAGACAAGAGTTGACTGTGGCATGCAAAGACTACGCAACTGTCACAGGTGTTAACTCCCACTGCGAGGCAGACTGATAATTCTCACTGTGAAGCAAACCAATGACCAAAGAAAATGAGGAATAAACTCTCCACTTTAAAGTTTCATGATAAAATATTTATCGCCTACGGCTTTGTCTTCCTTGTTATGTTTGGTGTTGTTTTTGGGAGTACTAATTTCCTGATTCAGCTCGCTTTTAAAAGGGAAATTGATAAGTATGTTGAAACCCTTCAAGGCACAATTTCAAACAGTTACCAGATTTTCCTTAACAAAGTTCAGAAGGATGTTCACGCCACCGCCAGTGACGAAAAGTTACATCGGGACATAGAAAGAGAAACTTCCTTCCCCTATTTACCAGCACCAGACTTTGATGTCTTCGAGTATGGCACTGCAGACGGTAAACTACTATATCCGATCCCAAAGGTACGGGGAAATCCACGTATATATAGTTCAATTGACAGCGAGGAAGCACATATACAACTCAGAAATATTCCACAACAGAGCGATCTCGGATTACAGTTTGTCGTTCAAGCGAGAGAATCCGGCGAATGGGGCTTCGTTAGAGGTGGATACCGCTTGCAAACATGGCTGGAGACGACCCAAACGAGTATTCAGTCAGACGAGCATCCGATCTTTCTCGTCGGAAAGCCACAAACATCAGAGATAGCAGGCTTTAGTACTGAATCGCAGGTGATGGAATCGGAAAATTGGCTGCCATTGAATAATGCCGCCCGACATGTTCCATTTGACAATCGGTTTCAATTACTTTCCGGTTCGCAACTCCGACAAAAAGTTACTTTAGAGGGATCAGAAGAAACCGATGAGAGTACCTATACCGCCTCTCGAATAACACCTTTCACTTCAGCTTTTGCGACGACCCGTGAGACACCACCTGTTGATCTCATCGTCGCATATTCACACGTGCGCCAGATGAAATGGCAGCAGCAACTGACACTCACACTGCTTTTAAGTGGTGTCGGTGGACTGGTATTGGTCTATCTGATCAGTTACATCATTAGCCGTCGCATCACCCGTCCTATTGCGACGCTACGCGAAGGGGTGGGGCATATCGCTGCGGGCAACCTCGATCATCGTGTTGTTATCCGATCTCACAATGAGATAGGACAACTTGCGGAAGGCTTCAACCGGATGGCGCGAGACCTGAAGTTGAGTTTAGAGGAGCGTATGGCGGCAGAACGGGCAGCAACATGGCGAGATGTCGCACGGCAGGTCGCACACGAGATTAAAAATCCGCTTTTTCCGATCCGACTTTCTGTGGAAAACTTGCAACAGGCGAAATCCAAACCTGAGGTTTTCGAGCAGATATTTACAGAGTGCACGGACACCGTCATTGAGGAAGTCGATCGTATCGGAAAGTTAATAGATGAATTTCATCAATTTGCACGGATGCCGAAACCACAGAAAAAACTCAGTCAACTGAATGATATTATAAAATCTATTTTGACGTTATATACGGGTGGACGCGTACCGGCTCCCGATCCGGAAAACGAAGATACTGCGATAATTTCAGAACATGAGAACCTGACACACGCGAATACTACCGATGAATTTTGGCTTGAAAATATTTCTAAAATTCAGGTTGAAACTGCGTTAGAACCGGTTCCGCAACTGTCGCTTGACCCGGAGCAGATCGCACAGGTGCTCGGTAACCTCTTGAAAAACGCGATTGAAGCGATGCCGGATGGCGGGACGCTTAAAGTGAAAACTTATTTTACGCCAAGTTCATCACAAGCGGATCCACAGAACAACAAAGACAGTGGAGACGATGGGACAATAAACACGGATGCCCACGGCACGGTTTCACTGGAAATCCACGATACCGGTCACGGGATGTCCGATGAAACTCTGGCGAATCTTTTTGTTCCGTATTACACAACTAAGTCAGAAACAGATGGACGAGGGCTTGGAATACCAATTGTCAGACGGATTGTTGCCGATCATGGTGCCGAGATTGATTTTCAAAGCACCGAGGGTGTAGGCACAACGGTCCGTATCCGTTTTCCAGACAACCAAAGTGAACGTTCCGAAGAATTAACACCAGAACCGGAAGCATTGACATCACTCACAGATCTGGGACCTCAACTGGAAACAGAAGAGCCGTCAATAGACACGCAAGAGTGAACTTTAAACACGATACGTTAGGACGAAAGATAATGGAAACTTTTTTGATTGTAGACGACGAAAAAAATATTCTTAAGATGTTATCCCAAGGCCTCAAAATGCGGGGATATCAAGCAATTACAGCCGCGAGTGGTGAGGAAGCCTTGCAACAAGCGATGAAAACTGATGTTGATCTGGTGCTGTTGGATATCCGTATGGAAAACGGTATGGATGGTGTCCAGACACTTGTGAAACTCCGTGAACGCTATCCAGAACTAAATGTCGTGATGATGTCCGCGCAGCAGGATATCGAAACCGCCGTTAAAACAATGGAACTCGGCGCAAAACGGTACATCACTAAGCCGATCGGCATCGATAAACTTCTGTCCAATGTTCAGCCGTTTCTTGAAATATCGCGCTTATCGCAAGAAAATGAGATTCTGAAATCACAAATTGTGCCTATTGATGAGATGGTTGGGGAGAGCACCGCTATTTCGCACCTCCGCTCACAAATTGACCGGGTCGCTGGCAGCGAACTCGGTGTTCTGATCTCCGGCGAGAACGGCACCGGCAAGCAACTCGTTGCCAACGCTATCCATCAAAAAAGCGAACGTGCAGCAAAAACTTTCATTCCGCTCAACTGTGCTGCCTTACCCGATGAACTTATTGAGAGCGAACTCTTCGGACATGAACGCGGTGCGTTCACGGGCGCGGATTCCCGAAGACAGGGGCGTTTTGAACTCGCAGATGGCGGTACCCTTTTTCTTGATGAAATTGGAGATATGAGCCTAAAGGCACAAGCGAAAGTCCTTCGCGTCATCGAAACAGGCGAAGTTGAACGTCTCGGTGGCAATCAGATCCGGACAGTAGATGTCCGCATTATTGCTGCAACTAACAAAAATCTGCCGGAAGAAATTGAGAACGGAAGTTTCCGACGGGATCTTTTCTATCGGTTGAATGTTGTGCCTATTAAGGTACCACCGCTCCGAGAACGCGCAGAGGATATTCCGTTGTTAGTCCAGTACTTTGCCGAACGCCTGCAACTCAACATGGGCTCTACTCCGAAAGCCATTGATCCCGGTGCTTACACTGTGTTTCAAAGTTACAACTGGCCCGGGAACATCCGGGAGTTAAAGAATATCGTCGAACGTCTCCTTATTATGGTGAACAGAGATGTCGTCATGGCACCCGATGTCGCAGAGGCTTTGTCCCTAATACCGCAATTGTCCTCATCATCTCAAACCACAGATGATGCCTTGGATGCTGGTGTCTTACAGTCGCTGCCAAGTGTAGCACTCTACAAACCGGAGACAGCCTTAAGTCAGATGATGGATACTGCCGAGGCGCAGTGCATTCTGGCAGCTTTGGAAGAATTTAACTGGAACATCCGGCGTACCGCGGAGGCATTAGAGGTTGAGCGAAGTAACTTGTACAAAAAAATGAACAAGTACGGTATTTCCCGTCCGGATTCCGAGGAATAATTTGGGCTAACGATGCTACAGAATAACATCATCAAAAACGGCGGAATGACTCGCCTTCAACTGCTTATTCTTATTGCCCTAACTGCTGTGATTGGTGTCCTCTCCTTTCCACCGTGGTTAGAACAGCGTAAGGTGAGTACGGCGGATATAGATGTTGAAACCGTTGCCGTTGCTATCAAGAAGTACTATAGGCATACAGGGAGTTATCCGACAAGTTTGGACGCACTGGTGACGGATCCGGGTGTTGACGGATGGCGCGGGAATTATCTCGAATCTGTTCCTGAAACACCTTGGGGCGGTCGTTATGTCCTTCTTCAAGATAGTTATAAGGTAGGAATCGCAAAAAATCATCCACGCGCGCCCGAAAAATATAGAATCGGTGGTGTTGCAGAAATCAGTAGAGTTTATCATGCAGACGCACGCCTCGGCGAAAAATATTGGTGGTAATTAGTTATCAGAGTATCAGTTACCAGTAGCCAGTAACCAGAAAGAAACTTTTGAACTATCCAAAACCTCTTGTAACTGGAAACTGGAAACTCGTAACTGAGGACTAACAATAAAAAATATGTGGGTCTTTATTTTTCTCTTTGGTTTAGCAATTGGTAGTTTCCTTAATGTCTGTATCTACCGCATCCCTCGCGCAGACGTGTCTATTCATTCGCCACGTCGCTCTTTTTGCCCTGATTGTAGTGAACCGATAAGCCCTTACGACAATATCCCTATTTTGAGTTATCTACTTCTGCGAGGAAAGTGTCGGCACTGTCGATCCACAATTTCCTTGTTATATCCGTTGGTTGAACTTGCAACAGCGGGACTATTCCTTGTGATGTACTATCGCTTCGGGTTAACTCTCGAATTTCTGCTCGCGCTCGTTTTCGTTGCGGTCCTGGTGCCAATTTTTGTAATTGATGCCCAGCACTATATTATCCCGAATGTCCTCATCGTAGTAGGGTTAATTCTCGGTTTTGTTATTGTTTGCGCAATCGCATATCAACGCTCTGATGTCTGGTATCTCCTCATTCGCCTTATTGGTGCCGTTGTCGGTGGTATGACATTGTGGCTGGTTGCCGTTGTTGGAAGCGCGGTCTTACGCAAAACAGCGATGGGCGGCGGAGACATCAAACTGATGGCTCTTAACGGACTGTTCCTCGGCGCGTGGCCTGAACTCGCGATGGTGATAGCCTTTTCTGCATTCAGCGGGGCGGTTGTCGGGACTACACTCATTATCTCTGGGATAAAAGATCGGCAAAGCCCGATCCCCTATGGGCCCTTCCTTGCGGGTGCCGCTGTGCTTGTCCTTTTATGGGGAGATAACCTCTGGCGTATGTACTTGCAATCGGTTGGGTGGAATTAATTGTAGGAGGGATTTGTAATCCCGATCAGGCACACGCCGTGTGCCGTAGCCGTCCAATACAATGGAGAACAATATGAAAACCTTTTACATAATCACTTGTCTACTGATGTTAGCCTTGAGCCAATACGTTGCGTATGCACAGCAGCCGCAAGTTAAAGAAGAATCTGCTGAGGACTTTGTTAAATTAGGAATGCCGCTCGAAGAAGCACTCACCAAAACTACGTTTGTCGTTGAGTGGTTAAGCGGAGAAGGAAGTACTGAAGTAATTTTTCAAGGTGAGAACGTAATCCGCACCCCTGATTACATAGAACTCCGTATACCGTATAAAGATGATAGCGGCAGGTACAGTTCTTATAAGATTCTAACTAAGTATGCTGTTGAAACGAATCAGTACATTTTTGTCCCTTTAGACTACTGGGGCGGGGGTTCGGGAATCTTTAGGAGTCTCCACGCGGTTGACAAAAAAACGCTCAGAACTGTTGAGGAAATCGCGTTAGGGGATCGATCCGGGATCTGGGGACTGACTGCCGCCGATCCCGCCACGAACACGATCGCTATGACTTATATAAGAGAAGAAGATTGGCGCGGTAACCTTACAGATTCCCTCGATAAAGCAATCACAGGACATCTGAGAATGATAGATGGTAAACTTCGAGATGTGGCAGGTCCGCTAAGTCCGATCCCACCTGATATGGCGTTCTTTCGGGCAGTCAGATTTTTTACGATGGGAAACTGGGGAAAAGAGGCGGAACCTGATGAGAAGCCACAGCACAACGTCCACCTTGATGCGTTCTATATAGACAAATACGAAACGACAAATGCACAATACAAGGAATTTATTGATGCCAACCCACAGTGGCAGAAAAATCGTATCCCCAAAAAATACCACGACGGAGATTACCTGAAGCATTGGAATGGAAATGATTACCCACCGGACAAAGGCAACCACCCCGTTGTTTATGTAAGTTGGTATGCAGCAATGGCTTATGCTGAGTGGCGCGGGAAACGCCTGCCGACAGAAGCAGAATGGGAGCGCGCCGCGCGGGGGCATTGGCGTACCATTAATGCCGACACAGCAAACTATGGTGAAAATGTCGGCGATACGACACCCGTCGGAACGTATCCCCCGGACAAAAGCGGCTTATACGATATGGCAGGCAACGTCTGGGAATGGTGCCTTGATGAATACAATCCCGACTTTTACGCGATTTCTCCAAGTCATAATCCACTTGCCGGTGGAACTATGGATAATATCTTATCCGATTGGACAAACATTAAAACCGTCCGTGTGTTACGCGGCGGCTCTTGGGTCAGTAACGCCAAGTTTGTGCGAGTCTCCGATCGGACAAGGTTCACACCAAAAATCACCAACAATGCCCGTGGATTTCGTTGTGTTAAGCCTATAACACCTTAAACCTTTCGGCAAATCCAGTGAATCCTTAGTTTGTAGCATAACCTGTTAGGTTGTGCAAACTTGAACCCTTTCAAAAATGGTATAACGCGAAGGAGAAGATATGAACAGCCAGCTAAAAGCCTCCTGCACAATCATTTGCCTGTTGATGCTTTTTTGGAGTCATCACATCGCATACGCACAACAACCTATTTCACAACAAGCGTTTGCTATCTTTGAGCAGCACTGCCTCGACTGTCACGGTGAATTTGGATCATACAGCGATGCGCTTACGATTAAGCATAAAGACTTAATCGAAGATCGCTCTGTCATACCCGGTCAGCCCGATGCTTCTGAACTCTACCTGCGCCTGCTTGGCGATACGGACACAGGTTCACAGATGCCGTTGGGACAAGAACCGCTGGATTCCGAAGCAATCGCCACGATTCGACGCTGGATTGCGGCAGGTGCGCCAGACTGGGAAGCAATTCCGAAACCAAAACGTCGCTTCATCACAACCGAAGAGGTGGTCAAAACTATCCATGCTCATGTGGAATCTCTTACTACGTTTGACCGCGCCTTCGCACGTTATTTTACACTGACACATCTCTACAACGTCGGCACAAGAGATGATAATCTCCGCGCCTATAGGAATGCTCTTTCAAAACTAATTAACAGTCTCTCCTGGGGACCCCGGGTGAGAAACCCAAAACCTATTGACCGTGAAGGAACAATTTTCTACATTGATCTCCGATACTATGAGTGGGACAGTAAGAACAATCCATGGTATAAGATTGAACAGGCATATCCATATGGCATTAAGTTAGAATCGTCAACTTACACAAAACTGTGCCAAAAAACGAAGTGCGAGTTGCCGTTTGTTCGTGCTGATTGGTTCATCGCTACTGCTTCACTACCACCGCTCTACCACGAAATTCTTGATCTACCGAAAACGGAGCAGGAACTAGAAACGCAACTAGCAGTACCGGTTGAAGAAAACATCATGAATGCCCCGGGCGTTCGCGTCTGGCGAGCAGGATTTAGTGAATCCGGTGTGTCAAGCAATAACCGTGTTGTGGAACGCCATGAGTATCGCTATGGAGTGTATTGGAAATCATACGACTTCGCAGGAAACGTAGGCACTCAGAATATCTTCACTCATCCACTTGATTTCACGCACGACGGTGGTGAGATTATTTTTAACCTTCCGAATGGGTTGCAGGCGTACTATTTGTCGAATGCTTCGGGTGAAAGACTTGATTCCGCACCGATTAACATCGTCTCAAACGCAGGGGCCAGAGATCCGATTGTTCACAACGGGCTGTCGTGCATGAGCTGCCATACCGAGGGAATGAAGGTATTTGATGATCAAGTGCGTTCGGTTGTTGCCCAAACTTCTAACCCACCTTACGACAGGGCACATGTGCTGCGTCTCTATGCGAAGAAATCAGTGATGGCATCCCTTGTGTACGAAGATAGCATGCGCTACAAGCGAGCACTTGAAGCCGCTGGCGGTGTTTTCGGTGGTGTCGAGCCAATACAGCAATTAGTTAAGCAGTTTGAAGGTCCGCTTGATGCCTTGCATGCTGCGGCAGAGGTAGGATTAGAAACCGATGATTTCCTTCAAAGAATTCGTGAGAATAGTGCCCTGCAGAATGCTGGTTTGCTGGTGTTAGGGTTGGACAACGGGAGTGTTAAGCGAGATGCATGGGCATCGCAATTTGGCACAGTGGTTTCTGCCTTGAACCTTGGTAAGTATACAAGCGCAGATCCATTAAAAACCCTTGTCCATGCTGATATGGTGTTAATTCCGGCAGGCGATTTTCAGATGGGAAGCAGTAAGGGTGATTTCGACGAGAAGCCTGTGCATACTGTCTATGTTGATGCATTCTATATGGATATATACGAAGTAACGAACGCCCAATATAAGAATTTTGTTGATGCCAATCCACAGTGGGGGAAAGATCGTATCCCATTTGAGTATCACGATGGTGGCTATCTAAAAAATTGGAGGGGGAACAATTATCCAAGTGGGGAAGGTAAACATCCTGTAATCCATGTAAGTTGGTATGCCGCGATGGCTTATGCAAAATGGGCGAATAAACGCTTACCGACAGAAGCGGAATGGGAGAAAGGTGCGCGCTCTGGTTTAGTTGGACAGAAGTATCCATGGGGTAATTTCATTGATTCCAATAGGGCAAACTACAGTAGTGATAACACTACACCTGTTGGGCAGTATCCGCCGAATAGCTACGGTTTGTATGACATGACAGGCAATGTCTGGGAATGGTGCCTTGATGTATATGATAGAAGCTTCTATGCGGAGTCTCCACCTCAGAATCCTTTTTCTGGGAATGGTGACGATATAACAAGTGTTGTAACTAATTTCATGCCCCTTAAGAATTCGCGCGTGCTGCGTGGTGGTTCTTGGTCCACTCCGGCGCAAAAGGTGCGAGTTGCCAATCGACATGGGCTTCCACCGGCCGTCACAAGTAATCTCTTCGGCTTTCGTTGTGCAAGGTCTGTGAAGCCTTAAATCTTTAATTTTCCCTCTTACCGAATAATGTCTGGACCGCGCGGAAATGTTGTGGTTATAGAGTAAGTATTCGATTTTAGGTTTCGCGTAAACGCTACTTCACACTACTGAAGAAAACAAATGAACACTAAAAACCAATCTGAACCCAAAAATGAGTTAGCCACGGTTGATAGCATCATCAATAAAATCAAGCGGAAAATCGCAGGTGGCGATTACATCTTCCGCGGTGAATCTCAGCACTATGAGAAAGTCCCCTCAAATCTCTACCGAAAACTTGAAAAGACTGGGTTGTTAGAACTCGATGTAGAAACCGTTCAAAAGGAAGAATTAAGGGACGCTAAGAAGTATGGGTACACCCAGAAAACAGACGATTTTGAAATTCTAACCGAAATCCAGCACTTCGGTGGAAAAACCAATCTGTTAGACTTTACGACTGACTACCGTATTGCACTCTTCTTTGCCTGTAATAGTTTCCCTTTTACAGATGGTAGGGTTATCTTGCAAGACAGAAATAGAGCAATAAAAGACTGGATTATAGAGCCTTGCGATCCAGATCCAAAAAGTCGCGTCAGGGTGCAGAAGAGTGTATTTGTTAGACCGCCGGAAGGCTTTATTGAACCACACGGGGACGATATTGTCACTATTCCGACAAATCTCAAACAACCAATGCTAAATCACCTGCGGGAGGACCACTGCATATCTGCCGAAACTATTTACCCTGACTTACATGGGTTTGTTAGTAGTCAGGACACTCGCTGGGATGTCTACGAGGAGATCGGTAAAGGTATTGACTATCTAAAGAGTGGGAAGGAAGCAGAAAACCTCCGAAAAAAATCCAAGTATTGTCAAAAGGCAGTCCAGCATTTTACCAATGCGATAGATAACGCTACACAAATACAATTGGCTCAGGCGATTGTTGAGGCATATACAGGTCGCGGGTGCGCCTATTTTGCTGAATATGAACTTGACAATTCTGCTGCTAACCTTGAAAATGCCATTGTTGACTTTAGTCAAGCAATAGAACTGATACAAGAGGTTGCCAATGCTAACTCTAGCAGATCAATAGAACTGATACAAAGGTTTGCTGAGGCATATAACCGACGCGGCGGTGCATACTTATCTAAAGGTGATTCTAAAAATGCCATTGTTGATCTTAACAAAGCAATAGAACTGAAGCCAGGATTTGCCGAAGCCTATCACAATCGAGGGGTTGCTTACTTCATTAAACGCGAATTTATTCTTGCTATCCGAGACTATACCGAGGCAGTTCAACTCAAATCAGATGATTCCGTTATTTATTATGATAGAGGAATTGCTTGGTTACACCTACAAGAGTGGGAAAAAGCGAAAGTTGACCTAATCGTCGCAAGGCGCATGGGGTTTGATATTATTTTCGCATTTCAAGACTTCTACAAAAACGTCGGAAAATATGAGCAGTTGATTGGTGCCAAGCTACCATCAGACATCGCTTCATTGTTGACACAAATGTAGTAGAATCTGTTCGTGCTAGCAAAATTGTAAGCTTGACTTTGTTGCTACGCTAAGGATAGGAGTTTCCTATGCAACAACGTATTATAGATCCACCTAAAGATCAATGGGACCGACTGCCAACGCCGCTTACGTCCGGCGAAAACAAAGTCTATAACTTGTTTGATGCTGGACTCCCTCTTGATTGGGAAATGTACATACAGCCTCACCTCAATGGGTTGAGACCTGACCTTGTACTCCTCAATCCGTATGCTGGGATAGCTGTATTTGAGATTAAGGATTGGAGTTTAAATACCCTCCAATATTCAATCAAATATAATTGGGCAATCCAAAGTCCTATCAACCAGATAAAACTTTATGAGGACGAAATATTCAATCTTTATTGCCCACGTCTTGACGACCGTTCTGGAAAAGCGGTAATTAGTGCTGGACTCATTTTCACGCAGGTGCCTCAGACGGAGGTAGATATTTTACTGAACCCGTTCCGAGATGGAAGCATGAGAAAATATCAAGAGCGATATCCGTTCTCAGGTTCAGAGTGTGTTTCGGAAAGCAATGTTCACGCTCTATTTCCAGAGCACATAAGGTGGGGCAGGCAAAATCAATCTCGTTTCATATCAGAGGATACCGCAAATGATCTACGCGGATGGCTCAAGGAACCTGCTTTCAGTAAAGAACAACGGGAACCCCTTAAATTAAATAGTCGCCAGGACGAGATTGCAACGGAACCTACACAGGAGCGTTATCGTAAGGTTAGAGGACCTGCCGGATCCGGTAAAAGTCAAGCTCTCGCTGCTCGCGCAGCTGTACTTGCTAGCGAAGGCAAACGAGTCCTTGTGTGCACGTTCAACATTACACTAATGAATTATCTTCGAGATATAGTAGCTCGACATGCGCGTGAACTCGCGCGGCAACAAGGGGAAAATCCAAGAATTATCAGACAACAGATTGAATTTCGTCACTTTCATGGTTTGTGTAAACGGATCTGCACGCTCGCAGGACGTGAAAATGACTATTTTCAACTCTGGAGGCAATTTCCTGAACAAGCGGTACTGGAGGAGCATCTGGCAAAACTGGTATCGAAAATCTATACTGATTTGGCAGGTCGCGATGTCCTACCAATCTATGATGCTATTCTGGTCGACGAAGGACAGGACTACAACAAAGACTGGTGGCAGACACTGCGAGCAGCAGTTGAACCAGATGGGGAAATGCTTCTCGTTGCAGACAAGACACAGAATATATATGCAAAAGATTTGACTTGGCTAGATGGATCATTAAGGGGAACAGGAATTAGTTCTAATTGGTATAATTTAGAAACGAGTTACCGACTGCCTCCCGAAGTCATCCCTATTTTGAAGAATTTTGCTAAAAATTTTCTTATACCTTCCGGTGTAGAAGTTGACATCTCTGAAGACGAGCAAACAGAGTTAGATTTCAGTCCACCTCTTAAGTTGAGGTGGGTTCAAGTGTTTTCTGTAAGTTCAATAGCAGAAATCTGTTTTGAAGAAGCTCGTTGGCAAATGAAGCACTTGAGAAGTGATACTGCAATTCCCGACATCATTTTTCTTTCACCAAAAAATGATATGGGTCTCGTGTTTGTTGAAAAATGTGAACAAAAAGGAGTTCAGGTACTTGATACATTCGGTCAAGAAAATCAGGAGCCCGACACATTTGGTCAAGGAGATAGAAATTTACGCAAATATGAAAATTCTCGTCGAAAAAAATTGGCTTTTTTTCTCGGGGACGCTAGAATTAAAGCAACAACGCTGCATAGTTTTAAGGGTTGGGAAGGTAGGCATTTGGTGTTGTATGTCAGCCGTATTGCGAGTGCTGAGGATCGTGCTTTATTCTATACAGCTCTTACTCGCCTGAAAACACACCCCAACGGCAGCATGCTTACTGTTGTTTCTTCTTGTCCCGAGCTCTACAGCTTTGGTGAAAGAAACTTTTCGCCGAATTTCTTCGCCCGTTAGAGATAGTAATTCAGGGTTATTTAGTTTTCGGTTTTTAGTAATATTTTTTCACATCTGTTAATATTTTGATATAAACAGATGCAGCGTGACTTTTCACGCTGCATCTGCTATACTTCACCGTAAAAAATGACCACATTTTTGAGGTGAATCATGACAAGAAATTCCTCTTGCCACTTACTTGACATATTAGCAGAAGTGTCAGATCCGCGCCATAAAAAAGGAAAACGGCATCCTTTGGTGGCTATCCTGGCCTTGCTCGTCATCGGTCTGATGTCGAATCATAAAGGTTATACGTCTATAGCGATTTGGGCGCGCAACCAACCTGAGTTGACGAAAGCGTTGGGTTTTAGGTCTCCGAAGACCCCGTGTGCAGCGACGATTCATAACCTCTTGAAGCGTCTTGATATCGTGGGTCTTGAAGCCGCCCTGACGAAATGGGCGTTTTCAAAACTTGAAGACTTTCAAGTTTTGAAAACCAAGGATCTAAAGGGTGTCGCTATTGATGGAAAAGAGTTATGTGGCTCTGAAAACCCAGAGACCGGATACAGGACACATTTACTTTCCGCTGTCTGTCATGAGTTAGGCGTTACCCTCGCACAATGTGCTGTCAGTCGAAAGACAAATGAGATACCTATCTCAACGCAGCTCCTCAAAGCCTTTGACGTTGTTGGCAAAGTCGTGACCACAGACGCACTTTTGACACAACGTTCCTTTTGTCAAGAAGT
>PYIY01000145.1 GCA_003635195.1 Candidatus Poribacteria bacterium | reverse complement strand
AACTTTGATCGTTTTTTCAGCGAATGGAGCGTTCCTGCCAGAGGACAACAGCGATGCGTTTGGATTGGAATATGCGGAATCTATTGCAGGTTTTATTCCGAGTACACCTAAGATTGATGGAAAACTTGACGATTGGAAGTATGCAGTTTGGGTCGCGTTCGATTCAGAGAAGGAACTCCTCCGCGGAAAAGACGTGTGGGACGGAAAAGATGACCTCACAATGACTTGGTCGACCATGTATGATGCGAAAACCTTCTATTTTGCTGCGGCGGTGCGCGACGATATATTTGCACCAGCAGCCAACGCTGGACAACCTTGGGTAGGCGATACAATCTTTTTGTATATTGATTGGGAGCAAGTAGGCGTCGGAGCACCTGCATGCAAGCCCAATTTCGCTTTTATCAACAAAAAAGCCCTCGTCACTGATTTCAGCGCGGTCAAAAATCCGGATCTCCCCAAGTCCGATATTGCAATCGTGCCGACACCTGAATTGGGCAAAGGCGGCATGATTTATGAGGTGGCGATGCCGTTTACGTCGCTCACGAAGGTAAAAGTCAAGGAGGGAACCGAAGTGGGGTTTACACCCGGATATGAGGAAGGCACGGATGATCCGGAGAAAAAAGGTGAGCTTGTGTTTATGGATTGGCACGGTCTGAACCCAGACGACTCCGCGAATCTCGGCACCTTAACATTCGGGGGCCCCCTCGCCGTTGATCCGATAGGCAAACTAACACTAACCTGGGGACGGTTGAAGAAATCTCTGCCATAGATGATAGATGGAAGGAACGGAAGAATGGAGACCTCCTCTACACTTCCATTCATCCAATCTTTCTGTCTACCAAACCACCAAACAACGCAGGATTTTGTGTAAGTCTTATAGTTATCGGAAATCCGGCAACCACATAAGGAGGGAACAATGGGGGGACCAGGCTTTGCAGAATTCATGTTCCTGATATTGGTATATCCATTAGGTGCTATGTTCGGGGCAGTCATGATAGGTGTCGGTATTGCCCTGGGTTTCAGATGGGGTGGTAGGTGGCTATTGAAAATAATCTACAGCGACCCTGAATTTGAAAAATGGCTGAAACAGGTTCTCAACACTTCAGAAAAATCGGATCAATAGCAGTATCTCCAAATAATTAGAAACTTCGCCACAATGTAAGGAGTTACCGATGGCTTCAACTATAGGAGGACTCATAGTCCTATTCCTACTGTACGCATCAGGGGCTATTTTTCTAACAGTTATGCTCGCCGTTGGCATTGCCTGGGGTATCAGATGGGGCATCACATGGTCGATCAGGGAAATCTCCAAAGACCGTGAACTTGAAGCATGGCTGAAACGGATACGCAGTGCCTCTGAAAAATCAGATCCATAACGAAATATCCAAGCACGTCACCCCCACAAAAATCTGTAGATTTGTTTGACAAACGCTCACTAAAGTTGCTAAACTATTTGATGCATCCAGTACTTAGTAAATTTCTAAACTTAACAGGGAAAGATCAAACATGGAAGGATTAATAGGTTTAATAATAACCATTCCTCTTGGAATAGTATTTGGGGCGGCGACAATAGGACTCGGCATCAAATGGGGTGGCACTTGGTTGTTGAGAGCAATTTCCAGTGATCCTGCGCTCGAAGATTGGGTAAAACGGATTTTCAATACCCCAGAAAAACCGGATTAACAACGGTATATCCAAATCCATTTAAATTGAACTATGTGTAAAAAAAATGAGGAAATGGAAGGCATCTTACCACTTTTCACGGAATTGCTTGAAAAAGCCGATAGTTTGCTAAACCGCTTGGACGCACGCACCGCAAACGCACCGAACGAATGCCTCGACAATTATATCGCTTTTCAGTGGCGAGCGCAGAACGGGACCGGATATTTCGTGCCTGTTAAACACCCGCATCTTGTTGATAGCACAGATCTCATCGGCATAAACTCGCAAAGTGCAGCGTTAGATCGAAACACGCGGCAATTCCTACAAGGGCTGCCCGCGAACCACGTCTTGCTATGGGGCGACCGTGGCACTGGGAAATCCTCGCTCGTTAAAGCGATGCTGGAACGTTACGCTGACAAAGGGCTTCGACTGATAGGCATTGGCAAAGAGGGGCTTGTTCATCTACAAGAAATTGCGGAGGTGTTGTGGGAACGCACGGAACGCTATATCCTTTTCTGTGACGACCTCGCATTCAATGAAGATGAACCCGAATACCGCGAGTTGAAAGCAATGCTGGAAGGTGGTATCTCCGCCTGTCCGGACAATGTGCTCATCTATGCCACCTCAAATCGTCGACACTTGATGCCTCGACAGGTCCGTGAAAACCAATATCCTCAGAATGATGAAGATGAGTTGTATCCGCGCGAAGCAACGGAGGAAAAAGTCTCGTTGAGCGACCGTTTCGGGTTACGTCTCGCTTTCTATCGGATTTCGCAAGATACTTATTTACAGATCGTCTCCCACTACGCACAAAAACGCGGACTTTCTGTGCCAACAGAGACGTTACACCGAGCAGCGTTGGAATGGGAGGCATCCTCAAGTGGACGGTCTGGACGCGTCGCCTATCAGTTCGTTGCAGACCTCGCTGGACAATTAGCACTCGAATCAAATTTTAACGCGTCGCCAAGCGAATAGAATTTTTTAACTATTAAATTGGTTATCAACTAAAGTCTGAACTATGATTTTAAGATTTTTCATGATTATCGGAGATTTCATCATGGTAAATCATACAAATCACAATAATTCTGGGAGGCTTTTCTTTAAACGCATCTGTCTTGTAACTCTCACTGCGAGGCAAACTGATAACTTTCACTGCACGGCAAACTGACAACTAAAAAAATGGAGGTTTCTATGAAAAACCGATGGATACTCTGCTTGGGACTCACGCTCTTTCTAAGCGGTACACTTCTGATACAAATCGCAAATTCTGTGCCGAAAAAAGGCACATTGCGGGTCAGCGGTGATAATACTTGGACAGCCTTTATCGACGGTAAAGAGGTTGCCCAAAGTCAAAACTGGCAAGCCCCGACCGTCAGCGAGTTTACATTAAAGAACGGCTTCGCACAGATTGCTGTCTATGTTCACGATGCTGAACCCGGTGCCGCTGGTAGAGGCGGATTTCTCGCCGATATTATCCTTGATGCCAAACCCGATTACATCGGCACAGGCGAAGACGGTTGGCGATGCGATACCGGCAAACCTATCGCCGATCGGAAAGACGGTTGGGAAAAGGTTGATTTCGACGACAGTAAATGGGAAGACGAACTCGAAATCTACGAAAAATTCGGGGGCGGTATCTGGGGATTTGGTGCCGGAGCGATGCGCGCAATTCTCAAAGACCCTGATTGCGAGGCAAACTGGGTGTGGTGTGGTCCTAACGATGCCGAAGATGATATCTATTTCCGATATACGATCGGCACACTTCCCGTTGAACCGCAAGACAAACTCGCCACCACGTGGGCACGGATTAAAAACGATGCCAAGTAACTGCGTTGGATATAGTCGTTTAATCACAACAACGCTAAGAATCGATTCTATCGCACAACAAACAAGGAGAATCACGTGAAAAAGTTTTTTGCTCCGACTGTTTTGGTTTTAGTTTTAGCCTTAATTGCTTCAGGGACTTGGGCAGCGACACTGCGCATCAACGGCGACAACTCATGGGTCGGTTTCGTCAACGGCGAACAGGTTGCCGAAGGCGATAACTGGCAGCAAGCCACTATCACTGAGTTTGATATGCCGGACGGTTACGCTGTCATCGCTGTCTATGTTCACGATGCTGAACCCGGTGCCGCTGGACGCGGTGGTGCTTTGTTTGATGTCATCCTTGACGACGGCACCTATATTCCGTCTGATGATACTTGGAAAGCAGATGCCGGGGCACCACTCGCTGAGCGGGATGACGGTTGGGAACAACCCGATTTCGATGATAGTGGTTGGGATAACGCAACACAACTCGACCAGTTTGGCGGCGGTATCTGGGGATTCGGCGCAAATACGATGCGTGAAACCCTGAAAGATCCCGACTCAACGGCATATTGGGTCTGGGCGGGGCCAAATGATGTTGAAGATGATGTCTATTTCCGAAAGACTGTCGGAGACCCACCAACCACGCCTGTTGAACCGGATGGAAAAATCACCACGACCTGGGGGGCTTTGAAAGCAGCGCAATAGGTGCCAATTTAGCAGACGGTTGTCGGAAATCTGAGAACGGTTTCCGACTGCCAATTGCTAAAGTTGTATTTCGCCGCGTCCAACCTACATACTATAACGCCTCAATGACTCCCGCAATTGCCGCAAAGACTGTCTCAATGTCCGATACATCAAGACATGCGTAAGCAACCCTCAGCTCTGTTTCACCGAGTGCGATTGTGCCGATGCCGTACGCCTCAAGGAGCCGTTGCCGAACGGTTTCAGCGTTCCCAGATTTAAGATTCAGACACGTAAAATAGCCTGCATGACTCGGATATACTTCCCAAAACTCCGCGTATTTTGCATCAGACGCGACCGCTTTCACTTTCAACGCACGTGCCTTGAGTGTTTCATAGTTGCGCTGTTTCTGTTCAGCATACCCGGGTGCTTTCATCGCCTCTAAGATAAGCGTTTGGGAGACCTGTGATGCACCAGAGGTATTCGCTCGGATGAGTCCGCTCAATTTTTCGGCGAGTGGATGCATCACTGTCTCTTCAAGTCCGAAGGTCATAAACGCTACACGTAATCCCCATGCGTATTCCTCTTTTGTGGCGCCGTCTATCTTCACTGAGACTATGTTTGGATGGCGTGCAACTAACAACCCGAAAAGCGATTCTTGCATGACCGATGCATCGTACCACAAACCGGCGTAGGCATCGTCAATCATAACAAGAATATGGCATCCCGCCTCCGCTCGTGTCACAATAGCGTCCACAATCTGCTGTGCTTCTACGCGGGTAATTGCATAACCGGTCGGATTGTGCGGAAAATTCAGGAGGATTAACAACTTTTCAGCAGTAGCGTTGGCGAGCGTCTCCCGAAATCCACGTGTGTTAAAACCATTTGAAGCGTTGAAGAATGGATAACTCTGAATATTCGCACCCGCTTTGGTTTGGAAGATGAGCCGGTAGTTTCCCCAGATTTTATCTGGAAGTACAAGCGGGTCTCCACTATCCACGAAGAGTTCTGCGAGCAGACTAAACCCATGGGTCATCCCGCTTGTCACAATTGGAAGGCTGAATGTTTTTCCCGCGAGTGCCGGATTTTCTCGCAAAAGCTGTGCTTTCCACGCCGCTCGTAGCGCTTGTTGACCGAGTACAGGCGCGTAGCCGTAGATGCTTTCCAGTGTGAGTTCCGGTACCAGTTCCCGCGAGACCGACAGGTGCATCATATCGCCCGCATCCTGTGAAAAATCTAAGGCAATCGCGCGCGTCGCATTAAACCGATGGGCTTTCGTATTCGCCTCCGCTGTCTGGCTTAAGATACCTTTCGGAAGGTAGACGCGTTTTCCTAACTCGGAGAGGAGTGCGAAAACCGCGGGCGCGGCATCGCAAAGTTGTTCGTTTAACTCAATCGCTAAAGGATTTAACACTTGCATATTTTTCCAAATCGTGGATAATAGAGTGAAATGTAAAAAAGTGCAACTTTTTTGCAGCGCGTTTGTCGTAATAATAACCGAAGTTGCCTCCTTTTCTCACCCCCCCTATAGGAGGGGTTTCTAACCCCGATTGCGGCTTCGATAGTCCCGTAGGAGGGGTTTCTAACCGCGATTGCGGCTTCAAATCTTCTAAGTAGCAACTTAGGTCATACTGGATCTTCACCCGTTACTGGAATGGGATATCGATAACAGCGTCCCGTTAATTCTGCACTGTCGGCGACTTAATGTCAACCGATTTTTTACCGATACCGTTCTTAAAAGCAAAACCAATACACTGTTGACAACAGGACGAGAACCATGAAAGCACTTTTGAAAAGCTTAACATTCGGCATCATTTTTATCCTCACAGTCGGTTTCGGCATCGGTGCCTATATTCTGCAAGCACCACCCGTTGAACAGACCAAGGTTCCGAAATTCCAGATTCACGCGCGTACAGCGGTACGCGGAAGACCGGTCGTCACTTCAAAACCGCTCGCCTACACAATAGATGTGTATCGCTTCAATTTGGATCGGCAATATATCAGCAACCTAAGTAGCGGCAAATTGGAACGCGAACTTCTATTTAGCGCGGCATTGACACATCGTGCAAGACTCAAAGGAGCAGCTTTAGACGACGCGTTAGCGAGAGAGATTGATTGGCAAAAAATGTTCGCTAATATGACAGAAAATATCCGCTTCGGTCCGAGTAAGCCGGTCCTTGAAGTTTTGGTAAGTGGCGAGGAGTGGCTGCTCAGAAATGCCCCGGGTGCCGGGTATACAGTCAGTAGAACAAGGAACCAAATTGACATATATCTCCCCGATCTGAAGGACGCGTTTGACACAAACAAAATTAAACTCTCAACGGAGCTGGAAGCCTCCACCCAACAGACAAACAAACAGTGGTTCATTAAAGATAAAAAACACGGGCAGACTTATCGGATCACGAACGGCAAGGAAAACCTCATTGTCTACCAGCAATCCAAGTATGAAATTCTGACGTTGCTGTTTGAAGTAGATTTAGCATCGCAGGCTTCCCTCGCGGAAGGCAAACTGTCTCAGGAACTCATTCAAGGGTTCAAGGCAGCGAAAATACCGTTGGCTGGACGGGCAGCAGTATCCACAATCGAAGCGGCGGTGAGCTGGCGGGTAACCGATCTTTCGCTTATATATAACATCCGAAGCGAGGACGATCGGTTGAAGGTCTATCTTGATCTTGAAAGCAGATGGCTCCGTATTAGGGCTGATGATAACGTGAAAGGTTGGGTACAACGGGATCGCGGGACCATTTTTGAACCGCCACCACCGATACCCAGTTCACGTCAGTTAGCGAAAAAACGGTTGCTCGTACTTATTGAAACCTTAAAACGGAAAGTCGGAATTTCTAATGAAGAAAATAAAACCCAAGATACTGCGTCCCGGTAGCCGTATCGCAGCGATCTCGCTTTCTTGGGGTGGTCCCGGCACTATCCTGTACCGTTACGAAATCGGTAAACGGCAATTTGAAGAAGAATTCGGCGTAACAGTTATCGAAACAGCACACGCTTTGCGGGATGCAGACTGGCTTGCTAAAAACCCCGAAGCACGTGCGGACGACCTGATGGCAGCTTTTGCCGACGAGACAATCGACGGAATTATCTCAACCATCGGTGGCGAAGACTCAATCCGTACGCTGCCATACCTCGACTTGGATCTGATTCGGAAGAACCCCAAAGTCTTTATGGGTTTTTCGGACACTACCATTTCTCACGCTGCCTGTTTTAAAGCGGGCATCGTTTCATTTTACGGTCCCTCATTTATGGCAGGATTCGCCGAAAACGGCGGCATGTACCCATACATGACGGATTCCGTCCGACGCACGCTCTTTGCTGCCGAACCGATTGGCGTTATTGAACCGAATCGAGCAGGATGGACGGTTGAACATCTGCCGTGGGAGAATCCTGAAAACCAATCCATTCGCCGGAAACTGAATCCTTGCACCGGCTGGAGATTCCATCAGAACGAAGGCATCGTTGAAGGGCAGCTATTTGGGGGCTGCGTTGAGGTCCTGGACTGGCTACGCGGCACTGACCATTTCTCCGCTGCAGGTGATCTGCGAGGTACCGTTCTTTTCTTGGAGACCTCTGAAGAAGGGGCTCCCCCTTCGATTCTATCAAGATTTGTGAGATGCATCGCGGCGATGGGTATCCTCGAAGGACTTAACGGTATCTTGCTCGGACGCCCCGGCGGCGGTGTTGATCCGCATACTTTCGGCGAATACGACGACGCACTCTGTAAAGCCGTCCGTGAGGAACACGGTTTAAACGATATGCCGATTGTCACCAATATGGATTTCGGACACACGGATCCGATGTTCGTCATTCCGATTGGAACAAAGGTTCGTATTGATTCTGCCAAGCGAGAGATTGCCATTGATGAAGCGGCAGTCACTAAAAACTGATATAGATAGGTGCTTGTCCTGCTATCACCGATTTTCCGAAATCGGATAAAGTGTGAGTCTCGCTTTCTTACCCGATCCTTCATCTGCAATTATGAGGGTGCCATCCACAGCGAAGGTGATGCCTTCAGGTTGACGATGCCACTGCGCAGGAAACTCCTTGACTGCAACCACCTGCCCCCGCGGCGCAATCTCCGCGATTGCCTGCTGACGCGCAGCGACGACAAAGTAATTTCCTGACACAGGGTGTCGCTCGATCCCAGAAGGCTGAAATTCCTTTCCCTTAATATGACGTGTGAATTCAATGACAGGTATGACTATATGTGCATCTTCAATGAGTTGTTTCTCATCAATTGACCAATGATATATGACCAACTGTTCTTTCAAGTCTGCTCTACGAGCGTCTTTGCACATTAGTAAGAGTGCCTGCTGGGTTGCGTCGTACGCTAAACCCTCTATTTCGTAATCTCTACCGACTCCGGTCGCATAGATATTATAAAGGACGGCCTCCCCCTCAGTGCCTCTGCTGCCCTCGTATATGCGCCCCGAACTTGTGACCAAATAGACCTGATCGTAAACTGTCGCAATCCCCTCAAAATCATCGTTTTCTGGATTTTTTATATCCGCTAATTGGAATGCTTTTACGATTACCCCGTTCTGATAATCTATCTCGTGAATGACCGCCTTTTCATCGTTGTGAGCCATGAGTCGATTGTCAAGGGTCATTGCTAAGCCAGAAATCTCATTGAGGCGTCCGGGCAGCTTCCAATGTGTCGCTGTCTCTACTTTCAGGTCATAACTTTCGAGGGATATTTTCCTTTCTCCTACCGCCTTCGTGCCCACCGAAAGGTGGTCGAGTATAGCGTTTGGATTCATATTTAGCAAATCTTCACTCAAACCTGCTGATGGATCCCCTTTATTGACTTTCTCTTCACCCAAACCTGCTGATGGATTCTCTTTATTGACTTTCTCCTCACTCAAACCCGTTGATGGATCCTGTCTATAAGCCATCGACACTAAAAGGATCAGCAAGCTAAAAACAAGGAATCCTAACAAGAGTTTATTTCCGCGATTCTGCATGTGCGATTATACCCCTCCCGAGTTCTTGTCCCTTCAGTTTTACGTCGTTGATACACCCTCTTCCGTTTTCTTCAATATCTTGTATAAAGGAAGGCAAAGTGACAGATTTTTTTAACCAAACATCAAACACAACGATGGCAGTCCGATCCGGGTTTTCGACCACATTTGCTACCTGCCACCGTTTGGTACTGGATTCAAGAATTTGCACAGTTGATTTTTTAGCGACATTGACCTTCGTCGTATACACTTCGATCTGGGCATTATAAAGGTTTTCGGTGGCAATGTCCCCTTCTCCAGGGCCGGTGCCCCATTTTCGAGAATCATCGATTCTCCAGCCAGAAAGGATTTCTGGTTGCGCGCCAAAATTGCTTTTCCACACACCCAGAGTTACGATGACAAAAACCACGGATGCAAGGTAAGCCACTAAAATAAGTTGTGTCCCCGCTGCGAGCCCGATCCCGATAGCCATAAGCATATATACGGAATCCATCGGTTCTTCAAGTGAAGTGCGAAAACGCACAGCGGCCACGATACCTGCTAAACTGAACGCCAGGGCAATACTATCCTTGACCAAAAAAACAACTAACGATATGGCAATAGGTATAACCAGCAAAGTGTGTGCGAAGGATTGACTGTATTTCTCGCGCGGTCGCGTCCAACGATATAACCACGTAATCGGGAGCGTAACCCAGAATGCCATTGCCAGAGCAACCATAACCGGGATGGTGCGTGCCGGATCAACAAATGTGACCATGAGCAAGACTTCTTTGATATTGCCTTCAACAAGCGTGGCAACCCCCTCTTTGATTTTCTCCAAGTCCCCTTGTTCTCCTTCAAAGAGGCGTTCACGCCCTTGGACGCGTTCACGCTCTTGGGAGACATAAATGAGAATTTGCGGGAAGAGATGAAAAATCCCGCCGAGAGCCAAAAGCCATGCGAGGTAGTAAACAACGAGACGTATAATTATGTTGTTGAGTATGCCATATATCTTGTTGAGCATACGCTATCTCTCCTATTTGATCGGCTAAAACATGAAGCCTGCGCGCAGATACACGCCGGTCAAGTCGTCGCCATTGATGACCGCCACACTCAAGGTCTGCTTGCGTTTGAGAAAAGAGAGCCAGAATCCGCCGCCAACACCGGTGTGCCATTTGTCGGCATCGTTCGGATCTTCGGCGAAAAATACCCGACCGACATCAGCCACAATGAACACGCCGAACTCTCCCGGCACCAAGAAGTCGATCGGCATCAAAACCAGTCGCAGTTCGGCATTTCCATACACCGAGGTGTCTCCAGCAAAGCGGTTTTTCCGGAAACCGCGTATATGGCTATCGGATAAGCCGATCCCAGCAAAACCGGGCCCACCGAGGAAAGCACTTTCATGGAAAGGAAAAGTTCCCCATACTTTCTTGCCACCGACTCTCAGAGCGAGGGTCGGGGTAGTCGGAATAGGAACAGTTACATAAGTGTGTACCCTTCCATCTATGCTGCCAAAGGGAGATCCCACATTCCAGACTGCTGGGTAGATAGCTCCGGCAGCCTTGAGCAAAGCCCCATGCGTTGGATACGCTGGATTGTTACGCGTGTCGTACATGATTTCACCCGCCGCGCCTACCTGACCGAAGTGCCCCCTGCCGTACGCCGGGCCATCTGGAGAGTAGATGAATTTGTCCTTGTTAGCATCTGGTGACGTGTTTGAATACTTGAGGATCGGCCCCAGACGCACGGTTAATTCCGAGCGAAGCGGTTCCGTAGGACCACCAGGTACATCTTCATCATGCGCTTTCTTCCGAAAATAGAGGGATGGCGCGAGCGTGATATGGTTCTGTTCCACCTTATAGAAGGAAGACGGTTCTGAAATCTGAGTGTCGTTGCCGAATCCGTTGAATCGGATTGTCTGGATGCCGGAATACTTGAAGCGAATTCTCGCATCGAGATTGGGCAGTAGGCGGCGAAAGTCGCCAGTATAGGCGGCAAAGGGCTCGAAACCATTAGTGGCAAGTCCAACGTTGAAAGAATGCCGCGAAGCGAAAGGGGCTTTTCGATAGCCGAAATACATCCGCATGTGGTGTGCCCTCAAGAACAGACCCAGATCCGGATTTACCGTAATGCTCGGGTAGGTAAAGGTGTGCTTACCCCAGTCTAGGGCATACCGCGCCAGTGAAAACGGAAGCCATGAGGGAGGACGCTCGTAGAAGTTCTCATCGGTTCTCGCGCCCTTCCCTTTGACAAACCGACTTTTCCCACGAGAATCATAGAACTCAGTCTTTGAGGCACCCGTCTCGGATGCGTTTGTAAAGGTGTCGTCACCACCGCCACCATCTATACGAACGGTAATGCGCCCCTTTGTCCCCGATATTTCCGCGCGGTCGTCTCCACCCCGGAGGTATATTCGGACTTCGCGGGTCTCTTTGGGGTGGAACGTCCTCTGGAAATAGGGTGCTTTTCTTTCTCCATCCGGACCTTCTATGAGCCCGACACGGACGACCAAATCGCTATTCGGCGTATGCTCACACTCGACGTACTCGTTTTGATCGGTCGCATAGACTTCGGATTGGCGGGTAATCAACCTATAGTATCTGTTGGCAAATTGAGGCAATGCGTCCCGTCTCAATTTGAGTGCCTCAGTAAGCGATGCCCCAATGATCTCGTAATACGGCTTTGGAAGCTTCCGGACTGCATCTTCGATGACTGGGTCCGGTAGCTCGGTGCAAAACTCGCTTACTATTGAATCCCATGCAGCCTTATCGAGTTCAACAAGGAACTCGCGATCCAGTTCCCACCCAGTAATCGTCAGACCTACCAGCCCGGGATACTTATCGTCGAAATCGAGGAGAATGGGGATCCCTCTCCGCGCCACTGCCATAACGACCCCGTTGAGGGCACTAAAAGCGTGGTCGCGATCCTCCGGTATTGGAATCCAGATATACCTCTCACCATCAGGAAACCGCGCCCATCTCCACTGACCGGCATGACGGTCCTTGTCGCTGATGAGAAAATCCATCAATCTCGCCTTTAGAAAAGCACGGGCATCAACGCGGTTAGAAGGCGTTTCTTCCAAATGCTCCCGCAGCTTCTCCGTTCCGCTGATCTGCCGAGAACCAGCAAAGCCTGGGGTATTGTCGATGCCTTCGGAAGGGTGTTCCTGTAGCGTTCCTATAAGGCCGGCAAAATCCGCGCGGTATTCCTTCAGCCTCGGATCATCTGGAATAACGACAAGCGTATGCTTGGAATGAAGGATACCGGTGGCTTCCATCAGTGGATCACTCACGAGTGCACCTGTCGGCAGAAGCGCACTAACCATGTTCTGCAGGAAGTCTTCGGCAACCGTATCCTTGAGTTGGTCCCATATCCGTTTGGTGGGATCCTTGTCTAGGGAACGAACCGTATACCGGCGACCATCCTCACCTGTGAAATGAAGAGATATAGACTGTCCGAATCCGCCAGTGCGAAGCGGAGTCAGCCCACCGCCCACACTGTCAAGATCAAGGACGGTAACTTCGATGGGGATGGTCCAGAGGTCCCGATAGCCGCTGCCGTAGAACCAGCGTTTGAACCCGCCGGCGCGGAACCTCTCCCCCGGGGCGACTACGTGGGTCCTGGTACCCTGTGGAGGAATAGATCGATGAATCCGGTATCCTGGAGGCGGTAAATCCTTCTGGGGTATTGATTCTGCCTGAACAGAAAAAGCAAGCACCAACGAAAGTAAAAGGGCGTTCCACTTAGAAAATATCATTAATATGCCTTCTCAGTTTCGTCATCACCAGCCGAAACAGTGGGGCGATCTGATTGTGGTTAGTACCTTAAAATCATTCGCTATTAACACGATGATTTTCCATTTGAGGGCTTTAATCAAATAATGATGCGAAAATTGGCAGTACTCTCTAAACCGCGTTGATCGCAACCCATCGTAGAAATCAATGATAACATATTTGGCAAAAGCAGTCAACAAAAAGAGGAGATTAACCAGAGCCCCTCAGTTCTCGGTTTTTTCGTCCAATTTTTAAACCTCATACTGATTTTTTCATTGACTTGTGTCCCTAAAACCTGTATCCTTATCAAAAACCAACACGCTTCTACCCGAACGGGTGCTATGAAGCATTACCCGAGAAGTCAACATACCATTTCGTCGAAAATGGGTGCGTCAATTAGGCAATACCCTCATTAAAAAATGAAAATCCTTTTCCTATCGCCCACTGTGCCGTTTCCACTCACCGATGGCGGACGTATTCGGGTTTTTAATCTCCTCAAACAGATTGCAGCGAAAAGCGATGTGACACTGCTCGCTTTGGAGACACAACCGACAGATACGGACGGAGTCGCGCAGTTGCAGCAGTTAGGCATCCAGGTTCACCTCGTCCCTAACGCACCGACACTCCCACGCCTATCATTTAGCACACTCCTTAACGCTTTTCTCAAACGACAGCCCATCACAGTTGCCCGCTACGCGTTACCTGCCTATCGTCAGAAATTTAGGGAGTTAGTCGCGACCGAAAACTTTGATCTCGTCCATTATGAGATGTTCCACACGGCACAGTTTCGGACAGACACCGACCTCCCTGGTGTGCTTTCACAGCAGAACGTTGATTCTGCGATCTGGCGGCGGCTCTGCGGTGAAACGACTCACCCGTTCTATAAATTCGCATACTGGACGCAGCAACTCGCATTCCAACGCTATGAACGCGTGCTAAGCCCCAAGTTTGACGCGGTCACGTGTACCTCTGATATTGATGCCGCTGTTTTTCAACAACATTGCGCGGAAGACAGCATAGAGATCATCCCAAACGGTGTGGATGTCACGCATTACCAACCCGACTTTTCCTCCGAGGCTCCAGCACATCTCATTTATATTGGCAGTATGGATTGGTATCCGAATGAAGACGCTGTTGCCTTCTTCGCCGATGAGGTGTTACCACGGATTCAGGAAAAGGTCCCCGATGTCCAATTTTCGATTGTCGGCGGCAATCCATCGGTCCGCGTACAAAAGTTAGCAGAGAGAGAAAGCATTATTGTTACTGGACGCGTGCCGGAAATCAAACCCTATTTCGCTGAGGCGACGGTTTTCGTCGTGCCGTTGCGCATCGGAAGCGGCACGCGCCTAAAAATCCTTGAAGCGTTGGCGATGGGCAAAGCGATTGTCTCCACTTCAGTTGGGGCGGAGGGTTTAGATCTCAAAGATGGTGAAGAAATTTTTATCGTCGATGCACCGATAGCCTTCGCCGATGCAGTCACCCGACTGCTCACAGACCTGTCACTTCGTCGTAAGATTGGCGAAAATGGACGCGCCCGCGTCGAGCAGGATTACGATTGGCGCAGCATCGGTGAGAAACTCCATAGACTCTACGCCAAAATTCTTGACTAAGATGGGTGTGTAAAGTTTTGACGCGCGATAAATAAAAGTGCGGCCCTGTAGCATAGACTGTTAGTCTGTGGCAAATATTACCCAATCCGCGAAATTCGTGAAAATCCGTGATTTGCGGCGTACTCGTCCATAAGTGCCCTGCGTTTAGACGACAATTGACAAAATATTTACACACTCGTCAACCCAAAAGGTTGATTTTCTTTTTTTGATGTGCTAATATATAACTAACTTGAACGAAACCCTACAGTCCCAATAACGAACCACTTAAAAGGAGCAATACCGATGAAACTCTTTACGTTAGTTTTGGCAGTCACCTTTTTACTGATGAGTGCTACTTTGGGGATTACCGGTGAAGACCCAGATTTAGTGGCTTATTTTCCGTTTGAAGGGGACTCGGAAGACGCATCTGGAAACGATAACCACGGCAAGATTGAAGGCGGATCAAAGTGGGTTAAAGGCAAATTCGGAGATGCAATCCATTTGGATGCTACTGCTTATGTCGAGCTGCAAGTCTCCGACTCTCTCCACGGGGACATCTTCAAGGCAGACCCATTCACAATTTCCGCATGGATTAATCCCAACTTTGAAGGCACCACGTGGGAACATATTTGGCGGAGTCTACCCACGGCTTCTGGGCACAACACCTTCTTCCTCAACAAGGACCAAGGACTCCTCTCTTGGCGCGGACAGGTCGGTGGTTGGACGGTGCTGTGTCAGAGTGACGGTGGAATCGTCGAAAAGGATAAGTGGATGCATGTCATCGTCCAAGGCGATGGCGATAAATTCAGAATTTATGCCGATGGTGAGAAAGTCGCCGAAACCGACTTCCAAGAAACTCGTGGTGATAATGTCACTTACCGTCTCGGCGGCACAGGCGGCGAGACATTCGCCGGTTTAATGGACGATTACGCAGTCTTTACCCGTGCATTAGACGAAGACGAGATCAGTCTAATCATGGAAGGCGTTGAGACGTTCCTGCCGGTCGAACCCAAAGGCAAACTCGCAACACAATGGGCAGACCTCAAACGCTAATCCGCAGGCCCGGTAGGTGCGGTTTGCAACCGCATCTACTGACAACTGAAAACCATTCCCCCAAAGGAAACTAACCATTGCCGAAAAAGAAAACCGAAACAGATACAACCCAACCGACACTCTTTCCATCCGAAAACGAAGAACACTTGGATATCTCCACCCTTGAAACATGGCTATTAGATGCCGCGAATAGGATTCGAGGCGCAAGTGATGCCCCAAAATTCAAGGATTTCATCTTACCGCTCATCTTCTACAAACGACTCTCCGATGTATTTGACGATGAATTTGCCAAACAGATAGAAGAATACGGTAATGAAGAATTAGCACGAGAAATTGTTGAGGCAGACCACAAGGACGCACTCCAATCCGGACGGAACCCGATTGTCCGTTTTTACATTCCACCCGAATATCACTGGAACGCCCTTCGTAACCACCCCGCTGACAGCCATTTGGGAGAATTTGTCACCGAGGCAATGCGCGAGGTCGCACGTCTGAATCCACTCTTGCAAGGGGTCCTTGATGTCAAGGATTTCAGCGAAAGCCAAAGTGGACAACGCACGCTTGACGAGGAACGACTGGAGGCACTGATTGAAGTGCTAAGTCGGCATCGGCTCGGACTACAAGACACAGAGCCAGACATCCTCGGGCGCGCATACGAATATCTGTTGCGAAAGTTTGCCGAAGGACAAGGGCAGAGCGCGGGCGAGTTTTACACACCAAAAGAGGTCGGGTGGTTAATGGCAAAACTCATTAACCCTGAACCCTACACGACTATCTACGACCCGGCGTGCGGTTCAGGCGGTCTACTTATCAAACCCCGTCTACTGTTCGAGCAGACGCATCCAGACGACAAAAGCCAAGCCCCCCAAATCTATGGACAGGAACTAACCCCCACCACCTACGCCATGGCAAAGATGAACGCCTTTCTACACGACTTTATCGGTGCGGATATTCAGATAGGCGACACCTTTCGCAACCCGCGTTTCGTTGCAAACAACTCAGTGCTGCAACGTTTTGACTATGTGCTCGCCAATCCGATGTGGAATCAGAAGGAGTACAACGACGCTTTTTACGAGAACGATAACTGGAACCGCTTTTCGGACGGCATCGCCCCAAGCTCCTCCGCAGATTGGGGATGGGTGCAGCATATTCTTGCGTCTCTGAAGGACAACGGACGCGCTGCGATTGTGCTGGATACCGGGGCAGTCTCTCGCGGCTCTGGGAGCAAGAACACCGATCGGGAGCGCGATATCCGCAAAAAGTTTGTTGAGGAAGACCTAATCGAAGGTGTGGTCCTTCTACCCGAAAACCTGTTCTACAACACAACCGCACCGGGAATCATCTTACTTCTAAACCGACACAAACCAGCGGAACGCAAAAACCAAATCCTACTCATCAACCTCTCTCAGCATTTCGAGAAGGGAAAACCGAAGAACATCCTCACCGATGCTGCGATTGATGCTGCGACAGAAGGCTATCAGGCGTGGGAGTCTCGTGAGAAGTTAAGCAGTGTTATCACGTTAGAAGATGCCCAAAAAACCGACTACAACCTGAGTCCGTCCCAGTTTGTGGACGTAGGCGACAAAGTAGAACACCGTCCAGTGAACGAGATTCTATCAGACTTAACAGAAGCACGCATCGCCCGCGAAAAGGCAGATAACGCATTGGAAGATGTGTTGGCACGGCTTGGATTGAATGAACAGGATTAGAAAAACCATGCTGGTATGTGCGGTTTCCTAAATTTTGATTTAACAGCATATATATGCTATAATGATAATAACAATTTATCACAATACTATTGATTGAATATTAACTCACACCGAACAAACACCTGATGGGAGATGAAAACCGATGGCTATACTCGCTTTATTACTTCAGGTTTATGACATTGTTGGCACCGGATCTTCTATTGTTAGTGGTATTAATCTCGCCATACAACATCTTTGCAAAACTACAGCAGAGGAACTTTTCAAAAAGTCTTTTGTTAAGGTAGTTAAGCGATATGCATCGGACTTCGCCGATCAAACTGACCCAAAAACAGTTGAAGTTGATTTTAATTTACTTGATAAAGTTATTACTTCACTTAAAGATGATGATATAGTCCAACTTACACGGTTAAATGAAAGTGAAAAAATCGCGAAAATCACAACACTTTTTCGGAACTGTATTATCGTTCCCAACCATCAATTGCCCAAAATGGATTTTGAATATAGAATTCGCCCCATTATTGAAAGGGTGATTATTGATTTTTATGCACAACTTCCATTCAATCAGGGAGCATTCAATCAAATTGTCCTTGAATATATTCAAAACAACATAAAGAATCAAGATGATGCCCGCACGATGTTAACTGAATTGTCAAGTAAAATTGACTCTGTGCGAAATGAAGTAGCACAACGTCTTTCTGAGGATATCCAAGCCATTAAAGATGACACCGAAAAAATTAAGAATGATAATAAGGAGCTTAAGCAAACGGCGGATAGTAATAGTTTAGATACATGGGGTTCCCTCATAGGTAACCCTGAATTAGGGATTAGGGGTCGTATGGGTGATTTTGATGCAGACCTACTCTTGGAAACAGCGAAACGGGCAAATTGGAAACTCTCTGAGCCTTACAACAGTTTTGTGCTTGCTTTAGGTGAAGAACGAATGAATGGACATTCAGCATTAGACGTGTGCGTTGATTTTCTCTTTAAACTTTGGGAGGAATCAATTTTATTCAGGCAAAAAGAATTCTTGACGTTGGGTTTATTAACTGGCCTTACTCATGGACGGAATGCACACAAAGTATTGAACCGACTTGAATATCTAATTCAAAATAAGCATACACTTTTTTTGCCCGTTGAAAACAGTATCCTCAGACAAATCCGTAATTTTCAACAGATCTATCCTCTTGAAGATAACTTCATGTTTTTGGAAGAATATGATATTCGTCTTAAAGGAACGCGGGTAGGTATTGAAACTATCCTATACGAATATATTCACAATAACAAAACACCAGAAGTAATCTCCGCCCACTACTATTATTCACTCACAGTGGAACAGGTTTACGCCACAATCCTATATTATCTTCAAAATCAAGAAAAAGTTGGTGCATATTTAGATGATTATCTGGAATACTGCCGGAAGGTGCGAGAAGAACAGGCGAAAAATCCGTCACCCGCTGTTGTTCGCTTGCGTAAACTTATGGCAGAAAAGGAAGCAAATTCTGATTCTTTATACACACAAATTCCAAAAAACGGATCAGCAATCACAACACAATCTCCATCCGAAAATGAACAGGAATAAAGATGCGTCGGTTTCTGATAGACGAAAATATTTCTCCGGAATACCGTACGCAATTGCTTTACCATGAGCCATCTCTAACAGTCTTGGCGGTTGGCGATGAAGGTGCGCCTCCGAAAAGCACGCCAGATCCAGAAATCTTAGTTTGGTGTGAACAGAACCAATTTAGCTTGATAACAAACAATCGGAAAAGTATGCCGCAACATCTTGAAGATCATCTGGCAGCAGGACACCATGTACCGGGCATTTTCACGATTAATCTCGAAGTGCCAATGGGAAAAAATATTGAAGAATTGCTTGTCATCGCTGGTGCATCTGATGCAGACGAATATATTGACCAAATTACTTACATCCCACTTTAATGGCTAACACTAATCGTACCTCAATATTTTGGTTGACGATCCACAGGGGGCATGTTATTTTCTACTCAATTGAATGGAGGGACATTGTGGGTCGGCTATCGTCCAAATGATAGGAGGAGGCATTGATTTCATTATGTTATTGTCAGATTGGTTTCTTGAGAGACGAGAAAAGCGTATTCAGGCAGCGAGCGCGGAGGGCTATGCAGAAGGCTACGCAAAAGGTTATGCTGCAGCGAAAGCTGAAAACGGTGATGCAGTTAAGGAGTCCCCGGATCCTTCCTCAAGTCTTCAAATTCTCCATCGAAGTCCTCAAAAAAGTCCTAATGGGTTAATATAGACAGCGAGTGAGTTATGGATTCATTAAAAGAAAAAAAATCTCCATTATCCATATCAGCCGTGGACCTGTTCTGTGGTGTTGGGGGTCTGACCTATGGGCTTCGGCAAGCAGATATAAATGTTGTTGCTGGACTTGATATTGATGAAACGTGTAAGTATCCCTTTGAAGAAAACAATAAAGCAAATGAAGAAAACAATAAGGCAAAGTTTATCTCAAAGGACATTTGTAAATTTACCGGTGCCGAGCTTGCCGAATTATATCGAAAAGATAGCATCAAACTTCTTGTTGGGTGTGCGCCATGTCAACCTTTTTCAGCTCAAACTCGGAAAAATAAAAATCGAAATTCGGATGAGCGGTGGAGTTTACTTAATGAGTTTGGAAGATTGATTGAAGAGGTAAAGCCTGAGCTTATAGCCTTTGAAAATGTACCTCTCATCAGAAAAGAGGATATCTATACGGATTTTACTGAAAAACTTCGTTCACTCGGTTATCATTTTGATCCAGAATTAATAGTCTACTGTCCGGATTACGGTGTCCCGCAAAAGCGGCGTCGTTTGGTACTAATTGCCTCCATTTGGGGAGAAGTTGAACTTATTCCCAAAACGCACTCCCATTCTCCAGAAGGTGGGCTGGATCCCTTACAAACTATTGAAAATGCTATTGGCGATCTTCCTGAAATTGATGATGGTCAGGTACATGAACAAGACAGACTTCATCGCTCACGGAAGCTTTCAGATAAAAATAAAAAACGAATTATGCAATCAAAGCCAGGAGGGACATGGAAAGATTGGGATGAGGAGCTGCGCTTACCGTGTCACCAAAAGCCTTCGGGAAAAGGTTATACGACGGTTTATGGTCGTATGGAATGGGATGATCTGGCACCAACAATCACGACACAATTTATCAATTTAGGCAGTGGACGGTTCGGACACCCTGAGCAGCATAGAGCTCTTTCACTTCGAGAGGGTGCTTTGCTGCAAACTTTTCCAAAAGATTACAAGTTTATTGAACCCGATTCACCAATCACAGTAAGTCGCATAGCGTCCTACATCGGAAATGCTGTTCCTGTTCAACTCGCAAAAGTCATAGGCGAGAGTATACAGAAACATGTAAAGGAAAATTTCAATGAATGAACATAGCAAGTATCAGATGAATATCAGCAATACCGTCCTGTATCATCTCGGTATTAATCTTTATAGTAATGTTCCTGCTGTTTTGTCCGAGGTAGTAGCAAATTCTTGGGATGCTGATGCGACGAATGTTTACGTTGAAATAGAGAGAGACAGGATCACTATCGCCGACGATGGGCACGGTATGAGGCTCAAAGACATCAATGAAAAGTACCTTTTAGTCGGATATCCAAGGAGAATACATAACGAAGCTGTGACAGACCGTTACAAGCGAGAAGTTATGGGTAGGAAGGGTATCGGCAAACTTTCACTTTTTTCAATTGCCGAAACTGTTACAGTTGAAACTTTTAAAAAAGGCGAAGAAAATAAAGAAGACGAGAAAAATGGTTTTGTAATGTCAAAGCAAGCGATTGATAACCATATTAAGGATAAAAAAGAGGGACCTTATGAACCCGAACCTCTATCCGAATCTGAAATAGAAATTACCGAAGAAGGCACTCGGATTGTACTTACTGGTCTAAAGAAACGGATTACCAAAGCCCACTCGAATTATTTACTGAAGCGAATCGCGCGCCGATTTAGTATCATTGCTGAAGATGAATTCAATGTTTTTGTTAATGGAGAACTTGTTAAAATTACGGATCGTGATTACTTTCATAAAATTCAGTATCTCTGGCACTATGGAGATGAGAGTGGGAAATATACAGAATTGTGCAACAATTTGGAAAATCCTGAACATACTGAAAAAAGAGACGGGACAATTGAGGTAAGGGATGAAGATAATATTGAAAATTTGACGGGTTCTGTCACAGGTTGGATTGGAACTGTCCGAAAGCCAAATGAACTGACAGACACAAATGTAGCTGGAAAAAAAGATGTAAATGAAAACCTCAATAAGATTGTAATTATGGTTCGAGGCAAACTTGCACAGGAAAACATCCTTGATGATTTCAGACAATCCGGGTTTTATACCAAATACCTTATTGGCGAAATTCATGCAGATTTCTTAGATATGAATAATTTAGATGACATCACAACTACCAGTCGACAAGAGATTATTAAAGACAGCCCGAGGTATGAGGAACTTAAGGCCTGGATGAAAAATGAATTATTTCATATCCGAGATAAATGGGATGAATGGCGTTCTGAGAAAGTGAAAAAGGAAGTTGAACAGATTCCTGCAGTTAAGGAATGGCTTAATGAATTAAAACCTAAAAAACGTAAACAAGCAGAATCACTTTTTAGTAAAATAGGCAAAGTTCATCTTGATAATGACGAAAATAGGAACCAACTATATATACATACTGCCTTAGCATTTGAAAATCTTCTATATAAAGATGCTCTTGATCAATTGGAACGAATCTCGTTAGAAAATATATCCGCCTTCATGGAGATTTTAAGTAATTTTGACGATATTGAAGCATCATTATATTATCAAATTATCCAAGAGAGGTTACAGATCATTTCTAAGCTGCATAACGCGGTAGAAGATAACGCTCTTGAAAGGACCATTCAGGAGATTCTTTATGAACATCTCTGGTTATTGGATCCTTCATGGGACAGGGCGACAGAAACAACGTTTATGGAGCAAACCGTCCAAAAAGAGTTTGAAGAACTTGAAGCTAAAGAAATGCTCACTGATAAAGAATTGAACGGACGCTATGACATAAAATATAAAATGACAGCAGGGAAACACGTCATCATTGAGTTAAAACGAGCTAATCGGAAATTGGATCAGTATGACTTGCTTAGACAGGTTGAAAAATACGGCGAGGCACTGCGAAAGATAGTCCGGGCAATTGGTAAGAATGAACCCGTTGAAATCGTCTGTCTTGTAGGGCAAGATCTTGTGCAATGGTCAGATGCTGAACAGAGAGAACGGTCTAAGAAAACAATGGAACAACAAAATGTCCGGGTTGTGCTATACCATGAACTCATTGAGGATGCATATCGAACTTATAATTCTTTTTTAGAACTCCGCCACGAACATGGTAGGGTTTATAGACTGGTCAAAAACCTTGAAATCCAAGCATCAGACGGAGATTAAGATGAGTTTTGATGCTACAATACAGTCTAATACCAAATCTGATTGTCCATGTTTCAATGAGATTTTGGCAGATTTAACGGAGGCACGCATCGCCCGCGAGAAGACAGATAAAGTGTTGGAAGAGATTTTAATACAACTTGAACTAAACTGAAAATTGAATTTATAAAGGAGCAAAAAAATGAATGGTTCACAATATGAGGAGTTTTGCCGGTTATCCTTATCTAAAATACTTAAAATTCCAATTGAGGAAATTCAGTCTTGCAGAATTAAAGCTGCAACACAACCTGGTTTACCCGAATACACTCACCAGATTGATTTTTATTGGGAAGAGGTAAATGTTGGTTTGTATAAGAATTTTGCTGATGCGAAGTGGCGTGGTTCAAGGAAAGTCTCACTAGGCGAAATAAAGAAGCTGCAGCAAACCAGAGATGATATAAAAGCCCATAAAGCATGGTTGATTACTAATACTGACTTTACCAGAACTACAAGGGATTTTGCAAAAAATAATGAAATTGCTCTCCTTATTATATGCCCTAATTTTGACTATACAACGCTGCATGCGAATCATAGACCAACAATGCAAACTCAACTTCAGAAATTCTTTAGTATTAGCGAGAAACCTTATACCCTTGAGATAGTGCACAGAGCATTTGATTTAGGAACAGATGCAGAGACACAATCAGGAGTTCCAAACGAGACAGTTGCTCATTCAAAGGAAATTAGACAAGCACCTATGAATAGAATGGCACAACCAACTTCACATCAAAGGGTGCCTTCAGGCACTCAAAAAGTTCAAGGAGGACGAGGCGGTCCACGAACAGGTGGACGGGGAGGGACTGTCCAGAAAGGACCGGGACCTCTGAGAGGTGGGGGTGGTGGGTCAAACCGTGGAAGATAATGCAGATTGTCCTCTGCTGCATAAGATTACGACAGGCTTAGAGAATGACAGTGATGAACAGGATGAACTCAACAAGGCATTGGAAAATTCTACCTTTTACGGGATGTTTGAAAAAGGTTAAAACCAAGAAGAAGCTATCAATTCCTAAAACGGACTACCAAGAATCAGGCGAATTTCCAGTAATAGACCAAGGAGCGTCATTTGTTGCTGGTTGGACAGACTCAGCTGAGGCTGTAATCTCAGATAATCTGCCAGTAGTAATTTTCGGGGATCATACTCGTATTTTCAAATACGTCGATTTTCCATTTGCCCTTGGAGCTGATGGGACACAACTTCTTTATCCAAACGATGAAATTTTGGATCCCCACTTTTTTTATTACGCGCTTTTGAATCTTAAAGTGCCTAATAAGGGGTATAATCGACATTATAGATATCTACGAGAATTCTCAGTGGTGTGCCCACCGCTCCCCGAACAACGCGCCATTGCCCACGTCTTACAAACAATCCAAGAAGCAAAGTTTACCCGTCAACGCGAGATTGAATTAGAGCAGGAACGCAAAGCAGCGTTGATGGATCACCTCTTTTCACACAGCACGAAAGGTGAACCCCGTAAGCAGACAGAAATTGGTGAGATTCCTGAGAGTTGGGAGGTAGTAAGGTTAGGAGACTACTGTGATAAACCGGATTATGGCTATACTGAGAGTGCAAATGATTCTCCAGTTGGACCAAAATTTTTGAGAATTACGGACATTCAAAATGACGCGGTAAACTGGGAAAACGTTCCGTATTGTATTTGTAGTGAAGAAATTAAGGAAAAGTATCTGTTAAAAACTGGTGATATAGTGATTGCGCGAATTGGGGCAACTACTGGAAAGGCTTACATAATTGATGACTGCCCCGAAGCAATTTTTGCGTCCTACTTAATTCGAGTCCGAACAAAGCACAACCTGTTGCCTATTTTTTTAGCGCAGTATTTTCGGACAAATAACTATTGGAGACAGATAGATCAAAGTAAAGGTGGTAGACTCAAAGGTGGTGTAAATATTCCTATACTGAGTCATCTTGTGTTACCGCTTCCGCCTCTTTCTGAACAACAACAAATTTCCGAAATTCTGCAAGCCTGCGACACAAAAATTACTGCTCTTGAACAAGAAACACAACATCTGGACGAACTCTTCCACGCCATGCTTGACGAACTCATGACAGGGCAGCGATCTGCTGTGCCTTTGATTAATACGAAGTTGTCAAGTTAACAGTGTTTAATATCTATACGGAGAGTAATAAGTTTGTATGATAAAAGCGCGCTTAAAGCAATTTCTTGGACACCCAATTACTAGTTTAGCTTTCGCTGGTATCCTCATATATTCAGGTCTAAGTGAAATTTGGTCAACTTTTTGGGAAGATATCAGGAGTCACCATTTTGTTATCTTCTGCGGTTCTGTACATCTGCTTAAAGCTGGGCTAGATTTGCATGATGGGAAAGAGCAACTTAAGAAATTCTTTCACCCGAAAAAAGAGAAAGACAAGTGAGTCGTAGATTAGGTTAAGCACAAGCAAAACCCAGAAAAAAATCGCGTCATCCGCCTAATCCTCGATTCAGACAATTGGCAAAATATTTACACCCTCTTTACACATTCCTTTGTTGCGATTTTGCCTGTAGAATGCTATAATTTGATAAGCTACCTTCATGGAGAAAGAACATGTCATCTATTGCAGCAGCCGACACTTACATTACCCCCGAAGCATATCTCGCTTCGGAACGCAGGGCAAAATATAAAAGCGAATACATCCACGGTGAAGTCCTCGCCATGTCTGGGGCAAGTCGCGCACATAATATAATCACTGTGGATATAACCACTGAGCTAAATATCCAACTAAGACCACGCGGTTGTGAAATCTACAGCGGCGATATGCGCGTGCGAACCAGTCGGACAGGATCCTACTTCTACCCGGATGTTGTCGTTGTTTGTGAGAAACCCCGTTTTGAGGATAACGTCTTTGACACACTCCTCAACCCCATCCTTGTCGTAGAGGTGCTTTCGCCGTCAACGGAAGTTTATGACAAAGGCGAGAAATTTGCCCACTATCAAGAACTCGCGTCTTTACGAGAATATATCCTTGTTTCACAAGACAGGATTCACGTTACGCATCATCGACTCATGGAGTCACAGTGGGCAGGCAAAGAGTTTCACACACCTGAAGATGTTCTGTTGCTCGACTCCATTGAATGTAAACTCCCTTTGCAGGATATCTACACCCGCGTCACACTTTCTGATTAAAATGTAGAACGGGTTATCTGCCCGATTTCGGTGGCATTATGTCTGAACGTTCCGCAGTACAGGAGCCGATGCTCAAATACGCCGATGAAATCGGTTGGCAGTCTGTTTCTCAGTCAGAAGCGATGCAGATGCGTGTTGGTGATACCGCCACGCTTTATTTTATTGATGTGCTGAAGGCGCAACTCTTGAAACTCAATAAAGGCATCGTAGATGATTCTAATTGCGCTGAGGTGATACGGCAGCTCGGTCTGCTCAACGCAACACTTGACGGCAATCGAGACGCTCTCTCGTGGTTACGTGGTGAACAGTCAATTTTTGTTGCGGATGAAAACCGCAACCGCAACGTTACCCTGATTGACTTTGAGAACCCTGACAATAACCTGTTTCACGTCACCGATGAATGGGAACAGCAAAACGCAGGGCATCGCAATCGCGCCGATGTAGTATTCCTGATTAACGGGATTCCCGTAGCTGTCGTGGAGACCAAAAACGCTGGCAAGCCGGACGGATTAGCACTCGGCGTGGAGCAAATCCGCCGTTACCACACCGAAACGCCAGAGATGTTCACTACTGCTCAACTTTTCGGTGTCACGCAACTGCTGGACTTCTTCTACGGTGTGACATGGAACGTAACCCGCAAAAACCTGTTTAACTGGAAAACCGACGAAGCCACTAACTACGAGCAGAAAATCAAAATTTTCTTCAATCGAGATCACTTCCTGAAAGTCCTGCAGCAGTCCATTATCTTCCAGAGTAAAGATGACCAACTTACCAAAATTGTGTTGCGTCAACACCAGACGCGCGCTGTGGAGAAGGTGATTGAACGGGTCCATAATCCGAACAAACGGCGCGGACTTGTCTGGCATACACAAGGCAGCGGCAAAACGCTCACCATGATAAGCATTGCGGCGCGACTCTTACGAGGTCGGGAACAGACAGAAAAGCCTACTGTGTTGATGGTGGTTGACCGCAATGAACTGGAAAGCCAACTTTTTAGGAACATCACCGGTTACGGCATCACCACGCTTGAGGTCGCAAATAGCAAAGATAACTTGGAAGAAATTCTATCCTCCGATTATCGCGGCTTGATTGTGTCAATGATTCATAAGTTTGACAAGCGACCCGCAAACCTCAACACCCGTGAGAGCGTAGCAGTGTTGATTGATGAGGCACACCGAACAACCGGCGGCGATTTTGGAAACTATCTGATGGCTGCCCTCCCCAACGCAACCTATATCGGCTTCACTGGTACCCCAATTGACAGCCTCTCTAAAGGCGATGGAACTTTTAAGGTCTTCGGCGTAGACGATGCACAAGGCTACCTTGATAAGTACGCAATCTCGGAATCCATTGAGGATGGGACGACCGTCCGGTTGAACTACGCGCTTGCACCGTCTGATTTACAGGTCGATTCAGAGATATTGGATCGGGAATTTCTTAACCTGGCAGATGCGGAAGGGGTCAGCGATCCTGATGAGTTAAACGCAATTCTCGACCGCGCTGTCAACCTGAAAGCGATGATGAAAGCACCCGACAGAGTTGGGAAAATCGCTAAGTTTGTTGCTGAACACTTTCAAGAGACTGTGGAACCGATGGGATTCAAGGCGTTTCTGGTCGGTGTTGACCGTGAAGCGTGTGCCCTATATAAGCAAGCACTGGATAAGTATCTGTCCCCAGAATATTCTGAGGTCGTCTATTCTGCAGACAATCGAGATTCCGAATTGATGAAGACGTATCACCGCGCACCGGAAGAAGAAAAAGATGTCCGTAAGCGGTTCACCAACAAGAGCAAACAGCCGAAGATTTTGATTGTGACCCAGAAACTATTGACAGGTTTCGATGCACCGATCCTCTACTGCATGTACCTTGATAAACCGATGCGCGATCATTTGCTATTACAGGCAATCGCACGTGTGAACCGCCCCTATGAAGATGCGGACGGGTTGGTGAAACCCGCCGGTTTCGTCTTAGATTTTGTCGGTATCTTTGAGAACCTCGAAAAGGCACTCGCTTTTGATTCTGACGAGGTAGAGAGTGTCATTCAGAACATTGATATACTCAAAGAAACGTTTGCGAAACTGATGCGTGAAACCGCACAGCAATACCTCCCACTTGCCGAAGGTTCGGACGATAAAGCGAAAGAGCGGGCAATTGTGCATTTTACGGATAAAGATGTCCGGGAGGCGTTTTTCGCCTTTTTCAAACAGGTGCAGAATCTCTATAACATCCTTTCACCGGATGCCTTCTTACAACCGTTTATAGAAGATTATCAGACCCTTGCAAAACTCTATGGATTGATTCGGAACGTCTATTCCGATCGCACCTACGTTGACAAAGAGTTAACCGCCAAGACGCAGCAACTCTTACAGGCGCACACGGAAGGTGATCTATTTGGGTTACCTGATGCCGTTTATGAATTGAACGAGACCACTTTGCGGGAAATAGATCAGAGTGATGCGTCCGATACGGTTAAAGTTCTGAATTTGGTAAAAGTGCTACGTCAGAAAGTGACGGATGAAAGCGAATCAAGCCCATATCTAATTCCACTGGGCGAACGTGTAGAAGCGGTCGCAGAGGATTATGAAAATCGTCAGTCAGGAACACAAGGTGCTTTGGCTAAGTTTATGGGATTAGCTGAAGAAGTTTCACGTGCTAGAAGAGAACAAGATCAAATGGATATGGACGATAACACTTACGCGGTCTATACCGTTCTCAGGAACGTTATAGAAGATGTTAACCCAGAGCAGGCGCGGGCCGTCGATCAAGTCTTTGCGCAATTTCCCGATTATCGGTGGGACAAGCATCAACAAAATGAATTGCGGGGCACACTCTATAAGACATTAAGACCCACAATTGATATAAAAAACCTATTTGAAACGACAGACAAATTATTGAGGTTGAAACGGGTATGAATCCCAATAAAGTGGATTTGAAAAGTGCAGTATGGCAGTGGGCAGACCGTATCGGGGTCAAGGTGCAGGAAATTCATTTGCGTAATATGCGACGGAAATGGGCATCTATTTCAACGAATGGAAGATTGACCCTTAACACCGACCTGCTCAACCTCCCTGAAACGTTGACAGAATTCGTGATTGTCCATGAATTGGTGCATCTACTCGTCCCGAATCACGGTAAACTTTTTAAAGGCTATATGTCTGCGTATCTTCCAGACTGGGAAGAGCGGCAGAATCGTTTGAGATCGCTATATTGAGAGAACATCATAATTACGTTTTCTGTTACGTCTTCAGACACACTGTTTGTAAAAAACTTGGTTTTTGAGTAAAAATGTGTTATAATTACTCTACGTTGTAATCGGTATAGATAACCCATCGTTTAATAAGTATATCCATACTGATTTACGGATGTTCGGCTCCAGCGTTGGATAAGTGCTACGCCGAGTGTTTGTGCAAATAATCTAAGCCCAGCTCTTGAAAGGCATTGCTCATGAAATTAAGCAAACCCTCTAATGCCCTGGTTGTTGTAGGTGGTTGGAACAGGTATATATTTACTCAAGATTGGATTAAGAGATACCTTTTTCCCGAAGAAGAATTCAAAATAGATATGCTGGTTTCCCAAGACTTCAACGCACAATTTATTTCTCCACGAATATTGTCAAAGGAAGTTGAAATTCTATTCCAAGAAAATAGACTAAACTTCAATCCAGTAGAAAACAATAACGAAAATTTAGACCGTATACAAGAAATTGCTCTACAGCTTGCCGATTACCTCCCACATACACCAGTTACAGGATACGGAGCGAATTTTCTCTTTACTGAGAACGAAATCAATGATGATTTGATAAATCTGATACGTCCAAGAGATTTAGAAAAAATTGAACAGTTTGGTGGGTTATTAACCGGCGAGCAGTATAATCGGAATTTGGTGTTAAATGGACGAATCCTTAACACCATTATTAGACTTGAGGAAGAAAGCGTCGATTTTGATCTTAATTTCCATTTTAATATTCGCAATTTAGTCGAGTTTAAGGCGGGAATCTCAGAAACTTCAATACTTGAATTGAAACAAGAAGCAATACAATTTATCACTGAAATCTATAGTTTGGAGTTGGAAGGAGAGGATGAATGAGTAAATCGGAAAACACAAACACAATGCTTGGGGATGAGAGTACTTCTTCCGAAGACGTGATTACCCGTGAAGGAGATATGATCGTTTCCGCAAATGTAGATGGTGATGAAAGAGGTATAAACACTTCTAATTTAAGGTTTAGTGAAGACATCAGTTTTGAATCGTTGGAAGATAGAATTTGGAAAGAATCGCAGAATCCAGACCTTGAACCGCCGAGCATTCAAGTCTTTGACGTTGCTGCCTATGTTTTAGAGAAAATGGGAGCAATGACGACTATGAAACTTCAGAAATTGGTATATTACAGCCAAGCGTGGTCATTGGTGTGGGATGAGAAACAACTATTTGAAGAAGATATTGAGGCGTGGGCAAATGGTCCGGTTGTTAGAGATTTGTTTGATTACCATCGCGGCATGTACGAAATATCGGCAATGCCAATTGGCAATCCCCGTTTGTTGAATCAGGAACAACAGGAAACAGTTGATGCTGTTCTTGATTATTATGGCGATAAATCTGCCCAATGGTTAATTGATCTAACTCACATGGAAGATCCTTGGATTCAGGCGAGAAAAGGATTACCCAAATTGGAGAGAGGTAATCGGGTTATATCTTTAGACGCGATAGCACATTACTATAGTTCCTTGCCGGTTGAGGACGATTACGAAAATGAGGAATAAAAGGGCACGTCGAAATCGTAATCCGAGGTTAAGGAAAAGCCCCATATCTCCTTCTATAGCATCTACTCAAAACAAGAGACTCGTGTGGAAAGTAACAGGAATTGATGACAATAGTCGATGGGGTTGGAATCAAATAACTTGTCCTGATTTCTTGAGGAAAATATGGGATAAGATGCGTAGTTTTGAAACTATGACTTGGGGAGAAATATTAGGGCGACATCACCATGCGGTAGCAGTCAATGACATCATTGAACCTGCCCAAAATCGGTTAGAACAGCTCGGACACGATGATCAAGCGGAATTAATCTCATTTCGTCTAGGCAGCACACAGCGGATTTGGGCGATTCGATCTGGAGAAGATGCTTTTCTGCTTTGGTGGGACCCCAATCATGAAATTTATCCATCATCCCTGAAGCACACTTAAAAGAGCGATTACTCTTTTTCTCTTCTCCTGCCGCCCGTTTGGGCTAACAACATCACACCATCAAAATCTCTTAAAATCCGTGTAATCCGTACCATCCGCGACAATCCGCGATTCAGAAGCAATATAAACATGCTGCAGAAATACCCAAGCAAAAACCCCTTACAGGGCTAAAGAGCATAGTGGAACACAATTCTATAAACATGCTGCAGAAATACCCAAGCAAAAACCCCTTACAGGGCTGAACGCTGACTGCCGACAGCCGACAGCCGATGGCTGACAGCCATTCCACATTTCCCTTGCACTCTTATCCTGTTTCTGATAGAATTGCCTGTAAAATCCAAACATAAAGGATGGAAACGCATGGCACTTCCAAAAATGACACGGATTCAACAGCATTTTGAGGCACCTGTTCTCGCTGATCTCCCTGCAGCGATTCACGCAGAATTAGATCGGATTAACGCCGCTACTATCGTCAAACCCGGCGAGACTGTCGCTGTTACTGCTGGCAGCCGCGGTGTCGCGAATGTTGATATAGCCGTCAAAGCAACAGTTGGTTATCTCAAAGGACTCGGCGCGGACCCGTTTGTGGTTCCAGCGATGGGAAGCCACGGCGGCGCAACTGCCGAAGGACAGCGTAGCGTACTGGAACATTATGGTATCACCGAGGAAACCGTCGGCGCACCTGTGAAAGCGTCAATGGAGGTCGTGGAACTTGGAAAAACGGCGGATGGCTTACCGGTTTTCTTTGATCGATATGCCGCTGAAGCGGATCACGTCGTCCCGCTCAATCGTATCAAGGCACACACAGATTTCAACGGCTCCATCGAGAGCGGCGTGATGAAGATGCTGGTGATTGGACTCGGCAAACAGCACGGTGCGAACCTTTATCACCGCGCCTTCTTCCAATACGGTTTTGAACACGTCATCACTGCAGTCGGTGGTTTTATTCTCGACACCGGAAAAATCGCTTTCGGCATTGGGCTGATTGAGAACGCACACGAAGACACCGCGAAAGCAGTAGCGATGCCCGCCGCGCAGCTCCTCCAAACGGAACGTGAACTGCTCGTCGAGGCGAAATCGCTGATGGGACGACTCCCCTTTGACGAACTCGATCTGCTTATCATAGATTGGACAGGCAAGAACATCAGTGGCACCGGCATGGACTCGAACGTTATCGGCAGGATGATGCAGAACTTTGAACCGGAACCTGCGAAACCCGCGATTCTCCGTATATTTGTCCGCGATCTCACCGAAGAGAGTGACGGCAACGCCACTGGTATCGGACTCGCCGATTTCACAACGACCCGTCTTGTGGACAAAATTGACCGGCACTCGACCTACATGAACGGTATCACCGCACTTGGACCTCAGAAATCGAAAATCCCGTTCTATTACGATACCGACCGCGAAGCGATTGAGATCGCATTGGACACCATCGGTCTTACCGAACCGGAAGATGCACGGGTTATCCGGATTGAAAGCACGTTGAGATTGACGGAACTCGACATCTCTGACGCGCTGCTTGAGGATGCGAAACTGCATTCGAGGTTAGCGGTCATCGGTGAAACGAAGCCGTTTGCGTTTGACGCTGCAGGTAACCTGTTACCGTTTTAAAAATACCATCTTGCAGTCAAGGTTGACTGATTTGTTTCTTATCCTTGAGACAGAAAAAATTTTATGGGACCAATCCAGTATAACTTTAGCGGAAACCCTGTTTCGGACAACGGACGAAACAGGCGCGGAAGGCCAATAGTTAAAAGATGCGGAAACTTAAGATTATCCTTGAGATGATCAAATTTGAACATACTGTCTTCGCACTTCCGTTTGCAGTGATGAGTGCTTTTATCGCATCGGACGGATTTCCGCCGCTGCCAAAACTTGGTTGGATTCTTGTTGCAATGGTAGGGGCGCGGAGCTGTGCTATGGCGTTCAATCGGCTTGCTGATGCCGAGATTGACAGTAAAAACCCGCGCACTGCCATGCGTGCAATTCCTGCGGGTTTAATTACAAAGGGCGCGGTGTGGAGTTTCACCACTGTTTCCGCAGGATTGTTGGTTTTTGCGGCGTGGCGGTTGAACCCACTTGCCTTTGCCTTATCACCCGTCGCACTTGCTGTGGTTATGGGTTATTCCTATACCAAACGTTTTACCGCATTCTCTCACTTCTGGCTTGGACTCGCGCTCTCCATCTCGCCTGTCGGGGCGTGGATTGCCATCAAAGGAAGCTTCGCGTTGCCACCGATAGTCTTGTGTCTCGTTGTGCTGCTCTGGACAGCCGGGTTTGACATCATCTATGCGTGTCAAGATGTCAACTTCGATAGAAAACACGGGTTACACTCCGTTCCCGCGAAAATAGGGATCCGGTGGGCGTTATGGCTCTCGTCTACGTTGCATATTATTGCCGTGTTACTCCTTCTCAGTATCCCACGCCTTGTCGAATTGGGACTGTTCTATTACATCGGTGTCGGCATTGTCGTCCTAATTTTTATCTACGAACATGCTATTGTCAAACCGACAGACCTATCCCGTGTCAACCTCGCCTTCTTTACACTGAACGGCATGATTAGCCTTGTCCTGATGGTGCTCTCAATTGCCGATATTTTACTGTTATAGTTTTCAGAGGAATGGATGTCTCTTAAGATAATCCCAAAACCCATAGTCCGTAACGAAGTGAAGGACGGATTTGAGAACGCACGTTAAAGTTCAAATGTCCGTTGTTTCTCCGCAAGGTAAAATTAAAATATGAAACTCTCGCTCTCGGTACGCGTCGCGGAAACAGCATCTAAAAGAGATGCCACACATACCTTCACACAACTGACTGAACTTGCTGCAGGGCTTGGCTACGAAGCGGTCTGCATGCGTGCGTCGCAAGTCGGTATCCATTCGCCTTTAGAGCAGATTACCGCAGCGCGTAAACAGGCGGAATCGCTGAACCTGAAAGTCTCTATGGTCACCGGCGATTTCCCGGTCCCACTCAACAATGAGCAGGGACCGGACGGACTCCGTAATATTACGCCTTACCTCGATCTAACGGAACTGCTTGGGGCAGACCTCATCCGCATCGCGATGAAGGTTGAAGCGGACATCCCTTGGGCACAACGCGCCTCCGATGAAGCTGCGGAGCGCGGCATCCGTCTCGCGCATCAGTCGCATACACAGAGCCTGTTTGAAACGGTAGACGGATCGGTCGATGTACTGAAACGCGTCGGCAGAAAGAATTTCGGAATTATCTACGAACCCGCCAACCTCGACCTCTGTGCACAGAATTACGGTGTTGAGACGCTCAATCGGTTTTCACCGTATCTTTTCAACGTCTATCTCCAGAACCATATCCGCCGACCAGAAGGCAAGACCCACCTTCTAACGTGGATTCAAGGTGTAGTGCCACACGATCCAATCCGTCTACAAGATGAAAGGGGTATTGATTTTCTGCAGGTATTTGAAGGGCTGGAAGCGATCGGTTACAACGGCTATGTAACCGTGCATCAAGCGTTTCGTGAGATTATGGAGCCGGAGGACGCAGCGGATCAGAGCTATACTTATCTGAAACCCTTTTGTACATAATCTATAATTCGCTCAAGTTTAAGAAATTGAATTGTAGGAGGTAGTACTCATGGCATTTAGTGATTTCAAAACAATTGCTGATGTTCAAGAAAAATTTAACATCAAATACTCGTATAATGATTTTTTCGGCGTTGAGGCGAGAGCCCCTTCAGAACAATTTCTGAAAGAACTTGAATTTAGTCAGCAACATTTTGATTTTTTTTCATCGGAGGGATCAAGATGTGAAGTTATTATATTTCCAATTTTAAGAGAGGTATACAAAGATTATGCTGAAAACTATGGACTTTGGGTAAAGAAATCCATTACCTACGATGAGATTTTGAATGGCACGCCAGATTATCTTGTTGCCACAAAGTCTGAATTGGGCATTACTGTTGTTGGGACCCCCTTGATAATGATGGTTGAGGCGAAGAAGAATGACTTTGAACAGGGATGGGGACAATGTCTGGCAGAGTTAATTGCAGCGCAAAAAATGAATGACAATCCTGATTTTCCGGTGTATGGTATTGTAACTGATGGAACATTGTGGCAATTTGGACGACTTGTCGACGACATTTTTACGCGAAACAGAACCAGCTTTACTTTAGCAAATTTGCCTATTTTATTCGGTGCTGTGGATTCTGTTTTCAAAGCAGCCCAAGAAAATTAAGCTTGTCAATACCAAGAGAATACCTATGAACACACAACGTCCAAATATACTAATTATCACAACCGATCAGCAGCGGACAGATAGCCTCAGCTGCTACGGATCAACGTTCACGGATACGCCGCATCTGGATAAGTTCGCATCTGAAGGTGTCTGTTTTGAACGGGCATATTGCACCAACCCTGTGTGTACCCCTGCCCGCGCCTCAATCTTCTCAGGACGATATGTGAGTCGCCACGGGGCGTGGAATGTCGGTATGAACGTCCCCGAAGATGAAACCATGCTATCACACCGGCTTGGTGAGGTTGGGTATCGCACGCACTATATCGGCAAAGCACACTTCCAACCTTTTGGTGCCGCCGCAGAACAGTCCATCGAAGCGCGTGGCAACACAGCACGCTATCCTGATTTCCAAGGTCCCTACTACGGATTTGAAACCGTCGAATTGGCACTTGGACACGCGACTTACGGAATCGCTGGACATTACGGCGAATGGGTCCGTTTGCAGGTCTCTGAAGAAGCGTTTGAGAGTTACAGTAAAGCGACACGTCTCAGTGAGAGGGGGTTCGGTGGTGAGGCTTATGACTGGGATATACCGCTGAAATACCACAATAGCGTCTGGACAGCCGATCGGACGGTAGATTTCTTGTCGAGCCACAATACTACGCAACCGTTCCTATTAGCAGTCGGATTCCAAGACCCACACCATCCGCACTGCGTCCCGACTGAATTTGGGCCGCGCGTTGATCCAACGCAGGTTCCGCTTCCCGATTTTGTTGAAGGCGAATTAGACGATAAACCGCCACATTTTTTAGAGGCGCGATATGGGCAGCTTGAACAGTCGGAGATACGCGGAACGTACGCGATCGCAGGACAGGGAGGCGGTGCCGACTACCGTAAGGTTTCGGAAGCGGATGCACGGCTCGGTAGGGCATATTACTACAATATGGTGAAGATTATTGATCAGCAGATGCGTCGGATTCTGGAGTGTCTGGATGCGTCTGGACTGGCAGAAAACACGTTAGTGCTCTTTACGACGGATCACGGTGAACTGCTCGGTGATCACGGTCTCTGGATGAAGGGACCGTTCCATTACGAGCAACTTGTCCGTGTGCCGACATTGATACGGTTTCCTGCGGTTATCCCGGCTGGACAACGGACACACGCCCTGTTTAGCCACGCTGATATTGTACCGACGGTGTTATCTGCGGTCGGTTTGCCGATCCCATCAGATACAGATGGTGTAGACGCGATGCCGATGCTTACCGGCGAGACAGCATCCATCCGAGATTCAGTGTTGGTCGAGTGTGTAGACGATCCGCGCGGCTTGCGGCTCAAAACGATTGTAACCGATACGCGGAAGTTAACATGGTATTGTGGGCACGCCTACGGTGAACTCTATGATCTGGAAAAGGATCCGGGTGAGCGGGAAAATTTGTGGGATAATGCTGCGTATGCTGACGATAAGACTTCCCTTATGCGTGCTATTCTTGAGACAATGGAGCCTTTGGAGAAACGGGTTGCGCGATTGTCGTATGCGTAGAGATACTATATTCAACTGATTCCGAGGCTGTGTTAATTCCAAACTCGCTGATGGGAGGTAGAACTGATGGCATTTAGCGATTTCAAGACGATTCCTGAAGTTCAAAAAAGATTCGGAATCAGATACTCGGAAAACGACTTTTTCTGCGTCGAGGATCCCTTAAACCCTTCAGAGCAATTTCTCCAAGAATTTGAATTTACGAGGCAACACATCAATATTTTCGGCTCGGAGGCAGCACGGTGTGAAGCCGTTATCTTTCCGGTTTTAAGAGAGGTCTATAAAGGGTACGCTGATCACTACGCCCTCTGGATCAAGGAAACTATAGTCTATGATGAGACACTGAGCGGAACACCGGATTACCTCATTTCTACAAAATCTGAATTGGGCAAACTCATTGTCGGAACGCCCTTGATAATCTTGGTTGAAGCGAAGAAAAACGATTTTGAGCAAGGCTGGGGGCAATGTTTGGCTGAGTTGGTCGCTGCACAGAAAATAAATAATGACCCCGCTTTTCCGGTATATGGTATTGTTACGGATGGAACGTTGTGGGAATTTGGACGGCTTGTCGGTGATACTTTTATACGAAACAGAACAAATTTTACTTTGGCTAATTTGCCTATTCTATTTGGTGCTGTGAATTCAGTTTTCAAGGCAACAACCGACTTCTCTATTCAGGGGGCATGAATTGGGGCCATAGACGTAGCGCGCTTGCAACATGTGCTTATCGGAAGGTGAAAAGGAAGTCCGCTGTTTTTAAACTTGCTTTTAACAAAAAGATTGGTTATCATTTAGATAGAAGAAATTGATTGTGTTCAACTTCGCTTTGACTATATCATATCCTACGCTAAAGCGGTGGGAACAAACATGGGGGCATCCAGATGGAGCCTACGCTATCCATTGTGATTCCGATTTACAACGAGGTCGCAAGCCTAACAAAACTTTTGCGACAGGTTGTCAGTGTTGAAATCGGTATGAAGAAAGAATTGATTCTTGTCGACGATTTTTCAACAGACGGCACGCGCGATATTTTAGAGCAGATCGAAAGTTTTGAGGATATTTCAAGCGAAATAGGCAGCTACCTCGAAATAACCGAGATGCCGATGAACGCGGAGGCAGGCAACACAGACGAGATATCGGTCAAGATCTTTTATCACGATGTGAATAAGGGGAAAGGCGCGACACTCCGCACCGGTTTCCAACATATTACTGGCGAGATTACCCTCATTCAGGATGCCGATCTCGAATATGACCCGCAAGATTATCCCAAATTGCTGAAACCTATCTTAAATGGTGAAGCCGATGTGGTATACGGTTCTCGGTTTATGAAGGGTAAGCAGTCAGGGTTATTACGGAGTTATCTCGCAAATCAATTTCTCACAACCCTCGCTAATATCGTCAATGGCACAAAACTTACTGACATGGAAACCTGCTACAAGGTCATACGGACATCGATTCTAAAGGAGATTTCGCTCTACTCGGACAGGTTCGGTTTTGAACCGGAAATTACAGCGAAACTCGCCAAGCGGAAGTGTAAAATTGTTGAAGTCCCTATCTCTTATCACGGCAGAGACTATCATGAAGGAAAAACTGTCAGCTGGAAAGATGGTATCGCCGCGATTTTTCACATTCTCCGCTTCCGGTTCTTTTCGTAGCGGATTATCGTACACCGTAAAAATATGCCAAATTTGCAGGATTTGCTTAAAAAGGTAGATGCCATTCTGGAATCAACGGATGCAGTAGAACCGGCACAAGATTCTGAACCACCGACAGATCCGCTTCTCGAATCCCTTGATACTCACTTCGGTTACACATTCTTCCGTAAGGGACAACGCGAGATTGTTGAGGCGGTTTTAGATGGCGAAAACGTGTTTGCTGTATTTCCAACAGGTCATGGAAAATCGCTGTGTTATCAACTCCCTGCCTTGATGCTTGATGGCATCACAGTCGTTATCTCCCCGCTCATCTCATTGATGAAGGACCAAGTTGATGCGCTACGTCAACAAGGCATCGGTGCTGTCTCGCTGATAAATAGCACACTCACGTGGGAGGAATATCAGAATGAATTGTCCCGGCTGCGGCGGAACGAGACAAAGCTGCTCTATATTTCTCCAGAACGTCTTCGAAGCCGACGGTTTTTGGATATTCTAAATGCGTTCCCTATCTCCCTATTCGTTATAGATGAGGCACACTGTATCTCGCAATGGGGACGCGATTTCCGTCCCGCCTACCTATCGCTCAAAGATACAATTGATGTCCTCCAACCGCGTGTTATCGCCCTTTTCACAGCAACAGCCCCACCAGAAATCCAAGACGACATCTTCAGTGTGCTAAATATACCGACCCCTCGGACCCTCATACAGGGAATTGAGCGTCCCAATTTGAAACTAAGCGTTCAACATAATGAAAACGACGATGAAAAGTATCTACAACTTGAGAAGTTTCTCAGAGAGCAGGCAACTGCAAACGCTGAATCCGCACACACCCGTCTGAAAAATGGGATTATCTATGCCGGACGGCGGCGCGAAACCGAAGAGATTGCTGAGTTTCTCCAAAGACGTGGATTCCGAGCAGATTTCTATCACGCTGGATTGGAATCCCACGAACGGACGCGTGTGCAAGAAGCGTTTTTCGACAATAGCGAGAACGGATTAGACATTGTTGTTGCTACGAATGCGTTCGGTATGGGGATCGACAAACCGGACATCCGATATATCGTACATTGGACACTCACTGGCACCCTTGAAGAATACTGCCAAGAGATTGGCAGGGCAGGCAGAGACGAAAAGGATGCACGTTGTGTTCTGCTTTTCTGCCACGATGACCGCGGATTGCACGAATGGTTTATCAGAGAAAGCGCACCGGATAAACAATTCCTGCTTAAACTCTTAAAGGTCATTGAAAATTTCGACGGTATTGGTACCTATCGCACAATCTCTAATGAGGAACTGGAATGGATGAGCGGGGGCAATCTGACAAAGGTTCTCGTTAGCCTCAGTTATCTCGAAAAACTCGGATTTTTAAAGCGGTGGTATAATGTGCCATCTCAACTCTCTGTGAGATTTCGCGGACTCTGGACCGAAGAAACAGAGCCAACAGATGCTGCGCGGCAGGAACTCCTCCGTCAATTGCGAAGCGGGGTAAAAACGGTTTTGGAACTCTGCGAAACCGTCGGGCAAAACCCAAAGGCGATCATGGAGGACCTCGCCGAGCTGCAAAGCGACGGTTATATTCAGTATTGGGGACAGGAAGACTTACTACTTATTGAACTGCTTGAAGACAGCCAGATGCTCAGTACATTGACAGACGAGCAGATTGAGGTCGGCGACTATGTCCGTCGAAAACAGAGTCAGATTGATCAAGTGATTGTTTATGCATTAGAGACAACTTGCCGGATGCGCGTGATTCGAGACTATTTCGGCGAATCTATTGATGAGGGTTACCAATGCGGCACCTGCGATTTGTGTCAAACGCAAGCCATCAGCGATTAGCCATCAGCAGTCAGTTGTCAGGGTATGTCACGACCAGAGGTCGCTCCTACAGCAAACATACCGCAGCACGCAAACTAACAGTTTACGGTACGAAACTCCGCAAATAATGCTCTACCCTCACTTAATTTTCGGTGCGGAGCGCGTCGATGGGTGAAAGTCGTGCCGCCTGCATCGCTGGATAGACCCCGAAACTAATACCCATGAAAACTGAGAAGATGACAGAAGTTAGTATCCACGGCAATGAGAGGACGACGGGCCATTCCGGCACAATCTGTACAATGCGCACAGCGAGGCGTGCCATGCCTTGCGCTGCACCCCAACCGCCTGCGATACCAAGCACACCACCGCAGAGACACAGACAGATTGATTCCGTCAAAAACTGATAGAAAATGTGAATCTGTTTCGCACCGACCGATTTTCGCAAGCCTATCTCGCGCGTCTTTTCACCTACAGAAACAAGGCATATATTCATAATACCGATACCGCTCACAAACAGTGAGAACCCAGCAATACTCCCTAAAGTGATCTTTATCACCCTTTCGATGTGGTCAAGCTGCTTCGTTGTCCGTTTCGGTATCCAAAGCCCGATAAAGTCATCTTTCCCGCGGTGTCTTTTACGCAGGACGTGCTTAACCGAATCAATGATACCGTCGATATCAGTGCCTTTTTCAAAAAAGACAACCAAGTCTTCAACATAGCGAGTTCCCGCAATCCGTTGTTGATAGGTTGTTAGCGGCACACAAATGGCATCATCTAAACAATACCAGATATTAAGGCTACGACCCTTTGTTTTCATCACACCTACAACCCGTAGTCTTACCGGTGCTTGCCGCCAATGATACCGGATCTTGACTTCTTGTCCAAGTGGGGAAGCATCTCCAAAGAGTTCAGTGGCCGTTTCTGCACCCAAGACGCAAACCTGTTTTGCGTCTTCAATGTCGCCTTCGGAAAGGAACCTACCCGTATGAAGATCCCAGTGCATACCGATAGCGTAGTCTGCAGTGACACCCTCTAAAAGCGGGCGTGCTTGCCGCCCATCCCGACTGGTAACAAAGGTCTCGTAGCCTTCATGTTTCGGCAATACAAATAGTACGTTGGGACATTCTGCCTCAATCGCACGAGCGTCCTCAAGGGTGTATCGTTCGGTGGTCCGCCGGACGAACCGTCGGTGTTTCCAAATAGAGGTACGTGTCCAGAATTGGACTTGGTTTGTACCGCCAAGTTTCTCGATGTCTTGGGCGATGATCAATTTCGCGCCGTCCCCGATTGCGATCATGCACAACACACTCGCTATACCGATGAAGATACCGAGAATGGATAAACCGGCACGAAGTTTATTTCGCGCAAGGTGCGCAATACCTGCTGTGATAGCATCACGTAATTTCATTTGCTGTGTAAGTAAAGTGTGTATTATGTCCTACGCTGTTTTTTGTGAGGACGGACTCCTATAATAAATTCCACATATACGGATATGTGGATGCACTTTCAGCGGATTCAACAAGTCAATTTAAGTGTTGACCCCAAAAGTCACAAATGCTTAAACCCTGTTTTTAATTAAAAATTCATTTGGTGTAAGGTTTCATATCCCATAGCAGGATGGCACCATCATAACCCGCACTTGCCAAAAGGGCACCGTCCGGTGAAAAGGCAAGATCTTGTACATCCGTGGAGTGTCCCCAGAACGTCTGGACGTTTTCACCGGTGGTAACATCCCATAACCGGATGGAGACTTTATCTGTGAATCCCCACCAAGAGCCAGAAACAAAATACCGGCTACAGGGCGAAAAGGCTAAAGCATACGGTCGACAGCTTTCCTTCGGAGGAAATATTACCATCCGCGTTTCGTATGTGGTAGTATCCCACACCCGAATCTCGTTTGGCAGCCCACCGGCAAGGAGGGTCCCGCAAGCAGAAAACGTGATGTTCCAAATTTCTTCGGCACGCACCTTTTGACTGTTAGACACAGCTGCTTTACGGACGCGTTCGATTTTCTTTTTATCGCCTTTATACGCGTTTGGAGATAAAGGCCATGCTAACGGAAGCGAAGTCACAAAACTTCCACGCGCAACATCCCACACCCGTGCGGTTTTGTCCCACGGTGAGACACTCGCAAGTATTTTTCCATCCGGATGGAAAGCAATAGAACTGATTCCGTCAGTATGTCCTGTTAGTGTCCGTAACTTTTTCCAACGTTGGGCATCCCATACATAAAGTCCGCCATCACTTGTTGCACTGACAAAGTGTTTGCCTGTCGGTGAAAACGCGAGCGGTCCAACAGACTGAGGTTCGGTGAATATCATGATTCGGGTACGAGACGCAACACGCCAGACTTCAATGGTTTTTGTGTAACTCGCAGCCAAGAATTCCTCATCGGGGGACACAGCAAGTCCTCCCTTGGGTATGGTAAAAGGCAGTGCTGTGTTCATAAGAAGCGTCTGTTGTGCCCGTTTCTCTGCCACGTTCCAAAACACAATACCGCTGCCTGCCGTATGTCCACTCACCAACGTTTTTCCGTTTTGCGTAAAAGTTACCGAATTGGGATGACCGCGATGTCCTTGAAGAGACACCACCTGAGGCGCGTTTTCACGCCACACCTGAAAATCACGTGGGCTTGTGATAGCAAATTGTTGTCCGTCGTCTGAAAAACCTGCAGCACGGCTATTCCCGCGATGTTCAAAGGTATCAAGTTTTTCCTGATCGGACGCATTCCAAATTATCACCTTATCTTCATGAATGTCAGCAACCCGTAAGGAACCCTCAGGAGAATAAACAAGTCTAACCTGATATCCGTTATATTCAGTAGCCATTTCCACTGTCTCTTTAGGAACATGCCACACGTGAATATTGGCACTTAGATTTTCGGAGTCCTTTTTCCGTATACCAGCGGCAAGAAACTGTCCACATGGTGAAAAAATGAGACTGCCGTCTATTCGTGGCGTGTGTACGGTGAAGCGCGCGATGTACGCACCGGTTTCTATTTGTTTCACTGAAATTTTGTTATCGCAAGACAGGTATGCGAGGCGCGTCCCATCCGGTGAAAAGCAGAGCGGGAAACGACCGTATCTTGCCTTCGGTTCCTCAAGTTCAGAATTCGCAACGGACACGCCTGTTTTTGTAGACCAGACAGACACGGAATGAAAATGGTAGTGTGATGCGGCAAGGTATTGTCCATCCGGTGAAAATGTGAGTTGGGCGACTCCATGGTTCAACCTTCGCTGTCCTATTTCCATAATACATTGCTGATCTTGTGTAGTCCACACCTTAACGATGCCATCTGCATTGCCAGTAGCAATCCATTGTCCATCATGAGAAAAAGAGACAGCAGAAACCATTCCTCTTTCGGTTTCCCACAATGCGACCGGCTGCATTGTGGCAAGTTCATACCACCATAGTCCAATATCCGTTGCGGCAGCGAGATGCATGCCATCCGGCGAAAATGCTACGTCTTTAACACTTCCTCTACCCAGTCGGGCAATCGCGTTTTCTGGGAGTGCCCACGTTGTAACGTCACGGTTATTAATTTCCATCATTTCAGTTATAGCCCTCCTGAGAAGCAGAATTTGGGTATGTCGCTGGTATAACAACTCTTTCTGATCTATCTATGAAAAAGTCTGTCTTCGCTTGCGCGCGGACGCACAGCATCAAAAGTAAACTGAGAGGAGATAAATGAAGGGTTAGATTTCGGGTTGATCTACTGTATCAACAGAACTGAGACTGCGGAGTGTTTCGGTGTAGACTTGTCGAAGTGGGATATTGTTTTGCTCGGCGAGGCGTTTGCAGTCCTCATATTCAGGGACCGTTTTGACAAGCGTGCCGTTGAGATACCCGCGTTTGGCTTGGACTGTCCCCCACTGCGTTTCGACTTGAATAAAATCGCGACGCAGTTTGATCCGGTCAGCAGAAGAGAGCCTAACGCCGAAAGTCGTGGTTTCGGTGAGGAGGAGTTTGATGAGCTCGTCACGATGGTCAGTTGGACATAGCACAGTGATTTGTGTCGCGGGTCTCCCCTTTTTCATGAAGGTTGGCGTAAGAAACACGTCAAGCGCACCATGTTCAAAGAGTTGGGAGGTAACATAGCCGGTAATCTCTGGTGACATGTCGTCTACATTGGTCTCAATAATGTCCACACTGTCAGTTTCGGCGTGATGGTGGGTCGTCTTTGTACTAATCTCTGACGTTTTTTCGCCGAGACAGAGCCGGAGAAGGTTTGGACGTTGTTCCAAGTCGCGAGTACCGGCACCGTATCCGACGCGGTCAAGCCGCATCTGTGGCATGACCCCGAATTCTTGCGATAGCGTCGTAATGAGTGCAGCACCAGTCGGGGTTACCAACTCTTTCGGAATGTCCGTCTGATGGATCGGTACACCTCGAAGAAGTTCCATCGTGCCGGGGACAGGAACGGGCATAAGTCCGTGTGCGCATCGGACAAAACCTCTACCGAGAGAGAGGGGAGACGCGCAAACAACATCAACATCCAGGTGTGTAAGACCAATGACTGACCCGACGATGTCTACGATCGAATCAATGCCGCTGACTTCGTGGAGATGCACTTTATCTTTCGTTGTATTGTGAACCTTTGCTTCTGCCTCAGCGAGTCGGTCGAAGACGCGTTTTGCGGTATCCCGAACCTCTGATTCCAAATCGCTGTCGTCAAGCAACTTGAAAATATCGGAGAGGTGGCGACTGGGACCATGCTCATGATGATGGGAATGTTCATGCGTATGCATGTGGGAGTGTTCGTGCGTATGGGTATCGGAATGCTCGTGCGCCGATGCTTCGTGTGACGGTGTGTGTGCTGGGTGTACCTCTACAATCGCTCGTGTGCCGGTGATGCCGTGTTTTACAGATTTTTCAAAGCGCAGGCTGAACTCAGCCTCAAGTTTGAGGGTCGCCAATCCATCTGTAAGTATTTCGGGTGGTACCCCGGCATCAACCAAGGCACCGAGGGTCATATCGCCACTGATACCTGAAAAGCAGTCAAAATACGCGATCTTCAACGTTGTGATACCTCTTTTGGAGTTTTGGCGTGTTAAGAGGACCCTTGAAGCAACTCTTGGAGCAACTCTTTTGATTCGTGGCGTTTGAGTTTAAAAATGGCTTCAGTCTCTATCTGCCGCACGCGCTCCCGACTGATGCGAAGCTTGTCTCCAATATCCGCCAAAGTGTATTCAGTACCATCGATCAACCCATATCGTAAAATAATTACTTGTGTTTCACGTGGGTTGAGCGTCCGGTTGAGGATCTCAGTGATAACCTCAATCTTGGCGTAATCGAGCAAGTAATTCTCCGGCGTAATTTGAGATTGATCCGGAATGAGTTCAGAAAATGAACCGTCCGAGGAATCTTCATTAATAGGTGCGTCAAGGGGAACAGGATCCCGCGTAGCGTTGAAAATTTCGGAGACTTTTTTCTCCGTGAGTTCAACTGCACTTGCGATTTCGGTTGTCGTTGGTTCGCGTCCGAGTTCAGTCGTTAAGTCCGACTGTGCTTGCTTAATGGCACGTCGGGCTTCACCGATATAGCACGGAACACGGATCATCTGTCCTTGTTGGTCAAGCGCACGTTTGATAGACTGCATAATCCACCATGTCGCATAAGTGCTGAACCGAAATTTGAGAGTATGATCGAATTTATCCACGGCGCGCATCAATCCGAGACTGCCTTCCTGCATCAAATCGAGGAAGGTTAAGGATGTTTTACTGAAGTGATGTTGCTTCGCGATGCTGGCGACGAGGCGGAGGTTGGCTTCAACGATTTTCAGTTTTGTGCCGTGTGTAACCTGGTCCGCTGTCTCCAATTGATCCGCTAACCATTTGATATGGGCAAATTCGTTTCGGATGTCTTCAAGAACGAACCGTAAGGCGCGTAGCGAACGCGTAGCAGTACCGTCGGGTAACATATCGGCTGGCAATTCCTCTAAGAGTGTTTCAATCTCACAACGAATAACGTCGTACTCTTGAAAAGCGTGGGATTCCTGCTCCTCGTCAAAGGGTGTAAGTGGGACACGAGCAAAATCGCGTACCGATGGTATTTCTGTAAGGGGTGCTTCGCGTAGTTGTTGCCTCAATTTCGCCATCTTTTCGTTAAAGGTGCTAATGCTGCGGCGAATGGTTTGTCGCGCATAAGTTCGGAATTCCGCCCCGCGTTTTGTATCGCCATCGTCAATAGCTTTCAAGAGCCCAAGACCTCCCGCCTGCATTAATTCGGGTGGTGAGGTTTCATCAACATATTTTTTCAGGAGATGTAAGTTCCCTTGAAAAATTTTCCACCGTGCTTGCTTTAGTAATTTCGCCTTCGTCTCTAATTTGTCCAATAAGACGCCAAGTGTCTGGATTTCGGCGCGAATTCGGCTTATGATTAATCCGTGTTCTGATTGCGGAGGTTCAAATTTGTGTTTGTTATTTGGCGCGTCATTTTCATCGATATCAAGTGCAGCTAACATCCACTTCGGAAATTCATTTAATTTCGTGGTGAACATCTGGAGACCCGCTTGGTATTTTTCAAAGAGTGCGGTTTCCTGTTCAGGATCCAACAAAGGGGTCTTGGCTATCTTTTGTAAGTACGCGAAGGTCTCATCCCTTGGAGATTCTACTGGGTCCTCGTCCTTCTCTTCTTCCTCTGCAAAAAGTTCAGGTTCTACTGGGTATTCCGGGTAATAGTTTCTCATGTCCTCACCTCATTTTAGCCTCGATCTCCAGACCGAAGTGTTTTGAATTTGCCGCACACAGCGAAAATTATGAAAAAAGGTTTAACTTTTTAGTAAGTATGTGGTATGCTATTAAGTGTAATCCTCTGATATATCTTAATGTTAGCTTGCAAGTTTCGGAAGCCACATAGGCGAAAAGATAAAGCGAATTCGGTATAACCCTTGGAGGCAGTTAATGGCTCAACTCACACAAAACGAAATTATAAAAAGATGCCAAGCCGGTGAATCCTGTTCTGGTGAAAATCTTGCAAACCTGGATTTAGCGAATCAATCGCTCGCAGGTATTGATCTCTCGGAAGCAGACTTGAGCGGTACCGACCTACGGAACACGGACTTAACAGATGCGAATCTAAACGATGCGAATCTCACCGGTGCGGACCTTTCTGGTGCCACACTCCATCGAACGTATCTGGTCGGTAGTAACTTAACGGACGCGAACCTTGAAGAAGCAAACTTGCGTGGTGCTTTCCTGAGCGGGAGCTTGCTCTGTGGCACAAACTTCAAACGTGCCGACTTGCGCCGTGCCACTCTCGGCTGCCCAAAATGCGAGGTGCCGGGACCTTTCGGGGCACTCACGAGTTTTGAGAATGCGAACCTCGAAGAGACAATTTTTGGTGAAATCAAGCTGAAAGGCACTGTTCTGCTCGGTGCGAACTTCAAAGATGCGTATCTATACGAGGTTGACCTCTCTGAAGCTGTGTATCGCGAATCCGATCTTGAAGGTGCTATCACCAAAAAAGGACGAAATTGAGCAGCTAATCTCTTCTTTTGGCATCGTTTGCAGGTTTCCGAAACTCGCTATTCAAGGGTCGTCTAAGCACTGACCGGCAATTCTGCCTTATAGTCTCAATCCCCGGATTGTCTTTGCGATTCCGAAATTGAGATTAAAATACTTAATAGCGCTTCCCTTTCTTCTATTATATGTGACGTTAACATAACACAAGAGGTTTACCTAAAATGCATTTTTTTGCTTGGGACAACTCGCAGACGATTTTCTATAGCGTCTTAACCTCTCGGTAGGAAAGCAGGTACGGTTGCCAAAAGTGCTGACAATGACAGTAGCGACGGAGGATTAACTCAGTTGCATCTCACAGAATTTTTTATACAACCCGCCCTTTGCTAACAGTGTTTGGTGTGTTCCAGTTTCCAAAATCTCTCCATCCTTGATAACGAGAATCTTATCAGCCCGGACAACTGTTGAGAGTCGGTGCGCGATAATAAAACTGGTTCTCCCTTCCATGAGATTTGTCAACGATTCTTGAATGAGTGCTTCCGACTGCGTGTCCAATGAGGATGTGGCTTCGTCTAAAACGAGAATCGGTGCATTCTTTAGGAGCGCACGCGCGATAGAGAGGCGTTGCTGTTCGCCCCCGGAGAGTTTCACCCCTGCCTCCCCAATTGGCGTAGCGTATCCGTTGGGGGTTTTTGTGATAAACGCGTGCGCGTTTGCTTTCTGTGCCGCTGCAATGATCGCCGCATCGGTTGCCCTCGGGCAGCCGTAACCGATATTTTCCAGAATCGTCCCATCAAAGAGGAACGTGTCCTGTGGGACGAGTGCAATATTTTGTCGTAACGACTCCAGTTTTACTTCAGAAATAGGTACACCGTCAATCAAAATCTCCCCAGAATTGACTTCATAGAAACGCAGCAGAAGGTTGAGGAGTGTCGTCTTTCCGCTTCCACTAGGGCCGACGAGTGCGACGACTTCACCCGGCTTCGCCTCGAAAGATACGTTATCAATAACAGGTTTGAAAGGTGCTTGCTGGCTTTCTGAGGCTTGCGAATAAGAGAAGGTGACGTTTTGGAATGTGACAGTTCCGTGGATGTTCTGCAGTTCAATGCCATCTGTCGACTTTTCGGTAGATAAGTCGTGCGTGCCTGCACCAGTTTGCTGACCTGCCTCAGCTCCGAAATCGAGGAGATAAAAGATCCGTTCAGCAGAGACGAGGCACTGCTGTAATGCGCTGTTGACGTTGCCAATCGTTTTAATCGGTTTGAACATGTAGCTTACCATACCGATGTAACTGATGAACCACCCTATAGAAAGCTGTCCACTAATCACTTGCCAACAGCATAACCCAAAAACTGTTGCGATCCCAATAGCACCCAACCATTCAATCAGAGGGGGGAGGAGTGCTGCGAAACGGGCACGCCGAATCGCCGAGCAGTATTGACGCCAATTAATGGTTCGGAAACGTTCTGTTTCCGTCTGTTCAGATGTAAAACTTTTGATAATCTTGATGCCGGAAAATGTCTCTTTGAGTTGTGAATAGATGTCTGCACTTTGCTGTTGAATTTCTATGCTGGCACTACGAATGCGCCTACCAACGAGCGTAATCAGATAAGCGAGCAGCGGAAGGAGCAATAAAACAAAGAAGGTAAGTTTGAAACTATCAATTAGCATCACAGAAACGAAAGAGACAACAAGAACAACAGCCCGTATGATACCCGCCATCGCGGCAACAAGCGTCTGCCAGACTCGCACATCTTCCGTGGTACGTGTCATGAGGTCCCCGGTGCGTTCTTCGCGTAAAACACCTAACGGTGCAGAAACAATTCGCTGGTAGAGGGCATTCCGTAACCGAAAAGCGAGTTTATGCCCGACCCGCGCTATTACATAATCGTTGCCATAAACAAAAAAACCTTTGATGAGAACGAGAATAAGCATGCCCCCCAGTAGCCATAAAAAGTATTTAAGCGCGTCGTCAGCATCTACTAATACCACCTCAAAACCATCAAAAGCGAACATTCCTTGATTGCCCTCGCGCTGGAAGTAATGGACAGATACAGGTTCGTCAAACGAATTGCCACTGACGGCTTCAAGAGCGTTAACCGCATCATGCAAAACAAGTTGAAGGACACCTAAGTCACACACAGCACCTACCAAGGCGAAAGCCATTGCCAAGAGAATTGAACCGGTATACGGGACATGATACCGCACAAATCGGGTGAAAGTTGGGTTTTTTGTGAAAGGTTGTTTGTCCATACCGAGTCTGTTGATTGGGTTCTCTTCAGTTTTAACCCAACCTATTTGTCCTACTTGAGTTGGTAAGCACCGAATTGGATGGCACAAGCATCTTTCGCAGCATCGTCCACGTTTGAAAAAGGCCAGCGAATACTGAGTTCTCGCTTTTGGAAATCCACAGCCTCAACGACTCCAATGGCGTAGGTATTCCCAGTACTATCGATTAATCCAACCAAGCGGCGTTCAAAGTAGGTAGAGATCTCGACTGTAACGCGCGTCAGACTTAGATAATTTTTAATGTGGGTGATGGTTGCTTTGGAAAGATGCTTCGATGCGACAAGGCATAAGGTGCGATTTCCCCATTCAGCATGGTAAACTTGCGTCTCCGCCAGCCCGGAGAGGATTTCTAACTCTTTCTCATTTGCGATACGCCCTACAAAAAAGGGAGTGCGTCCACCCCGAATCTGTTCAAAAGGGAGTTGTTGGATGCTACTTTCGGAGAAGTACCTATCAAATCGATTCTTTCGATACCGACTTCGTGTATTACCGCTTTTCAATCGGACACTCTGGTGTGGCGGGAGATAGTGAATACTGAGCCATTCCTGTTGACTGTAGCACGCTGTTATCTGCTCGAATTCGGTAGACCGACCAATGCAAATGAGATGGTTAGGTCTGATGAGTTCAATCTTGTGCTGTTTGAGAATAACTGCGGGCGGATCATGAACATAGCCAGTGGTATCGACAACAATGAAATCGACATTGGCTTCACGTGCGCTATCGACTATCAGACGTGTTCCTATAAGGGTCTCAAGGAAGTGTCCTTGCGGCGACACATCGCCGACGAAATAGAGGCGGTCAGCGGTGCCATCAAATACAATGCCGTTTTCTACTCGGTTTTGTCCGCTTTCCAAAATCGGTTCTTGTTCTGATGGCGATTTCTTCGGTACGAAGGATTTCACACCGATTGTGGTGGGGGGACCGATTTGGGACTGACCGACATCAGCATCTACACAAGCGACTTTGAATCCCTTTACAAGTGCGAAATCCGCTAAAAAACGGCAAAAAGTCGATTTCCCTGCATCGGTCGCGCCTATTACAAGGACAATCTGTTGCGGTTTGACAACTCGACTTGCAAGTTTTCGCCAGTTTGGGTTAACTTGGTACGTGTCATCCATCTTCCTATCTCATAGTGGGAGGATTTAATCGCCGAGGCTCATTTGATAACGGAAAGTGACACCGGGGGGACTGAACATCTCATCGAAAGGGGGTATCTGTTTAATGCCAAGTAGTTGTTCAAACAGCGAGTTTTTTTTCTCTTTACGTAGCACCTTAGGTTTACCCTCAATACCTCCCAATTCTCCAGCGGTTTTGATTGCATCAGGGAGGTTGCCGAGTTGATCCAGCAGTTTCGAATCCAACGCCTGTTTTCCAGAGAAGATTCGCCCATCTGCGAGTTCAACGACCTCGGCACGTGTTAAAACGTTACCGCGCGCCTCAGCGATCGTATCCACAAATTGATTGTGAACATCATCGACAGTGGCTTGGAGTACTGCCTGTTCCTGCTCTGTGAATGTGCGGAAAGGTGAGCCTGTATCCTTAAATTGCCCGCTTTTAATGACTTGATGTTCTAATCCGACTTTGTCGTATAAGCCTTTCATCCGAGTGAACTGCATAATCACACCGATGCTACCGGTTAATGTTCCGGGATTCGCGATGATTGTATCAGCGGCGCATGCAATATAATAGCCGCCTGATGCTGCACTGCCACCCATTGAAGCGACTATCGGCTTTTTTATTTTTTCCAATTCCGTATAGATCTCTTGGACAGGGGCGACACTCCCGCCAGGTGAATCAATTCTAACAACAATCGCCTTGACACTCGGATCATCGCGATAGGTGTGAATAAGTTTAATTGTCGCATCAGATTTGGAGATAATGCCTATAATATCTATCACAGCGACCTTCTGTCCAATGGATGCCCCACCGCTCATAGAACGTAACAAGACAATCATCAAAAAAAACAAGCCGACGATAGTGCCTAAGATGATAAAAACTCGTCTATTCTTCATATTTTTAACTATTGGGTTTCCGCGCCGATTTTTCCGTTGTCAAAATCGGGTTTTCGATGCGTTTCCTGCGACATCGGTGTCAATTTTAGAAAAAATAATTGTTGTGGTCCCCGGACCGGTAGGTTCGGTTTCCTAGAAGAAACACCCCAGCAAGAACACCGAACCGGACTTCTACGCATCCTCCCGGATCTGAGAGGGTTTCTATAGTAGGTTTCCGTCCCCATAAGACTTAATATTCAAGGTTTCTGCCTAAGATCCGGTGCGGTTAGAAACCACACCATAGGTGTCAATTTAGCACCTTACCATAGGTGTCAATTTAGCGATTTTCACGATGTTTTTGTAGCAGTCTCTTCAAATGCTGAAGAAACACCCAAGCAAAAACCCCCTACGGGGCTTAGGTTTTGTTGGACACGCCTTAAACTGCACCTACCGGCCTGGGGTATTCAGGACATAATTCTTTTCTAAAATTGACGCTTATGTTGCGGTTGCAAACCGCCCCTACCGGGCCGGGGGTATGATGCCAGTTTATCGTCTAACGATGACGACCCAGAATGTTTTTAACAACCACCCGATATCGGATGCGATGCTCTGTGTCGCGACATAGTGGAGATCCAGCGCGAGTTTTTTTGGCATTAACTCTGTAATGTAATAATGCTCCGCGTCCTGTTGCCCTTTGAGTTTCTCCTCTTCATCACGATTAGCGAGTTGCGACGGCCCGGTCATCCCCGGTTTGACCTGCAGCACCTGTTTCTGTATTTCCGTGTAATGTTTAACGTAATCAGGTGCCTCCGGACGCGGTCCGATGAGGCTCATCTCTCCTTTAATAACATTGATTAAGTTTGGGAGTTCATCGAGTTTCGTCCATCTCAAAAACCTGCCGATGGATGTGATCCGTGTGTCTCGATAGGTTGTCAAGCTGCCTCCGAGTGTCTCCGCGTTGACGACCATAGTCCTGAATTTATACATTTCAAAGAGAATTTCGTCTTTACCAACCCGTTTTGCTTTGTAAAACACAGGTCCCTTGGATTGTAACTTTGCGAGCAGACTACCCAGCAAAAAAAGGGGAAACAGCAGCAAGAATGCGATCATCGCAAACCCGAGATCAAATGTCCGTTTTGTCCAAGCACGCTTGGGTTCGATAATGACATCTGGGGTGTCTATAGTTTGCGGCATGCGATTACCCTACCTTATAGCGTTAGCGGCGATTTGCGGTAGCGGTTTTCGTTTCCGCGGGGAACTGAACAATCTCAGACCCGCTTTCGGTATCCGTCTCTGTAATAAATGCCCGGTTCGGTTGATAGGTTGGCACTAACTCTTGGAATTTGGTGACAATCCCTTCTGCGTCAAGTGCGTCTGCAAGCTGCGAGAGTTCATCAATCTGAGAGAGGAGTTGACGTTCCTCAATCTCTTCCAATTGTGCGACAAAGATCCGCTGATGCTTTGTCGCTGTGACGCCTTCTTTCGGTGTAAGGAGTTCTTCATATAATTTCTCACCGGGTTCCAGCCCTGTAAACGCTATCTTGATGTCTCTGTCCACCTCAAGTCCAGAGAGTCGAATGAGGTCTTGCGCGAGGTCAAGGATTTTAATGGGTTCTCCCATGTCCAACATCAGAATTTCGCCCCCATTTCCCATAGCCCCGGCTTGGATGAGCAGTTGGACGGCTTCAGGAATCGTCATAAAATAGCGCGTCGCCTCGCGATGTGTAACCGTGACGGGACCGCCTTTAGCGATCTGACGTTTGAAATTAGGGAGGACACTCGCCCGGCTGCCGATAACGTTTCCGAAGCGGACAGCGATAAACCGTGTTCCGTTTTGTCTCGCCTTACACTGAATCAGTTTCTCTGTCACGCGCTTGGAGGCACCATAAACGCTCGTTGGGTTCACCGCTTTATCGGATGAGACGAGGATAAACGCCTCTACCTTGTGTTTAATTGCGGCATCAATCAGGTTTTGGGTGCCGAGAATGTTGTTTTTGACGGCTTCGTCAGGATGATTTTCCATGAATTTGACGTGTTTGTGTGCAGCCGCATGGAAAATGATATGTGGACGATATTTGCGCGTAATTTGGGAGACCTTGGCGTTATCTCGGATGTCACCGATAATCAAAGCGCGGTTAAGTTCCGGTTCAAACTCTCGAAGTTCTATATCTGTGTGATAGATGCTGTTTTCGCCGCGTCCAAAAAGAATGAGGAGTTCAGGGTCCAGTTTCGCCACTTGGCGGCAGAGTTCGGAACCGATAGACCCACCAGCACCGGTCACCATCACACGTTTACCAGAGAGATACTTGGAGACTTCAGCCATGTCCATTTCCGAGATGGAGCGATTGAGCAGATCCTCAAATCGGACCTCTCGAATCTGGCTGACACTCGCGCGACCTTCAAGAATCGCGTGAATATTCGGGACGATCTTGAACTGGCATCCCCGATATTCGCACTGCCGAATAATGTCTCGGATTTTTCCGCCGGGTGCCGAGGGGATAGCAATAACGACTTCGTCAACTTCCCGCTTTCGGGCAATATACGTTAGGTCCCGGGTCGTGCCGAGTACTTCAAGCCCGGCAACGGTTCTGCCTATTTTATGTGGTGCATCGTCAATGAACCCTATCGGTACATACCCTTTTTCAGGATGGTTCCTGAGTTCGCGTAGGACACCGATACCTGTTTCACCTGCACCGACAATGAGGACTTTCGTCGGTGGTTTTCGGGGGGGCAGATTCGGCGCGGCGTTTATACTATCTGAACCTTTGGTGTTCTGGGAACTCGTGACGACCACGCGTCTATCTTTTTGAAAAATTTGCTTGGAGAACTTGGTAAATCCGATGAGTGCGAGGTTATAGAATCCATCAATCAAGAATAGCACCCAAGTGATCTCCAATAGTATGGACACCCCGACGAGTGCTACAGTCGCTAATATAATTGCGGCAGTTAGTTTGCGGAATTCCTGCACAGCGGCGTGTTGCCACATCGGCTTGTACAGATTAAATGCCAATAACAAACCGACGCGGACTATCGTGACGACGGCAGCGATACCCAAGAAATGCTGGTAGGGGGATATGTCTGCACCTTGCAATATGGCAAAATGCGGTATTGGCTGCGCTAAAAAGTCAAAACCGAATTGCAGACTGGTCAGGTAAGCGCATAAAAACGCTATATTGACGAGAAGGACATCAACAACAACTATGAAACTCCATTTTATTTTGGGTCTATCCATACTACCTCCCTAAAGATTTGTAAATATGGGATTTCGCTCGTTTTTCTGGACATTTTCTGAATCGTTAGGTTTCCTGGTGCGATTGCGAATCTATTTTGGATCTGGGTTCCTGGACTGCTTGTGCGTAAACATGCTCTAAACGGTCTCCGATAGCCTCCCAACTATAATGGGTTTCAACACGGGTTCTGGCGGTTTGCGCAAGTGTCTTTCGTACGTCCGCGTTATCAAGTAAACGAATAACCTGCTCGGCAAAGTCTGCAGGTGTATCAGCGACGAGCAGTTCCTTTCCAATATCTGCTTCCAAACCCATAGCACCGACAGAAGTGGTAACAACCGGCACGCCCATCGCCATTGCCTCCAAATTTTTGGTTTGTATCCCCGACCCGGCGCGTAAAGGGGCAACAAAAACAGATGCCTTTTCAAAATAGGGGCGGACATCCGGGACATAACCGGTAACAATGACCCCTTTCTGATCTTCAAGCCGTTTTACAGGTTCCGATGGCTGATTACCGACGACATAAAAGCAGGCGTTAGGATGCCGTTCTCGGATGCGCGGGAAAATTTCATTACAGAAATAGGTCGCAGCATCAGCGTTCGGGAAATAATTCATCGTTCCTGTAAAGAGCAGGATAGGTGCGTGTTCCTCCATCGGTTTCGGTTGAAAGTATCCGAGGTCAACCCCCATCGGAACAATCGATAGATTCAAGCTATCGTCCTGTTTCAGCAGATAGTCGCGATCGAAGCGCGCGACAACGGTGCCGCAATCAAAAGCCTTCATAATATCGACTTCGTAACGCTGCACCCGCTTTTCTTCCAATTTTACCAAAAAACGTTTTGGAGTGCAATCTAATTTAATTTTTGCGAGCCAAGGATTGCTTTCAAGTTCGGCTCGGCGACTGAGATTCAGTGCTAATGAATCACACAAATCCAATACTTTGGCGGGTCCTTGGACTTTTGTTACATATTGTCCCATCCGAAAGAGTTGCGCATGAATCAGCTCAAAACGTTCCTGCGTAAGGAGTTCGTTGATCTTACGTTGCATCTGCGGTGCATACCAGTAGTGCAGCTGGAGCGGATGCCGCGATAGACAGTGGAATCCGGTATTCAGGTATGCAAAAGAACGATGAAATCGCACCCATTCTACGCGTTCACAAAACGGTTCTAAATGTTTTGCTGATTCAATATCGGTTTCGGACTCAGCAAAGTAAACGAGTGTTATGGCATGTTGTTTCGAGAGTTGTCTAATAAAGTTGTACGACCGGATCCGATCGCCGCGATGCGGTGGATACGGACACCGGAGGCTCAAAAATAGAATCTTCATTTTTTTAACTATGGACCTCTGGTCATCGTTCCACTTCGTTTCACGATGGTCTCTGATCAATTTCGACGCAACAGATGCTACACACGTCATAGTTCTTCATTGGGCAATTCGGCTTCATCTATCAGCATTACTGGGATGCCATCACGGATCGGGTAGCGACGCCGACATTCACCGATACACACCAGCTTCTGTGCCGTTTCATCGTGCTCTATTCCACCTTTACATGCCGGACATGCGAGGATGTCAAGTAGTGTTTTCGAGAGTGTGTAAGCGTTTTCGGAATTCAAAGGTGTTCTCCTGTGTTTTTAACCCCCTAAATCCCCCTTATCAGGGGACTTTGAAGCTGCTGGTTATCTTATGCGCCGTGGCATCGCTTGTACTTTTTACCACTGCCACACGGACACGGCGCGTTTCTGCCGACCTTCGGCATATTTCCCATCGCCTGTTGTGAGGCGAATTCGGCGGCATCACTGGCTGAAGTTGCCTTGTTCGCTTGGGCGCGCCTCGGCGGTTGTCTACGCGGTTTGCCTGTGCGTCGCCCCAGAGCACGGCGCGGGGCTTGCGTGTTGACCTGAGATTTGAAGATGAATTCGCTGACTTCTTCCTCAATGGACTGATACATCGTCTCAAAGACAGCGAGTGCCTCGTTTTTGAAGACGACAATCGGGTCTTTACCGCCGTATCCCGCCCCGAACCGGATACCTTCCTCAATGTAGTCGATATTATAGAGGTGCTCTTTCCAGTGATCGTCAATTCTATCGAGAAGGAGTAGACGTTCCAAGAGACGCATCATCTCTGGACTGAGTTCGGTTTCGCGTTGTTCGTAAAGTTCACGCAATATCGCCAATGTCTGTTCTTCAACGTCGTTCGGATCCGTCTGCGCTAACGGCGTTTTCCAGATCGGTTTGACTGGGAACTTATTTGTCAACCACTGTTCGTATCTGTCCGGGTTTTCAAGCGCGTTTTCGCCTTTTTCGGGCAGATTGTCATCAATTGCATCTTCAACGACTCTCTCAATCATCTGCCAGATGGTCGTTTTGAGGGTAGCAGGTGCTTTGCCATCTTTTTCAGCGAGTGCTGCAAGTCCACTCTCTTCTGGCGCGCTTCCGTTTTCTGGTGCCGCCGATGCTTCCGTTTCTGGTGCCGCTTCGTCCTCAGACAATATTGCCGTGTCGGTCGCGGATGCTAAGACGGTATCGCGCAAGGTATAGATCGTGTCGCGTTGTGAATCCATGACATCATCAAACTTCAGGAGATTCTTACGAACTTCAAAATGCATCTGTTCAACACGGGTCTGTGCTTTTTCAATGGACTTGGTAACCCACGGATGCTCTAACGGGATCTCTTCTTCCATACCGACACGTGCCATTAACCCTTGCAAACGTTCGGATCCGAATTTTCGCATCAATTCGTCTTCAAGGGAGAGATAGAACCGAGATGAACCAGGGTCGCCTTGTCTGCCGGAACGTCCGCGGAGCTGATTATCAATACGACGCGACTCGTGGCGTTCTGTGCCGACGATATGGAGTCCACCGGCGGTCAATACCTTTTCTTTACTTTCGTCACAAATTGCTTCCGCTTTTTCGAGTGCTGCTTGGAATTCTTCGGATTCTGGATGGACTTCCGCTGCTTTAGTTTTCTGCTTGCGGAGCATCTCCTTCGCTAAGCCTTCCGGGTTACCGCCGAGTAGGATGTCTACACCACGCCCTGCCATATTCGTAGCGATCGTTACGGAGCCAGGGACACCCGCTTGTGCGATGATATCGGCTTCGTGTGCGTGTTCTTTGGCGTTCAAGACCTGGTGTTTGATGTCCCGATGTTTCGCTTTGAGCATTTTACTCAATTTTTCAGAACTTTCAATGGAGGCTGTACCGACAAGTATTGGACGCCCTGCTTCGTGCTGTTCGACAATGTCTGCCAAGACGGCATCATACTTCGCCTCTTCGGTAGCATAAATCTGGTCGGCATGATCAAGCCGGATCATGGGTTCATTCGTTGGGATAACGGCGACCTCTAACCCGTAGATATGCGCGAATTCGTTCGCCTCTGTCGCGGCGGTTCCTGTCATACCGGCGAGTTTATCGTACATACGGAAGTAGTTCTGGTAGGTAATCTTGGCACCGGTTTGGCTCTCCTGAACGACTCTCACGCGCTCTTTCGCCTCAATCGCTTGGTGGAGTCCTTCACTTAATCGTCTACCGACTTGTTTCCGTCCGGTGAATTCATCGACGAGAATGACTTCGCCGTTTTCGACGAGATAATCGACATCGCTTTTGTAGAGGTGGTGGGCAGTGAGTGCCTGATTGACGTGATGCACCATAGCGATATTGGTATGGTCGTAGAGATTGCCGACACCGAGGCGGCGTTCGACTTCTTCAACGCCTTCATCGGTGAGCGTTACAGAGCCGCGCGACTTCCCCTGCTGGTCAATCTGGAAATGCTCTTCGGCTTGAAGGTGTGTGACGACGCTGTTAACTTGCCTATAGAGTTCAGCGGGTTTACCGGAGGGTTCTGAGATAATGAGGGGGGTCCGTGCTTCGTCAATGAGAATGCTATCGACTTCATCAAGGATCGCGTAGACATGCCCGCGTTGCACCTTCATGTCAACCGAGAGTGCTTTGTTATCCCAGAGGTAATCGAACCCGAATTCGCTGTGTACGCCGTAGGTGATGTCTGCTTTGTATCCGAGTTTCTTCTGTTCATGGGGCATTAGGCTGAGTGTAAGTCCGACGGAGAGTCCGAGGAAATTATAGATTTTACCCATCCACTCGGCATCGCGGCGGGCAAGGTAGTCGTTAACAGTGGCGAGATGAACCCCTTTTCCTGTGAGCGCATTGAGATAGACTGCAAGCGTTGAGGTGAGCGTTTTACCTTCACCCGTCCGCATCTCGGCGATGTTGCCTTGGTGGAGTGCGACACCGCCCATAATTTGGACATCGTAATGGCGCTGTTTCAACGTCCGTACCGCCGCTTCTCGGACGACGGCGAAGGCATCTGGTAAGAGTTCATCAAGCGATGCGCCCGCGTCCAATTTTTGGCGAAATTCGGTTGTTTTGGATTGCAGTTGGGCATCGGTGAGTTTTTGGACATCGGGTTCGCGTTGGTTGACCGCTTCAACGATGTCACGGAATTTTTTGACATCCCGGTCTTCTTTACTACCGAAGACTTTTGTTAGCATATTTTGGAACATTTTTAACTTTCCTTGCGGTTCGGTTAGGTGCGTTGGAACTTGAAAGTCTTTCTCCGTATGTCCGCTTTCCACTTCGTTTCAAGCTATGTGCTTTTTTATCTCGAAACTGATTTTCCTTGCGGTTTGTTCAATAGGTTTTTGCGAGGAATGTTCTGCTCTGTGTATCCAATTTCACTAAAACCTTTACTGGGGCTCCGGTTCACGCGCCACATTCGGTGCCTCTATTACGTTCTCGTTAAAGGGTTCTAACAGGTTATGCCCGTCAATTTTCTTGCGTAAAATCGTGTAAATCATTGTGTTTCCGGCGGAAGCGATTGAAAACAGGTATGCGACCACGAGTCCGGCACCCATTAACAGCGTGATTGTGAGAAAAATAGCCGTCCCTGTCGTCGTGAAAGCAGATGGCTCTTTCATAGCGATACCGATATTAAAGACACCTAAATTGTTAACATAGGGCAACATTGCTAACTTTTCAATAGCCCCACCGAGCCATAGGTTGGCACACGCCGTGATGTGCTCCATCTGTCCAGTGTGTAGAAAAGACATCGGTAGTGCTATGATTGAAAAACCAGCGAGACAAAAAAACGCCCAGATTGGTACAAAGATGAGTTTTATCAGAAACAACATCACTTCATAACACACCGTGAGCCACGGTTTGTTCCAAACGATGGCAAACTGCTGATAGATTGTTTCAAACGTATCGGCACCTGTCGTCGCGACAACAGCTGGCACAAAGAGCAGGCTGACACAGAAAACCACCGCGATTAATGCCATTAGCAGACCGAGAAAAAATCCGATCGGCATAAACAGTGAAGCGACCATGAGAAACGGTTTTCCGATGACCGGTAACTTTCCGATGCCCGCAATGCCGAGTGGTATTAAGGCGAGAAATATCTGAATGAGGAGTAAACCGATGAACGCGCCCAAAACCGATTTCCAATGCGCTTTGAGGAAAGTTACAGCATCACCGACCGTAAAGAAGAAATCCCCGCGGAGCTGTTCGATGGTAATTTTGGAAGCCACAGTGCTTGATAGGAAGAAGATCCATGCAAAATTTATCACCCCTATCCACATCGCGATCTCAGTGATCTGTGCAAGTTCTGCGTTACTGAAAGGAGGGACGGGTAGGAGTGCGTACGTATTCCAAAAATCCTGAGCAGTGGTGCCACCCTCAACGAAAAGACTGAGATATACCAAAAGTTCATAAATCAGATACGCTATGACGAGTCCAATGAAATGAACAGCGATCTTTCGTCCACTGAATCCGTAACGGATAACTTGGAAAATATCCCTGAAATCGAAGTAGCGTTTTTCCATGAAGGATTCTTCTGCTTTTTAACGGGTGCTTGTGTATTTAATGATACTATAATTTACACGGTTTTGTCAAGTGTTTATTTGGCTGTTGGCTATCAGCCGTCGGCTGTCAGCCATCAGCAATCAGCAGTCGGTAGGAGTTGCGACTTGAAGTGCTTCGCAGTGAGAATCCTGCAGGAGGAGGAATGCTTAGTCTTTTTGGATGAAACCGTAGACGGAAAGTGTCAATGTTCGTTCGTTGGGAAACGCTACAGTGAGTAATGCTGCGAATTGCCCTCTCTTTTTCAGCGGTCCGAGTTGAATTGTGATAAAAAAGTTGTCTGTGTCCGGGTTAGGTGTTATCTCCCATGTCAATTTCGGATGGTTTGATGGCAGGAGTCGGATAGCCGATGTGTTGAGTGGTGCGTTTACAGAGAGTTTCAGCTGCTTCTGATGCGTTGTTTCTGGGAGAATATTTCCAAAATCGCAGACATCAGGGCTGAGTGTCGCAAAGCGTTTGGCAGCCGCGACGATTGTCAAAGAGACGCTTGGGGTTTTGGGGCTATTGGTGAAGATTATCGCGGTTGCCGAAGTCTGATCCGCAGGTAGGATTTCTGGGGTGATGGTTATGTGGAACGCTGCTGCTTCACCGGGTCGGATTTGTTCAGGTCCCGTAATTTTTGCGTAACTGCAACCTGTGTGAATCCGCTGAATGCGGAGTATGTTTTTGCCTATATTTCGTGGGGTTACGGATCGTGTGACGGGGCCTTCCCATTCTGGGAGGGTTCCGAAGTCAATGTGTTGTGATTCCAGCACAAGTTCGGTAGTGGATTCCTGTGGATTGTTAAGAAGGACGATGATCAACCCGGAAATTAGCAATGTGGGAATGATGATGTATGTGAGGATTGCGCGTTTGGACATGGTTTGATTTTATCCACGTTAATCGATGTGCTCCGTTATGCTACCGACTACAGCGGTATTGGGTTGTCTTTCTTCAGGTTCTGGGTGCCCAAATCCTATGAGTTCGATGCGTCTGCCTCTAAGGAATAATTGCTTTCCCTTTTCATTATCGCGCACGGGTATGACCGAAAAAATGTCGTGATTTTTGCATCTGAGATATTCAATGAAGTTTCGGATTTTTTCAAAAGGCGCGTCTGTATCAAGCAGTTCTTTAAGTTTTTGTACATCTTCCTCCTCAAGCGGATCAGGGATTGCCATTTCCGAATTGAGTACCATTGCGACCTGTGCTTTTTCAAGCTCCTCCTCCTCATTTTCGAGTTGGTCGAATGGGATTGTGTCGATCGTGTTTCTTATAGTCTGGATGATTTTGAGCATTGTCGGCACGAGTTGGCGTGCTTTGTCTGGATCGGCGTTTTCAAGTTGTTCAGTACATTTTTCATAAAGCGTATCAAGTTCTCTGACGACGTTGCGGGGATGGCGGAGGTAACTATCGGTGTAGGTTTTGAGGTATAACTGTTTGTGTGTCTCAAAGAGTTCCTTGAATTTTTCGGGCATCTTCCCGTTTTTGGGGTTGAGTGTCCAGAAGTTGTGTGACAGGTAGCGTCGGATTTCGCCTTCGCCGTGTTTTTCTATGTCGGCGGCGAGTTCGGTTTTAAATTGTTCCATGACAGCGGTAACGACATCGGTCGGTTTCATGAATTGCGCAAACTGGATGACAGCGAATGCTTTGTGTCGAGCTGCGAGTCTGAATTTGAGGTCTTTTCGTTTTAGCATCGTTTCCTCCAAACATATAAGTTAACTATTTGTTAATTTATTGTAGACATATGGAAAATGGGTTTCTAAGGCGTAAATTATGAACATTTCGTGAACATGGCACGGAATTTCATGAACATTTGCGATTTGTTCAATTTTCGTGTTCATGATGTAATGGATGATGCATCCACTGGATACATGCGTTTGCGGCGGTAACCGATTCGGTGCGTGATGAATTCTTTGGCACTGTGTTCATTAAATGTTCATGAAATTGTTCATGATTCTTTTTTCTCCTTTGTAAAGGGTATAAACTTAGTTAGCACATGGGTTGATGGCGTTGTTGAATTTTGGATTTCCGTGATTTTCGTGAACAATTGGGCAATTTTAATTTTTGTTAGTGCCTCTCTGAAGTGCCTCGAATGTAGTGTATCATTGGCTTGGTGGCGTTTGATGGATGCGCTTTATTTTTAAGTTGTTCATGAAATGCTAATTTTGTCGGTTAACGTTCGTTAATTTATGTGATCTATACATTGTCTTATTCGGTAGGTTGCTTCTGTGTTTTTTAGTTGTTTTTCAGTCTCTACATTACATTATATATTGTAAACTATTTATATGATAACATATTTGATTTAGGAATGCAAATTTATTTTCTTATCTGAATCACGGATTTTCGCGGATGACACGGATTACGCGGATTTTAAAGAGGTTTTCTGTTAGTTCGGGGTGCTATTTGTCTGAATCAGGATTTACTGGATTGGAGGATTTTTCAGGATTATAAGTTTGTGAGACTGTCATTGTTTGCTAATTCAAAAGTAGCGGCGAAATATCCGTGAATTTTCATCTTCTTGACTTTGCGTGTGTTATGTGTTATGCTGCTATGTAAACTTCGCGTGATAGGGACTTACTAACTTCCTGTTGGGTGTCTTTGTTGCGGACAAACTATAGTGAGGTGTTTATGTTAACTGAAATTAGTGTGAGTACGGCTATTGGACTATTAATTCTTGTCATATACTTGATGTGGTTAGCGATTAAGCAAAAGCGGAATCTGGCTCGGTTTCAAGGGGTCCTTGATGTTGAAGCGGAAAAAATGAAGGTGAAGGCTGCCCTTGAAGCAGAAAGGGAAGAAATTAATACGGCGATAACTCAATTATATCAACAACGAGATAAAATCCGAGAGGAGAAGTCCAGAGTTGAAGGTAAACTTGCCTCCTTAAACCGACAACTGAGTACTCTTGAGGATGAGGTGAATATACAAAGTTATGGGTTATATCAGCCCAAATACGATCTTGGATTCTCAACCGAATTGAAAAATCGACTTGACCAGATCCGCAAAAAACAGAAAACAATGATTCGAGAGAAAACCGCTATCATTTGCTCAACTGATTGGACTGTTGACGGTAGTAGAACCGATGGCAAGAAAATGACCAATAGGCAAATTCAATTGATGGCACGTGCGTTTAATGGTGAATGTGATTCAATAGTCCCTAAGGTGCGCTATAATAACTACGGGCGTATCGTAGATCGAATGACAAGAGTCTACGATGCTATTAACAAGCTTGGAGAACCACAGCATTGTAGAATACAAGAATCTTATTTCAATTTGAAGATAGATGAACTTGTGGTTGTCCATGAATATCAAGAACAACTCCAATTTGAGAAAGAGGAGCAGCGTCGGATTAACGAACAAATCAGAGAGGAGCAGCGCGCACAACGCGAATTGGAGAAGGCGCAACAAGAAGCCGAGAAGGAAGAAAAACGTTACCAGAGGGCTCTGGATGAAGCACGTCAGGAAATCGAACAAGCAACAGGAAAAAGACAGGAAAAATTGCAGACAGAGATTCAACGACTCAATGAATTACTTCTGGAAGCACAGGTCAACAAAGAGCGAGCAATGTCTCGCGCTCAGATGACTCGGTCTGGACACGTTTACATCATCTCTAACATTGGTTCGTTTGGTGAAAATGTGTATAAAATCGGAATGACACGCCGACTTGAACCTACTGATAGGGTGAGGGAACTTGGTGATGCTTCCGTGCCATTTAGGTTTGATATTCATGCAATGATTTATTCAGAGGACGCACCTGCCCTTGAAAATCATTTGCATGGACTTCTTGAGAAGCGAAGCGTCAATCGAATTAACAGCCGTAAGGAATTTTTCAATGTGAGTCTTGAGGAAGTTGAGGAAATTGTCCGCAAGTACAATGTGGAGGCACAGTTTATTCGAGTCCCTCCAGCAGAGGAATTCAGAAAAACACAAGCAATCATTACCCAGGAGAGACAGTCAGACGCTGGCGGATCCAAATGAATGAACTTTATTTTGGTGGTAGTTTGGAAGTTTTCTAAGGGATAGATCATGGGTGTGTTGGTTTTGTCTATTTTACACCCAGGTTGCTACTTTTTCCCAAACATAGTGCCGATGCGGGTGTGTAAAGTTTTTGTCAAGGCATTATCTTTTTGGGATAGGAGAGGTTTGTGTATTGACGAGGGGGCTGTCGGGGTAAAAACCGCCTCTATAAGGGAACGCTGCCAAAATATTTACACACCCCTACCAACGGATCGCTATAACAGCTACGAGGGTGCCCTTCGCTGCTTAATCCAAGATGCAAATTTTGTAGAATCGTCGCAACAGGGACTTTTTTAGGGGGTGTAAGCAATGTCTGCCAATAACATACAACATGACTTTATGAATAAAGTCTCAACACAGATAAGTCTTTCAGCAGATGGTAAAGACCGTTTCCGGGTATTAACGCCCTTCCAATTCGAGGATGGTGATGAATTAGTTATCGTCCTGAAGAAAGAAGGTGAACGGTGGCTGCTCTCCGACGAATCGCATACCTATAGGCACCTTGCCTGCGATATTGATGAGAAACTTCTTTATAGTGGTCCACGCTGGAAACTTATCTCTAAAGCACTCTCCATGTTTGAAGTTGAAGATCGCAGTGGAGAATTAATACTTGATGTATCGGATGAGCATTACGGTGAAGCACTATACGACTTCGTTCAAGCTCTTCTCAAGATAACAGACGTGTCATATTTGTCAAGGGAACGAGTTCAATCCACATTTATGGAGGATTTTCATGAACTCTTGCATGAAAAAGTGAGCAAGACACGTATGGCATTTGAATGGCACGATAGAGATCGTGATCCGCAAGGAAACTATAAAGTAGATTGTCTAATTAATGGGATGCCGGAGCCTCTTTTTGTGTATGCTCTTGCTAATGATAATAAAACGCGTGATGCTACAATCTCGCTGCACCAATTCAAAGAGTGGGGTCTATCTTTCAGTTCGGTAGGAATTGTCAAGGATGAGAAGGCTACAAGTCGCAAAGTGCTGACCCGTTTTCAAGATGTGTCTGATGAATGTTTCATTGACATTAAAAAAAGCGATGAAGACATCAAACAATATCTGGATAATAATATCTCTTTGCCTTCGTAAATTATTGCTGATAGATTAATCCTTAACAAACATTTTCAATCTAAACGCGGTGGTCTACAAACAGAACAAGGTATATAACGCTCTTGGACCTTGGCAAAGGATATCCGACGCTTGTTTTTTGCCGGCAATGCGGAGCAGCTGCGGCGGTGATACTCATCTCCGATTCGCGAAATGTAGACATTGTAATTAGAGCCTACTCTTATTTCCTCGGTTAACTGTTGGATGAATTCTTCGGCTGTTAAGCCCATCTCAGTGAGTTTCTTTTCGATCGCTAACGGCGTAACGCCAAGTTCGTCAGCGCAGATTTGAAACATTGTGTCAGGATCGCCGTCGGTGACAGCATTCTTGCCTTTGAAAATGACAACAATCTCTTCTTTATTGGTCGAACTTGTAAGCACAAGTCTGCCGACACGCTCCCGTTCTCCTGTTTCGATTTGAAAGTGATCAGTATTTGACGTGCGCCACCAAATGATACACCACTCGTCGTATCTATCTTTTGTGAGTTGTATGCCTACTGCTTTGAGCGCGTCTTTGTGGGGGATCCAAGCTTCTTGCCAGAAATCTTCTGTTGGATATCCTGCCAGCACATATCGTATCCCTCGCTTTGTTTTGATCACACCACGCCTCATAACCTTGATAACAGTGATACCATCTAATTCGACGACCCCACGCGTCGATTCATCGCGCCAACTCGCCTCAATTGCCGCAACAATTTCTCTAACAGTGTTAAACTCCGTGGAAGGGAGAAATCCTTTTGGATCCTCTACAAAACGCAATGTTTTACCCATTTTCTGTTTCTCCTATTCGGATCTAAGTTCAAAAAACACCAGACATGAAACCCAAAAAGAGAAGTGTTAATTGAACTTATACCAAATCTGAAAATAGATTCGCATTTCAGAGATTTTGAAACTTAGAGGAGGTTTCCAAATGTCCGAGGCGCAATAATGCGCGTCGCATTTGGGCGTGTACGCCACCAAACCGCACCTACCAGTGCAGGGCGTAAGTTTAATAAGGTTGTGATTGTTGTTGAATGCGTCTTACGCGGCTATAGAGCGATTATTTTTCTATTCCTCCTCAAACTCCTGTGTGGTGAACTGTAGAGTTCGACAATTTTCTGTTACCGTGCGAACAACGTCTTCAGGGACCCCTTCTGAAACATTGGCTTCAATATCCATCGTTATTTTAACATTTGCGCCGGGTAGACCAGTAAGGTGCTGCACGACTTCCTCTATAACTTGCTGCGCGTCTCGTCCTGTACGTATTGGATCCAAGTCGACAGTGCCATAGAAGCGTTTGGGGGCCGTTGCTTGTGGTGGCGTAGTTCCAGTCCCCGGGCCTGCTGTTTGTTCTCCTGACGCATCATCAGACTCTTCATCTTCTTTTAGCCCGTCGTCCGGCTGCGGAGGCTCCGCTCCTGATTGCTGTGCTGCATCCGCTTCAAGCTGCTTCGCTGCGACATCGGGTTTTACCAACACGCTTGGCTCCTCAAGATAGATTGAACCGTCAATGCTGTCGAATTGTAACCCGTTATACTGTCCGGTGTCGTTAACACTGTTTGCGTATCCGAATGCTTGTGTTTTAATTCCTTCCCGAACAGTCTCAAGGAGGACATCGGAATCACGCAGGCGGGACAGATATAGATAGGTCGCAAGGCACTCCCATACGCGCTTGAGGCTGATATGGTCTTCGTCCTTCCAAAGCCAATTGTCCAGTTCCATCTTTAACAAAACGGGCGACCATTTGGTGATTAGCTGCTGGTCGTTTCGGACTTTCGCCACTGCCTTCGCAACTGAAGTGTCATCCGACCCCGGAATGCGTGTTGCTTCCCACACGATTGGGTCTGTTCCTTCTTGTGTCGGGATGAGGAGCCAAGAGTAAGCATCGTTGAGTCGGCCCGCGACAGTGTCATCGCTTTGTTTTTTACCCTGAGTAGCTTCGCGTCGCTGGTTGGTATCGAGGTTTAGTGCGTCAACTTCTTGGGCAATTGAATCCCATGCAAGATAACGCCGGGTTTCGCGTTGAAGCGAATCCCATTCTCTAGTGTCAGGTGCGACGAAGATGAGCATGTTGCGATAAATTCTTGGGATGTCGCCACGTTCCTTTAAAATTTTTGCTGCGGTTGTGAATGCTTCTGAATTTTGCGCTCTCGCTTGATGTCCGGTTGTCGGTGGAAGGATTACCAACCGCGCTGTGGATTCGTCCGGCACATCTGCTGACGCTGGACAAGGATGGATAGCTCTGAAATCCCCACGTCTTTGTGTCTGTTGGCGCAATCGGTGGACAATCTCAGTTTCTACGACTTCTGGTTCTAACTTAGCGGCACGATCTTCCATTGTTCTGCGGAGGTTAGGGTGCGTGTCGTACCAGTACCTTTGGGCGCGGGTGTAGAGGTGTGTGAGTCGATCCGTCAAACGTCTGGTTGCATCATTGAACACGGCAACAGGCTCATTGGGCTGCACGACTCCGAGGCGAATTCGCATCTCTTCAAGACCGCGCACGGCTTGCTCACTCCCATGTGGTGCGCTTCCCATGAAGATTGTACGTGCCACGCGTCGCGCTGCGGAGATTTCACCGAAACGTGTGTTGGCTTCGTCAATCGCGCGTGGCTCGGAACGATTACCATCTACGTCTCTATCAACAACGGCGTTCCAACTTTCCGGTAGGTAGCGTAGGAGTTCCTCTCGCACATGCGGTGAATCGAGTGGTATAGAACTGGGCAGAATGAGTGGCGCGCGATCTTCGTTTATCCAGAGATGATGGATAACGGCTGCCATAAAGCGCAGCACACCCCGAGTTTTCTGGAAGTTCTCGAGGGGTGACCAGTCGTCATAGAGTCTGTCAAATAGTTCAGGGTGGATCGGATACGCCCGCCGAAGCCGGTCAAGATATGGTGCATCACGGCATTCAACTGGGAAGTCTGAAGGGTTTTCGTCGTATAACTGGGTGAACGCCCGGCAGACTGCATCGTGAGCGGTTTGATCTCTGACAGGCGAGAATAACCGTCGCCGCACAATTTCAAATCCTTCATCTGCATCAACAGGTCTCCAAATCCCTTCAAGCCTACCTATAGTGTGTTGAATGCGTGCTAATGCTTCTTGTCCTGCTTCACCGCCGATTTCGATGTCGGATTCGGGAATTGAGGCGACCAGTTGACTCCGTTCTGCATTTTTGACTGCTTCTGTCAAGGACTGTACAAAGGTTAGGTTCGCGTCAAAGGAACCGGCTGGCAAGCCGTCGACCCCGTATATGTTACGGGTATACGCGACTAATTCATCTATAAGGATGATTGCGGGACCGAATTCGTTGAGGAGCGTGGTGAGGTCATCTGCGCCGGGGGCAACGCTCTTTTTGTCAGCGGTTTTTATGATTGCATATCCATCCTGTCCACCGAGCTGCGCGGCAATGTTTCCCCAAAGTGTTCGGGTTGTAATGCCTTGGACTTTTTGCGTGCGGGATGGATTGAGAGCTGTTCCTACGATTACAGCGAAACGAGCTGTTGGGAGTTCGGTAACTTCTGCGGCATTGAGAATCTGTTCCGCGCCTTCCATCTGCGTGACACCCGCTTCCCCACGAAGCAGGTGATACAACGCCAACATGCTGTGCGTTTTTCCGCCACCGAATGCGGTTTTGAGTTGGACAATCGGTTCCCCGTCTTTACCTGTTATCTGCTTAACAGCGGTAGCGAGCAGTCGTTGCATGCCTGCTGTGAGGTAGGTTCGAGCGAAAAATTCTATCGGGTCTTGGTATTCCGTATCGGCCTTACCTGCGATAACTTCACCGAGGTTGGCGGCGAATTCCGCTTGGTGATAACGGCCTGTCGCAATGTCGGGATGTGGGGTGACAATCTCTCTCCATGGGCTTAATGCCATTTTTTCCCTCTTTTTTATAAATCTGGGTCGCCTTGTTTTGAACCACGTCGTTCTTCAATAGTATTCAATATTTTTTCTCGCCAAGCATTGATAAATTCCAGTGCTTCGTCCTTCAGATCAGCCATCATTTCGTCTTCTGTTGCACCGAATTCGGTTGGCAAGGGGATGCTGAATTCATTGGCCCCTTCAAGGTAGACCTCTACAAGATGATTCGCAACTTCTTTATCGTATTTAGATGTGCCCAATAGAACATCCACAGCCTCGTCTTCGACTTCCCATGCAATTTCAGCGACCTGATAATCATAATCGTGCAAATCCGTGAGATAAGAGTCGTAAGGCATCATACCATAGAGACGTTCTGCAATCGGGTCCGCTAACTCCTCAAGTTTATCCTGTACAGGGTTCCGGCTGAAATAATGATTGCCGATAGGAGTCACCCGTAAGAGCCGCAAGGCAGTTTCTATCAACACCTTATCTTTACCGCGAGAATCAAGGCATCGAAATAGTCTCAGGAGTCGCTTTTCATCGTCGGTTAAGTTATCCATTGGTGTCTCCTATAGGTTTTTGCACAGTTTCAATTAAACAATTCCGTTTGTGTTTCTTGCAGTTCAAAGATCGCCCGTTGTTCCTGAATATGCGTCCATGAGGTGATGAGCGTGTTGTAAGCAATTGCTTCCTGTGCCCAGCCTTTGCGTTCACAGGTAACGAAAAGGCGATATGCTAACGCGCGTGCATTCTCGACCTGTTCGCTGCTAAGTTGATTTGCCAACCGTGCGGCTTCAGCCTCACCACCTCGATCAAGTGCTCTGATGAGGTATTGCGTGCATTCCCATGTATTTATACGTCTATCAGAAGTTGGATCCCATTCGTCAGGATATTCCTCACGGGAAAGCAAGCGGACCCTTCCGGCGCGGGCATGGAGAATGCCTGATTCAACTATACCATCTACACTGGTGTCTCTCGCACGTGCAAGAACGTCGGCATCGCCAAAGGATGACTCTCTCATGCCGTACTGTTCAAACCATGAAACACAGAAACGGGTATCGGCATCAAGGTCGCCTTCCTGCTCGGTGAAGTAGGCATCGAGTTCGGCATTGATAATTTGGAGAGCGGTGCGAACACGCATTGGACTCCCGTCCGGTTCAAGAACACTGTTGTAACTTGAGAAGACTGCCATGCCGGGACCAATTGCTGCTTGTGCGAGATCGACTGGAGCGATGTTGCCTCGCTGGAGGTGTCTGAGCGCGCCAGGTAGTTCGCGCCGAAGTGAAGCAATGAAATCGCGCCGCGGCACTATGCTTGCATCATTGGACAGCGGGCGACAAACGAGAACGATTGAAGACGCAAGGGCATTTCTATTTTTATTTCGGAATCCACCAGCTCGCTCTGTCCGCATTGGCAACGTTCCAGTAATTTGAAAACCGGCTTTGAGCAATCCTTCAAGCATTGTCTCCCACCCTGTTGAGGCGATAGCACCACCTTTTTTATCCTTTTCGGATTGCTTAAAAGCATAGTAAACAGTCACTGGATAGTCAGGATGGGCATGCTGACACATAAGATGAAAGGCTTTACCCAAACCTGTTAGGAAATGTTTTTCTGCTTTGGTTTTATCCCCGCTAAATCGATGAGCAGCAGCAACCAGTTCTTCATCCTTTGGCACAAGTACTGTGTTATATAAGTCTGGATATACTTCGCTTAGTACCCTCCTTTGCCAAATATAGAAAAAGTCGGAAAGATCAGCGTAGCCAATATTGTGATAGTAAGGTGGGTCAGTAGATATGATTGATTGTTTGGCTATTAGGTTCGCAGATGCATTACTTTGTCGTGTTACACCGGAGATTGCCGATTCGGAACACTGACGTTCTATAACTTTCGTAATCAGATTAATCATTCGGGAAAAATTTCCAGCTGAGTCCGCGAATGGGTTTGCTTCTGCATAGTCCCAAACCATAGGTAATGCCTGTATTCCAAAAGTGCTTACGACGTGCAGCTTGGAAGGTAGCGGACTCCATGTACAAAACTGTGTACTACCTTCCGATGTCTTATCAATAGCGAATGCCAAATATGTTACCACGGCATCGGCGTAAGCTTTAGCTTCTTTACAACCTGCCTTGATAGCCTCCGCGTTTATTCGTTTACGAATTTTGCTCACCAAATTACTAAACGTGGTCAATATGGTCAATTGACGTTGCGTGAAGAGATCTGCCCACGTAAAAAAACCGTATCCGCGTCCGCTGACTAAGGTTGAGGTGTCACGATTCATTTCAATTTCAGGTGCCCATTCAGGTTTAGCAGATTTTGCGATTTTCTCATGTTCTTCCGATGGTGAAAGATAGAATCGTCCGTGCTCCCCTTCTGCGACAATTGCCATTAGTTTTGAATCCAGTTGCCCCTCCATGCTTTCATTTTTTATATGTTCCTCAGTGCTATCTTGACAGCATACAAGACAGCGAAAACGAGCACCTCTCCCTAACTTCGTAGGCTCAGGAGGTGTCCCATCACCTGTTTTCACCTCAAACTGCACTGTCTTATTCGGTTTATCAACAACCGGTTCAATCCATGCTTTCTTTTGTATTTTTTTTGAAAGCCAAAAAGAGGTGACGAGCGGCATTTTTGCTTTACAAGCAGGATTATGACATTCTGCCCTACGTGCCCAAACCCACGCAATGACTGTCGCTTCACCGCCGCCTTGTTCCTTTGGGATTTTCACTTTCGGATAAAGATGGCCGATTTGCTTTTCAGCTTCCGTCCGCATCCATTCTCCATAGTATCGGACATCTTCCGCTAACCCTGTAGCCCCTTTCCACCTTTGGCTTTGTAACGCATCATTTTGCGCGTCGGGATTCACGGGGGGCTGTCCGGCAAAGCGTGGCGGAATCTCAATCATTGCTTTGGTGATTAGAACAGCGACAGGGTTGAGATCGCTGCCGTGTGCCTCTAAGCCAAGACGTTGTGCCTCTAACGGGATTGAACCGCCACCGCAAAACGGGTCAAGCACAGGCGGCGGGTTTCCGTCTGTCGATTTGAGGATTTCGGCGCGTGCCTTCTCTAAGATGTGTTCGTTATTGATATTTTCCCATTTTACCAACTCTTTAATGAGGCCAAAAAGGCGTTCCCGTTCGCGGTCTTGCTCTGCTTCGGTGAGATCGTTGCGATTGGAAGGGTCATCGACAAGTGAGGCAAATAACACTGCTCGACATGCGGCTAATGGCCGCCGCGCCCACCAGAGATGTAGTGTGGATGGGTGTCCGTGGCGTATGGATTTTTCGCGTGCGGCTTCGCGGTTGATGTCGTCTAAGGGTAAAGCGACTTCAATTAGTTTTTTGCGGTGGTTCACAAGTTCTCCTTTCAGTGGAATATATCATAACACGAAAGTGGAAATTGGGCAAATCCAATTCACTTCAACATACAACCGAGCGGGATTCTGTTTCCTGATAGTTTCAAGATTCTGCTATCACTTGAATCTGGGCAACCAAAGCACCCCTTCATTCGCCCGCGGTTTCTGTATTATTCCGAGTTCAGTCACAGGTAGTATTCTTCTCTTCATCGGACTTCCCAGATGGACAAAGAAGGGAATATACCCAACGCGATCGCAATTTGGCATTGAATTATCCGGATCTCCTGATAGGGTAATCTGATAAGAAAATTGACTTGGTAGAAGCCCGGTGAAGAAATTAATCCTGCAACCAATATCCTCGCCTTGAACAAAAAAACCAACACCGTAAAGATGTTTAGCTGAATCATAGACAGGATTTTCGGTTTCAGGATTTTTATATCCAGCGACGAATTGGTTCGGGGTACCCGTATAAATAAATTCCTTGATACCGTCAAACAGAGATTCGTGTCCAGTAAATTCAGGATAGTGGTACAAAAAGCAGTGAAATGCTACTTTTGCTACCGCTCTGGCAAAGCATGGTATCCCTTCTTGATCTGGTATTGCTTGAATGGATGCTGCAAACATCTCTGGGTCTTCAAATTTTTTTGCTTCTATAATTTCCTTCGTTTCACCCTGAAGTGAATTGTAGAAAGAATTGACTTTGTTCCAAGCTCTGTCGTCTTCCGGGTATATCACTCTTAAATTATACCGAGTGTGAGGAAAATCCTTTATGAACTTAGATTTGAATTCCTCCACTTTACTAAAGTAAGGCCAGGCAGCTTGAGGCGTGAAAATGTAGGTATTTCCCAGAATGCAGTAGATATCTTCTTGCTCATCATGGTCAATGATGTCTTCACTTGAACCAGTATTGTTAAATTTTTCGAGATTATCTGCAACGACTTTTTCACCTGTATGCCCCTCAGCATACTGGGTCAAAATAATTTGTGGTCGTAGGACATCTACTGAATAAGCAGAATTAATTGTTCCGTCATGCTCTTCTTTAAATTCATGCAGAACAATATGATTGTCGTAGACAGGATTCGGAAGAAATAGCCGAATTGGATCAATTCCAGCTGTTCTTTTATGATAGATAGAATCGTGAAGACCCTCAGTTTCGATACCTAATTCACGCTGAAGCTGGCTCCATACAAACGCTATATGAGACCTCTTTGACAAAACCACATCAAGCTTTCCTAAGTCGCTATTACAAGTTACGCACAAGTGATTGTTAATTGTCCAACCATGTGTGCCTCTCTGAAGTAGAGATTGGGGAAAAGCATGTTCTCTATTTAAATCTTTTTCCTCTTTGCAATAAATGCATCTGCCTTTTATCATGATGCTTTCTCCCACTTTCTAACAAACGGACGCTACCCTTAAAGACTATTTCTTTTTTAACTAAAACTTTTAGCATAACCTTTTACACAATACCTGCGCTATTTCGTAAGCAATAAAGCAAAACCAATTAAGGCTTACATCGGCGCAAATGTCTGGTGTTCTATTAACCTCAATTTATTTTCAGAACTCTACGAAACCCATCCTGATCATAATATTCACATGCAAAAATCTCAGGGTCCTTTGTTGGTAGCAGCACCCGTCCGCATTCAACCGCAATTGATATGGGAACCGCGGGTAAAATGAAGACTTTGCAACGATGCCCATGGGCAGCCTGCACTTGATTCAGTAACTTCCTATATTCATAACTGAAATGTTCAAGCTGCTTAGGATTTCTCAAAAAATGCGGGGAGGGATTTTCGATAGTTATTTCATAAATGCTAAAAGTATCGTCAACGAAATTAGCATATTTGTCCGGTCCAATTGTGTCGCTTAGAGCCAATACAATTGCAATATTCTCACTGTTTTCCACCACCTTAATGGGGTTCACTATATAGGCGGTTTGCATCTCCCCCTCTTCTCCTTGCCATGACCATGTTTGACTTGTATCCTTGATGTTTCTGTGACTTTGGTATAGATCTGCCGGCATGGTATCCCCGATACATTTGCCCAGAAACATAAGCAGCGGCATAGGTCCGATAGCGAATACAGAGAAATGTTTGATTTTCTTCTCGTCTATTCCTTCCTCAACACGTGTTTTGATTTTTCTTTCAATAGTTCTCGCGTAAGTGCCCCATTCAGCTTCATCGCCATGCCGATCAAAATCAGGCATTTCAATCTTAATCCCTTCATCAATTGGATATTTCGGGAACATTGCATTGCGATAAGCCTCGTGGTTAATACGAGGTATCCTGTCTTTAATTTTTACTGTGAATAGCACAACCGTTGACTTATGAATCTCCTCTGGATAATTTGTTTGAATCTCAATTCTTTTTTCGTGCTCTTGTTTCCACTGGCGGAGTAACTCTGAAGAATACTTATTAGGATCGCGATCGATTTCTATGTGGCATCGTGGACATAAGAGCATGAGGTTGGAATAATTAATTCGCAAATCCACTGACTTTTCGCTTCCTCGGGGGCCATCCTCGCTCGCCGCAATAATATGCGCTACCTCTCCAAAATTTCTGTCACTTAACGTTAAATTATTGCGCCAAACGGGTTCGTTACATCCCTTGAATTCGCACCGTCCGGCTGCTTTAACCCATAATTTTAAGCGAGTATGCTCTGGTATAGTTCTACGGTTAATCTTGAATTCTGATCTTGTTTTGGGATTCATAAATCTGATTCCTTTCCTACTATTACGGTAGCGGGAAATCGTTTCCGAAAGCATGTCTCAAAGCACTACATGCTAAAAAAGCATTTGGGGCCTCTTCTGCATTCCGTAAATGAACGGAGATAAGCCCTGCGAGCTTAATCTTGAAATTTTGCATCTGTTTATCGCTCATCTTCTCAAACAGATTGTTGTATGGTGCAACAGGCAGATGAATACTTATTCGGTTTCCAAAATCAAACTGATTAAGGATTGACCCAGCAAGATTTTTAAGTGCCGTTAGATCGTCATAATAATGTTTTCCATCAGGAAGATTATAACGAGTCCCTACCCGAAACCAATTTAGGGCACAAGCTGTCATCGCGATTCCGGTTGGCCTCTCATTCCCATTTGTAGAGAAGTTAACATCCTTCCACCGCTTCAGGAATCGTATAACTCGTCTGAAGTGTTCTCGGTGGCCATCTTGATACTGAAATTTTTGTTGAAAGGTTTCCATCAGTCTTTTGGGTTCAGCGACTTCCCAGATCTTATCTGCTGGTCCTGAACCTATAAAGCCTTTCGCTAAATAGGTCCTGTTGTCCCGATTATAGGCATGTCCTGAATAGATTGCTAAGTCGACGTGATAGAGTACCCCACCCGCCCGATGGTACTGGACTCTCACGCAAGGTCGTTTGTATTCTACTGTTCGATTTCCGCTTTGCAATGCTTCATAAACCCATTGTTTTACCTGTACAGGTGAATAATCATTTCTTGAGAGATGGAAATTTAATCCAACATCAATATCGTAGTCTTCGCTGTGGAGTGGTTCAATACCAGTGCCCATTGCGTAACTTCCTTGATTAAACATATCAAATCTTGGGATTTTTACATTTTGGTTTTGGGCATACCTTCGTAAGCCCTCACGTAAGTCATTTAAAAGTAAATCCCTTTTGTCCCTCAGAATGCTATTGTCTTCGTATGAAGTGCCACCCTTTATTTAGACCAAAATTTAGCAAAGTTAAGAGAAGGTTTGTCTTTGAAATTCAAGAGGCGTCAGATACCCTAACGCCGAATGTGGGCGTTTATAGTTATACACCTGTGTGATAAAATGATCGATGCGTTCTTGAGCCTCGGTAATATCTCGGTAATCATTGAGGTGAACTTCTTCTTCCTTGAGGGTTCGGATCAACCTTTCGGCGTACCCGTTCTCCCAAGGACACCCTCTGCAAGCGACTGAAATCTGAATACCGTGTTCTTTGAGTCTCGAAAGATAAGCACTTGAAAGATACTGCACGCCTTGATCGGAGTGATGAATCTCCGGAACCCTGTCGTCTAAAGCTTGCTCTAAGGGTTCCAACGTCAGAGATTGCGTCAAGTGTTGACTGAGTTTCCACCCTCTGATCATGCGCGTGAAGACATCCATGAGCAGAGCGAGATAGATGAAGCGGTGCTTGAGGTGGACGTAGGTGTTATCGCC
>PYIY01000144.1 GCA_003635195.1 Candidatus Poribacteria bacterium | reverse complement strand
AAACATCCACACTGCCCGCTGCGGAATCGACCGCACAAAAGGCGATGCTTAAATTGGATTACGCCATCAATACAACGTTGATGACGGCTTACGTCTCGATGCTGAAAGGCGATAAAGTCGGGTTGATCGCTTTTGCGGATAGGGTTCACCAATATCTCGCGCCGAAGCCGGGCAAAAAGCAGTTTCTGACGATGTTAGAGACCATCTACGCGCTACCTGTGCATCCGGTTGAACCGGACTTTGAGGAGGCATTCAAATATCTCGCTTCAAAACAGCGCAGGCGTGCTCTTATTATCCTTTTTACGGATATTTTAGACAGTGATTCTGCCGAAGGCATCGCCGCTTATGTCTCGCAACTCTCCAAACATCACCTCGTTGCTTGTGTGACCTTGACGGATTCCGGTATCGTTGAATTAGCGGAGCAGGGTGCCAAAGATTCCAGATCGGTCTATCAGAAGGCAATTGCCGAGCGGTTATTGCAGGAGAAACATGCGACGTTAGAGATCCTACGCCGTCAAGGCGTTATCACGATTGATGTGCCAGCGCATCAGTTGACAATGGCGGTCGTGAATAAGTATTTGGAGCTTAAGGCGAAGTCGAGGATTTAGTTATTGGTGGTTGGTGTTTGGGTAGGACGGAGTTGTCAGTTATCAGTGTCGGGGGCTTTCATTGCGAAGAGGTACGTAAACAGCAAGATACCTGTCACGGCACCGAACCCGATTTTGACGGCATCTGGCAGCTCAGAGGGTGAAACGAAGCCTTCAATGGTTCCTGCAACGATGAGCAGGGCAACACACCCACCGAGCAGCTGGACGGCGGTTCTGGCAGCGTCTGTCAAAGCACGTTTACGCGTATAGAGCGACGGTGCGATCAGCGAATAGCCTAACTTTAATCCGGCACCGCCTGCGATAAAGATTGTTGTCAATTCAATATAACCGTGTGGCGAGACAAACGACCAGAGTGCTGATGAAACGCCGTGGGCATGGCATAACCCCGCAACCGCACCGATATGGATGCCGTTGTAGACTAAAATGTAGGCGGTGCCGACCATAAACATGATGCCCCACGCGAAGGCGTAAAAAGCGACGCGGATGTTGTTCGTCATCACAAAGGAGGCGAATAGATTTCGCCTTTCCGCTGACGTGTCGTTCCATGAACCGTCTTCTAATTCCTTAATATGGGAGGCGTAGCGTTCGGGGATGAGTTTTTCCGCAAAGTCAGGATTCGTCAGACCGACCCAGTATGCTGCCGCAAATGCGATCGTAAACATGAGGAACGATGCGCCGATGAAACTGAGATTTTCGCGAAACAGTGTCGGGAAACCAAAATGAAGAAACTGCCGAAGATTGCCGCGCTTGAATGGAGAGGTCTGGTAAACCGTGGCGTGTGCCCGTGATGCGAGTTCGTTGAGATATGGCACACACCGGTCCTGCGGGAAATCGCGGCGTGCTACCGCTAAATCGGATGTGACACGCCGATAGAGATAACCGAGGCGGTTGAGTTGTGTCGCATTCGCATCGCGGGGACGGTTAAGCAATGCTTCGAGTTCGTTCCAAGTTTCCTGTTTTTTGGAAATAAAATCTGTGATCGTCATGGTTAAGTTCGTCTTTGCTGATTTTGAATTTTACTATAATTAAACGCCATTTTGTATCAAAAATCAAGCCTTTTATATCGAAAAAGGGAGCTGCCTTCCACAATGAACGAACAATTATCGATAGAAACACCAGAACAGATTGACATTAGTTTTCAAAAAGCGGGTATCGGGTCACGTTTTTATGCGGCACTGCTGGATACCTTATTGCTTGCACTGATCGCCTTTATCGGATTTTACGTTAACCGAAGGTTTATATCCGAGCTCGGTGAGACGCTCGGTAACTGGCTTGGTGCATTGGGCGGTATCATCGTCTTCGCGCTTTTCTGGGGTTATTATATGGTGTTTGAGGTCACGACGAACGGACAATCACCGGGAAAACGGGCACTCGGGCTACGCGTCATCAAAGACGGCGGCTATCCGATCGGTTTTGCGGATTCAGCGATCCGTAATCTGGTACGAGTGGTCGATTTCCTGCCTTTCTTTTATGGTGCAGGGTTGATGACGATGCTCATCACCCCTAACTGGAAGCGGTTAGGGGACTTGGCTGCTGGGACACTCGTCGTTAAAACGGCGCGTACGGACCTAAAACTTACAGGAATGACCTCAAGAGCAGAGGCATCCGCGCTCAACATTTCACCACAAGTGTTTGCGTATGACGCTTGGATCCGACCTGAGTTGATTACAGAGATTGAGTTAAGTGCGATACGTGAATATCTTGCGCGTCGCGGAACCCTCCCGAAACCTCGCCGCTCAGAGTTGGCGCGCACCATAGCCAGCCCGATTGTCGAAAAGATGGGGGGGAGCGGTTCGGTGGATTATGAGAAATTTTTAGAAGAAGTCTACACGCTTAAAACATCGGGAACACCCTGAAGCAGTTACGGAAATAGCCATGCCAGAACAAATCAATCCTTCCCAAGCAAATAATGGGCCTCCAAACCTACGAACTATGGGGTTTGGCGAGCTTCTGGATGCGGTATTTAGTCTTTATCGTACGCATTTCCTGTCGTTCTTTGGAATTGCTTCCGGTTACTTTATGGCGATGGCAATCGTAATTTCGATCGTTTTCCTTGACGATTCGGTAGGACGGAGCGTGAGGGTGGCAATCTGGGTGTCTATTGTCATTGCTGTCTTCGGGGTCTCTCTTTTTGTGGTGAGCAGGCTTGTTTTGGCTGGTGCGCAAGTCTGGTTACGGAATACGGTCAGCGTAGGTGAGGTGCTAAGGCAAGGGCGGCGGCAATTTTTGCCATATTGCGTCGGTTCATTTTTATTCGCAGTCATCACAATTTTCTGCGTCCTCCTCGCAAGCTTTGTCTTTGGGTTTCTCATAATAACTTATATTGAGGGTTCTATAGGAACCGATGGCATAGCAGTAACTACTTTGAATTTCATTTTCCAAATGTTTTCAGCACTTATAATGGTGAGTATCCCCGGTTTCTTTATAACTTATTGGAGTTTCTTTACTTCCGCTACGTTGCTGGAGGGAACACCCATGCGCGTCGGATTCAGGCGAAGCCGTGCGTTAATCAGAGGCAGAAGGTGGCGTGTCATTGGGACAGTGATAGCGATTTTCCTACTTTCTTTCGCTATCGGTTTTATACTCCGCACTGTTTTTGCATTTCTATTTATTCTTACAGGACTTGAAGATATAGGAAACTTTATAGAAACTGTCCAATGGATGGCACTGTGGGAACTTCCTACAAAACTGTCCGAGTTACGTCTTTCTTACGCCCTGATGTATCTTACCAATTTAGGGATTGACACGTTTGTAATGCCGATTTGGGTGATCGGTTGCACGCTCTTGTATTTCGATCAGCGCATTCGGAAAGAGGGTTTTGATATTGAAGTAATGGCGACACACCAAGAGGAATAGAACATGATAGAGACGGTGGAAAACATTGACCCCGCTAAAGTACCCGCGCAACAACCTGAACTCATTTCAGCGATATTTCGATGCTATCGAGACAACTTCTGGCTCTTTTGGCGTATTATGCTGCCATTTATCGTTTTAGGGGTCTTATTTCATTTCGGATTGAGTCTCTTGGAAAGTCTTTTCGATAGTGTTTCCGATCCCAAGAATTTATGGCGTTTTGACACGACACGTGGTCTTGCTGTGAGTGAGTATCCCAGGGAGGATCCCATAGCATCAGGCAGTATAGATTCGGGTATGACTTTCAGTTTCCATTCCTTCAGTATCGGTTTCCTATGGTTAGCGATATGTCCTCTTACGTTTGTTACGGTCCGATACTATAGGGGCGCGGAAGTCACGATGCGGAGGGTCTGGGCGCGGACACGCCCCAAAATCGGTCCCATTTTACGAGGGTTCTTTCTCCTATACTTCTTCGCAGCTGTAGGTTTGTTTGCGTTCTTGCTTCTTACGTCAGGGATACTTCTTATACCTGCTGCACCCAATGCTTCGAGTCTCTGCTTGGGACTTTTTTTGATTACAGTTGTTTTAATTTATTTTGGCGTAAACTGGAGTCTCTACAACCAGATTATTATTATTGAGGATCAGCGATCGGCAATTGAAGCGATGCGTCGTAGCAGTACACTGGTTCGAGGGATGTGGGGACGCACTTTCGGGATGTATCTACTGCTCGCTTTGTTCACCATGGTGTTTACTGCTGTGGTTCTCGGTCTAACATTGTTAGTGTTTTCTCTGACTGTGCCTGAGTTTGATCCAATACGTAGGGTGTTGCTGTCACCGGAATTCTTCACACTCTTTTTGGGCGGTTCTGTGAGGATAAGTTTTGAAAGTGCTCCAAGTTTTTGGACAGTCGGGGTGATGGTTCTGGTAAACACGCTTGTGCATGCCGTTTTAGCACCTGTCTGGGCTGTTGTGACAACGCATCTCTATCTGGAACGAACAGGTGAATTGGAGCTTGTGAATGAATGATGGCTATCTGCCGTTAGTAGTCTGAATCGCGGATTACGCGGATTACACAGATTGCGCGGATTTTTGTGCTTTTTGTGAGGTGCGTCTTCAGACTTGCACAGATGCCGCTGTCAATCGGCATGGTTGCGAACCGCGTCTACCAACAGATACTTCAAATTTCTCACCCGAGATATGGTTCAGGGTTGTGTTCCACCTCTGCTAAAAGTGTGTCCACGTAGGTTTTGATGTGGAACAACCGACAGTCTGAATCTCCCACCTGGCTTTGTTTCAGCTGACCGAGTGCGTCCCAAAAGGCACCGAGTTTTGGACGGCTCAACCCAATGAACGTTGCTTGCGGATCGTTCGTGAGGCGTTTGTTCCAATGGATAACCTCAACGACATGAATATAGGTCGAAGTCTCGTAATCAACACCGATCATCAGCAATTTGGCATCCGTTTTATAGGCACGGAACATCGGCGAGTGCGTGCCGTAAGTCTTTCCCCACGGGTGGTGATCCCACGGCGATTGATAGCCTTCTTGGCTAAGATGATCCGCCACAAACGCCTCTGCCTCTTTCCCGCGGGCAGCGACAGCATGAGAATAGTGGTCGGAGCGATAGGTGCCGGGCATCTGGCGAAAAAACTCTGTTAACCATCCGACTGTAGAGGGCGTTGTCGGAACATTCCACGAAGCGACGCGTTCCTCCCGACTCGGTCGCAGATTGAAGGTCGGCATCAGAATCAGTCCGTTCTGTCCGATTGCTTCTTCCAACGCAGCGATGACCGTGCCTGCCCCATCCGCAACAGGTCCCAGACTCTTAAAGGACGAATGGATAAAGAGCGTATCCCCTTTGTTGATGCCGAGATCGGTAAAGTCTTGCGTGAGTTTTTCGCGTGTGTAGTGCATTTTGAATCCCGTTCCTGCAAATCGTTTCGTGCTAAACGGCATTATATTTTTCCAACAGTTCGACAATTTTCCCAGCATCCGCCCGTCGCATCCGTTTTGCGACTTGTAGCGGAGTCAAACCTGTCCTGTTTTTGAGGTTCGGATTCGCACCTTTGACGAGCAGTGTTTCTATAGCATCGCGCTGTTTTTCACCGTCCTTTATCGTCGATCGGATTGCCTCAAACAGCGAGGTCTCTCCGTTATTATCGGGCGCGTCAATCGTGGCACCTTTTTCGATGAGCAGATCGATAACTGTGAGGAAACCCGCCTTCGCGGCGCAATGCAGTCCCGTTTTCCCTTTGTAGTTCCGTACATCGATATCGGCACCGAGTGCTAAAAGCCTCAGAATCTCGTCTGGATGCTCCCCGTTATCGCCTCGGCAGGCGTAAACAAGCATCGGCCATCCCATGTCACCCTGAGCGTTTATGTCTTTCGGTGGGGCACCGTAACTTTTGAGCAGCTTGCTCATCTCGGAACCATCGTCTAAGATACGTGGTGCTTTGTTCGGATCCGCCCCATTCTTGAGTAATAACGTGGTAATCTCTATCCGATTGCCTGAGACAGCATAATCCAGAAAGCGTTCGCTATACGGTTTGATTGTTGCACCTCGCGAGATGAGCAATTCAACGATTGCCGGGTCTTCGCCCCTGATCGCATAGCAGAGCGGTGTCGCCCACGCCGTTTTTCGGTGTTCAAAGGTGTGGGGTTTCCCTGCAGGTAGCATGACTGCCTGAAGATATGCACTATTGACGAGACTTGGGTCGTTATCAAGATGCGAGCGGACTGTATCGTAATCGGCAAGGTAGGCGGCGGTGTGGATGTCGATTGTCGCGCCGTGCTGAAGTAGATAGTCTGCTACAAGGTCCCGACCTTCGTAGCGTGCCACACAGTAGGGCGTTATCTCAAGGCGGTGTTCGATATGATAGCAACCCGGCAGATTTATATCGGCACCGCGTTCGAGGAGAAATTGAACCATCTCCAATTTCCCACGATACGCCGCTTCCCACAGCATCGTCCGACCGTGCGAACCGACGGTATGAATCCAAGCGGGATTGTCGTCAAGCAGTTGACGCGCGGTTTCGAGGTCGCCGCGCCCTGCTGCTGCGGCAACAATTTTCAGGAAATCGCTCTGGTTGCCAGTGAGTTGAACCTTTGGCATGGATCTTATAGGACTCCGTTTGTACCACAATCTGTTAGATTGTGACTTTTGCGTGGTGTTGGTCGTTGGAATGCCTATTGGCATCCCGCAAACTCTCACTGCGAGGCAAGTTTGCGGTACGGTGATGCCGTGAAAAATAGACTACCCTTGTTTAATCCGCATCAACAACGCGGGGACGATTACCGATGGATGGTGGCAGCAACATCCGTTTCTGTTGTTCGGTGAGTTCACCGTATTTACTGATATCGTAGTAGGTGTTCGACCATGAAGAATGTCCAGGGCTGTACTTATAGAGCAGCGAACGCCGTTGATGTTCTGCCTTCCACGGCATTGTTCCGTGAACGAGTGCTTCGGTGAAAAAGACGACATCCCCTGCTGTCAGAGCGGGTTGGACGACGTAGTGTGCTGGACGCTCAAATCGGCGCACCTCTAATGGGATGTCCCGCAAAAAGTTGCTCTTATGGCTGCCGGGAATACAGGCGAATCCACCCGCACCTGCCGGCGCATCGGCTAAATTGTAGGTCATCACGGATAAGCCGTTGCGCATGATGCCGTCGCGGTATTTGTACCAGTGATCGGCTTCAGGCCCGCCGGGGCCACCGCCATCTTCGCCACCGTGTAATCCATTAATATGGGGACCTGCCTCCATGAAGATGGCATAGTCATGGTCGAGCCGGACGTGCGGACCCAATAGATCGAGGAGATACGGGAGGACTTTTGGATGGTCAATCAGTCTCTTAAAGGGTTCCCCCCAGAGACTCGGCGGTCCTTGACGCTCGCTGTTATCGATGATGTCGTTCATCTCAGCGACTTCATCGTCGGTCAAGACGTTCTTTATGACGAGGTAGCCTTCAAGGTCTACCTGAAACTTTTCTTCACCTGTCATGGTCTAAATTCCTTTTGTTTGGCTGTCGGCTTTCAGCGGATTGGCTTTCAGCCGTCAGCCGTCGGCTGTCAGCAAAGAGGTTTCTTATATGGATAACCAACAACTATATACAGATCTTCTGGTGTTCAATCTGGGTCAATAACGCGAGGTCGTCTACCGATGGAAGGTGCCATTAGCATCCGTTCCTGTTGTTCCGTCAATCCGTCGTATTTACTGATGTCGTAGTAATTGCCGGACCAAGCGGAATGTCCTGGACTATATTTATAAAGCAATGACCGACGTTGATGGTTAGCTGTCCACGGCATCGTCCCGTGAACGAGTGCTTCTGTGAAGAATAGCACGTCCCCTGCTGCCAGAGCGGGTTGGACGACGTAGTGCGTGGAACGTTCAAATTGGCGGACCTCTGACGGGATTTCCCGCAAGAAATTGCTCTTATGGCTGCCGGGGATACAACCGAACCCGCCCGCACCTGCCGGTGCATCTGCTAAGTTATAGGTCATCACACATAAACCGTTGCGCATGATACCGTCGCGGTATTTATACCAGTGATCGCCTTCGGGGCCGCCGGGTCTACCGCCATCTTCACCGCCGTGCAGTCTACCACCTTTCTGTCCTTCTTCCATAAAGATCGCATAATCGTGGTCGAGCCGGA
>PYIY01000143.1:18343-46898 GCA_003635195.1 Candidatus Poribacteria bacterium | reverse complement strand
GTCAATAACCCCCGACTGAAGTCGGGGGCTTGTGCGAAGCGTATACCAAACGTCCACTCCACAAGGTAAACCGTTGACTACAGTAACATATCGCAGTATCTTAGCGTGGTAGTTCAAACGACGTTTCGGATGCTCCCAAAGTCTGATTCTTCTTGGATACTGTGATCTGGAAGGGGCAACATATACCCCATAAGGGAGAATACAAACTTATGTTTGTGCCTGTTAAAACCAAAGACGGACAACAACTCATGCCTCTACACGCTGCACGCGCCAGAAAACTCGTCAAGCGTGGCGAAGCAACACCGTATTTCAATAATGGCATATATTGTATCCGTCTCAACAAAGAACCCTCTGATAGGGATACACAAGAGATTGCTGTCGGTGTTGACCCCGGTAGCAAGAAAGAAGGCTTCACGGTCAAATCGGAAGCACACACCTACTTGAATGTGCAAGCAGATGCACATAATCAAGTAGGTCAGAAAGTGGCAAAGCGTCGCGAGTTGCGTAGAAGTAGACGTTCACGGAAATGTCCAAACCGCAAGCAGAGAACCAACCGTCTCGCGAACAAGGTGCGTATACCTGCTGGCACACGCGCACGCTGGGACTGGAAACTTCGCATCCTTGATTGGTTCTCAAAACTGTTCCCTCTGACGCATGTCTGTGTCGAGGATATCAAAGCAAGAACGCTAAAACATGCCAAGAAGTGGAATACCTCTTTTAGTCCACTTGAAGTTGGTAAACAGTGGTTCTATAGCGAAATCAAAAAACGGTGGGAGTTGCTGCTGCTTCAGGGCTTTGAAACGAAAGAGATTCGTGATAAACTCGGACTCAAGAAGTCATCGAAGAAGTTGTCTGAAGGCTTTGATGCACATTGTGTTGATAGTTGGTGCTTGGCACATTATACCGTTGGTGGCGACAGCAGTGTAGACAACAAAGCGGTGATGTGTATATCACCGATCCCTATAGCAAGACGCAATCTGCATAGAGAACAATATAAAAAGGGCGGCATTCGTTCAAGATATGGGGGCACTGTGCTGTGTAAGGGTTTAGTAAAGAACACACTTGTTAAGCATATCAAATACGGATTAACAAGGTTAGCAGGAATCAACGCCAAAGGTTTGTTTTCTCTCTACAGTTTGGATGGAAAACGCCTCACAACAAGTGCCAAACGAATGGACTTCAAAGTCCTAAGAAAACTAAACTTTAATTATCGGAGTGGGCATTCCTCCCCCAGCTAAAGCAAGGGGTATCCTGCCCGAATATTTTGATGAACACTCTACATGGCTTAAATGAGAAACAGATAGAAGCGGTAACACATAAAGACGGTCCCCTTCTCGTCATTGCAGGTCCCGGTACAGGTAAAACAAAAGTTATCACACACCGTATTGAGCATCTGATCCGCGAACACAATATCAGACCTGAGAAGATCTTGGCAATTACGTTTACGAATAAAGCGGCAGAAGAGATGCAGGAACGCATCAACACCGAGATTGGCGAACCACACGGATCCAGCGTTAAGGCTTGCACCTTCCACGCATTTTGTGTCAAAGTGCTACGAAAACATGCGCTAAAGATCGGATTAAGCGAGAATTTCACCATCTTTGACCAAGAACTCCAAGACGAGATTTTAACAGAAAGCGTCCGTGAGTTGAACCTCAACGCTGACGACTACCCGTCATGGTTGCTACGAAACATTATCAGCGAAGCGAAATGCACACTACAGGATCCAGTTGAAGCAGTAGATAACACAGATATTTACGACCCAGAGACGCTCGAAAATATCCGAAATGTACTGGAAAACTACCAGCATAAACTCGACGAATACGATGCCCTCGATTTTGATGATCTTCTGCTGAAAACTGTGGAACTGTTAGACGTAAAAGAAGTAAAAGATGCCTATCATAAGGAAATCTCCTATATCCTCGTTGATGAGTTTCACGATGTGAACCGTGTGCAGTACCATCTACTCCAACTGCTTTGTGCTGCGCCGGTACATAATCTCATGGTCGTCGCCGATGAAGACCAGTCTATCTATAGTTGGCGCGGGTCAAACCCAGAATATATTGACAATTTCAGAACGGATTTCGATCCGCGAACCGTCGAACTGGATGATCATTATAGGTGCAGTGAGAAAATCTTACGCGCCGCAGAGGAAGTTATCTCCAGAAATCCTGAGCGACAGAAACAGCACACGCTCAGAACCCATAAAGATGCCGGACGCGACATTTTTCATTACACTTTTGACACACCTATAGCGGAAGCACTTGGTATTATTCATGTTATCCAAAATTTGGTAACGAAGCGCAGCTATTCTTATCGCGATATTGCTGTCTTTTACCGAACCCACAAACTCGCAGATGTTTTGGCGGAGCAGCTGCTCCGCGCAGACATCAAATTCCAGCGGATTCTACCGACGAATTCCTTTGGCGAAGGACACAGTAAAGGGATTCTCGCGTATCTCCGTCTCATCCAGTGGCAACTCCCGCAAGACTTGGAACAGGCAATCAATTTTCCTGAAACTTGTATTGACGATTTGACATGGGTGCGTCTCAAGTGGCTCGCACAGCGCAAATACATTGAATTCATGGAACTCTTGAGAAATATTGAGGCATACGCCGAAGATGTTGGTCCCTTGACCCGCCGAAACGTTCGTCAGTTTTGGACGCAACTTGAGAAACTGTCAGTTGAAATCCAAGGCGAAAAGACCGATAAAATCATTCAGAAACTCTTTGATGCTTTGGAATTGTCTCGTTCGCCTTACCGTGCCGAAGAATTGGAAGTCATCGAAAAACAACCTGAGCTGCCGAACCTTGTGACCGCCCAGGATGTTCTCTACAGCGCACTTAACCTTGACGAGCCGATTCAAATTACTGCCAGCCACGGTATTGACGAATATTGTGCAGCACACATCATTCACCAGACGCTTGAAACTTATCTGGATCAGTACGCCGAACTTCGATTTCTACCGCCTGATGAAAATAGACCGCCACAGTTCGACAACGGCGTGCATCTACTTATTGGTGATTTTGAAGAACTCGGAGAAACAGGACGAGATGCGCGGATAATTCTCATCGGAAACCCAGCAGATACAGCCCGTAGTGATGTAGTCCACCTTAAAACCGAAGACATTCGGAGCATCGCGGCACTCAAACTCTGTCAACGTCTTATTAACCGCTTTGAAAGCCCAAATATGGCGGATATGGTCGTCTATGATCTGGAAACAACCGGTATCAATCCGAAAACAGCAGAAATTGTTGAGATCGCCGCGCACCGCCTCAACCCGATCGGAGATGAAGTAGAACGGTACCACTGCTTGGTAAAACCGCCGGGTGGACGCATCCCGCGCGCAGCCACGCGCATTCACCAAATTGATGAAGACACCGTCAAAGATTCCCCTGGGATTGAATTGGTACTGCCTGAATTCTTTGGGTTTATCCAAGACCGGATTTTGATTGGGCACAATGTGTCGGAATACGATAATCCGATTCTTGCACGAGACCTTGGAAGGTATTTGAAGATGGGGTTATCGGCACCGCATTACGATACCCTCGCTACCGCGCGACGGCTTTTCCCGCGACAACGGTGTAGCATCGGCGCACTTGCTGAGAAATTTGGTATTGAACACGATCGCTTACACGGTGCCTTAGAGGATGTTAGAGTCAACAGAGAGATCTTCAAAGAACTCATCAAGATTGATGCTTACAAACGCGAAGTGAAATCCCTGACCGAACTTCTACCGCTGGTAGGGCTTGGTATCCTTGCTAAAACAGAAGCATTGCAACGAGAAGCCGCTACAAGAGATACCCTAACCGAGACCGATGTGTTCCTTAACGCTGCGAAGCGTTTTGTGCAGACACACAGTGCTGACTTACCGGAGCGTCTACCGCTTGAAGCAGCAGAAGCAGCAGAAGCGACAGCATATATGGAAGAACTACAAGATACCGCTGTTCCAGAGTTTCGAGAAGATATTGAATGGCGACAACGCCGTATTCAGTTTATGAACGCAGTCATCCATTTTGAATCCGTGAATGACGAGCATCAACTCACCAATTTCTTGGATTATCAGAAGTTGCTCACCAATATTGATGAACTCGACGATAAAACTGAGCAATTGACCTTAATGACGTTACACGCAGCGAAAGGCACAGAATTTCCAGTCGTTATTATTCTCGGCATGGAAGAGGGAAGTTTCCCGATATGGAAGCAGAATATTACAGAAGAAGAAATTGAAGAGGAGCGTCGCCTCTTTTATGTCGGTATGACCCGCGCGCAAAACCAACTTTATCTGTCGTCCACAGTCTATCGCACGGGTGATCGAGAGCGCGCTGCATCCATGTTCGTTCGTGAAGTGCCATCTAACTACATGATCAAGTGGCCGAAACCACGGCGGGCGTAAGAATGCTAATCCGGTAAAAAGGTTACATAAAAAAGATTCCTTGATAAAAAGAGTTAGACATGGCATACTAAAAGACATAAAATCTATGGAAATTTCTTGAGGCAAGGAGAATAAAACAGTGATTGAATTTGCAGGAGAAACTTTTGAAAGCACTGAAGACATCCAAAAACGCTTTGAGTCGATTCGGGATACCGCACCCCTGAAAGAACCGCTACAGGGCACAGAGCATAAAATGGTCATGAAACTGCTTCAGATGCACCCCCGCTACAAAGAGAAGATCGGCCCCGGCATTAGTGCCTTGACAGTTGACTACCATCCTGAGTTCAAGACAACGCGCGTCTTCACTATCGTCCGTATTGATAAACTCAGAGAGGATTTCAGTTTTCAGAAGCCGTGGAGGAAACTACAGGCAACGTTAGCAGCACCCAGAACTAACAAGCAACCCGGCGACACTAAAAAGTCCCCCGTGAGCGACCCCGCGCCAGAACAGCAACAGAACACACTCTCTGCTGAAAAAGCCGCGTGGATTGCAAAGCTTGAATCTCGGGTAACTGCTGCAGAAAATGCATTGTCAGGTATACGCAAAGCCATCGCAGAATTCGAGGAATAAGGACGCGTCCCTTACCGGAAACATGCGAATTGATTGCCAGAGCCACATATTTCCAAACGCCTATATTGAAATCCTCGCGCAGAACCCGCATCCGCCCCAAGTGATTCGTAGGGGCAGCGAGGCTGTTGTTACGTACAGCGATGTCCAAACATTTCGGCTACAAGACGAGGCATACGATCCGCAACGTAAACTCAAAGACATGGACGACGCAGGTGTTGACATGGCACTGCTCAGCACCAATATACCGCCGCCGTGTATGCTCGCGCCCGAATTGGGGAACAGAGGGGCGCAAGCGATCAACGATGCCATCGCTGAACTTGTGGACACACACCGGGATCGGTTTGCAGGATTGGCGTGCCTACCGTGGCAGAACCCAGATGAAGCCATAACAGAGATGGATCGGGTGAAGCCGCTCGGTTTCCGAGGGATAATGCTCTATTCCCATATTGGTGGGAAACCCGTCGATTCACCACAGTTTGAACCTATCTACGCGCATGCCGAAACATTACAGATGCCGATTGTTATGCATCCGACCGTGCCGACGTGGGGTGAAGCAATCAAAGATCATTGGATGATCGGTATGATGGGATTACAGGTGGATAACAGTTTTGCACTGCTGCGATTGATTTTGAGTGGGATTCTCGAACGCCACCCGTGCTTACAACTCGTAATGCCACACGTTGGAGGGATTCTACCGTATATGAGTGGTAGAATCGACCATCAGACTGAGGTATTGGGTAGAGCGAGAGATAACATAACACAACCACCGAGTGCGTATCTACAACGGATCTATTTGGACACTGTGTCACCCTCGGCACAAGCACTGCAGTACGCCTATGTGTTCTCTGGTGCGGATCGTTTATTGTTCGGGACAGACCACCCATGGGTGGATATGCCACGATTTGTCCGTTTAATTGAAGATATGCCCATCCCTGAAGCGGATAAAGCACGAATTTTTGGTGAAAACGCCATAGCGTTGTTCAATTTATAGTGAATCCAAAAAATAAAAAGACACTTTCATTCCCCCGGTAGGTTCGGTTTCCTAACCGAACCGGCGCGGAGTGTTCTATTAATTCTAAACTTTACTATAAACTGAAAACCTCGTCAGTGAACAAAAGAGGATTTATGACATGTCACATGAACTGACCGATGCCGAAAAGTTTTTCTTTGAAAACAACGGCTATCTCGTCTTGGAAAATTTTCTTGAGACTTCGCACGTTGCAACGCTCAGAGATGCCCTCGCTGAAGTCATTGAACAGCGGCGGGAACGCGAGGAAAAAGGGTTACCCCAGACTGGGATGACACACATTCACGGCGAAAAAAGCACCCGCATCTTCTACATCCTCGGCGATCACCCTGCATTCTTGGAACTCTTGGATTGGCAGCCGATCCTGCCATACGTTACAGGATTGCTCAATAAGATGCCGCACCACCACGCATCGGATGCCATCGTTGAAGACGGTTCGGAACTGATCAAACGCTCGATGGGGTGGCACATCGATGGACACGATGAAGGCTATCGCAACCTACGTCCAATCCCGTTTTTGCAACTGAAAATCGGCTACTATCTGACGGATATGACAGAAGGCGGACAAGGGAACCTGTGGCTCATACCCGGAAGCCACACGGCGATGTACGACCCGAATCACGAAGACCTGCGGTATCCTTACGAGTATCCGGGCGCGCTTGAGGTCTGTGCGCCGCCGGGGAGTGCAATTCTGTTCCACAATGCCGTCTGGCATTCCGCCGGTATCTTCACAAAGTCGGAGGGCAGGCGCGAAATGCTCTATTATGCCTATGAACATCCGTGGATGATTGCCTCGCAAGAACATTGGGGGTATCCCAAAGATTTCTATAACAAACAACTCTCGCCTGAACAGCGGAAGTTTTTCCACGGGTTCGTCTTTGACCCACCCGAACAACGATGGGGATAGCACAACGCAAGGAGGACGCAATTATGCGTTTAACCGAATCTCAAGTTTCGTTTTTCCACGATAACGGGTACCTACTGCTTGAAGATGCACTCGATGAAAACGATTTGGGACCCGTCATCGCTGAATACGAGGGAATTATCGCGGAACGTGCCGAGAAATTGCATGCGGAAGGAAAAGTTACCGATACACACGCCGATAGACCGTTCACAGAACGACTCCTCCATCTTGCGAGTGAGGCACCAGAGGTAACGGCGAACCTTGATATTATGCAGGCGCGCGGCAAAGCGACGTTCAACTTCCTCAAGAACCCCAAAATCTTAGACATCGCAGAGTCTTTTGTCGGTTCCGAGATTATCTGCAACCCGATTCAACATATCCGTGCTGTTCTCCCGAAAGAGAAATCACAACGCGCACCGACACCTTGGCACCAAGATGCAGGCGTATGCTGGCCCGATACCGACCCCTATTTTATGCTCACTGTCTGGATTCCGATTGTGGACGCGACGTTAGAAAACGGATGCCTACAGGTGATGCCCGGCAGTCATAAGATGGGGCTTTTCAGACACGATTGGAACGAGGCTGGATTGACAGTTCTACCGGAATATCAACCGACTAATCTCACACCGAAACCGTTGCCGATTCGGGCAGGTGGCGTTATCCTATTTCACAATTACACACTCCACAGCGCGAAACCCAACGAATCGGAGAGCGTCCGCTGGAGCTTTGATCTACGGTATCACGATGTCTATCAGCCGACGGGTCGTCCGTTCTATCCGGCGTTTCTGATGCGGAGTCGTCTGCGACCAGAAGCCGGTAACACGCAATATGAAACGTGGTGTCAACGGTGGGAATTTGCGTTAGAGAATTCTAAAGGTGCACAAGCCTATCGGTGGCCCCGGTAGAAAGTCGCAGGCACACGCCGTTGTGCCGAAGTAAGTGCGGAGGACCACGAGGGATCCAAGCAGCGAAACTGTTTCCCTCGCGACCCTCAGCAATACCATAACTAAGCAACAGTGGTGTTGCAATTCTTATTATAACACAAACAAGGCAAAAAAGCAAACATTTTTTCGTTTTTAATAGTTTAATAGGAGGAAAATGTGCTTGAGATCTCAGATCTACCGACGGTCAATGCAACACTAAACACAATCAGCGGCATCCTGCTGACAATTGGGTATATCCTTATTCGGCAGCAGAAAATTACGGCACATAAAAACTGCATGCTCGCGGCGTTTGGTGTGTCTGTGCTTTTTCTTATCTCCTATGTTATTTACCACTATCACGCTGGATCAAAGCCGTTTACACAGCAGGGATGGATTCGTCCGGTCTACTTTACCATTCTGATTTCACATATCCTTTTAGCGTTTGTCATCGTGCCGTTGGCGTTGCGTACGCTTTATTTAGCTTGGCGCGAGCGGTTTGATGCACACCGTCGCATCGCAAAAATTACCTTCCCAATTTGGTTATACGTCTCGGTAACAGGCGTGATTATCTATCTGATGCTGTATCAGTTAGGTTGACCATGATAGCGAAAATGGAATTGTAGCATATAATCCTACAAGTGTTTCTTGAGGAGCATCCGACTTATGAAACAGACGCTTGCTTTTATCTCTACAATACTGCTCATTAGCACCCTATTTCTCCCTAATGCCTTCGCGGAAGACTACGTCCGATGGGAATTGCCTGAAGGGGCGAAGATGCGGCTTGGAAAAGGTAAAACAGAGAATATTGTAGGAAGCACCATATATCAATTTTCGCCCGATAGCAGCCAACTCGCCGTATTCACCTCAATTGGTATTTGGATCTATGATGTCCAAACGGGAAAAGAGATAAGGTTATTAACAGAACATAAGGGAAGATGGGCTGGCAATACTGCTCTTAGCCCTGATTGGCAGGTATTCGCGGATTTGAGTAATAGTTTTGAAAAGCACGGGATTAAGTTATGGGATTTGCACACCGGTGAACTTAGAGCTACCTTTGATAATCAGGATGCGTCGGTGAGTTCTGTGGCATTTCATCCGGATGGAAAAATGCTGGCAAGCGGTGATTCCAAAGGAGCAATTCGGTTATGGGACATTGCATCAGGGAAACACAAACACATTCTTACACCGCATGAAGACGTGATCAAAGTGATGTTCAGTCCGAATGGACAGACACTCATGAGCAGTGGTCGTGGTCGTGAAACGGTTCAGTTATGGGACGCTAATACTGGAGAACTCAAAACAAATCTTGAAAATACAAAGACGTTTCCTCAAATTGTATATAGTCCTGATGGAAGAACGCTTGCAATTCATTACTATAATGCGGATACGGACGAAATTCAGTTATGGGATGCTGAAACTGGAGAGCTCAAAACTACACTTATTGGATGGAAATCGGAAAACCATATTGCCTTCTCCCCCGACGGAACCACACTTGCGACTGCGGATAAAAATTATACGGTTCGATTGTGGGATGTACAAACCGGACAACTGAAAAATACACTCAGAGGAGAAACGGATTATTATAAAGTGATAGAAGTTAACGAGGATGGTGTTCGTAAGGTTAAGAACTACGCGTCTAAACGTGTTCAATCAATTGCGTTTAGCCCGGATGGAGATACCCTTGCAGTGTCAAGTTACGGCGAAATTCGGTTGTGGGATATTCCGACTGGAACACATCAGACAACACTGACAGGAAACGGGTCATTCTCTCGTCTTGTATTTAGCCCGGATGGACGTACACTTGCAGGGTCAAGTTACGATTATTCGCGACATGAGTCTGACATTTATTTCTGGAATATAAACGCCAAAGATACCCAAAAATCCGTGATTCGGCATATCATTACTGATCATAATGGCAAAGTGAATTCTATCGCTTTCAGTCCGGATGCGCGGACACTCGCTAGTGGATATGAAAACTTAATCCGCTTGTGGAATCCAACAAACGGTCAGTTCCAAGTTCTCAGTTCTTTTCATCTATCACGGGTTCAGTCCGTTGCGTTTTCCCCGAATGGGAAAACACTCGCGAGTTTACGTCTTACTTCAACATCAGATTCAAAAGCTGAGATTTTCCTATGGGATGCGGCTACTGGTGAATACCAGGTCACACTCAAAGGACATGGTAAGATACCCGACAATCGAATTCCAAATCAAAGCGGTCTTGCTTTCAGTCCAAATGGCGATATACTTGCGACTGGAAGTGGTGATAGAACGGTTCGGTTGTGGAATGCTAAAACTAAAGCACGCGATTCGTTTTTTCACCGTTTACGCGGTGATATCTTTGGTCACCACAAAGCCACACTCAAAGGACACAAAGATCACGTACTCTCCGTTGCGTTCAGTCCGGATGGATCTACTGTCGCAAGTGGAAGCTCAGACCAAACTGTTCGGCTTTGGGACCTGCGCCGTCGGAAATTGAAAGCAACGCTTGAGGGACATGTGGATAGGGTGGGAGCACTCGCCTTCAGTCCTGATGGGAAAACGCTTGCAAGTGGCGGTTTGCAAGGAATACTACTGTGGGATCCGAACACTGCTCAACACAAAACAACCCTCATTTTGATGTGGAATCCCGAAACCATGCAACACAAAGTTATCCTCACTGAGGATGAACGATTATCTCTGTCTATACCTAAGCCTATACCTCTGGGTCAATCTACTGAGATCAAGGCACCATCGGAGCCGATTTTTCATGCCGTTAGTATCTCATCTCTCGCTTTTAGTCCGGATGGGAAAAACCTCGCGAGTGCAACAAGTAGCGGAATTGCGTTGTTAGACCTATTGACCTTGCAAGTCAAGAAGAGCCTCAGTGGACACACGGATCGGGTGAATTCGATTGCGTTCAGTCCGGACGGACAGACACTTGCGAGTGGAAGTGCGGACGGGACGGTTCTGATTTGGACACTGGAACCGTAAAGAATAAGCGCGGCTTAAAGCCGCGCCGACTAAAATAAAGATTTACCTACCTGCCTATTGTGGTCCCTATGCAGCAAAGGGACGAAATCCCCGCAACATTAAGCCTCGATCACTATTGGACTTCTTCGCTTCCTCAGCGGCGGCAGCACGTTTCTCTGCCTCTGCACGGTTTGCTGTCGTTGTCCCGCCGATAATCACAAAGTCATCTGTTCGGCGATAGCGGTTGATGAAAATCGGACGCGGTTTATCCGACATATTCTGTTTAGAACCGTGTACGGTCTTGACATTAAAGAAAATCGAATCACCGGCTTTGCCTTCGACGGGGAGCGCGCTCTCCCAGGGCCACTCATCCTCCGCCAGACCGAGGTGTGAGAATGTGTCAATATGCTTGAGTTGTCCGAGTTTATGTGAACCCGGTACGACGTGTAACGCCCCATTTACCAAGTCCGTGTCTACGACGTAACTCAAGATGCCGACGGGTCCCTGATAGCGGTGTTCAAAGTACGCAGAATCCTGATGCAGATGCTTCGGGTGTCCGCCAACCGGTTCCTTATAGAGGCACTGCCCATTACCAAAAATCTCCACGTTCGGTCCCAAGATCGCCTCCACGATATTGACAGTAGTTTCATCAAAAGCGGATTGGAAAAATGCCGCGCTCGTCTGATAACCTATCGACAGTACCATAATCTGTTTGTCGCGCTCGTAGCCTTCTGGTGCTGGCAGGAAGAGCGTGCCGTTCGGTGTACGCCATCCTTCAACAATCCGTTCTGCCTTATCAAGCAATGATATGGACTCCGCTGCGGCTGCCTCAATATCCTGATGAAGTGCTTTGATATAGGGTGCCATCAGACCCCGCACGACAAGACACCCCTGCTCTTCAAAAATGTCTGCGGCTTTCTGGACATCTAATGCATCCACGGACATCTCAATATCTTCAACTGTTACCTTAGGTTCTTGGTTCACGAAATTACTCCTTGATTTATAAATACTCTGACACTCAATAGTATTCTTGTGCTTACTCTTTATCACCCCACGAGGGGCGTCTACCCGTTAGTTCTTCGAGATAACTTGCCGTTCTGTTTAACTCCGCTTTGAGTTTTCTACTTGAACTCCGTTTCGCGGAATCCTCAGCCGTGTATCTCACTCGGTAGACCTCTTTCCTGGTTTGCTGCAAGACAAACTCACCCGGGACATTCCGATTGATATATTGGAGCATGTCGTGGAGGAGCCAATAGACATCTGTCGACGTATACCGGAGTTGGTTCTGTGAGGAGTGTTCGCTTACGGCATCAAGCGTCTGTTTTACAGCGTCAACGACTTCACTAAGCGTATAAGATTTGTCTTCTGATACATGAATATCATCCATTTTTTTATGCCTCTGCTATTTTAACGGTGGGCATTCGGGCAGGTTGGGTGTCAAAGGTGTGGATATTGTCAGCAGCATTTCGGATCTGAATCAACTGCGATGCGATGCTGACAGCAATCTCTGGGACGGTTTTCGAGTTAATATCTAACCCGATGGGTGCATAAACCCTTTGGAGTCGCTCTTTGGAAATTCCGGCTTCCATTAAATCGTCAAATATCAGTTTGATCTTGCGGCGGCTGCCTATCAAGCCGATATAACGCGCATCCGACTCAACGACACTGTGTAACGCCGATTCGTCGTGCTGATGCCCACGGGTGACAATCACAACGTAGGTCAGCGGGGTAATAGGATAATTTCGGAGCTCAGTCGCGATGTCACCGATGATAACTTCATCTGCTTCCGGCAAGCGTTCCTCGGATGCAAAGTCGGCACGATCATCAACAATAGCGATGTCAAAATCTAACCAGCTGCCGAGGTGACAGAGTGCTTGACCAACATGACCCGCGCCTGCAATGAGCAGCGTCGGACGCGGTTGCAAAGGTTCCAAGAAGACCGCAGCTGCCTCATTCTCACGAAACAGGCTTGCTTGGTTGTTTTCAAGAACCCCAGGGGTTTCCGCTTCAATCGCGGCTTCTAAAACTGAATCACCCAATGTACCGATCCGTTCACCCGTAGCGGTGAAGATCATTTTCATACCGACATCGACACCCTGCTTTGCACTACTTACCACCGTTGCACAGACAAGCGGTGTCTTTTGAGCGTTCAACGCTTGAAGTCGCTGAAACATTTCGGCTTCCGCTTCGGTCTTCGGCAGATCAATGAAAATCTTCATATTCCCACCGCAGATGAGCCCATCGTCCCAGCCGTAATCGCTATCCAATTGAAACTCAAGGAGCCGTGGCATTCCGTCCTGCATCAACCCTATCGCTTGCCGGCGCGCCTCCGCTTCAACACAGCCACCGCCAAGCGTGCCGATGTTCCGCAAATTGGGGAGAATGAGCAGCTTTGAACCCGGTTTCTGTGGCGTGGAACCCTTCGTCTCTACAACAGTACAGTAGGCACCAACCTGATCGGATTCAATTAATTCTGGAATTTTTTGATATATTTCACGCATCTTTTTTCTTAGTCGTCAGCGATCCGTAACATGAAAATGTTACGGAGATTGATCTTCAGCACTCTGGGAGACTAATTTTTTAAACTGCTCGCGCTGGTATATATCCAACTCAAGCGGGACAATTGACGTTACGCCGTCGCTTCCGATTTGTGCTGGAACGTTCAGATAAACCGATGTTTCACCAGCAGATATATGGGTGCCGACACTCATGACCCGATTTTTATCGAGCGCAATCGCTGAAACCACCTGCAAAATATGACTTATCAAGGTCCATTCCGATGGCGTGGTATAAGGGCAACGCCGTGAAACCGCTTCAGACAGACTGTCGATCTCAGTTTCAGGCATCAGTTGTGCTAAAGGAATGCCGTTCACCCGACAATATTGTGGTAGTGGATATGTCTCCCAATCACTCCCAATCGCCAAAGCCGTTACATCTTTCACTGAAACCTCAGCGCGTTTCGCAATTTCAGCGGTTAAATGTGCCGTCGCGGCACCATTCCCGAGACCGATAATTTTTCCGCCACCGAGTGCCTGATGCGTCCATGCAGCAATGTAATTTGTGGGTGCTATCGCCATCAAAATCTTGGTATCCGACGCATATTGTTCGATTCCGGGGATAAACCGCCTAACCAGTGCGACGCCTGTTGTCTTTGACGCTTGTGGGGAACGGAAGCCGGATTGTCCCGGTGGCAGCAGAATAACCACATCCGCACCAGATAACCCTTCCAACGCATTGGAAAACGAAATGGCAGTATCGCTCGCGCTTAAAGCGTTTGATTCCACAAGATCCCGAAGTCTTCCGGGTGCATCTTCTTTTGAAAATACAAACCTATTTTTGTTGGATGTCGCATCCGACACAAAGACAATTTCGTGTGCCGTCTCCGATTGACACAAGCCCCAGGCAGCTGAAACGGCGAGCTGACTGTTGCCCAATAAAGCTACTTTCATCTATTACCCTATAACGGACTTGTGGGAAATCCATTCGTCCTTACAAGTTTAAATATCTCGGTAATTCGGGATTACAACCCCCTACATTACCGATGTATTGGAAATCTAAAACTACACTAAAAGGGTCTCAACAATCGCTTGAAATTGTTCTTCAATATATTGACGGTGGTTGTCCATTTCGGAATTTGATGCCAGTTTCGTGGAGACCAATTCATCGTAACGTTCAACATATTCGAGCAAGGTATCCACCTCTTTTTCATAACAGACTGCCGAGGCGAGTACTTTCTCCTTCAACAAAAGTGGGAGTTCCGTTTCCGTAATCTGGGTTAATTCCCATCGCCACACCTTTTCGGATATATAGGCGACAAATTGATCCAGCAGATCCCCTTTATAGTCGGTACTTTGAAGTGCCTTCACCTCCTGAATGAGTCCCAAAACATGGTTGAAAAGTTCATCTGGAAACTGTTGTCGCAACTCCATGAGTAGTCTACCAGTCGTTGATATCGGCAGCTGATTCTGCAGGAGGAACACCCGCAGATTCGGATAATCTTCAACGCTCTTGCTATCGCCAAGCCATGTTTCTTGTATTGCTGGCAAATCGCTTACGTCGAAACTGAGTACCTGTTGTTTCCGAATTTTCTCAAGATTAGCAGCACGCGGATCAAGCCCGGCTGTTGCTAAAGTGCCGATAACCTCTTCCTGCCGGTAAGGTCTTAGAAAAGTCATAAGCTCCTCGACCTTCTGCTGCTCTGCTTCAACAGCCTCAACATCTACTGCACCGCCATTTTGGGAGTTTCCACGCTTGCGTTTTTTCCCTTTTTGGGGGGCATTTGTGAGTCTGTTTGCCCGCTTCGCTAAAGTATCGTGATAACCGAGCAATTCCTCGTATAGTATTGCGAGTATGGTATCACCATGGATAGCAAGCATCGCTGCCGTAGTGATATCCGTTAATTCGTGCCCGGTTTTTGAGATAACAGCCCGATTGAGGTTGCGTTCTATTGACTTCCGGTCCTTTTCGGCTTGAATAATCAGGGCACTTTCCAACATGAGGTTGATTAACCTTTTCGTCTGGTCTGGTACACTGAGATTAATATCACACGTCGGTTGGACATCTGCCAAGAGTCGCTCTCGGAGTTTACCATCAAGGACTAACGTCCACAGCGTTGCGTAATGCTGTGGCGCATCCGCTTTCGGTGGAAGGTTCGCCAACCACTGCTTTATCGTTGGCAAATGCAATTTCACATGGTCAAGCAGTCGTTGAAAAGCGTCATCAGAAATTTCAAAACCGGGAAAATTAGCAGCTCTGCCACGCTGCTGCGTTTGTTGTGATCGGCGCTGCACCTGCCCAGTTTTCGCTGTCAGTAAGAGATTAACTAACGGTTGAATAACGCCTTCAAAATCTTGCTTGTGCTGACTTACAAAATTAGCGAGTTCCAGTAGTTCCAACCAAACAGTCGTCAAACGTTCAATTTGAGTAGCATGTAAAGTTGATCGGAACGTAAAGCCCGCCATTTTTTCACGCACGGTTGCGCGTGTCCACTTCGGTAGATATATCTCATCCAAGAGCTCGTTATTTTCAAAAGTTAGGAGGTCAACCTGTTTGACAAGACCTGTTTCTATGAAGTCTTGTTCAAATACCAGATCATGAAACAATCCAGCAGCTCTATCCAGGACCTGATTCGCCAATTTGTAAGACGATTGAATGAGATGATTCAGAGTTAACTGTTGGTTATCCTGTAGCTGCCAAAATTCAATCATAGGATCAATACTTTGAGTGAGTGCCTCCGTTTTTGCCGCTGCGACTGCCTCCGCAAAATGTTCGGTAAGATATTCCCCGTAAAAATCAACGAAAGCGAGTATTGTACTTCGCAACTCTCGAATCACGAGGTCGTCCCAAACCTTATTGTGAACGCGCTGTCCGGGGCCCAGCACAAGTGCCTTCAAACGAGTCTCAACGCCCTGCTGGAATTGGGACATAAGTTGATGGGCCTGCTGGTTGGCTTTCACCGTATAGGTTTCGATTTTCTTTGAACTCTCAGCAATCGCCGTCTCAATGTCTTCAGCAGGTGCGTTGAACGTGACAGGTCCTAACTTGAGCGTCTCCGGTTCAAGCGGATCGTAGATCGCCGCTGTAGCAAGCACTTGAACGGAATCAAGTGCTTCAACCGCGTCCGACACCTCTGCATCTTCATCAGCGAAAACACCAGACAACCGGGTATGCAGTGTTAGACTGTACCCTAAATCAGAGAGGTCAGGATACTGTTTAATATGCGTCCGAAGGACTACAAGGAGTACATCATAGTCCTCTGTGAGCATTCGATCAAAAAGGACATCCTCATTGAGATGAATGCGATGGATGTGGGTCTGTTCTGGAACAATAACATTTGCCGAGTGCATATCCTCGGCATGCGTACTATCAGTTTGCGCGAGAATATACGCGCCGGTCTTGATAGTCGTCGGTATTGCCAAACGTGCTTTCAAAACATCCTGTGTGAGTTCAGAAAGCGTCAGGGATTTTCCCAAATTTTGGATGGTTATGTCCGAGACAACGCCATCGGCGAATTCTGTGATTTGGCGCGTATTCCGTTCCAATTCTTGTATACTTCTATGGACCCGATCATAATCATCTTGTGTCTCAGCAGCAACTTTCGCTTCGTCAATCCAAGAGACCCATGCCCCTGGACGTGGTCGCATTTTCAACGTAAGTTTGCTATCTTCTGAGTCAAAACCGGGTAGAATGTCGCCCTCTGAAGTCTCTTTCGGTGTCCAAACAATCAAATGTTTATCGGATTTGACACCAAGCCCCAAGCCAAAAGTGTCTCCCCAACTCATTCGTCCCTCAATACTGGATTTGATCTTATCAACTAACGTAAAAAGCGTCTCTGAACGAAAATTAAGCGATAATCCTTGCATTGGGTCGATTTAATATATGCCTTTCAAATAAATTCAGGCAATGAATTTGTAGATGACCAGTATCTGCCCAACGATCCCGTTTGAATGAAAACCGTTGCGCCCAGTCGGTTAAATAAATTATAGATTGACAGTAAACACAACACGAACAGATATTTTCTGCCCGGCACTGCAACGAAGGTTTTGGCTGTCGTAAAAGTCCGCTAATATCAATATAACTTTAGCCAGAAAGCCCCCTTTGTGCTTACATCAACCAAAATAATAACGAAAAATCAGTATTTTGCTCCCGCCTTATCGGCTAATCTGATGCGCCAGCATTGCGCGATAAATTTCACGAAAACGACTGAACCTCAAGCCCCCATGCGTCCCAGCCTTGTGTCTGCTTGCGCGCAAACAGTTCAATCTTACACTGATGCGGAAACATTTCCTCAATCCGCTCACGCACAATATCCGGTTTCTCAGAGTGGCGTGACCGTTTGGTTCGAATGAGTTGCCTAACGTTTCGCGCACCGCGAGGCTGTGGAATTTTACCGCGTTTGAAAACGAGGCACAGTTCACACTGGCTCATCGTATAAAAACCGGGGTTTACGCGTTGTTTATCCCAAATAAAGGCGACTGTTGCCCACTGAAACCCCCAAGCCTTGCCAAGCCGAATCGCTTGATCCAAGTGCGGAGACGAACTCCACATAAAAAGCAGGCAATTCCTTTCACTAATAGCGGCAATATCCCACGTCTCCATTTCTGAAACAGGTACAGTCGGATAATGCCGAATCGCGCCGCCACTGTCTTTGCCGCCGATCCCCGTGTGTTGAAGTTGCCCTTTGTAATCCCAGGGAGGATCTGCATAGATAATACCGTACTTTTTATCAGGAAAGGGAGTGTATGATGCCATTAATTCCTACTTCGCTTCAACACTGAGTCCCTCTTGAGGGATATCGTTGTTAGCGACAAGCATGTCTCGGTCAAAAATAAAGTCACTCCGTGAACTTCCAAGGCTTTCGCCCTCTTCCTGGCGTTCACGAAAGTATTGCGGGAGTGTTAAGCCCGTCATTCGGATAGCATCTTCGGGACAAGCCTCAACACAATACCCACAAAAGATGCAGCGGAGCATATTGATTTCAAAGACATCAGGATACTTTTCGCGCTGATAGCCTTCTTTGGTTGTCCAACCTTCCGGTGCCGGTGCCGCCTGAATGGTGATACAATCAGCAGGACACGCGGTCGCGCATAAGAAACATGCTACACACTTAATCTCATCTTTCTCTGTCGTCGTCAGCTTGTGAATGCCACGATACCGATCATTCCGCTCATCCACACTCCTCGGATCTTCAGGGTATTGATAAGTCAATTTCTTTTTTGGGATATGCTTTAGCGTCGTAAACATCCCTTTAATCAACGCAGGGATGTAGAGTCTATCCCAAAAAGACATTTCTTCATTAACTTTCATTTTTTTAATTATGACCTCCTGGGCTAAAAAACGCCCAATCAAAAACCCCTCCACTTCGTTTCGGACAGGTTTCCGGTGAAGTTGAACCGTCTCCGTAACTTGCACGTCTATCTTTTTTACAGTAGCAGTCAGGAACCAGTAGTCGACAGCACAGCGTAAGGAGTGTCCAAATAATAGTTATGGGTTAAGATTCGCAACCGTATAATTCGGTGCTTCCTCCGTAATATCAATATCGTGCGGATGGCTTTCGCGGTAACCGCTGCTGGACATCCGGACAAACTGCGTATTCGTACGTAGCATGTTAATATCCGGCGTCCCACAATACCCCATCGCAGATCGAATGCCACCGACTAATTGATAAACAAAATTGCTGAGTTTGCCTTTGTGTGGCACCCGGCCTTCAATTCCACGGGGCACGAGTTTGGAGAGATCCTCTGTGGACTCCATTGACTGTCGTGCACTCCGCTTCCGTAACGCGCCTATCGACCCCATCCCGCGGTGAATTTTATACGTTCTGCCTTGATAGATAACTGTATCACCCGGACTCTCATCGGTGCCAGCAAGCAGACTGCCAATCATAACAGAACTGGCACCCGCACCTATGGCTTTCGCGATGTCACCAGAATAACGGATACCACCATCAGCGATAATCGGAACGTCTGCCTTATCCGCTTCCTGTCCACAATCGTAAATCGCTGTAATCTGAGGGATACTGACCCCCGCCACAATACGGGTTGTGCAAATAGAACCCGGACCAACCCCGACCTTCACTGCATCGGCACCAGCATCAATGAGGTGCCGTGTGGCTTCAGGCGTGACGACATTCCCCGCAACGAGATCAACATTCGGAAAGTGAGATTTAAGGTACTCTGTTGATCGGATAACGTTTTTGGAATGACCGTGTGCTGTATCTAATACAAGTACATCGACACCCGCTTCCACCAATCGGTCAACGTCTTCCAGAGGCGTTGAAGGTAGAACAGCAGCACCGACCCGTAAGCGACCTGCGTCGTCTTTACAGGCTTGCGGAAACATCTGAACTTTATCGATATCTTTAATAGTAATCAACCCGCAGAGTCGAAAATCTTTATCTACAATCGGCAGTTTTTCTTTCCGTGATCTGTGAAGTATTTCCTTAGCTTTATCAAGTGTAATTCCGGGTGCCGCGGTAATCAGTTTGTCCCGCGGTGTCATCCGTTCGGTTACCGGGAGTTCCAGATTGTCTTCATATTTCAGGTCGCGGTTGGTAATTAAACCGACGAGATACCCATCTTTTGTAACGATAGGGACACCACCGATGTGGTAGCGCTCCGTCACCTGAAGCGCATCACGAATTGTCTTATCCTCTGTCAGCGTAATCGGGGCAGTAATCATACCGCTCTCCGATCGTTTCACCCGATCAACTTCAGAAACCTGCTCATCAATAGAGCAGTTATAATGAATGATTCCGATACCACCTTCCCGAGCAAGCGCAATAGCAAGAGCAGATTCAGTGACCGTATCCATAGGCGCACTACAGATAGGTATGTTTAGCCGAAGGTTACGCGTCAGTTGTGTACTCGTATCCACTTGATCCGGCAGCACATCCGATTCAGCCGGAATCAGCAAAACATCGTCAAAAGTTAATCCTTCTTTTGCAAATTTCGGGGGGAAGACATCGGAAATTTTAGTCTCCATCGGACTTGTCTCCTTCATTGCGAGTTGAGGTGGACAAGATAGGCTCAGAAAGGGTGCTTACGGGCACCGCTTGCAGAGTTATACACGAAAAACGTTGCACGCCAATTCTTAACATATTATAGGACATTTTCTTTTTTCTGTCAAAGGTGTCTGTTGTGCTGATGCACAACAGATATTTTATCTACAGACCAAAACTCACCAAAAATACGTCAAGTATTCATAACTGATCTTGTAAAATGAAGGCAACATTTATTCCATTTAATTATACAAGAAAACGAAAATTATATCAACCAATTTTTTCTTTTAAAAATCTGTATCTGTGCTATAATACTTTCAACCTGAAATTCGCAATTATTAACGGGGTGTTACTGCGGTAGGATACCCCACCATGGATAAAAGGAGTCACAAAATGGATAACCTAAATGTTGGAATTGTTGGGCTCGGTTGGGTAGCCGGTGCTCATATCGAAGCCTTTAAAGCTGTTACAGGTTCGGATGTCACTGCTATCTGTTCACGGCGCGAACACGATGAATCTGTATTGTCGGAAACTTATGGAACACCCCTTAAAGCCTATATCGATTACGACATGATGCTCACCGATCCAGACATACATATTATCGATATTTGTACACCGCATCCGTTTCATGCCGAACAAGCCATCGCCGCTGCAGAAGCTGGAAAACATCTCATTATTGAGAAACCGATCTGTCTCACTTACGAAGATGCAAAAGCCATTCGTGATGCTGTCAACAGCAACGGTGTTAACGTCTGTGTCTGCTTTGAGTGCCGATATAGTGCCCATTTTACAATGATTCGTTCGGTAATTGACAACGGACTACTCGGCGAACTTCACTACGCCGAGGTTGACTATTATCACGGGATCGGACCTTGGTATGGACAATACGAATGGAACATCAAAAAAGACTTTGGGGGTAGCACACTACTCACGGCTGGCTGTCACGCCCTTGATGCACTCCTCTTTTTTATGGATGGCAACGTCGAAGAGGTAACAGCTTACCATACACAATCCACAGGTGCTGATTTTCAGCCTTACGAATATAAGACGACAAGTGTGAGTCTGCTTAAATTTGAAGGCGGCGGAAAGATTGGAAAAGTCACCTCCTGCGTAGATTGCTTGCAGCCCTACTATTTCCACATCCATCTCGTTGGCAGTGAAGGCAGTCTACTCGATAATCGTATCTATTCCTCAAAAATTAAAGGGATGGATAAAAGTAAGTGGAGCACCCTTGAAACCTCGCTCATTGACTCCGGTGATGTTAGCGATCATCCTTATGAACCCCAGTTCCAAGCGTTTATAGACAGTATCGGACGAAATGAACCTATGCCGTTGACCGATTTTGATACGGCGTTTGAAACACACCGTGTTGTGTTCGCTGCCGATATGTCCGCAGCAGCGGATGGCAGAACCGTCAAACTGTCCGAACTCGCTTAGATCACCATCGCATTGCTGCCTCGCGATAGAGCTGAATCTGCTCCATATTGCGAGGCACCGATATTTGGATAGACTTGCGCTTCCGATTCGTATCTTTAAGCACAATCGGGGCGCGCAGCATGTTCGTCATTGTGACAATACCAGAGTGGTAGAAAACCCACATCCGTTGTTCCGTGTAGGGATTGAGGACGTACTCTGATGTGTGCTCGGAAGGATGCCCACCTCCACCATCAAAGAGGTCATACTCTGGATACGCAAGTTCAACACTTGTATCATGTCCCTCTAAAACCAATTTTTCAGGCGGTGGTTTCGGTGAGTATCCGCTCAACTTACAGGTCCGAATCCGAATCGGCGCAGCTGATTTGTTAATCAGATGCAACGATACGACGATGGCAAGCCGATGATTATCATCGCGGTTGATGAACCACGTCCCTTCACGGATAACCTCCACCGTTAATCCCGGAATTTGCCGCTTTTTATGATAGACAATCGCCAATACAACAAAACCGATGACACCGATCACAACCCAATTTCCGGTAGGCGTGGCTAAAAATTGTAGCAGCTGCTTTAAGGCTTGTTGTAGCACGCAAACTCCTTGGCGAGGATCTCTTCTGAAATCACACCGGGCCGTCGGATGATAGGTGGAGAGACAGAAATGTCGTAGACTGTAGAGGGAATAGGGCCTGGTGTTTTGCCACCATCAACGATCACATCAATTCGCGATGTAAGTTCTTCACCAATTTCTTGAACAGAGGAGGCTGGCGGTTCTCCTGAGAGATTCGCGCTTGTTATCGCCGCGGGTCCGCCAAAGGCTTGCAGGATTTTCAGAAGCAGTGGATTGTCCGGGATGCGAACACCAACCGTGTTACCATCGGCAGTCAATACCGGTAGCAAATTCTTTGCTTCAACAATGATGGTCAAACCACCGGGCCAAAACCGGTCTGTGAGGTGAAAAAAGTAGTCGGGTAAGTTTTGGGCGACGCGATGGACATCATCAACCGAACTGAGAACAAGCGGAATCGGTTTACCGTCGGGTCGTCCTTTTATCGTGTAGAGCCTTTGCACAGCATCCGCATTAAATGGGTCCGCTCCCAATCCGTAGACTGTATCGGTAGGGATAGCGATAATACCACCTGATTTCAGGCATTGGACGGCTTCAACACACACGTCTGCTTCCAAAATCCGTCTCCTCCCTTAGACATCTACAATAGAACCGTTCGCTGCGGCGTTGAGAGAAAGATTGTCTCGGAGTCCCTGCTGATATTTCTCGTAAGCAATCCCGGCGATCATCGCGCCGTTATCCGTACACAAGTTCATCGGTGGGTAGTAGACTTCGGCACCGATCTCCGCAGCGGCGGTTTTCAGCGAAGCGCGAAGCGCGCTATTTGCAGCAACGCCACCAGTCAATGTTATTGTTTTCGCACCGGTGGACTTCGCAGCACGGATTGACTTGTAAGTTAGAACATCAACGACAGCAGCCTGAAAACTCGCTGCAATATCTTCGACGGTTACCGTATCAGGATTTGCGTCTTTAGCAGTCTCTTGCCCGTTTTCTACAAGTACGCCTGCGCGCCGCGCTTTCTCGACAAAATAACGGACTGAGGTTTTGATACCGCTAAAACTGAACTGGTAGTCCCCGCTATTTCGCATCGGTCTCGGGAATTTTATCGCTGAAGGGTTACCTCTTCGCGCGAGATCATCAATGATTTTACCGCCCGGAAAACCGAGTCCAAGGTACTTCGCAACCTTATCGTAGACCTCACCGGCGGCATCGTCTTGTGTGCTTCCTAAGACTTTATATGTCCACCCTTCGTGAACTTCTACGAGTAGCGTATGCCCGCCAGAGACTGTGAGACAGACATGTGGAAACGTTAGAGTATCATGCACCATGTAATTGGCGTAGATATGTCCCTCAATATGATTAATACCGAGCAGCGGTAGATCGTGGCAATAGGCGAGACTTTTTGCTGCTGCGACACCGACAAGCAGTGCCCCGATTAAGCCGGGTCGATTCGTTACGGCTATCGCTTCCAAATCCTTAAATGTGGTACCTGATTCTGCTAATGCTCTACTGACAATGTAGTTGATAGCCTCAATGTGTTTGCGAGATGCGAGTTCTGGGACGATGCCACCGTATGCTTGGTGTGCCTCAATCTGTGAAGCGACAACATTAGAAAGCACTTCTTTGCCATTCACAACAACCGAAGCAGCCGTTTCATCACATGAGGTATCAATGCCAAGTATCTTCATATTTTTAAGAGGAATCTCATCCTTCTTCGTTTAACTGTAAACGGGCAGAAATAGGTAAGTGAAATAACTCTTCACGCAACAAACGTGTGGAGAAAAATAAAACCTCCAGATTTTCGATGTCACCCGTGTTTGGATTGAAGCGAGCAATGACCTCATCAGCAAGTTCTTCACTCTCCTGTTCTGGATACGGCGTACAAGTGTTTACGTGCAAAATATCCGCATCTCTATCATATTGAAAAGTTAGGTTGGTTCCCATACAATATCCCATTTCGCTTGTTGTGAGACAATTTGCTAACCCGTCTTAGCGAATTGCTTTCCCGGTAACTGTTGAACGACCCCCTTAAGCTCCAGCATCAAAAGCACACTCGAAACTTGACTAATCGGCAATTGTGTCGTCCGAACAATCGTATCAATATGTGATGAGGGGATCTCAATAGCATCAAAGACTGTTCTCTCGTCTGGTGTCAAATCCGGTGGGGGCGCGGGCGCGCTCTGGATGGGTTGCTGCACTTCGGGGGAAGGTTGCGCGGCTGCGGCTCTCGGATCGGTTTTCTCAATGGGTGATTCTTGTGAAGACTCCGTCTCGACATCCGGCATCGGCGATGTTGACACATTGGGCTGTATCCGGCTTAAGGCATACGGAGGTAGCTCATTGAGAAGATCGTCTACAGTATTGATGAGCTTCGCGCCGTTGTTAATCAACTTATGGGTGCCGGTTGAAAGTTCAGAAAATATCTCTCCGGGTACAGCAAAGACTTCTCTGCCCTGTTCACCAGCAAGACGTGCGGTAATAAGGGCACCGCTGCGGTTTGACGCTTCCACCACAACAGTCCCGAGCGTTAACCCGCTGATGATACGGTTCCGACGTGGAAAATTTCTCGGTTTCGGCTTGACCTGCATCGGGAATTCCGAAATTAATGCACCAGATTCCGTGATTTTCTCAGCGAGGTCCCGATTCGTCGCGGGATAGATAAAACTCAAACCGCTTCCCATCACGGCAACTGTTCTACCGCCCGCCTCAAGTGCCCCGCGATGTGCTGAGGTATCAATTCCCTTCGCCAACCCACTAACGACCGTCAGTCCATGCTGCGCAAGTTGATAACTCAGTCGATAACTCACCTTCCGTCCGTAATCTTTCGCATCGCGAGAACCGACAATCGAAAGGCTGACCGAGTCTTCCGGTGTGAGTTTCCCTCTGATATACAGCACAAGCGGCGGCGTATCAATTTCCTTCAAACATTGCGGATATGCAGCATCATAAAGCGTCACGACCTGACAACCGTATTCGTTTATTAATTCCAATTCGCGTTCTACTGGATACTGAGTCGGTTTATGCTGCAGGAGATCACGCAGCGCAGGTGGAAGTTGATCTATCTTTTCGAGTTCGTCGGGTGTCGCCTGAAGAATACCTTCAGCACTCCCAAAGACATCGCGCAGGAGTTGAACAGTTTTCAGTCCAACCCCTTGAATCATGTTTAAATGAATTAGGCTGATTATCTCGTTAGAAAGCATTTCCTCGCCTTACGCGCTGTCCAGATAGAATTGTTTTGGTGCACTTTGTAAGCGCGATACTATTGTTCCGTTGTCCCCGCTTCCACCGGATCTGGTGGGAGGGCATAATAAAGTTCAATCTCTTGAATCTTCTTGTATTCTTGCATACTCGGCGCGCCAGTTTCGCCGCGTGTTGAGCGTTTCTGTCCGCCGACCCGCCGCGAATCCCAGCGGCGTGGAACCTTGAGACGGAACTTAGTCGTTACAATCGGATCTCTCAAGGTAAACGTGTAAACCGGACGCATATTGTCCCGTACCTCTTTGATCGTGATCCATTCGCCATCATCATTCTGATACTGAACGGCAAAAAATTCCATCTGTCCCGGTTCAGCTTTCACTACGACCTGTTGAATCGTCTGTGGCTGCCGCCATTTGAGAACGGCTTCGGTGTAGTTATCAGATTCCTGCTGTGACGCTTCATCCTTCTCATCTTCGAGAATGGGGCCTGTCTCTCCAATCGAGTACATATTATCGTCATGGTACTTCGTATCTTCACTTGTAGCATCAAGTGCGACATTCTTGCTCCGGTTAAACGACGGGTTTGACGCAAGAATACATCCGGATAATCCAATGACGACACAGAGGGTCATCACTAATAATATAAAACGCATATATTGCTCCTTGTCCCGGATAACGACACGGGTGCCGCTCCGAATAGCATGAAGTTGAGGCGGTATCGTAGAAACAACCGCCTTGGTATCAATCTCTATCTTACTCCAATTGGAGTAAATCATCAAGTTCTTTTTCACGCTTATCGGTCGCTTCTTCTGCCTCTACCTGTTCAGCGGTTTTAAAGCCGTAAAGTTCAATTTCTCGGATCTTCGCAGCTGCACGGCGATTACCGGTATTCCAGCCGCGGAACCCTCCAGACCTTGCGCGTTGTTGTCGGTTCAGGAGGGCATCGTCTTTGGTGCCCAAAACCCGTAACCGGATTCGATTGGTCGGAAACGGAATCAATAGCGAAACTTCAATCGGGCTCCGCTTAACACTCTTTACATCTTTAATAAGTTTCCAATCTTCATTTGCTGTGATACTACCCTTATCGGCGTAAATATCAAATTGCGACAAATTATCCGAGTGTATGACAATTTTGCGGATAACCTTTTTTTCTGGTAATGTAATCACCACTTGCGATGCAGCGTTTGCGCCCATGAACCCTTCTGTACTGGCGGGGAACGTTGTGTCACCGACGGTATTTAACTTACCATCAATTGCTTGTGGAACTGTTGACTGGACACCTTCCATCAGGGCATAATTCTCACTCAACTCCTGTGCGGAAAAGAGCGCGCTACAGCTTGTAAGCATAGCACAAAAACAGAACAGTAAAATGAGCACTGTGAACCGATAAATCATGTTTTTACTCCTTTGATGAGCACTTAAGCATAAGCCATCGTGCTGTAGATAGGCAGTTACAATATAATTTTCCAAGTGACACCCTCACGGGTATCCTTAATTTCAATGTTGAGTGCTTTAAGTCGGTCACGAATTTTATCGGATGTTTCCCAATCCTTTCGATTGCGGGCATCCTGTCTTATCTCCAAGAGCAGGTTAATGAATTGGTCAAGTCGCGCCTGATTGTTGCTGTCAGCATTTTGTGCATTCACATTATAGATGCCAAGGACTTGACAAGTTTCGGTTAACACCTGATATGCGTGTGCGACAACAGGAGCTGTCGTTTCATCAAATATGCTGAGTGATTTATTCACTTCACCAACAAGCGTAAAAATAGCACCAAGGGCTTGCGCGGTATTAAAGTCGGTATCCATTGCCTGCGTAAACTGTGCCTTCATCTCCTTTACAGCGTGCTGTAAAGGCGTATCCGTCGTTTCACTTGGCGCGATGTCCACATCGTATTTTTTTATCGCGTCCAAACAATTATTTAAACGTCTGAGCGCGCCTTCTGATCTTGCTAAGCTTTCTTGATTGTAGTCGAGCGGATGACGATAGTGTGCAGAAATAAGAAAATGACGAATGACTTCGGTGGGATAATTGTCCAGAGCATCTCGGAGTAAGATAAAGTTCTGTTCCGATTTACCCATCCGCTTACCATCAATCTTTAGAAAAGCGACGTGCATCCAGTAACGTGCGAAGGTGCATCCAGTGGCTAATTCACTCTGTGCGATCTCATTTTCATGATGTGGGAATTGCAAATCTTCGCCGCCAGCGTGGATATCAATCGTTTCACCGAGATGCTTCATCGCCATGGCCGAGCATTCTATATGCCACCCCGGTCTGCCTCTACCCCAAGGACTCTCCCAAGAGGGCTCCCCGGGTTTCGCGGCTTTCCACATATCAAAATCACGGGGATCCTCTTTGCGTTCATCGACCTCAACCCGGGCGCCAGCGAGCAGGTCCTCCGGCTTGCGATTAGAAAGCTTGCCATACTCAGCGAACTGATTCACGCGGTAATAGACACTTCCGTCAATGACATAAGCTGCCCCCTTGTCAAGTAGTATTTGAATCAAATCTATCATCTCTGGAATGTGTTCAGTTGCTTTCGGATGGACATCTGCGGGTTCAATGCCGAGGCGCTGCGAATCCTGAAAAAACGCTTCACCATTTTGGTACGCAAGCTGCTTTGCACTAACCCCTAACTCTGTCGCACGGTTGATAATCTTGTCATCAATATCTGTCAAATTTTGAACCAGTTTGACGTTGTACCCTTTATATACGAGATAACGCCGAATAATGTCAGTTACCAAAGCGGTGCGTGCGTTGCCCATGTGAATGTAGTCATAAACAGTGGGACCACAACTGTAGATGGACACCTGCTCAGGATTTAGTGGTACAAAGTCCTCCAATTGCCGGCTCAACGAGTTATAGATTTTCATTTTTTTAACTATGGATTCCTGGGCTGCCCCTCCACTTCATTTTGGGCAGATTTTCGGTTAATTTCATGCTGAATTTGTTATCGGTTCGGTTTGTAAAGACAGCGAGAAAATAAAAAACATCTATGGCAGAGAAAGGCAAACGACAGCGTGAGCGACAATCGCTTTACCCTCCCCGACG
>PYIY01000143.1:18233-18323 GCA_003635195.1 Candidatus Poribacteria bacterium | reverse complement strand
CCCAATTCTTCTGCCGTGGTGGCTTTAACGTTTATCTGTGCCACGGCAATATCAAGCGTTCTGGCGACCGTCTCACGGCTCTGTAAAATG
>PYIY01000143.1:0-18213 GCA_003635195.1 Candidatus Poribacteria bacterium | reverse complement strand
ACGGCAATATCAAGCGTTCTGGCGACCGTCTCTCGGATCTGTAAAATGTAAGGTGCCAATTTCGGGCGTTGTGCGATAACTGTGGTGTCTATATTTTCAATCTGGTAACCAGATGCTTTCACTTTCAAAGCGGTGTCTCGTAGTAAAATAAGGCTGTCTATGCCTTCATAACGGGGATCCGTATCTGGGAAATGGGTGCCGATATCGCTGAGTGCAGCTGCTCCTAAAATCGCGTCCACGATAGCGTGTATAAGGACATCCGCGTCAGAATGCCCCAACAGCCCTAAATGATACGGGATCTCTACACCCCCCAAAATCAGTTTTCGATTTTCGACCAACCGATGAACGTCGTAACCGATACCTACTCGCATTTTTCTTGTATACCCACATCGCCGCGATCCACAAAACCGAAGATATCTACCACAGTGTAGGATCTGAGAGCAAAACTTCAGCGACTCGTAAATCCACTGGCGTAGTTATCTTCAAATTCGCGTAACTCCCCATCACTAACTTAACAGGAAAACCGAGTTGCTCAACGAGAGCCGCATCATCAGTTCCAGTGAGTTGACGTTCTTGGGCTATTTGATGCGCTTCTTCTAATACGGATTTCCGAAAAACTTGAGGTGTTTGCACTGCCCAGAGTTTTTCTCGTTCTGGTGTCTCAGAAATAAAACAGTTTTCGTTGGCTACCTTAATCGTATCTTTGACTGGCACCGCAGCGACAGCAGCACCGCACTCGTCTGCAGCGGTAAGACAATCAAAAATTGTTTCATCAGTCACAAAAGGACGTACACCATCATGAACAATAACAAAATCAACATCTGCCGAAAGTGCACACACACCGTTGTAAACAGACTTCTGCCGAGTCTCTCCACCGGCGACAAGTTCCTGTACCTTTGTGAATGGATATGGTTCCAATACAGTTTTGCGACATGCGTTGAAATCGGTTTCATCGACGATGACGAAAATAGTATCTACAGCTGTATTTTGCTCAAACCGTTGGATAGTATGCGCCAAAATCGGCTTCTTTGCCAATTTTAGGTACGGTTTTTTCAGCGAATGTGCCATCCGGCTCCCTTTACCAGCTGCGGGGATAAGGGTGCCCACCTTGCTGTTCATCAGCGTCCATTTCATCTTCTTTGATACGTGTGAAAATCATCTGTCCTGCACTCGTCCGTAGCATCTGCGTAACCTCGACGTTGAGCGTTTGCCCGATGTACGGTTTCCCCTCTTCAACGATGACCATAGTTCCATCATCAAGGTAACCAACCCCTTGATTCGGTTCCTTACCTTCTTTAAGAAGGAGTACTTGAATCACTTCACCAGCAATCACGACAGGACGCACAGCATTTGATAACTCATTGATATTAAGGACCTTCACACTTTGTAGTTCTGCGACCTTGTTGAGATTTAGATCGTTAGTAATGATTGTGGCATCTCGCTTTTGCGCAAGATGTACTAACTTCGCATCAACTTCTGGTAGGTGTGGTACCTCTTCCTCAGTGATTTCAACAACAATCGCTGGATTATTCTGAAGTGCGCGGAGGATATCAAAACCGCGCCGCCCTTTATTTCGGCGAAGGGGTTCTGTAGAATCCGCGATATGTTGCAATTCATTGAGAACGAACCGCGGAATAACAAGTGTCCCTTCAATAAATTTTGTCTGGCAGATTTCAAGAATCCTACCATCAATAATAACACTTGTGTCTAAAATTTTTAAGCTATTTGTAACTTTCCCAGCTCGCGATTCCCCAGTTCGATTAGACGTATCTGATCCGAAGACATGGGATAAATTCACCGATGTAGAGAGTTGGTAGCCACCCATAAGACCCGCGTACCCTATACCGAGGCCAATCACCAACTTGAGATTATCATTAGATAAAGAAAAAAGGCTTGATACACCACAGGAAATTAATAGACCGATAGAAAGTCCTATCGCACTGGCAATAATACCACGCAGGTTAGGTATATGTAGACAGAACTCTGCGCCAACAAGGATTAGTGCTACAACAAATCCAACAAGCGTAAATAATGGATTGTCGTAGATGATGTAACAACTCACTGCGCTTGCGACTATAAAAAAGAGACGAATCCCCCAAACTTGCATTTTTTGTCCTTTGCTTTCTTTATACAAGTACCCTATCACTCGCGGTCGCGGTTGCTATCCACGCTTACAAGATCCCCTGCATCCTACGCATCTGCTCTCTGATTTGCAGACGCACTTTTTGCACACCAATCCAATAATATTTACGTTTAATCTTAATGAAGACTAACAAATCACAAATCGTATCAACATGAGTTCGACTTAAGATATATCTATAGGACCTGAGGGAGGGTAACTTGGAAACTGTTAAAACCGAACACGTTACTATCTCTCCTTAAGCAAGTTTCATGCCAATACTTTAGTAATAATTGACATTAGCGTCAAAATTACCATTGGAATCCCTAAGATACCTTTACTGCTCTGTGTCCAAAACACAGAAATACACGGGCTTATCAAGATAAACAGAAGTCTCTGTTCCTTTGAAAAAATTTACTGCCGATGTAGAATTGGTGGCTGTTTGCAAACCTTTTCCATTGGGGTTTACAAAAATTGTAGGTTATCGTGCAAAAATTGCATGTAACCTGAAAAAATTGATACTTTGGCAACTTGGACATGGATATTCCTTACGAGATTACCACTCATATAGCGGTCATTCGGTACAAAAATACGGAGTCTTCAACAGTTTTTGGGGGTGATCCTCCCAAGCGCGCGCGATAGAAAACCCCATAAATGCTTGGACCCACTTATAGTATAAGCCATCTCATACATAAATTGTAGAAACGCGTCCGCGAAACCTCGTTCAACAAAACCGTACTTATGAGATAGCACTGAAACATACAACTATTGAAACAGCATTAATGGTGAGACAGGAACCTCACCTGCAAGAACGTAGGAATTTAAGTCCTAACATGTCTGCGTATTCTCAATTTTGGCTATACATTAGCAAAAAATGCTGATTCAACTGCTAAAACCGTATAAAGACAATATTATTTGCCTTTTATTTATCCAATAATAGCATCCTCATAGGGTAATAATAGCATAATCCAAGAAATAAACCAAGATGAAAGTAACAATTTTTGTACATAGCAATTTGGATGATATTAAAACGAATTGAAACTATCCTCACATTAAATTGATATTATTATAACAAAACCGCTAAGCTGTCATATACATCATTAACACCGACAAGTTCAATGTCCTCATCAATATTTAATCCCTTACGGTTGTATTCCGGAAAAATCGCTCGCTTGAAACCCAATTTTGCGGCTTCCCGGATCCGTCTGTCAACATGTGTGACAGGTCGAATTTCGCCGCCAAGCCCAACTTCCCCGATCATCACGGTTTGCCGATCTATAGGCATATCCCGATGACTTGAAGATATAGCCATCAGTACGCCGAGGTCTATACCGGGTTCATCAACACGTAATCCGCCGGTAATGTTGACAAAAACATCAGAATCCCCAACGTCAATCCCTACCCGTTTATTGAGGACTGCGATGAGCAGCGCAATTCGGTGTCGGTCAACACCAGCCGTCGTATTGCGCGGATTTCCGTAATTGGTGGGTACAACAAGTGCCTGTATCTCCATGAGCAGTGGACGTGTCCCTTCCATGCTTGAGACGACAACAGATCCTGAAACCTGTTCTTCCCTGTCGCTTAAAAAAATCTCTGAAGGGTTCATCACATCCACAAGCCCGGTGTTCCGCATTTCAAATATTCCGATTTCGTTTGTCGAACCGAAGCGGTTTTTGATCGCTCGGAGGACTCGGTAGATATGATGGCCTTCGCCTTCAAAATAGAGCACGGTATCGACCATGTGTTCCAAGACGCGGGGTCCAGCAATTGCCCCCTCCTTTGTTACATGCCCAACAAGAAATATCGGAATATTGCGGTTCTTCGCGCAAATTAGGAGATGTCCAGTACACTCACGAATCTGGGTAACACTCCCGGGGGCAGATTGAATACTCGTCAAATAGACAGCTTGAATAGAATCAATGACGACAACCTTAGGTTTCCGAGCTGCAATATGCTTTTCAATCTGTTCCAAGTTATTTTCACACAGGACATAGAGCGTATCAGACTTGACGCCGAGTCGAGTTGCCCTGAGCTTTGTCTGGCTCACAGATTCCTCACCGGAGACATAAAGCACATCCCCATAATTCCGGCTCAACGCGTCACTCGCTTGAAGCAACAGAGTAGATTTACCTATTCCTGGATCTCCACCGATAAGGATGACCGCCCCGGGAACAATGCCATCACCAAGGACCCTATCAAACTCTGACATACCTGTCAAGTGGCGTTCCACCTCACTTGCGGTAACTTCGGAGATCGGTTCAGGTTCACGAGAGGCCTGCCCAATCCCGCGATGTCTTGACGGCGTAATGAGTTCTTCCACCTCTTCGGCGAAGCTCTGCCAACTTTTACAACTCGGACAGCGCCCGAGTGTCTTTGGTGTCGTATACCCACATTCTTGACAGACGAACCTACGTTTTTCTCGTGCCATTATTAATGCTACCAATCATAATATGACTCACAAGGTTTGAAACAAAACGATCACACTATTCACATTACCACTCGCTGTTGAAAAAGCGGAATCCGGTTGTCCAGTGTCTGCCATCTTTATCGGTTAGATTATCAGCACCAAGCAGGAGTTGCCCGTACCGGAAAAATCGTAATGCGACTTCCGCGTTCAACTCCGGTTCGCCGCTTGTCAACCCCACACCTTCAACACTTAAACCTAAACGTCGGGACCACAGCCAGAAATCTACCCCCACGCCGACCCTGGAACGCATGAATCCTACGCGTGCCCGAAGGTAATCTGTTAGATCGTGCGCATATTGAATCTCAAACCGAACTGTTTCGTTACGAACACCAACACCAATCCTGTAATGCGCCTTTGATTGCGGTGAGTGAACAAACGCCAGCTCGTTGTAAAGTCGCTCTTTGAGGCTCAGATATCGGAGTTCATAATCCCATCCAAACTGTAGTGGCGATTCAAGACGTTTGATCCGCTCATTGGTTCGTTGTGAAAGATCCGTCACAGCGTTCGCCGCCTCATTCAGATTTCGTAAAGCACCTTGAACTTCTTGAAGCGGTTCCGGTGAATTAAGCAGCTTCGCAAAAGTACCTTCCCCTTTATTGAGTCCCTTATTGAGTGTAGTAAGGAGATGGCTGGCATTCGTCTCTAAGGCATTGATGGCATCGGTTGCCGTCTGTAAATTCTCTAAGATTGGCGCGATATTAGCTTCCCCAGTTTTAATGGCATCGCTGCTTTGTGAAACAAGCGTAGAAACCTGATCAGATAATGTGTTGAACCCCGATCGAAAATCCTGAGTGATTCGCCGAAATTCTGTTGTAGTTGCGCGTATATCGGTAAAAATGGTGTTTAGTTTTGGTGAATTCTGGTTTAGCACTCTTAAGATTTCACGCGTAATATCACTCACTTGACTACTGACCATCAGGGAATCGCCTTCCAACTGCGTAATAAGACTGTTCACCTTTAGAAGGGTTTCTTGAAAGCGTTTATCGTTTGCTTGTGCGAGTTCTGTTAAAGTCTTGACTGTTTCGCCAGAGTCAACACTTAATTTTTCAATGGTTTTTCCGGTGAGTGCGACAACATCCCGAATCTCTTTAATAGCGAGTTGAATTGCTTCTTGGTTGGCTTGAAGGACTTCATTGGCAGCAGTGGTGAGTTCAATCGCTTGTGTCATGCCAGCACTCGTCTGCTCAAGGAGTTCTAAGGCATTAACAGGATCTTTTCCAATAATCGGTAGGTTCGCAGGTTTCAACGGTGGGTTTCCAATAGGCCCATTGTCAAGCGCGATGTAAACCTCCCCGACGAAGCCATTCATAGAAATTCTCGCACCGCAGTCTTCTCGCAACCACTTAAACCCATTTTTGACTTTCGCTTTGATCTGGACATTATTGGTATCAGGGCGGAGTTCAATAGCAGTCACTTTGCCAATTGATACACCAGATAGGTAAACACCTGCTCCGACGTACAGACCATTGACAGATTGAAATTGGAAGGTGAGTTCATCGCCAGCCGTTGCCCATGGCCAATTCTCAGCATTCGTCAGAAGAATAGCCAGAAAAACGATTGCAATCAAGACCATTACACCAACTTTTACAGACGCAGTCCAGAAATTCATGCTACCTCCCAAGATACTCTTTCAGAATCGGGTTTTCAATATTCAGAATTTGGTCGGGTGCCCCAAACAAGACAAACTGTTGCACAATCGGATTATCAATGTTGATAATTTCTTCAGGAGTCCCGTAAGCAACCTGCTTACCTTCATGGATCATAGCCATTCGAGTCGCAACGCTAAAGGCACTGTGCATATCATGTGTGACGACGACGGAGGTGACTTGTAGCCGTTCGTGTAAATCGCAGATGAGTTGATTAATTTCGGTACACGTAACCGGGTCAAGTCCTGTCGTCGGTTCATCGTATAAAATAAGTTCTGGATTAAAAGCGAGTGCTCGGGCGAGTCCGACACGTTTCCGCATGCCACCACTCAATTCGGCGGGTCGCAAGTCTTGAACGCCCTCTAAATCAACAAGCTCAAGTTTCTCGTCAACTATTTTTCGCATCTCCTGTTTGCTGTAGTTTGTATGCTGATCAAGCATAAACGCAACGTTTTCAGCAACACTCATCGAATCAAACAGGGCAGCAGACTGGAATAACATTCCAATTTTTTGGCGGAGGATATTCATGTTTTTGGTATTCAACTTTGAGATATCTGTGCCCTCAAACCAAATTTCACCAGAATCCGCAGAAATCAGTCCGGTGATAATTTTCAGTAGAATACTCTTACCAGACCCACTTCGCCCCATAATGACGAGCGTTTCACCGCGTGGAATCTCAAGGCTTAAGCCGTTTAGAACGTTCTTCTCACCAAAACTTTTGGTAATATCTCTAACTGAAATCATATTTTTAGAGTGGTCAGTTAAGCAATATTAAGAAACAAACTTTAGGTTTCAGGAGAGATGAAAAACAGGAAGATTGGAAGAAACACCGGGTCCGCTACCTTCCATACTTCCAACCTTCCAACTCATCCGAAGATCCAAAACATAAATTTAGTATCTAAACTTGCTTACACCAATCCTAAGATGTTAAAGAGGATATGGTTCAAGACAAAGTCTAAAATAAGAATAGCAATGAGCGAGATAACGGCAGAGCCAGTCGTAGCGGTACCGACACCTTCAGCACCACCAGCAGTCGGAATACTAAACCCTTTATAGCAGCCGACTGCCGCAATTGCCATGCCGAAAGAGGTCGCCTTAATTAGACTAATGAGTACACTACCGACAAAAAGATTTTTTTGGACTTCCGCAAGAAAAAAGTAACCATTGACATCAAACAGCGTAACAACAGCCGTAAAACCACCAGCGATACCTGCAAACGTTGAAAAAATCGTCAACGTCGGTAGCATAATAGAACATGCAAGAAAACGCGGGACAACCAAATATTTAACCGGATTTGTTCCCATCACTTCAAGCGCGTCGATCTGTTCTGTCACCTTCATTGTTGAAAGTTCAGCGGTAATTGAAGCCCCAATACGTCCAGCGAGCACGAAGGCAGTAATCATCGGTCCGAGTTCTTTGACGATCGAAACACAGACAAATCTTGCGACCGATCCTTCCACGGCATACGGTTTAAGTTGAATATAGCCCTGAACGCCTAAGACCATCCCCGTGAAAAACCCTGATACCATCACAACAGCCAAAGAGTTGAAACCAATCAACAACAACTGCTTCACCAATAGATCGAACTGTAACGGGGGACGAAAAATTTGAAAAAGTGTTTGAAAAAAGAGCGTAAAGGCTTGTCCTATTTCGGAAAGCACATTGTACAATCGAATTTTGATATTTCTTAATATTGGATGGGCACGAAACCGACCGGAGGCTTCGCGCGTAGCGGATTGCTGATTCATGTTGTTGTTTAACTTGGGTTTTCAAATCGCATCTGCTTTTTAGTAAAATAGAGAATGACAGTCCCGGTCGGTCCGTTACGCTGTTTTTTAATCATCAAGTTCGCTTCAACACGATCACCGGCATCTTCATCTTCGTAATAATCTTCTCGGTATAAAAAAGCGACGAGATCTGCGTCCTGTTCAATTGCACCGGATTCGCGTAAATCTGAAAGTTGTGGTTGTTTGTCGGGGCGGCGTTCCACTTCACGACTCAACTGTGAGCATGCAATAATTGGCACATTGAGTTCCCATGCGAGGACTTTCAAGGAGCGTGATATTTCGGAAATTTCTTGTTCACGCTGATTGTATCTGCCTGTCCCTCTAAGCAGTTGCAAATAATCGACGATAATAAGTGCAAGATCGCCGTGTTCACCCTTAAGCCGTCGCCCTTCGGCACGTAGACCTTGAACGGTAAGGCCACGGTTGTCATTAATGAAAACAGGTGCTTCAGACAACCGGCTCGCAGCCTCCGTGAGCGGGCGCCAATAATCCTCACTAAAATTACCGGTTCGGAGCCGTCCAAAATCAATACGAGATTCAGCAGATAGCATCCGCATAACAATATCCTGCGATGGCATCTCTAAACTAAAAATCGCAACCGGACGTTCTTGGTCGATTGCGATATTCTGTGCCATATTCAGCACCAAAGTTGTCTTCCCCATACTTGGACGTGCAGCAATAATGATAAAATTGCCAGGCTGTAACCCGGATGTCATGTGATCGAAATCCATAAACCCAGTGGGGATACCTAAGAACCGCTCTTGCTTATGAAATAATTTCTCAATTGCATCAATACTGGTTGTGACGAGTGGGTTAATAGGCTGAAATCCGCGTTGTGCATCGTTTTGGCCGAGCTCAAAGACTGATTCTTGGGATTGATTGAGCACTTCAGCGAGTTCTATGCTTTCGTCCTGCGCAAGCTCCCGAATTGCAGCACCCGCTTGGATTAACTGGCGGCGCGTCGCTTTTTCATGCAGAATATCGGCATAAAACTCCGTACTTTCCGTTTCCACAATCGGAGCTTGGAGTTCATATAGGTAGCCTGCGCCGCCCGTCCGATTGATCTGATTCGTACGTTTCAACTCATCAGCGACGAGAAGTGGATCAGCGTTGCTAACGCGCTCATATACGGCAAGGATCGCTGCATAGATCAACTGATGGTCGGTGGTAAAAAACGCATCAGAAGTGTGCCCAAGAAGTGCAATTACCCGCGGGATAACTGACTTCTCAGTCATCATAGCCCCAAGCACTGCTTGTTCCGCTTCCTTATCCGAAAGAGTTTCAACAGCATCTGCCTGCATAATTATTCTTCGCGTTCAACAACAACGCGAAGCTCAACAACGACATCTGTATGCAATTTGACTGGCACCATAAACACACCGAGTTCACGAATCGGTTCCGCGAGTTCAAGAAATCGGCGTTCTAATTCAAAACCTTCAGCCCGTAAAGCCTCCGCGACATCCATGGAGGTAACAGAACCGAAGAGCCTATCATTTTCCCCAGCACGCCTTTTGAGTGTGCACGTAACGCCAGTGATCTGTGATGCGATCTCATGTGCCCGTTCTTTATCTTTCGCTTCCTGTTGATCAATGACTCGTTTTTGGTGCTCAAGATAGCGACGGTTCCGCTCTGTTGCATGCACCGCCAACTGCATTGGCAGAAGGTAGTTCCGCGCGTACCCGTCCGCGACTTTCAACACATCGCCCGGTGCACCGAGTCCCTCAACACTTTTCTTTAGAATCACTTCCATAATGAAAACCCTAAATTACCCTTATAGGGGGCAATTACTTGTATTTGCCCCTACTTCTATCGTGTAAACGGCAACAGTGCCATATGACGTGCGCGCTTCACTGCACGGGTCACCATTCGCTGTTGCTTCGCCGACAACCCAGTGACCCGGCGGCTCACAATTTTCCCACGTTCGTTAATAAATTTTCGCAGCGTATCCACATCTTTGTAGTCAAAAGATTCAATTTTATGATAGCGCTGTCTGCGACGGAATGCCATATCAATTCTATTCCTTTTCAAAGTATAGCGCATCAAAATATTTCTGACGCGCCATATCCATAAGGGTACTATAACGCACCCATTAATTAAAAGATGAAAGTGTGAGAAAATCATCGTCCAACGACGGTTCTCCCACAGTTGTGTTCACTTAAAACGGGATATCATCATCTGTTGCTGAAGGGGCATCGGTCGCTTCGGGAGCCGGTGCCTCTTGATAAGATTCAGACTGCGTCGGTGCCGCTGCGGGTTGGGCATCAGCATAACTCTCGCCCGTCCCATCTTCATCACGCCGTCCAACAAACTGAAATCGCTGCAAACGGACTTTAAGCCGATTCCGTTTAGTGCCATCTTCAGCTTCCCAAGAATCAAATTTAAGAGCCCCTTCTATGAAAATTGGGCTACCCTTTTTGAAATATTCGCCTACAATCTCGGCTTGTCTATCCCAGGCTTCTACATCCACAAAACAGACATTTTCCTTCTGCTCGCCCGATTGCCGATCTGTGTAACGCTCGCTCATAGCCAACCCAAAATTCGCGACGGCTGTTCCGCTTGGAAGGAATTTCACTTCAGGGTCCCGGGTCAAATTTCCCATCAAGATGACCTTGTTGTAACTTGCCATGGTTTTTCCTCTCTATATACACGCTTTGGGCTTTCGGTACTTTTTAAGAGCCTAAAGCGCATTGTCTAAAATTCAAATGACACTTATCTTAGGCAGACGCTGTTGTATCTTCAGTTTCTGCGCCATTATCTGTCGCATCTTCTGCTTCTGTATCATCAGCTGGCTCTTCATCTTCCGATTCCGCATCATCCGACGTTGATTCCTCTACGTCAGGTGCCGGTTGTTCCGCTTCGGATGTTGGCTGTTCTGCCTCGGCAGCGAGTTCGGCTTTCAACTTATCTATATCGTCTTCGTATTGTACGATCATGTAGCGCAAAATCGTTTCAATGACGTGTAGTGCTTGGTTTAATGCCGCCACAAAACTCGGTGCGCACTCAAAAATGTAGAGCACATAATAGCCTTCACTCCGTTTCTGGATCGGATAGGCGAGTCGCTTTTTTCCCCAAGGATCAAGCTTCACGAGAGTCCCGCCATTTTCGATGATGCCCTTTACTTGGTCAGTAAGTGCTTCTGCTTCGTTGTCATCGTGGTCAGGCGTGATGATAAGCAGGAGTTCATAAGGTTTCAAATTTTCATGCCTCTCTTTGGACTGATGGCTCCACTGCTGTTACGATAAAAGCAGGGAACAGAGATTAATTATATAAACCCCATCTGGATGTGCATGTACCGAAAGTACTATAACGATCAGATGGAATTCTATTAGCCAAAATTAGTTTATATAATTATACCACATATTGGCGCGTATATCAACCCAAAATCACATTTTTTCGTGGTTATCAGTTGTGAAAAAATAGCCTTCAGCCAGCGGAGTGTTATGTATGAGTGAAGGGGCTGTGTAAGCCTTGCTTAGGTTGGAAGTGTTGAATATGCTGTCACATGTAGCGGTAAGAAGAATGGACGCTTTGAGGCGATAACTTCTTGCCGGATCCGTGAGGCTAACGTATCCACACCGACCTGTTCTGCAGTAGCAAGTCCATATTTTTCAAGAAGTGGCAGCAGACTCTGAAAGATAGTCGCCATGTATCGATAACCTGCCCACATTTTTTCAGCACCGATCGGAGACTCAAGATGCATCGTCGGTGGTGGTAACCCCGCGTCCACAAAAACCTGATACAGTCCAATCCCCTTATCAAGATGCGCTCCGGAATGCTCAAACACAGCCAAAATCCATGTGATGAGCTGATTCATAAGTGGCGTATCTGGATGTCTGAAGGCGGGATAGAGTGTGTATTCCGGTTCTTGAAACGCGGCGATTCCACCCGGTTTTAAGTGTGTTATGAGCGTAGCAAATGCCTCTCCTGGATCCGCCATATACATCAACACGAACCGTCCGACGACTGCATCAAATTTTTCTGAAAATGCAAGGGATCGCGCGTCGTCTGCGATGAATTCAATGTTCTGCAGACCTGCATCAGTTGCGCGTTGGCGTGCAGTGTCAAGAATTTCAGCGTTAACATCCACGCCAACGATCTGGCCTGTCGGTCCAACGAGTTCAGCAAGCATAAGTGCAACATCACCGGCACCGCTACCGATTTCAAGCACACGCATGCCTTTTGAAATACCGGCTCGTTTGCAAAGCCGGTGCGTTGACCCGCCATAGATTCTTGATTGCTCAATAAGGCGGGTTGTTTCGTGGGAGGTGCGTCCTAAGGTGTAGGTAGCATCGCTATTTAACGCGGGAAAGTTCTTCGCGTGATCTTTCGCCATACATCAATCCCTTTTACATCGGTAGGGAGGCATACGCTGTGATGTGCGGCGGCAACAGGAGCGGTCGTTTTGAGGTCGTGACTTCCGCTTGAATCCGATCTGCGAGTGTGTCGATATCTATCTCTTCACTTGTCGCAATGCCATACGCCTCCATGAGCGGAACGAGGCTCCGAAAACTGTTGGCGAGATACTCAAACCCGGGCCAACCCTCAGGCCCGCCCATGGGAGCCTCAAAGTGTAAGGTAGGCTCAGGCAGACCTGCATCAACGAATACCCGGTAGAGTTCCATACCCATGTTGAGATGTGCCCCTGAACGTTCAAACACTGTGAGCCCCCATTCAACCAATTGATTTATCAAAGGTGTATCCGGATGTATAACCGTCCGGTAGAGCGCGAGTTCAGTATCCTGAAAAGCGACAATCCCTCCGGGGCGAAGATGGGTGATCAACTTTTTAAGTGCCTCTGCTGGGTCTGACATATACAGCAGGACAAGTCTACCGACGATGGCATCAAAGTCGTCTGGAAGTTCAAGTGTTCGGGCATCACCGGCAATGAATTCAACGTTTGAAAAACCGGATGCATCTGCGCGAGCTTGTGCTGTTTTGAGAACATCAGGGTTGACATCTACACCAACGACGTTTCCTTCGGGACCCACAAATTCAGCGGCGGTGAGTGCCACATCACCGGCACCACTACCGACATCAAGTACTTTCATGCCTTTCGCGATACCGCTTCTGAGAAAAAAACGGCGTGTTACATCGTCATAAAGCTGCGATTGCTCGATCAAGCGTTGGGTTTCTCCCTCACTGCGACCCATTGTATATTCTGCATCTCTGCTCTGATTACTCATTTCAATTACCTCATTTCAAAAAATTTGCGAGGTCCATGAACCTCGCGTCATATAATTGCCCGTATTACGGTGAAATAAATTGATGGAACTGTATTTTTCCATCTTTGACAGTATTGATAACTAAACTCTTGACCGCATGTCGATTTTCATCATAGTGCGATAATACGGTTGCGCCGCTGTAATCCTGAGTCGCCTCAATTTGATCTCGAATAGCAGCAGGGGTCAGGTCCCTTGTTCTGCGCATTGCCTCAATGAGAATGGTAGCAGCGTCGTATCCAAGTGCTGCAGGTCCGTCGGGTGCGATGCCGTATTTTTCGGTATAAGCGTCAACAAATCGACGCGCCGCTGCGGTTAATTGACCATCGGGTGAAAAACTGTTTGCAAAGAAACTACCCTCAAGTGCCATTCCACCGATTTCAATTAAGTCTGGTCGATCCCAGCCATCACCACCGAGAAAGGGCGCAGAGATACCGATATCGTCAGACCTTGCCTGCTTAACCACCAGTGGAAATTCGGAGCCCAAACCTGCTAAAAAGATAATATCAACGGCGGGTTCAATAGCGGCGATCTTTAACAACTGTTGGGTGAAATCTGTGGCACCAGTCTCATAAAACTGCCGGACGGCAATCGTGCCACCTTGCGCGGTAAAATCGTCAATAAAAAAAGCCGATAGTCCCTCGGAGTGTGAGTCACCTGTTTCTATGAGGACCGCGGCTGTCCTCGCTTCCAATTCCTGTATGGCGAAATTCGCCATTATTCTTGCCTGATATGAATCAATGAAAGCCGTCATAAAGACATAATTTCCACTTTCGGTAACCTTTGGGTTTGTTGGATAGGTAGTTACCATAGGGATGCCGTGTCGTTGGGCAACTGCTCCCGCCTCTATAGCCTCATCACTATAATCAGGACCTACAATTGCCAATACTCCGGCAGCGATTAGTTCATCCGCGTGCTGAGTACTCAGGAAAGGATCCCTCATACTCTCTCTAATAAGAAGTTCTATCGGTCGTCCGTTGATCCCATCAGCCGCATTCGCGAAGGTAACTGCTAATTCAGCACCATTCCGAGTTGTTCCTGGGTCAGATGGACTGTAAATGAAACCAATTCTGATAATCCCCTCACTACCAAGAATCCCTGAATCCGTGGGCGTAACCACTTGACGAGCGCGATCACATCCTAAAAAGAGAACACTCATTAAGAAGAATGAAGCGAGAATTCCGAAAACTATTCTATATCTAAACGGCACTTTATTTTCTTGAAATACCACACAAACTCCTTTCATGTTAGGAAGCAGTTGGAAACCGCTTCCTAACAGAATCTAAGAATCACACGGTTCCTAAAAACTATAACCAACTTTGGTATACCAGAACGCCCCGCCAAACCCGTAAGGGCTATACTCGCCAAAAGGTCTACCAACGATTCTGGCAGGAAATTCTTTAATATCAAAGGGCACTTCAGGTCCCTCTGCCGAAGTAATATTATCCGGTTCAACATTGAGGACATTATTCACACCAATCGTGATGCCTAAGTTTTCGACGAGCGCATAACTGACTTCAAGATCCACCAAAAACGCGTCACTGTAAGTTTGGGCACCTACAGCGTTCTCATACCAAGGCCCATAATAATTGACCCGTCCCAATACACTCAAACTATCACCGATGCCTTGCGTCAAGGTCACATTGCCACGATGACGAGGCACCCCTTCCTCTAATAAACGGACACGTGTATCGTCAAGGATATCAGGATTCCGTTTGGTTACTGTGGTCCCCGTGTAGTTGTACGCGAGACTTAAAGCACCCTCCAGTATGGGTGCAGTCAGAATCACATCAATCCCCTGAGTGCTTGTTTCAAATTCATTGGTGAAAAATCGGAATTCCTGTAAATTCTCTGCGCTTGTAATACCTTCAGCCACAAGCTGCTGGATTTGCGCCTCAGTAATATCTTTGCCCCGCAGGAAATCTTTTGAAGGAGCCAATCGATCCTCCACCTTGACATTGAAATAATCGACGGTAATGCTGGCAATAGCGTGGCTGATAACCGTTCCAACTGTGAAATTTTTTGACTTTTCCGGTTCAAGTGCTTTGCCACCTACCAGCCCAGCAGCGGCATGGGTAGAAGGAATCGTCCCTTTATTGACTAAGGTATTGTTTTCACCGAATTCCGTTGTGACATTAAAAGCGTTCTGCTGCCCCGGTGTCGGTGCCCTGAAACCGGTGCTGTAACTGCCGCGCGCCCTTAGGTCAATAACCGGATCAATCGAAAGTAATTCTTTGAGCGTATCGGCGATACCGTAGTTCGTTGCGACTTTATAGTTGATTGTGCTTCCAAAGTCGTCGAAATACTCACCACGGACAGCAGCACTGATCGTCCAAAAATCTAAAGGATTCAACTGACTTTCCAAATAGCCCGCAAAGTTAGACCGGGTCCAGCTTCCTTCGGCAATATCACTGAAACCGGGGAATCCGTTAGAGCCAGAACTAAATCCTTGGCTTGCCAGCGGACCGATATCCCAAGACTCAATCTGTCCCTGCACAATTTCAAAAGTCTCCGTTCGATATTCCAACCCAGAGGCGAGGAATATCATGTTATGTAGAGGATAGGTTAAGTCAAAGTTAATATTCGTATCCGCTTGGATATAGTCGCCTGGATCAAATTCAGTTGGTGTGTCTGGTCCAAGCGAAGCATTGACTGTATTTCTGATAAAGAAATCGGAGGCATGCTGTCCATAGGAAGCACTCAAATTCCACCCTAAGTCTGCCGCGATGGTTCCTTTCAGCCCAACAAGGAGCGAAGCATCTTGGGTATCAGCACCGAAGCGGGGCGTAAATCCACCGGGAAACATCTCTTGGAATGTGAATAGGTTCGGGTCATTCTCAACCGCTTGTAACCGTTCGGGATCAGGAACATGGTTGGTTATCGGAATATCGTCAGCGTCGTGAGGCGACGGTTCAGAAAACGCCTCGCCGGCTTCCACTGCTTCCGCATTTTGGGCTTCCCACTCCACCTTCCGGGCTTCCCAGGCCGCCATTTCCGCTGTTAAACCTCGCAAATTCCCAACGAGCAAAGTCTCCCCGTCATTGTTACTAAATACAGCAGGTCGAGTATTGGGATTCCGGAAATAGAACCCACCTTCAACTTGCTTTTGGGCATAGTTCGCATGACCGTAGAACTCAATGTCATCAGTAATGCTTGCTCCATAGTTAGCAAAAAACTTGATGTCGTTTCTGATAATCGGGTGTCCCCACGGTTGAGCGGGGTCAGCAACATCCGTGTTTCCCGCACTGATGAGCGCAGCGGCATCATCTCGCTGGACAGAACGATCCGTCTCATTCATGCCACCGTATTCTAAACTGAGATTTGCCCAGAGATCTTCGCGTCCTAAACCGATATTTCCAGCGAGAGCGTAGGTCAGACCGTCACCCGTTTGAAAAATACCGGGCTTGATTTCTAAAGATCCGCCTTCGTAACTATCTTTTAATTGCAGGTTCATAACCCCCGCAATCGCATCCGAACCGTATTGTGCGGATGCGCCGTCTCGTAGCACCTCCACCTGTTTCAGGGCTATGGAAGGGATGGCGGAAAGATCGGCCCCCTGTGCACCATCGGACAACCCATTGCCGAGCCAAGCAATTACCGAAGCCCGGTGACGCCGTTTGCCATTTACCAGTAACAACGTGTGATCGGGGGCCAATCCTCGCAGATTCGCTGGACGGACAACAGTCGCTGCATCAGCAATCGGCTGCGCATTAACATTGTAAGATGGCACTAAGTTTCTCAACAGGTCTGGCAAATCTGTGCCGCCCTGTTTGACAAAATCATCGCTCGGTAAAACATCAATCGGGACCGCAGATTCAAGCACCGAGCGCGGCTTTGCTCGCGTCCCAACCACAACTACACCTTCAAGCGTAACAACCTCTTGTTCAGATGTTGCTTCACTCGGTTCCCCTTCAGTTTCTTGTGCTACTGCTATAGATGCCAAACCTATAAAAATAACTAAAACACCATGCATCAGAAGCAGTAACGTTTTAAAAGTAAGCCCGACTTTCATAAGTGAACTCCTTCATTTTTTTGTTAAAGAAACACCCTCATCTAAAGCATAATTTACAGACACAACTTATATAAATAGGACTTACGCATGTCATCTTAAAGTCCCCCTGATAAGGGGGTGTTTTTGCTTGGGTGTTTCTTCTATAGGGGGTTTAAAGGACAAAAATTGCCGCTTTTTGCGTCTAAATTTCCGATATTTGCTCAATTTGCGTAAGTCCTGATAAAGTCCTGATAAATTGAATAGGCGCGGTTGAAAACCGCGCCGTTTGCGAAAAGCATATAGCACTTTCCATAAAATAGATATTAGAAACTGTATCCGACTTTGGCATACCAGAACGCCCCATCAAAACCGAACGGACTGAACTGACCGTATTTGTTGCCGACAGAACCAGCAGCATTCGGGTTTTCATCGGGATAGGTATTCAGGATATTTCTTCCACCGAGCGTGAGCGTCAATCCCGCCCCCACGGTGTAACTGGTTTCTAAGTCGAAAATAACCCTTCCAGTGTATTCGCCAGTGCCTGGCACCTTTGGATTCTGTAAATAATCTTCAGAATCGAACCAACCGCTGAAATAACTGGCGCGCCCGAGCACTCCCCACGCCTCCGTTATGGAGTAAACGCCAGTCAGGCTGGCGCGGTGTGCGGGTAAATTCTCTTGCAGTTCCCTGATGCGATCCTCGTTCAGCGTGTCCGGGTTGTGATCGGTAACTGTGGTGTTCGTGAAGTTATACACGGCAACGACCGTACCGTTCGGTATTGGTGCTGTAACGACAGCATCAACACCTTGAGTTGTGGTACTGAAGTCATTGGTAAAGAACTGGAATGTTTCCAGATTCGCCGCGCTGGTTACACCTTCAGCGATGAGCTGCGCCTTCTGCGCGGCAGTCAATGCAAAGTGTTGTGACACCGATAACCGCTCTTTCAGCCGAATATCAAAAAAGTCCATCGTGAAATTTACGCCC
>PYIY01000142.1 GCA_003635195.1 Candidatus Poribacteria bacterium | reverse complement strand
CATTGGTGAAAGCGATATGCACAAATTTCCCAGTCTCCGGCAAATCGGTTGCAATATCAGCGCGCCCCGCTTCGGTTTCAAGACGGATTTTGAAGGTACCTGCGTCACTGAAAACACCGTATTGGACCCTACCCCCACATCCGCCATGAACGGATTTGCCGACGATTTGACGAACACCATTCCATTCCTCGGAGTTGATCCACGCCATAAACGAGAAGGCGTCCACGTTCAATGCATTAGTGCTTTCAACCGTGACAAAAACATCGCTGCCTGGCCCCCCAAATTCCAACGCCTTGCCGAATTTCCCATTAACCCATTTTGGGTTATCTATGACACCGACGTGTTCATTTTCGCTAAGGTCTTCGGCTTCAGCACCTTTCCCCTCATCATAAGGGTGGTATAGTACTAAACCGTCCAAGAATTCTGCTGGACCAACAGACATAGCCAACGGTGTTAGTACCAAAAGCAGTGCGATGCATAAACAAATAACTAATTTCATTTTCAGAGCTCCTCCTTATAGGTATAGATAAAATACTATAACAATAGAAGAAACATTCGTCAAGAAAAAAAGTTAGTGTTTAATAGTTCCCCTCATGCCTTTATCAATGATTCAATCGTTCAAACCGAGTTGATCACTCAACTCCATCAAACGCTTATTAATACTTGTCTTGTCAATCCGGTTGCCTTCAACAAATTCTTGGTATTCTGGTAGCAACCCGTCCGGTACCATTATGCGGGAGTTTGCTTCTCGCAACGCTAATAATCCCATGAAAATTTGCATCTCCCGTGAATAATCTGGAATGAAATCGTTGAGTGCCTGACGGAGTTCACCCTCTGTGAAAGTACCACGCCCCCCACGCCTTGCGATGTTATTCGCACGTTGAACAATCAAAAATAGATCCCGCCAAGTCAACCCGTCCATTTCCGAACCGCCGACGAGTGCTTGGAAATTGATATTACCCGATGTCTGTCCTTGACAAAATATTCTTAAAATTGCCACTCTACCTCCGGCGGTAGGCGGTAGCATGATTAATTTCGTGTCAAAAATACCGTACCGTCGAAAGATCGGTGGTATTAGATCAGGACGTTGTGATGCCCCGACCCATATCACACTTCCGTGCAATGATGGATCATTTATAGCATTCACGAGGGCACGAGGGAACGTCTGATCGTGGTCATCCGGGTTCATCACAGTATGCGGGGATGCCTGTTCAATTTCATCCATAAAGACAACGGTCGGCGCGATGCCACGGATAAAGCTGAGACCCGCATTTAGGTTGCGTTCATAAGTGTTGCCATTTTCATTGATGTTTATTGTTACTTCGCCTACTTGATTGGCGTAGCGGAGTTGGACGAGGGTCATGTTCGCTTCACCGGCGAGTACCCTTGCAGCGTAAGCCTTACTAGTCCCTGGGGGACCCAGCAAAAGCATCCCCCGCGGTACACGTCGCAGATCTTGATCCTTCATACCGTCTGCGATATCCCTAATTGTCCGCATTACATACCAACCGTCGTCAGAAGGGCCCCTTTGCGTTTCACCGAGTTCAAGAACGCCGTGGCTGAAGGTCTTAATACTCTCACGTCGGTATGTGACCAACGGTTCACCGCCTGCTCTTTGTTGCGCGGATTCTGCTTGTTGCACAACATCGTGGATACCGAATAAGTTCAGTCCCACCGTTTCCGATGCCAATCCCTCTCTTTCTCGATTATTTCCGAGGGTTTTACGCATTTGCGAAGCATCCTCTGAACTGTCGTGTAGATATTCAATAAACTTCAAACGTTCGGCATGGTCTGGAAACGGGATTTCTATCATAGGAATCTCTGGATTCACAGTAAAATTCGGGTGTATGTCAAATGTGTTATGCGTAACGAGGAGAATAACGTGTTTATGCCTTCGGATATTAAGATCGGATGCCCAATTTTGAATCTGATTGAAAAAGAGTTGTGATTCATCTCTGGCGACATTGCCCAACGAAGGATCGTTCGGTACGAGCTGCTCCAAAAAATTGATAACAAATCCGATTTTCGTTCTGCCTTGCCCTAAGAGATTATTTAACTTTTCGCGTAAGTCTTTGGAAGGCGAGGGGTCTATATTTATGAACGGATCTTTCTGAACTTCATCGAATGCGACGTTGGAATTAATTCTTCGACGTTCATTCTGCTTCTCCGCCTCTTGCTTTTCTGGCGGAATAAGTTGTAGCATCCTCTGTCTGTTTCGCCACCGTCCAACATTAGGAAGTCGAATGCCTTGTGACGTATTATATCCGAGGACAAGATCACACCCTAATACATTGAGCTGCTCCATGAGATAATCTACAGCAGGCAAATAACCGTAAACATCGTCATATAGCAGGTCATTCACATTAAAGTGGAGCAGAAATTGGTGGGCAGAACCTGCATCGTAGTGTCTTTTTACTTCATCCCAAAACATTTTTTCACCGATATGCAGCATCTGATTAGCATAGAGAAGCACGAAATAGACGGTTACTAAAAAAATATAACAAACACCTTAGTGGACGAGGCACGAGGACCTCGTCCAACAAAAGGCACTAAGTGAGACGCTTAGAAACGCGCCTATTGTCCTTTAACGATCGGTTTTGATATCGCCCCAAGTCGTGGCTAATTTTGCGCGCGCATCAACAGCCGTCGGCAAATCTTTCAGAGCAGCGAAATCTTCTGCACTCAAAGCACGGTTCCAGAGGCGCACCTCGTCTATCAATCCCGCGAAGACATAGTTGAGTCGCTCGCAATCCTGTCCGATCCGCCAAGGATCGTCGTTGGCATTTAGCGTCCCTGGTATTTCACCTTCTACAACGGATTCGCCATTAATGTAGATTTTCGCCATTGAACCGTCGTTGGTAAAACCGACATGAACCCATTCGCCTGCTGGCGGAAGGTCAGTTGAGATGTCGGCTCTACCGCTTTCGGTCTCAAAGCGAAGTTTGAAGACACCACTCTCACTAAACAGACCATATTGCGTTCTACCGCTACACCCGCCGTGCACCGATTTGCCAACGATTTGGCGTGTACCATCCCAATGTTCAGCGTTGACCCATGCCATAAACGTACATTCATTGACATTCAGAAGAGGCGTGCTCTCAACAGTGACAAAAACGTCGCTGCCTTCACCACCAAACTTCAGTGCCTTCCCAAATTTTCCATCAACCCACTCGGGATTATCAATCACACCATCGTGCCCGTGCCCGCTTAAGTCCGCAGTCTGTGTGCCTTCTCCCTCTTCGTAGGAATGATGTAGGATAAGCCCCTCTGAGAGATCAGCCGAGGCAAACGGAGTGAACAACATAAATTGTGTTGCCAAGAAACACATAAATCCACAGATGATAAATTTGCGAGTCAATATTACATTTCTCATGTTTTTCTCCTCCTACTAAATATTAAGACTTACACAGTTGCTTTATAAACTCTTGATAAGTAGAATTTAGGCGTTAAAAACCAAAAATCTCGCGCTGTATGCTAAATTTACCTAAGTCCTATTGTATATAAAAGTATTATAACAGTTTTTTGGTGATTCTGTCAAAAAAAAACGTTATAAACACAGCGTCGTTGAATTCTTACGTAGTTTTGATCTTTCGCAGGCAAGCACTTTATTGTAGAAACGTCCTTCCGGTCGCGACACTTCGCAAACCGCTGACTGCTATCAACCGACAACTGATAACTGAACGCCTCTGGCGTAACTCGGTTTTCGTCTTGACCTCGAAACCAAATTCTGCTAATATGAACAAGATCAATGCTACGGCTATCAGTCTGATTCCGCCATTTATTCTCAGACTTCAACCCAGTAAGCCTTCGTTTGCGGATCTGTGCTAAGGAAACCCGACAGCACTCAGTAGGAGCAAAACACGAAAATATGAAAAAAGCACGAGGCGATCTGACGCAAGGGAGTCTTCTGAGACACCTCCTACGGCTTGCGGGACCAATAATACTCAGCTACATTCTCCAAGAAGCATTTAACATCGTTGATATGATCTTTGTTGGAAGACTTGGCGCAGGCGCGATCGCCGCTGTTGGCGTGAGCGGGAACTTAATCCGATTAATCGGGGTTTTCTCGCTCGGCATTTCAACAGGTGCGGGGATTATGGTGGCACAGTATTTAGGGGCAAGGAACCTCGCACAAGCCGAGCATATCGCTATGCAGTCAATTCTGTTAGCGGTTCTCTTTTCCATCGGTGTCACACTTGTCGGTTATCCATTGGCAGAACAGGGATTACTTGCTGTGAGAATGACGGACCCAGAGGTACTAAGGCTCGGTACGACTTACATGCATATCATTCTCGTTGGTATTAGTACAATGTTCGTGTCAATGACCCTCGGTTCTATCTTCCGTGCCGGTGGTGATACTGTCACCCCGATGGTAGTTCTAATCTTCTCAACATTGATTAACATTACACTCGATCCGTTGTTAATCTTCGGTTTATGGGGATTTCCGAAATTGGGGGTAGCAGGTTCGGCGTACGCGACGCTTATTGGGCGTGGTGCAGGTGTGATTATCCTACTCTATCTCTGTTGGAGTGGACGCGCGCCTGTTTCGTTGCGGCGTGTTCAGTATCAGGTAGACCTCGTAGAAATGCTTGACATTTTACGGCTCGGCGTTTATAGTTCTATGCAAGGGTTTTGGAGACACCTCTCGCGACTCGGTTTCCTATGGGTTATCGGACCTTATGGCAAAACCGTCGTTGCAGCATATACGATCTGTATGCGACTCCGAATTTTGGTGATGAACCCAGGCTTCGGCATTGCGAATGCAGTCGTCCCTTTAGTCGGACAAAATTTGGGTGCGAACCAGATAGAACGCGCTGAAAAATCAACACGTGTTGCAAACCTATTAGGGACTGTAATTATGGCAGTAATCGGTGCCGTTTTTCTCGCTTTCCCGCAGATCTTCATTCGGATTTTCACAACGGAGGTAGATGTGATTGAAATCGGTATCGTTTATCTACGGTTTTTATCTCCGACATTTGGATTTATCGCATTTTCACTCATTCTGGGAAGAGCCCTCAATGGTGCTGGCGATACTTTCTCCCCGATGGTGATTACGCTTGCTGCACAGGTAGGTGTCGGTTTAGGACTTGTGATTCTACTTTCACACTTTATCGGACTGAACGGTGTTTGGTTAGGGATCGCTCTTTCAAATGTCGTCCAAGGCATCGCAATGTGGTTCTGGTATCGTACCGGAAGATGGAAAACAATAAAACTTGTTAAAAGCCGAAAATAGTGTAGGAAAGCAGCACTCAATAACAAATAGGACTTACGCAACTTTCCGTGAACGTTTACGGATTACGGGTTTCAAGCCTCTTTCCAGCAAAGGCATTTGTGTAAGTCCTAACAAATTCAGAAGGAGTTAGTTGACAATGGAAGCCTATAAAGGCTACGAAAATCCGCAACTGGTTATCTCTGCTGAGGAATTGAAAAGCTCACTCGATGATGGAACATTCTGCATCGTGGATACGCGACCAACTTATGAATATGTTCGCGGGCACATTCCAGGGGCACTTCATTTAGACCTCTTCGGTTTGAGCCTCATTGATACTCGCAAAGGGACCTTTGATGCCTTTATGTGGATGATGGCGTATCTATTTCAGCAACGCGGGCTTGACCCGGCAAAGTCAATTGTATGGTATGAAGACATTTCCGGGACAAGAGCATCCCGAGGACTTTGGTTCTGCGAGTACTTGGGCCATTCCGATACCCGTTTATTGGATGGCGGCTTTAAAGCATGGTTAGCAGCAGAAGGCCCCATTAGCACGCAAGGCGTCGAACCACCAGAGGTCCAACCGTTTCCGATCAATCCGCAGCGCGACACTCACATGGATGCCGACGTGATTCACGTCCTCTTAAACCGGGAAGACTTTGTGCCTCTTGACACGCGAACGGACGATGAACATTATGGCAGGGTGGCGCGCGCAGAACGCGCAGGTGCTATTCCGGGTTCTATTCACATCGAGTGGCTGAATAATCTTGATGAGGCGGGCGCTTTCAAACCGGCTGATGAACTCCGACGGATGTATGAAACAGTAGGTATTACACCCGAAAAGCAGGTAATGTGCTACTGACAGGGCGGATACCGCTCTTCGCAAACCTATCTGGCGTTGCGGCTTTTGGGATACCCGAAAGTCAGTAACTACATAGGTTCGTGGAAAGAGTGGGGTGACCGGCTGGATCTGCCGGTCGAAATTCCTGAAGGTTAAGGCTTAAAGTCCCCTGATAAGGAGCGGGGAATGCCCATAAGGCATTCATACCCCGGTTCATGCCACACGGCATGAATACCCTTGATTTGAAGCCCACACGGGCTTCATACCGTTGATTCTGATAAAATGCCGAACACTTAAAGTCCCCCTGATAAGGGGGATTTAGGGGGTTTAAAATGCCGACGGAGTGTGCCTACGACTTTGGCAACCTCAACTGGACACTCATGTGGAAGGTAATGGCCAGCGTTAGGGACCCATACCCATTGAATATTCGGATTGGACGGAATGTGCAGCTTCTGTTCAGTTAAATCATTCCGTCCCATACCGCCAAAAACCTCCAAGATAGAGATGCATGCATGCTGTAGGTAGGCGTAAGCATCAAATTCCTTGACAGACTCCCAGAAATCGTGCCAAATTTCGGCTTGAAAGCGGCTTCGCGTCGCTTCAGCCTTCCGTTGAATTTGCGTAATCGCTGTCTGGGACAGCGAACCATAAAACCGCCCAGCGTCAAAGGCACTCCCCGCTGAAGAAAGACTGGTCCAGCCCTCCAATAAAACAAGCCCGACAACAGCAGATAAACGCTGTGCGACTTCCATTGCAACCATACCGCCAAGGCTATGTCCAACAATCACCACTTCTTGAAGACTCAAATAGTCTATAAGATGCAAGACATCGTCAGCAAGATCTGATAGTGAAAATGCTTGTGTAGGCACAGTGCTCTGCCCATGTCCACGAAAATCGAGAGCGATGCAGCGTCTGTTTTGTGGTAATTTTTTAATAACAACTTTCCAATCTGATGCATCACACCCAGTTCCGTGTAAGAAAAGTAGCGGTTGACCTGAGTTATCTGAATCAAAGTAAGCTATCTTCCCCCAATACATTGGAATTGCTGTCATAGTATATGATTCCGCTTCAAGATGTTAAATTCCATATCTGTGCTGCTGTGTCTCCCAAAATATGTTCTTTGTCCTGCCCTGTCAGAAACGGCAATCCTTCTTGAATGAGTCGAATCTCCTGCTCTAAAGAGGGCCAGTTGTGCTTTTGTCTATGGTGTCCGGGGTAACCTGTCCCCCATACCGTTCGTTCTGACCCGAAAACCGAAAGCAATTTTTGGATGAACGGATGGACATCTGTGTATGGAAAATCTTGATGCGAACGTCCAGCAACATCCGATAACTTGAAATGGATATTGCCGTATTGCGCGAGGTTGATGATCGGTTGAAATGCTGCTGCATCGGCATCTACCTGTGGATACCCCATATGATCAAGAATCAGTTTCAGATGCGGGTACCGTTCAGCAATGACAGCGACCTGATCTGCGAACTCAGCGCGAAGATGAAATTGGATGATCGCGTCCAGTGCTGCAATCTCTTCCCACATCGGACCGTTCTGTTCGGTTAGCAATATCTTTTCATCGGGATAGTACATCGGATGGAAACGGAACCCCGCCAAGCCGCGCTCCTTTATCCAATAGCGGACTTGATCAGCATTGTTTGGATCCTGCGGATCAATCAAGCCGTGTCCGATGAACCGATCCGGAAAACGGGCTGCTGAATCCGCGATATAGCCATTATCCCAAGTCGACCAACTGGTCTGCACCAATACCGTCCAATTAACACTGTATGCGTCCATTTCTGCCAAGAGTTCATCTGCGGTACCGGGTTCATCTGGATAGGAATTCCAACTTGGGGCAGTAGGACCAACAGGGTATTTTGGGGGATCAATCTCCCAGACATGAACATGCGTATCTACAATCACGGCAACTCCTTAAGACTCTATTTAGATAGGACTTACACATTTGCTCTTAAAGTCCCCCTGATAAGGGGGATTTAGGGGGTGTTTTTGCTGGGGTGTTTCTTAAAAACTAAAAAATCTACCATCGTGTGCTGAATTTGCGTAAGTCCTGTTAAAAAAGAAACTGTGCCTCCACTATCTCACCTGCTGCCAAAGTTACACCCGCTGGAATCGTGATTAAACCGTTCGCCAATACAAGGGAGTGAAGAATCCCTGAACCTTGTGGCCCGGTTGTTTCGGCAATGTATTGCCCGTCTGACTCCGTGAGAATTGCGCGCATATAATTAACGCGTCCATCTCTATTGGTGATAGTTTCTGCTAAGGTGGCTTTGAAAGTTGGACGTAACAATTTCTGATGTCCCGCCATTTTCAAAAGTGCGGGTCGAACGAAGAGTTCAAAAACAACGAGCGAAGAGACTGGATTACCGGGCAATCCGAAAATAGGTTTTCCATCTGCAATGCCGTAAGCTTGGGGTTTTCCCGGTTTCATTGCGACGCGCCAGAAGTTAATCTCACCTAACTTCGCCAAAACGCTTTTTACCACGTCGTGCTCTCCGACCGAGACACCGCCACTTGTAATCAGCGCGTCAGCCTTCGCGAGGGCTGCACGAAAGATCCGTTCTGTCTCTGCTGCGTCATCAGGCGCGATCCCCATATCTATGGGTACACCGCCTGCTTCTTCGACCTGGGCATAGAGTCCGTAACGGTTGCTATCTCGTATTTTTCCCGGTACAAGCGGTTCACCGAGCGGTGTGAGTTCGTCGCCTGTCGAAACGATAGCAACAGTAGGTTTACGGTATACTGAAACATCTGCACAGTTGAGAGAGGCAAGCATTGAAATTTCCGGCGGACGCAGGTGTTTTCCTTTTCCCATCACCTGCTGGCCTTCCGCAACACTTTCACCGGTAAAACGGACATTATCCGCTTCGTCAACACTTTCAAATATCTCGACTTTATCTGCGTCTTGCTGCGTAACCTCTTGCATGACAACGGCATCGGCACCGTCAGGCATCATTGCCCCGGTCATAATTCGCGCCGCCTGTCCTGCAGCGACCGGTTTTATCGGGGCATAGCCCGCAGCGATCATCTCTATCACAGAAAGCACAGCCGGATTTTCTTGGGTAGCCTCTTTTACATCCGCTGCGCGAACCGCGAACCCGTCCATTGCCGAATTGTCAAACGGCGGAATATTTTCCGTAGCTTGCAATTCCTCTGCGAGAACATAATCCGTACAATTGAGAATCTCCCGCTTTTCGGCGGGTAAAATCGGAATGGTATCTAACATCCGTTGGCGGGCTTCATCAACACTTAGCATCTAATTTTTTCTCCTTATAGATTACCACGGATCACGGTTTTTTACCCCTGCTAAGTGGGTAGGCAGACACGTGGTTTCCTTGCGACTACGCTTAGCATGTCTGCCAACGTGATAGTGCCATCATATCACATTTTGACACTTTTTGGAAAGAAAAAAGGGGCGGGCTTTCCTCCCACGCACCTCCGCGTGATTTAACGCCTCTCCGCGTTGAACCCTCACGCGGCACACGCTTAAGAAGCCGTTGACTTTCGCACAGCGATATGATAAAATTTTCCCAATATGGGGAGCTATAGGAGAAAACGGAAATGAGAACCTTTGGAACACAAGGCCGCGTATATCCGAGCCGACACTACGTCGTCCCGCGCACCGAGGAAAAAACAGAATTCATCAAACGCATCAAAGAAGGACGCTATATTGTCCTCTTCGCACCGCGACAGACCGGCAAAACAACCTTCTTTCGATTGGCACTCGATACACTTACCACCGAAGAGCCCAACTACTTCCCAATCCAATTGAATTTTGAGGAGTACGAAGACTCTACCGCTTCCGAATTTTACTCTAACCTTTACGAAGATATTCGTGAAGAAATAGAAACCGTTTTTCAGCAGCGAGAAGAAGCACAGCCCAAAGCACTTATCCAACTTTTAGAAAATACAGCATTAACCGATCACGTTTCAATGCGAAGGTTCTTTACACATTTCGATAGTTTTCTACCAGCCCATAGAGTCGTTCTCATCATTGACGAATTTGACGCTATTCCGCGCGCGGCACTCAAAGGTTTTCTGCATTCACTCCGCCGTATCTATCTCACCGATGAGAATCGGTGCCCTCACAGCGTGGGTATTATCGGTGTCAAGAGTATTACACAACTCAGTTATGATCGCTCTGTCTCTCCTTTCAATATCCAAGATGAGTTCAACTTGCCGAATTTTACCTTTGAACAGGTGCGTGAGCTGCTTGGACAGTATACCGAAGCGGTTGGTCAGACCTTTGAAGAAGAAGTCATTGCATCTATTCACAAGCAAACTGCGGGGCAACCTGTGCTTGTCAATCACTTCGCCGAGATACTCACAGAGACATTGGAAATACCAAAAACCGAGCCGATTACGATGGCGCATTTTGCAACCGCACACACGCAGCTCCTTGAAGCGGACAACGTCAACCTTAGGCATCTCCTGACTAATATCCACAGGGATAGACGGTTTGAAACACTCCTGATGAAAATCGCTTCTTATGACATCGGGGTACGCTTTACACGCCGCAATGAAATCATGAATGAACTTGTGACGTATGGGGTCATTAAAGAAGGGGTTGATGGGATGTGTGAGATTCTCAATCCGATCTATCACTACTGCATTCTACAAGCATTTAAACCGATCGTAAATGGACTTGAAAATGAATATCTCCCCGCAGACAACGTCACGGGCTTTCAAGATTACCTGACACCCGATGAAAATATTGACATGGTGACGCTGCTTAATAACTTCCAAGATTTCATCGCGCGTGCGGGTTTTCGCGTTTTGCAAGTGCCAGATACACCACAAGAGTTTATCGGACAGCACTTACTGTTGGCATATCTTGACCAGTTTATCCAACTTGTTGGCGGTGTAATGTATCTTGAAGTCCAAACAGGGCGCGGACGGATGGATCTGCTTATTTACCATAATCGAAAAAAATATATCGTTGAAACGAAGATTTGGGAGGGTGATAGTCGCTACCAAGCAGGCAAGAAGCAGTTAGCAGCATACCTAAAGTTGGAAGGTACAACGCAAGGATATTATATCGTATTTGACCATCGTCAAGAGCCAGAGCCGCGCGTAGAAACAGAGACCATAGACGGGATAACGATTCGGAGTTATGTCATTCCTGTCATCCAAGAACGCCCTTCAGACGAACATCGCGTCATCGAATAATCCGCGAAAATGGTGTATAATAAATCACAGACATTCCATAGATTTGTAAGAGCGGTTTGCAACAGTGCTGGCTTGAACAAGGAGACAAGGCCGTGGCATTTAGCGATTTCAAGACAATCTCTGAAGTACAAGAAAAATTCAGAATCACATACGCAGAAGATGACTTTCTTAAAGCCAAACCGTCAAACCTTCCAGTAGAATTCCTCCGAGACTTTGAATTTACCCGCGAACATATTCATATTTTCGCCTCCGATGCCGCACGACGCAAAACAATTATCTTTCCCGTTCTCAAGGAGAGTTACAAAGCCTACGCCGATCAATACGCACTCTGGATAAAGCAATCCATCGCTTACGATGACATCTTGAACGGAACGCTAGACTATTTTATCTCTACCCGATCAGAATTAGGCAAAACCGTTGTCGGCAGCCCGTTGATACTACTCGCCGAGGCAAAGAAAAACGATTTTGAACAAGGATGGGGGCAATGTCTGGCGGAGTTAGTCGCCGCCCAAAAAATAAATGAAGATGCCGCTTTCCCAGTGTACGGCATTGTCACCGACGGAACCTTGTGGCAATTCGGACGACTCATCGGTGATACCTTCACCCAAAACAGAGCAGACTTTGCCTTAACCAATTTGCCGACACTTTTTGGGGCGGTTAATTCTGTGTTCAATGCTGTGACTTGCCCGTAAAACGGATAGCACAGATTTCGCGGATTTTAAGAGTTTTTATGTTTGAATCTGCTTAGTCCCAGCGGGGCGATATGTGTATAGGAACGCGTTCACCCACATGTCTTAGCCCCAGCGGGGCGGAATATATGTATAGCGTATACATCTCACGCCCATGTAGGTGCAAGACACATATATGTTACTTTTTACTTGCTATCCTCCGAAAACTATGTAATACTTTCATGTAGTGTTCAATCAGGATTACGGTGAATTTTGAAAATAATTAGACACATTCACGCCAGACGTAGGGGTGGGGTCTCCGCGCCCAAGTAGTCCTAAGGGTAGGTGCGGTTTTGCGGCGTACTCGCCCAAATGCGATCTGCATTCCCAATCACATCGGATACAGAGTGTATGATTAATTCTGAAATCTACCATAGGTCGTAGAATGGAGGTTAATAGAGTGACTAACGAAAATACTTATACCATCGAGCAGATCAAGATTTCACCGATCAATATTAATACAGAAGACCAAGAAAGCATTAAACACACAATATCGAAACTTGCGGATGGTCCCATAAAGGGCGAAACAGAGATTGAGGTATTCAAAATATTCGCTTCGGCGTTAGAACGGAGATTTGGCGCAGAAAATTCTACCTTCAGTCCGCCTTCAATGGACTACAAGTATTGGAAAATACATCTTCCGAAAGATGGCAATTTTGATGCTACGCCTTCAAGATTCTCCGTGTCCTTTTATATCAAGCGCAACGATAATTCGTAATTAATTTGATCAAGGAACCACTATGATCCTCAAACTTACTGGAATTGAGTTGCCTGATGATGCTGACTTCTTATGGAAATATATGAGTTTTGAGAAATTTGTTAGTCTTTTAGGCACTAAAAGTCTATACTTTACACGAGCAGATAAGTTTGAAGATCCCTTAGAAGGTTTCACCCCTCCACCAGTTAAGGAACACTATAAACACACAATCGGGGATATTACTACTTTAGAGAAAATCCAAGAAAATTGGCATAAATATACTTTGTGCAGTTGCTGGCATCATGCCGCAGAAGAATCAATGGCGATGTGGGAAAAATATCACATGCATAATAACGGCATTGCTATCAAAACAACCTTCGGAGATTTTAAAAACTGCTTAGTAGATGATTATGATGTCTTTCTCGGCAAAATTGAATACATCAATCACTATGAATACCCAATCACACAAAAGTTAAACGAAATGAGTATGTTATATACTTGGTATTTCCATAAGAGAAAACCATTTGAATACGAACGAGAATTCCGTGCAATTATTCCGCAATATCCATCCTCTCTAATAACTTACGTTGATAACCACGGCAATTTAATTGATCCAGACTCTCCCTTAGAGAATGTAGAATTCCCCGATATATATAAAATTGGCATGCATGTCAATGTTGATGTTAACACGTTGATACGCGAAGTTCTTACGTCCCCTTACGTTGACGACTGGATTACAGACACTGTTAATTCAGCCGTCCAACAATACGGTTTTGAATTCAAAGTTAATCGCTCAACACTTTTAGATGCCCTAAACTCTACATAGAAGATAACTTTCAATTTCACCCAAAAACCTAAGATCATCAAAAACCGAGTGAAACCCAACGTATCCTCGCGTTGTCAGCGTTTGGATGTTGGGTTTCGCTATGGTTATCTATTCGGATGCGGCATCGAAGGCAGAGATTCATCGCGTAAATTGTAGGTTTTTTGACTTTCACCGCTCAACCCAACCTACAATTTGAACTATGATTTATGGGATTCAAGTAATCTTCAGGATTATGGATGGCACTTTCGTTTGAATGCAGATCGCATTTGGGGTTTTTGCTGGGGTGTTTCTTCAAGTAAGCCGCAAATCGCGGATTATCGCGGATGGCACAGATTTCGCGGATTTTAAGAGTTTTTGTGTTTGAATCTGCTTAGTCTCAGCGGGGCGACAGGTGTATAGAAATGCTGACTATCCCCTGACAACCTACCACAAAACCCTATCAATTTCACCCATAACGCGCAGCGTCTCCGCAACAGCCACCAAAATCGCACGATACCGCCGCACATCTTCATGACGCAACATCTCACCGCGCCGATCCCGCAACCACTTCTCACACACCTGATACGCCCCGATCTCATATTCCCACACCGCAACAGGTACATCCGTGAAATACTGGGTCGGATTAATCCAGACCTTGCCATCCTCATAACGGACCCTTCCGACAACACCATCACCTTCACCCTCAAACCGATGCGATGTTGGTGTTCCTTCTGGTCGCGGGACATCTTCCAAGAGATGTGAATCCATCAACCGCTGCCCTAACGCTGCGAGTGTTCGGAACTGGTCAATATCTTGGGGTAAAGGGATCCGCGGAAAATCGTATTTCAGGAATTCATAATACCGTTCCCGATAGGTCGGACTGTAGAGCACCGCATAGATATAGGCGAGAATCTCCTCCGGCGAAACGCCTTCGGGTAGGTTAAACGGCGCAGTCTGCGGAAGCTCCAACGCCTCCGAAAGCGCGGTCAGAAAGGCTGGTTGGAAATTGAGCGACCGCTCTGTCGATATCCCTAATTCCTCTGGATTCGGATACAAGTAAAGTGGGAAAACATGAGTAGGACCATCCGTATTTGACACACAATTGCCATCCGTAATTCTGTTGGTAACAAAGACGTGCTGCCACGCAGTAGCACTCCGAATGATGCGATGCGTGCAGAGAGCAAGGTTCTCACCCATAAGGAGGTGCTGCATAATCGCAGGTCGTGGCATACAGTGAAACCCACGTGATTGTCCTGTGTAGTAGGTATATCGTGTGTCAAACGGGCGATAATTGATTGGCACAATGTGCTGCTCTGTATCAGGATGATCGCGAAGATCTTCTTGGGCAAGACGAATTTGCCAATCACGCCTATCCCTTGGCAGCCTATATTGCTGTCGTGCTTCGGATTCAGAGAGTGCTGCAAAATCAGTAACAGTGGCGCGCACCGCTTCGGGGGTGTTATGAATGGTGAGTCTGTCTCGCGCTGTTATAATTCCGATTGAACTTGCTTGAAAGATGTCGGTTAGTTCCCACCCAACTTCGTACTCTTCTATATGTTGATTGTGCCGTGGTACGAAATGATAAAACGGTGAATTAGGGGTTAACTCCGTCCATGTTGTGGTCTGAACATCAGTATCTGAAAGTGTCGCGTATTTTTCTGCCCGACTTCCCCACAAGTCAGCATAGTAGATTTTTGCTGGAGCAACGTTATCGCGTTCCTTAACGCACAACAGAATTGCAGTACCTTGCTGGATATCAAAGACATTTTCATCGGTTTCACCATCGGGTACAATTTCTCCAACTCTGCTGCTGCCGTGCAAATTAAAACAATAGATAGTGTTGAAACTATTCATTAAACTTTGCCGCATACAGCGAAAAATGATACCGTACAAAAATCCGTGATTTACAATATAACCGATAACACCTTCCCCGTTTTTATCAATACGCCACTGTGCCCACCGGACAAACTTTACATAGTCCCCTTGAAGGGCTTGGAGGTTTTGCTCTGCCATTGGTGTTCCATCGACGCTTCTATAATCCTCCATTAGTCGTCCAATGAAATTTAAGTTTCCATCAACGTCCCGGCTTGGATTGGCAGAACTCCGCTGATAGGGTGGATTGCCGAGGATAACGAGGAGCGGTTCGTCCCGTTTCACCGAGAGTGCTGCGTTCGCTTCATCGGAGATGAACCCCGCAAACGGTATAGACGGCTGCATTTCATCTGGTTGTTCCAAAGTATTCGTGAGATAGATACGGAGGCGTTCATCGGCACGCCAGCCTTGCGCTTGCAAGAACAGGCTCAACTTCAGATGCGCAATCGTATACGGCGCGACGAGCAGTTCAAACCCGAAAATCCGTCTGACCAGCTCCGCGTTAATATACTGCGTCCACTCCCCCGCGCCGTAGGTCTCCGTGACATACGCTCGGATGCGATCCAACACTGTCAACAGGAAGCCACCTGTCCCGGTTGCGGGGTCAAGGATAAGCGTGTTGTCATCGGCGAGACCGTCCGGTCTATTCAACTCCGTTTTGAGCAGGCTATCCACAGACCTGACGATATAGGAGATAACCTGTGGCGGTGTATAGTAAACCCCGCGATCAACGCGTCGCTGCGGATCGTATTCGGCGAGGAAAGTTTCATAGAAATGGATCACCGGATCTTCAAGGTGATTTCTCGCAGCAAACGCCGTGCGGAGCATCTCTGTCCGGACATTTCGGAGAAGCCCTGCGATGTCGTCCAGAATATAGGTGACGTTTGCCTCCAGTGTCGGAGAGGCGACGTGATGAAAAAATTGGATGAGAAATGGGTTTGATCTCGGAAGTGCCTCAACAGCCGTGTGTCGTGAGAAGTTTGTGGCGTTTGGGAGTGTGCAGCGCGCGGCGAATAACCCATAAGCGAGCGTTTGCGCATACATATCTGCAAAATCGTCTGGGGTTAACGTAGAGATGAGCAGCTCCTTAAACGCCGAGAACATCCCGTAAATCTCACTGTCTTCATCGGTAAGCGTCATCGCAATCTGTGTCTGAAGTTCCCGCGTCCGTCTCGCGAGGTATCGCGCGAGCACCTCTGGCGAGTTAATTTGGACCTGTCCAGCGTCCAGAAACCGCTCCAGTAGTGTCCCTAAATTTTCAGGTGAATCCTCAACGTTTGCCGTTGCGCGCAATGTCCCATCTGCATACAACCGAAACTCGACGAAATTGGTGAGGATAAAGTTATCAAGGTTTTCAATGAAGCGAGCGTTCTGTACCTCGGCATGTCCTGTGAGCGCGTCTAAATCCCTACCGTACGCCTCCGCCTCAATGTAACCGACAGGCAGCAACCCATCCATCGCTATAAAATCGGGTCTCCCGACCCGATCCAGTTGTCTCGGTTCTTGTGTGAACGTGATGGTGTCTCTGTCGAAACAGTCAATAGACAGTCCTTCAAGGAAGGCTTGGAGGTGTGGGTATAGGGAGAGTTCTGGGGTTGCCTCGGTGCTGGTTTGCGTGCGGTGGATGTTTTGTAGATAACGGTTGCAGTGTGTTTGGAAACTCATATTTCCTTTCGCAGTTAGCCTTGTTAAGTTGATGAAGATTGATATTTTTGCATTATACGCTTTCTGCGTCTTGAGTGCAACCCTTTTTGCAGCATCCCTCTGCAAAACCGCTTGACAATCAAAGCCTCAGATGGTATCCTTATCTAAACTGGCACCGAATAAGAGCCTTAATGCTACGGTTTGGAGAAAAAATGAGACGCTTTGGAACGCAAGGTCCCGTTCATCCACAGAAACATTATGTTGTCAGCCGCGCTGTCGAACTCGCGGATTTTGTCATGCGCGTCAAAGAGGGACGTTACATCGTTATCTTCGCGCCTCGGCAGACTGGCAAGACAACCTTCTTCCAGCGCGCCTTAGATGTATTCGCAGATGAAGAACCCGCGTACTTTCCAATCCCGTTGAATTTTGAGGAATATGGAGGCTGCACGCCGTCGGTTTTTTACAGTGGTCTTCACAAGGATCTTCTCGAAACAATAGAAAATGTTTTGGCGCGGCGCGGAGAGGTCTTTTCTGAAGGGTTGACAGAATTTTTGGAGAACGCAGAGATAACCGACCATCTCTCAATGGGAAGATTCTTTAGAAACTTTTCCAAGCTTTTGGGTAATCAGCGCGTCATCCTGATCATAGATGAGTTTGACGGTATTCCAAAGGAAGCCGTGAGAGGTTTTCTACATTCACTGCGTCGTATCTACGTCTCAAATCCTATCTCTCGCTGTCCACACAGTATCGGCATTGTTGGGGTCAAAAGTATTACGCAGCTGAACTACGATAAGTCGATCTCCCCATTCAATATTCAGGATGAGTTCAATTTGCCGAATTTCACACTTGAACAGGTACAAGAACTCCTTGATCAATATATGGAAGAAGTTGGCCAACAGTTTGCTCCAGAGGTAATTAAATCGATTCATAAACAGACCGCCGGGCAACCCGTTCTTGTCAACCGATTCGCGCAGATCCTCACCGAGGAGTTAGATATCCCCAAAACCGATCCCATTACGATGGCACACTTTTCAACGGCACATACGCAACTACTCCGTGGACGGAATACCAACATTGAACATCTGACGACCAATATCCGCAGGAATCCACGCTTTGAAAGCGTTCTGATGCGTATTATGGCGCGTGAAGAAGGCATAGACTTCAATCTTGACGATGACATTATCAGTGAACTTGCCACTTATGGCGTTATTAAAGAAGGGACTGATGGTGTGTGTGAGATTCTCAATCCAATTTATCTCTACCGGATTATGAGAGTCTTCAAGCCACTCGTAAACGGGTTAGAGCACGAATACTTCCCAGAAGATACCGGTGAAGCACTTCATGAGTATCTCACAGCTACAGGGCGGATTGAAATGGAGGCGTTACTTGATAACTTCCGAGATTTCATAGCACGGGCAGGTTTTAGGATTTTGCAAGTGCCAGATACACCCCAAGAATCGGTAGGACGGCACCTCTTGCTTGCCTATCTTGACGAGTTTGTTAGACGTATCGGTGGTGTTATGCATATAGAAATCCAAACCGGGCGTGGCAGAATGGACATCCTTATCACGCACAATCAGCGAAAGTACATTATTGAGACAAAGATTTGGCGAGGCGATAGTCGCTACCAATCAGGCAAGAAGCAGTTAGCAGCATACCTAAAATTGGAAGGTACAACGCAAGGATACTATGTCGTATTTGACCATCGCCAGGATCCCGAACCGCGTGTGGAGACTGAGACCATCGACGACGTAACAATTCGGAGTTATGTGATTCCTGTTGTTCAGGAACAACCTTCAGGTGGAGGAGTGTAAAATGCCGTATTGTACCGTGTGTAAAATAGAGACTGATTATGAATACGATATAGCACTTACCAACGGGGACTACCTTCACTATTCGTGTATCCTCATGTTGCAAATGCGAAAACATGAGATTGAAACCGCACTGCGGAGACAGAGACCACAACTCATGCTGTCACTCTTTGTACCAACTGAGGCAGCGCAACAAGACACTGCCTCTGAGGCTGAGATTGAAGATTTACGCGCTAAACTCGCGAAGTTAAACGCCACTCTAACCGGAATCTATGACTATCTGCCGTGTTGGCCCCCAGATTGGGATGCGCGGAAGCAGCATCTTATCTGGGAAAACGATTCCATCTGCTCACATTGTGACGAGGAGACGGATGTCTATCTACTGCATGATATTCCCATATTTGAAGGTGGGACGAACGAGTTGAATAACCTTACATTGATCTGTGCAGAGTGTTACAGGGGTATGTACCACGAAGGTGATATTTTTGGCACTTCTACGCTGAAATCCTCACAATCGGAATTCTCGGAACAGTTCTCCGAAATCCAGTCCGCGATTGACAACAATCAGAAAATCCAGTTCGACTATAAGAAACCGAGTGATAGGAGATGGACAACGCGCGTGGTGGTCCCAGAACGGCTTTTCAATATTCCAAACAACCGAGAATCCGGTGAGACGTTGTGTGTAGAAGGATTCTGCGAATTGCGACAAGATACCCGCGTCTTCGCACTTGAGCGAATGCAGGCGTTAGAAGTGATTGAAGATTAGCGAAGATAGACCGTAAGTTGGAATGAGGTGTAACTATGCGAAACTTGGATATAAAAAACCTCTATTACATTACGCATATAGACAACCTGGCTTCTATTCTTGAAAGAGGAATTTTTTCTCACGAGAGAATTGAAGAAGAAGGTTTGCAACCTGCTCACATTTATAACACAGATATCGTTAACAGAAGAAGGCAGAAAAACACGCCTGATCGAAAAAGCCTATGGAGTTATGCGAACCTCTATTTTCAACCGCGCAATCCAATGATGTATCGCGTCGTTCATGAAAAAGGAGCCAAGGGTTTAGCTGTTATCAGTGTTAGTAAAAAAATTTTACAAGCACCTGGTGTTTTTATTACAGATGGCAATGCCGCCAATGATCCAACCCAATTTTACTTTCCTTCCGATGGTTTGAAAATGCTCGGGCAGCAATGGAAAATTATCCAGAACGAGTGGTGGAATAATCTTGACGGGTCAAAACGTAAAATCATGACAGAATGTTTGGTCCCCAATAGCATTAGTCCGGAATTCATTAATTCAATTTATGTTGCTGACGAGGAGACCCGACGGAGCGTATCGGAAAAGGTTGGTTCCCGTTCAATCTCTGTCATTCCGGAACCTAAGATGTTCTTCCAACCGAACAGTCGAGATAAAATTGGAGACAACATTTCAGTAATTAATGGCGATATGTTCTTTTCCACGCTACAGACATTAACAATTAGTGTTAATCTTCAAGGGGTAATGGGGAAAGGGTTAGCCTCGCGTGCCAAGTATCAATTCCCTGATGTCTACGTAGCATATCAGGATGCTTGCCGATCAAGGCGTATTACAGAGATAAAGCCGTATCTCTATAAACGCGAGGGTTCATTGGATGAGGAATTAGCAGATTTTGGTGCTGATCTTATTACACCGAACGCTGTAAAATGGTTTCTGCTTTTTGCAACAAAGCGGAAATGGAGAGAAAATTCACGTTTGGAAGACATTGAAGGTGGGTTAGATTGGGTGCGGCGTAATTTTAAAAAGCAAGACATTCAATCCCTTGCGATGCCAGCTCTTGGATGTGGATTGGGCGGATTAGACTGGAAAGATGTGGGACCGTTAATGTGCAAATACCTGCACGGCATCGGTATTCCTGTTGCAATCTATCTACCGAGAGAACGGACAATACCACAGGAATATTTGACACCATCGCATCTCCTCATAACCTGATATATTCGGGCAATTACCGTATCCATCCCTTTCTATCTACATCTGCACATAACTTTCGCGGGGCTCCGGCAAATCCGCAAGGACTTTCGGACCCACCTTCAGAAACCGTCCGTTCAGCATAATGAATTGAACACCACCAGAGGCATCTCTCCGTAAGAACAGATATTCCCCGACAAACCGAATATCTTCAGCCGACATCTCCGCCAAGCCGTCATCAGAGATTAAAAACGTGTCCGTAGTATTAGGCAATTCGAGGTTGAAACCTGTCCCCAAAACATCGGCATCTGTATCTACTGGAATCTCGGAAATGGTCGGGTGTCCTTTAACACCCGATTTCATCGGATAGAGAAGCGTATTTAGCACTACTGGCAGTTCGCTGCTGCATTGATAAATAACGCCGTCTCCAGCTAACGCTACCGTAAGATGCGTCGTTCCCAAGGCACCGATAAAAAGATTACTTTGACGCGTCTCTTGTGTCCAAGCGTGTCCGGCATCCGCGTCGATGTGCGTATCTACGCTTTCGCCGAGACGGAAAGTCTGTTCGAGTGTCTGCGCTTCTGCACCCAACACGAGGTCGTGCAAGATAAAGTACTCGCCTCTAAGATAGAAGATAGCGCGTTTGTAGTGCACATCTGCAGCTTGGTACCATTTTTCGACCCAATCAAAAGCAGGTGTTGCTATCCATTGTGCATCAAGCACGTCAGAAACTGTTAGTGTCGTACCGAGCACACGGACTGAACCTGTTGCCAATTGTCGTCCGTGCGCATAGAGTGCCAAACTGGATGTGTCGGTGTCGTTAGATTCTTCCTTTGGATGTGCATCAAAGAATAGGTATTGTCCGTCAGGCTCCCAATTATCCCTCATGACGTAACAACCGGTTTCAGAGAGTGCGTGCGATGTGGTGTCGGGACACTTGAAGCTGCTACCAGCGATGGTGCAGAGTTCAACCACATCGAAGTTCGGAGCAGGGAGCGGACCGAGTGGCGGGAACGAATAATCGGGTCTGCTTAAATGGATGCATGCCGCGACCCACTTCTCAAGTGCGGCGCGTAATTCTTCAGTTTGCCCGTCAGACTGAAAACGGAGGAATCTCGCGAGATTCGCGATTGCCTCGGCTTGTGCGCGGAGTGTCCGATCTTTATGAAACCCATCAGTGTGGAAGAACGCATCGATTATCCACTTATAACGCTGCAGTGCCAATTTACAGAGTTGTTCACTACCACGAAATTCCGGAAGCAGGTGCGCTGCAATACCGATTTCCGTAGTCGCCAAGATAACCGGCGTCGGATAGATAGACAACCGAAGCAGACACTCAAGATAGGTTTTGGCAGCGGTGTATGTATCGGATCTTTCTAATAGAACGGCATCGGGATTACAAATTTCTCCTACAAAGTCTTTTAAAAAATCTCTCCGAAAAGCGGTGTATTCGGTTTTCGCGGTGTGTATATCGTTTGCGAAGACAGCGGCTTTTACGGCTTCCATTCCCGGAAAATCCAAGTTGAGTGCGTCAAAAAAATCGCTATCGTTGAAGGGTAAATCAAAACGGTTTTGCGGTGTGAAATCAGGCTTAAGAACGGCGGTATAGGGGTCAATCGCAGATGCCAGAATCGGGAGGTCTTGTCCGTTTGCAAGCGAGAAGGCGACATCAATCGGTAGGGTAAGATGCGAGTCCGTCGGCGCAGGTGCAACCTCCGCAAGCACAGCGGAGATCCTCCCAAACCCTGCAAGCCGCCAGAGTTCGGCATGCGGAAGCGACGCACAGACACTCCCTACCAATGCCAATGCACTCGCGGCTTCAAGTCTCGGACGCGGTTCGCCATCGGGATAGGCGTAGAGATAAACGGCGTGTTCTAAGAGGATACGCGCAAGCTCCCGGTATCCGAACTCGGTCAGCGGTTCGTGTGCAGCAACTGCAACACCCTCAATGACGCGCGCAGCGACGGATTCTAACCGCCATGCCGGATGTTGTGGCGTAAATTCAACCGGTGTCGGATTCGCCTCTGAGAAGGTAACCAGTTCCTCACAATCCGCTATCGGTTCAAGGTGCACAACGATAGGGGGCTGCCGCTTGGCGAGTTCTTGTGCCAGTAATTGGATATGTTCAGTTCGGAGTGTCGTCCATTTTTCCAACAGCATATTTATAATCCTGTTTCAATTTGATGGGCGGTTTCCGACATAATAACAATGATGAAGCGGTTTGTCAACTGATATGACCTAAACTCTTTCCTGTAGGAGCGACCTGTGGTCGCGATTTTTGCTGACCGCTGATGGCTGACGGCTAATTGCTGTAGAATCGACTTTTGTTGAACGCTGACCAAAAAAAGCGGGGATGGTAAAAACCACCCCCGCTTGAGATGCTAAAGAATTTTGGATTTTTAGGCGGATAGTGCGGAAACCGCAGCAGCCTCGGTGTCGTAGTGTTCAAAAGCCCGGACGAGTCGGCTGAGAACAATCAGGTTCTTGATCTGTTTACTGACATTAACGACCCCGATCCGACCTTTCTTTCGTACCGTCATGGCACGAACTCCCATGAGTGCGCCGAGTCCTGAGCTGTCGATTTTATTCACATTCTCAAGGTTGATGAGGACGCGAGGTGCCTCGGATATTTCTAACTGCGGTGAGAGGACTGCCCGTAATTCGGATACGGTGGGTCCCATTATTTTTCCGTTGGGTTCCAAAATTGTGATGCCGTTTTGCTGACGAATTTTAGTAGTCATGATTTACTCCTTTTTCGTTTTTCTTCAATTCTCTTCTCTAAATTTTTTATACTCTTTGTTAATTTACGCATTTGATACTTTAGTCAGATACGATCAAAAAAAGTTCGTTTTTTTAGAAAGTATCTCATAAATATCCGTGTGTTGAATCAAATCCTGCCATTCGATTCACCAATTCTTTTGTAAAACAAATGTTGCAGGCATCTGTCTTCGTCCGAATTAATTGCCGATTCGTTGGCTTTCAATTGTTAATGACGCATTTCATTAGTAAAAAGGGTGCAAAATTTTTAGAAAAATCACAAAATTTTTAGAAAAATCGCAAAAAATAAGGGATATCGGCGTATTTAATCCAAAATTAGCGTTTTTTGTGGTAGATCGCGACTCGGAAAACTCAGCGAATAACTGCAGACACCTGCAAAAGAAAAAAGGGAGTGGTAAAACCACTCCCTTTTGAGATGCCACTAAACTATGGATTTTATGCCGCTAATGCTGAAACTGCTGCATCTTCCGTGTCATATCGCTCAAAAAGACTCGCGAGTCGGCTGAGAACAATCAGGTTGCTGATCTGTTTGCTGAGATTGATGACCCCGACCCGGCCTTTCTTCCGTGCGATCGCGGCGCGTGCTATCATGAGTGCGCCGAGTCCTGAGCTGTCGATTTTATGGACGTGCTCGAAATTGATGAGGATGCGAGGTGTATCGGATGCTTCTATCTGCGGTGAAATTACTTCCCATAATTCTGATGCTGCGGTTCCCATTATTTTTCCGTTAGGTTCCAAAATCGAAATGCCGTTTTGCTGGCGAATTTTAGTATTCATGATTTTTTTCCTTTGTTTATTTGACGGATATCTTGAAATATTTAGTTAACTTGATCTTTTGAATTTTTATATTATATATTATTTGAACGCTCAATTGTCCGTATTCGTTTACTTTAGTCAGGTATTATTGAGAAAAAGTTCGTTTTTTCTGTAGTTTTCAGTCGTCAGAGAAATGGTTATCGATTTTCAGAACGAGAATTAATGGGATGATCAAACCATCCCATCTGAGATTCTACAATATCTTGGGATTTAGTTGGAAAGCCCTGAAACCGCATCAGTCACACTATCAAAATGTTCAAACTGGTTGACAATTCGGCTCAGCACAATCAGATTTCTAATGTGTTTGCCAACATTGGTGACCCCAATACGACCATCCTTTCGTGATGCGAGGGCCCGTGCCTCCATAAGGGCACCGAGTCCTGAACTGTCAATCATATTGACGTTCTCAAAGTTGATAAGAATGCGCGGTGCCTCGGCAGCCTCTATCTCTGGCAAGATTACTTCCCGTAATTCGGATACGGCGGGTCCAACTATTTTACCACTCGGTTCCACAATCGTGATGCCATCTTGTTGGCGAATTTCAGTTGCCATAATTCTCTCCTTTTAGGTATTTTAGGATTTACGCAAATTGCGTGAATATCGGACATTTAGACGTAAAAAGCGGTAATTTTCGTCCTTTAAACCCCTTTATCCGCTGTATTGGTTAGGGTGTGTCGTTCATAACACTATGGACTAAAATAAGAGGGTTAGGGCAGCTGCTGCTAAACATCCGCCCTAACGCCCTCTTGCAATACCAGACCACTGAAAGACAGTGATTCTGCAAGTCCTTATTATACAATTAAAAATAAAATTGTTCAAGGATTTTCTGTCAGAGGCATTTAACCCAGTTTATTTTTTCAGCTTCATTTTCTGTAAGTCTTAACATTTTGTTGGGTGTGGTCTCTGGAGCTGAGACCGTTAACCTATGGAGGTCTCGGCTGGCGGTGGGTGCCGTCACACTGTAGGCATTAGAACGATAGTCCCGAAACGGCGGCATCCTCGTTGTCGTAACGTTCAAAGACGCGAACGAGTCGGCTCAGCACAATCAGGTCATTGATCTGTTGACTCACATTGATGACCCCAATACGACCGTTCTTTCGTGAGGCGAGGGTCCGTACCTCCGCAAGGGTACCGAGTCCTGAACTATCCATCCTGTTGACGTGCTCAAAGTTGATGAGAATGTGTGGTGCCTCGGCAGCCTCTATCTCCGGCAAGATCATTTCCCGTAATTCGGATACGGAGGATCTCACGATTTTACCACCGGGTTCCAAAATCATAATGCCATTTCTTTTGCGAATTTTAGCTGCCATAATTTTCTCTTTTTCATTTGCTTTGCTAAAACACTTGAGATGCCAATTCATTTCCCCTCTGACTTTCTGCACTACTTAAACGTTCAATTTAGGCATGCGTTACCTTAAAATCCATTGCCAGAAAAAATTCGCTTTTTCAGGACGGTATTTTTTCGGAACGTGACATTACAACTGGATCCCAAAAAAACAATTTGACACAATCAAAGGATTATGTGATAATTTTGTATCTTGTATCATCTTTTGCCTTGCGCGTTTGTCCGACGCGCTTTTTCAAAGAAAGGAAGTTTTGACAATGGCAGTTACATTTCACCACGTTCATCTTCGCTGTGAAGATTTAGAAGGTGCAGTGCGTTATTATGAAGAGATGTTTGATGGGAAAGTTGATGAAACCGTTGAGGTTCGCGGCTTAAAAATTGTCCGAATGGAAATTGGTGGAGAACGAATTTTTCTATCACCTAAATTCGGCGATATGGAAGTCGAAGCCACCAGCGGCAATCCACGTTGGGGTGTCTACCAACTCGCTTTTACCGTAGAGGATTTGGATGCAGAGGTCGCGAAACTCCAAGCAAAAGGCGCGGAACTCGAAGATCTGAAACCCAACGGGTTGATGATGGCATTTTTCAAGGGACCCGATAACGTTCAAATCGAACTCATTGAGGCGTAGTGCTTTGCCACAAGCACTGCCGCATACGCATCGCGTCTGGTTGGTTTGATTGAACGCATGTAGCGGGTTTAATCGAAAACCGGTTTTGGACAGGGGCCCCACCCGTTACTAAGAAGGGGCGGGCAAAACCGAGCAGAAATTCATATTTAAAAAAATGAAATTCAGCGAACTCTTCCATACAATTCAGGGTGAAGGGCAACTCATCGGTGTTCCCTCTGTTTTTTTCCGAACGAGCTATTGTAATCTGAGATGTGTTTGGTGTGATACACCTTACACATCTTGGGAACCTGAAGATCGGGACATCACCGTTGCCGAAAGCGTTACTGCCATCACGCGGTACGGGTGTAAACATGTCGTTATCACTGGCGGTGAACCCTTTATTCAACCCAAGCCGTTGATGGAACTCTGTCATGAACTCGATAAACGGGGACACCATATTACGATTGAAACCAACGCTACATTGTTTGCGGAAGTCGCAGCGCATCTCATCTCAATGAGTCCGAAGTTACGGAACTCCAATCCGCCGGAAGATCATCGCTTTTTCAAACGTCATGAACGTGAACGCATCTGTCCAGAGGTTATCCGTAAGTTTTTAGATGCGTATCCGTGCCAAGTGAAATTCGTCGTGGATACCCCTGAAGATTTGACTGAGATCCAGACGTTACAGACAGAGATCGGTATCCCTGCCGAGACGATTCTACTGATGCCTCAAGGCACAACATCTGCTGTGTTACAACAGAAACAGGAATGGTTGGTCAACCTCTGCAAAGAAAACGGCTATCGCTATTCCCCTCGTGTACATGTCGATATTTGGGGGGATAAACGGGGCGTCTAACTTCACTGTAGATGATCTCCGGGGCTCAACCTTATGGATTTTTTGGTCGTCAGTCAGTCATTGATTAAAGAGGATATGAATATTGTCAAAAATATCTTGTAACTGATAACTGAAAACCGAAAACTTATAACCAAAATGAAGTATGACATCCTACTGAAAGGTGGCACTGTCATTGATGCCGCCCAAGGTTTGAATGCAGTGCGAGATGTCGCAATTGCTGACGGCGTTATCGCAGCGATTGCGCCCGATATTCCCGATACTGCAGCGACACAAACCGTTTCTGTTAAAGATAAATATGTAACACCCGGACTTGTTGATATCCACACCCACGTCTATTATGGTGTAACGACATGGGGCATTAGACCCGACGCAATCTGCCCGATGGCGGGAACTACAACTGTTGTGGATGCCGGAAGCCCAAGTTGGGTGACATTTCCCGGCTTCCGCGAATTCATTGTTGAACCCGCGCAGACAAATATCCTCACCTACATCCATATCTCAGGTATCGGGCTCGTCTACGGACCGGTAGGCGAAATGTTTGATATGGCTTATGCCGATCCCGGACGCGTTGCGGAAACCTTACAACAGCATCGCGACATCACTGTCGGGGTGAAAGTCCGTCAAGGGAAAGGTCAGGTCGGTGCTAATGGTGTTGAACCGTTGAAACTTGCCATCCAAGCCGCCGAGCGCGCCGAAACGTCCGTCATGTGCCATATCGGTGCAGGCGTACCGCTCCCTGATATATTGAAATTATTGCGCCCCGGTGATGTGATTACGCACTGTTTCCAAGGCAACGGTGATAACATCGTTGACGAAAAAGGCAGGATCATTCCCGAGGCGTGGAAGGCGCGCGAAGATGGTGTTATCTTTGATGTCGGTCACGGTGCTGGCAGTTTCCATTACGAAATCGCCCAACGTGCTATGGAACAGGGCTTCATCTCCGACGTTATCAGCACCGATCTACACACGGGGAACATCAACGGTCCCGTCTATGATCTACCGACAACACTGTCTAAATTGATGCACCTGGGTTTATCGCTTGAAGACGTAATTGACAAGGCAACCTTCAGTGCTGCAAAGGCTATTCAACGTGAGGCGGAGCTCGGTAATTTGAGAGTTGGCACTGCCGCAGATGTCGCGGTGTTTGAAGTCCTTGAAGGTGAATTTGAATACTTTGACGCGCACGGGACAAAATTTATCGGGAATCAACAGTTAAAGACGGCACTAACGATACGTGAGGGAAAAATTTAAACTGATCGTTGAACAATATATCCTTGGTTGTCCAATCTACTTAAAAAAACACGAATTTATGGACCTTGCGCAGGTCCTTAGCGAAAAAATAAATATGGCGAATATAATAAGCAGAAAACTAAGTGGCTGCTATAGACGAGTTCTGACCTTTTTATTAGTGATTATAGCAGTCAGTGCTATTGCTGTAATTGTAGTCTACCGTCAAGTCGGAGGACCTGAGGGGGCACACTATTGGATGGCAGAACAAGCCCTGAACAGAATCGAAAAACACCTTAAGTCAGAAGGGCAAAGACCTGACGGTATTCCAGAAGAACAGATTATTCAAAGCTTTCAACGTGTCCGTGAAGCGATTCAGAAACGGCAGGTTAATCGGACAGCCCTCTATGAGGTGCTAACATCTTACCAGACCGAGTTTAATGAAAAAAAACCGTCAACCCCGGAGATTCAAGCATTTCTCCAGACGCTTGCGGGCACAATTCTTGGGAATACTGATAGTAAAAATTAGCCCTTTGACTTCTCTCCCTGCTAAAGCATGGGAGATTCTTTGAAAGAACTCCTGAAGCGAGTTTTTAGCAGTTACCAATACTTTTGAGTGAGGCCTATCGGTATGGAGGTATCTTCCAACCTTATAGATTGGTTCTTCGGGTTTTACCCAAAGCAACAGTCCTTTGTAACAAGGAAAGGGGCGAGTCATGCGGACACCAACCTCTCGCTCGACCATTTCGCCCACTACGGCGAGGCTCTCAACTCCTGAACCTCACAGATACTTTGAGGTGCCATGTGCGTTTGCTCAAACTTCGCGATACAACAGAAAGGCTTTGGGCTATATTTCAAGCTTAGTTAAATGCCAATCCAAAGCGCGGTTACCTTTTCTTTCAGATGTGCTGCTTCGGTTCTCAAATGCTCGCACCAGAAGATACTAAGACCTGACACGGTGTCCTACGAAAAAGATAGATTGTTGACGGTGGATACTACCGAATACCTGCTCGTGTAAAAGAGTTGCGAGAGACGTTGGCAGGTTGCCAAAGTTTACACTCTCTCGCACGGTATTGGTAATATTATACCCATATTTCTAACCAAAGTCAAATCTTTTTTCTACACAAGGGTTTGGTCTAATTAACGAGGGCGAACCTGTATCCCGCCGCTAAAGCATGGAGGTTTTAGGTTCGGAAACTTTGATAACGTGCGTGCAATATAAGAAAGGTGTTCATCACATCTATTCAAATCGGTTTCTTGCTTGATTCAATTCCACGTCCATGCTAAACTGATGGCATGAAAGTCTTTATCCAGATCGGACACGGTATTGTTGGTGCCGCTGTTATTTCAGGTCTATGCATCTATCAGGCGGGTAGTTTCGGTGAGGCGCGACACACGCTTAGCATCATCGGTGCGATTGCAATCGTTATTGCCAGTCTCTACCTGTTGCGAAGTCGCTGGATCCGATGGGGCAATCGCCAAACATGGTTAAAATACCATCAACGCCTCGCCTCTCTGGGTTTATGCTTGGTGCTATATCATTCAGCGTTTCAACCGCTCGTGTGGCACTCATGGCTTACGTTTCTACTCGCTTTGTCGAATTTAGGGACTGGGGTCGCTGTGAGTCTAACCGCTCGCAAGACGAGACAGACTCTCCTCCGATGCCACCTCATTCTCGCACCGATCCTGCTCGTCAGCATCATCTTCCACGGACAACAAAAATTGGAACACGATGAATTCCTCCCGCTCACCGATGCCCACGACGTGCCTTGCGCGAGATGTCATACGCCTGAACGCTTACTGTTTCATGTCAATACAACCCTTCCTGAAGATTTGGACACATCGGACACTGTTCCTGAAGACTTGCATTGGTGGTTCTTACAAAATGAACGTAGAGTCCCTACAACTGCCCCTATCTCAATTAAGGAACGCGGAAACGCTTGGACAGTCACCGATACTAAAGATGGACACATCTACCACGTTCGGAAGGTTGCGGATCAAATCGCCATCTACGCCGATACTGATTACCGGAGTTATACCTGTCTCAAATGTCATGTGCATAACACAGAGGAAATTCAATTAGTACACGAGCTGCACGGTGTGACCGAAGCCCATAGATGCCTCATCTGCCATCAGACCGAAATTGACGGCAAAACTTATGGACGCCAACGCTTCGATTGGGAATATGCACCGCACCGATAGGTTATAAAAAAAGGCAGCAAAAACGGTTTAACACTCCTCCGTTGTGGAGACGGAATAAGACGGTTGCCTCTTTGAGAAAACCGCACTGTCTATGAAGCACAAGCCCCAACCTTTAGGTTGTGGGTACCGTTGACACACAAGCATCCACTGTGCTCAAACCGTTTAGTCTGCCGTTCAAGGTGAATTAATCGCACAACTACGAGCAGCAATCTTATCGTCGTGATTTAATGCTACCCCAAGTTGTGGTGAGTTTATCTGCCGGTTCTACCGACAGAAATTCGCCATCCATGACCTCTTTAATTTCATCTTCGGAGAGGGCGCGACCGAAAATATAGAATTCATCCATCAGTCCATCGAACCAGCGACTGTTCTTATGGTGTCCGATCGCAGCTGAGACTCCCCAGTTGTCTGAAAGTTTGCCTTTACCTTTCGCCTCGTGCGTCATCTTCCCGTCAACGTAGGTTTTTGTATCCCCGCCTTTGCTATCGTAGGTACCGGTGAAATGTACCCATTTTCCGCCATCAATAACAGGGCCGGGGTTGATGTTGAATATCTGTGCTTCGGCACCATCGCGATGAAACCACCTGAATCCAGCCGGTCGGATTTCGACATGGTAGAGACCACTTCCATGGTCGGTGCCAATCGCGTCGAAGATGCTCTGTGGATCAGGTGAATCGTTATGATTGACCCAGACAGCGATTGTAATACCTTCAACCGGTGCGTTTTCAAAATCCGGTCCGTTTAAGCTCACCCATGTATTTGGCTCTAAAACAATGGCATTGCCGAAAACACCTTTTTCACGTTTGGATTTCCCTTCAATTGTCCCGTCGTTACCATGGATGGAACCGTCTTTGACGGTGTCACCATCCTCGTCGAAATTATAGTAGACGGATAGTGTCGGGTCCTTGAGGTCCGCTTGCGTTGAAAAAGCAAAGGCAATGACCATTGCCACAGCTACAAAAGCCACTTGAAGTTTCCCGACACGTAAATGTGTTAACTGGTAGAACATTCTATTCTCCTTTAATCTTTCAAATTATGTAGTTTGTGCAAACGCACAACTTTTAATACTTATTCGTTATCATAGCACAAAAACGCTTAAAATTATAGTGGAATTTAAGCAAATTGAATCCGATTAGACAAAAGAGTTCAATGTATGTTACCATATAAGTAGCGTCTTTCACGGATCAAGTCCAAACTTCAAAAATACAGGAGACAAAGGATGAAACATTTGCTAACAGTCCAAGGCATGTTCCTAATGCTTCTCGTCTCGGTATGCCTGATTCTACCAGTGTATTCAGCAGATGTAACGGTTGGGTTACTCGCTGGTAGTAACAAACTCGGCGAGGTAGAAGAAGCCGCCTACGATTGGGCGAAGGACAACTTCAAAACCACAACACTCCTGGTAGATAAAAGCGGCAACTTCAAAAACGACAGCGGTACCGCATTACAACCAGAAGATTTCGCTGTGTTATGGATGTTCTATACAGAAACAAACACATTGCCAGATCCGTTCCTTGCCGATGCAACTATAAAGTCAATCCTTGACTACGTGGAAGCAGGCGGTGGCGTGTTTCTTTCCGCATTAGCACTCCGCTATGTTGTTGAACTTGATATTGAAAAAGGCGGAGATCCACGCGTTTTCGGTCCCCTCGGCAAGGATCCTCCCGAAATCGGCGTGGTCCCTACTGAGGCAGGCAAAAAGCATCCAGTCTTTGAAGGATTTGATACCAGCAAACCGGTTTATCTCACCAGCATGGCACAAGTCGGATTTACCTCAGATTTCCATAATTTCGGAGGCACAGATCCAGAGGGTACGATTCTCGGAACGAAGACACGCGGTGGCGGTGCTGGTGGTGGAGAACGTCCTTTTGTCGAATATGAGGTCGGCGATGGCATAATTATCACTCTCGGACACCACAACGGTGTCTATACCGACGCAAAATCCAAAGAGGGTGATAACCTGAGAAAACTCACGACGAATGTGCTGAATTATCTCGGCGAAAATTCCGCGTTCTTCGCCGTCGAACCGAACGGTAAATTAGCAACAACTTGGGGAGATCTAAAGGCATTGTTGAAATAACTAATCACTACTTTAAGTAAAAGAGGTTCATAAGTTGTTGTAACTGCCATCGTAACAACTAATATCCATGGTGTACTACAATCTGTTAGATTGTGCTTGGCAGCCCGCAAACTCTCACTGTGAGGCAAGTTTGCGGTACAAAAGCCGCAGAATAATGAACCATCCTTGTTTTAAGTAAAACAAGTCGAAAAGCCCATGCTTGTGATATTGGTTTCCAGCCCATACCAATATACAATCGTCATGGGCTTTCTTTTTTTCGCGCCGTTGACAATTTTCCATGTTCTCTGTATAATGAAATCGGGAAACTCAAAAGATGTCAAACAACTTTAGTAGAGGAAGTTTTGGAAACCCGCAAGCTGTGCCAAAAGTTAGCCTCCGCGCCGTGCTTCTCGCACTCCTTATCACTATCCCGAACTCCTACTGGCTCATGATTAATTGGGGTCCCAGCGGTTATGGCACAGGTCAGAGTTTCCCTACCGTCTCAACCGTCTATTTCAATGTCATTTTTGCTGTGCTGGTTTTAATGGCGGTCAACCCACTACTCCGTTCAATCCGCAAAAATGCAAGTCTCACCGATGCTGAGTTGATGGTGGTTTATCTACTCGTATCCATTGCCTCCTCCATCGCTGGACACGACACACTCCAGATATTGTGGCCCCTCCTCACCTACCCTATCTGGTTCGCGAGTCCAGAGAACGAATGGGGCGAACTGTTCCATCGGCACATGCCAGATTGGCTCACCATCAAGGAACGGAACGCGCTGGCAACCTTCTATCAAGGCGATTCCTCACTCCACACCGTTCAACACCTACAACTCTGGATGACCCCCGTACTCTGGTGGTCTGCCTTGATCATCGTGCTAACGTGTATGATGCTCTGCATCACGATTCTCATCCGGCACCAGTGGGTGAACCACGAAAAACTTAGCTATCCCGTCATTCAGATTCCGCTGCACCTCACAGAAAACAACGGACGGACGCTCCTGAGCAATCGGTTATTTCTGTTAGCAGCAGTCCTTGCGGGTGGGATGAACCTCCTGAATGGACTCCACTTTCTGTTTCCCACCGTACCGGGTTTAGGTGGGAGCCTTTATAATTTAGGTCAGCATTTCCAGACGAAACCGCTGAACGCGATTGGTAGACTTCCGATTGCGGTCTATCCGTTTGCGATCGGAATGAGTTTCTTTATACCATTGGAGCTCTCGTTCTCTATCTGGTTCTTCTATCTCTTCCATAAAATGACGCGCGTGTGGGGAACGATGGCAGGCATCGGGCATCTACCTGGATTCCCATTTCTTGATGCGCAATCTTTCGGCGCATGGTTCTGTTTAGGTGTCTCCGCGATATGGCTGACTCGGAAATTCATTGTGCGACAGGTGAAAAATGCCTTTCGCGGAAATAACGCCAAACTTCCTACAGATGGCACCCCGTCAGCACACATTCGCTACGCGATCATCGGCTTGATAGTCGGCAGCGTTTTTATCCTTTTCTTTTTCAAAAGCACAGGCACGCCGATCTTTAGTATCTTCGGTTACTTCACGCTCTTTTTTGCGTTAGCCATTGCCATCACGCGTATCCGTGCTGAAGTCGGACCGCCAGCGCATGACGTGCCGTGGCGACCGGATAAGGTGCTTGTCTCGTTTCTCGGCACACGGCGTATCGGTGCGGAGGGGTTAACGACGTTCAGCATGTTTCACGGCTTTAATCGTTCTTACCGTTCCCATCCGATGCCGATTATGTTAGAAGGCTTCAAGGTCGCACAGGTCCGCGGGCTATCGCACAACCGTTTTATTGTTGCCGTCATCTTGGTGACTATCGTCGGAACGATTTCATCGGCGTGGGCGTACTACTCGCAAGGTTATTACTACGGGGGTGCAGTCTACGGTGAACAAGCACAGTGCCGCTGGACTTACGAACAGTTAAAGCAGTGGCTCATCAACCCGCAATCTATAGACGTGGGTGCTGTCTCTGCTTCTGGTGGTGCCATCGCCTTAACAACACTCTTGATGGTGCTACGCCGTCGGTTTATCTGGTGGCCTTTTCACCCTGCAGGCTATGCGCTCTCGCTGAGTTTCTGGAACACAAGTTGGTACTGGTTCTCAATCTTCTTGTCGTGGGGGATCAAAGCGATTCTCTTTCAGGCAGGTGGCTTACGGACCTATCGCCGCGCGATGCCGTTTTTCATCGGTCTGGTCATCGGAGAGTTTCTCGTTGGGGCAATCTGGACACTCATCGGTATCGCCTTAGAACGTCCAATGTATCGGTTTATGTTTTAGGAGTACCCAGTTGTCAGTGGTTAGCTGTCAGAGGAATAGCCGTCAGCCATCACCCATCAGCAGTGTCACCCCTATAAAAAGACATAACCCTTGAAATTTTCAAGATACACTGTTAGGATAAAACAACTTACCTCACTTAAGGAAAACAACAATGAGACTTAGTTGCCTCCCTGTCTCTCTTTACGACAACATCTTCACAGGAAAAAGTACCGTCGCCGATTGGATTCAACTCGGTGCCGAATTAGGGTTAGATGCTGTCGATTTCAGTATTAAATTCTTTCCAGAACGCGATGCGGAAACAATAAAGCAGACCCGTGCCGCCCTTGAAAAGCACAATATAACCCCCTGCATGCTCGCCTGCTATTCTGACTTCACGCATCCGGATCCGGCGCAACGCGCACAAGAATTAATAGACCTGAAGGCTGACATCGCACTAGCGGAAGCATTAGGGGCGGAATTTATTCGTGTGACAGCAGGGCAAAACCACCCTGGCATCGAACGCTCAGCAGGCGTGCAATGGGTGACAGATGGATTTCGCCGCGCCCTTGACGCGGCGGAAAAATACGGTATCACGCTCGCCTACGAAAACCACACGAAAGGCGCGCCGTGGGATTATTGGGACTTCTCACAACCGACAGAAATATTCTTAGAAATCTTAGACGCGCTTTCCGACACGCCGCTCGGCGTCTGCTTTGACACTGCGAACCCTCTTGTCCTCAGTGAAGATGTCCTCGCACTTCTGGAGCAGGTTGTTCATCGCATCGTTGTTGTCCATATCTTCGATCTGCGTGAAGTCGGCGTGTTTGAGCCTGTCCGCGTCGGTACAGGTGCATCACCAATCCCGCAAGTGTTCTCTCACATGAGCCAAGCAGGTTATGACGGTTGGCTCAGTATTGAAGAAGCCAGCCGTTCAGGACGACAAGGCTTCACAGAATCCATTGCGTTCGTACGGAAAACGTGGCAACAGACATTAGCCGCGTGACGGTTCATTCATCCGTTCCCGCGCTTGACGTGAGAGTTCCGCGAGATGTCCATCGTTTGCCCGCACTTGTTCAAGATGTATCCAGCGTTCTGGGGTCGCCGTCCTTATCATTTTCTCGCCGTATTTTCGGTCGATCCAGAAGCGTGAAGAGCCAGCAATATATGCCTGCAGCGCATCTAATTTATCATCCGGATAGCGTTGACAGAGGTTCATCGTAAACATCCGGCGCCGTGTGCCTCCGCCGAAAGCGGCGTGCTTCGTGTTATGGTTAAATAGCACCAGATCGCCGGGGGTTGTTTCAAAAACCTTTGCTGGAACATCTTTCCCGTGTATTTCCCATAACTCTTGGCTCTTACCAACTCGCTGAGACAGTGCATCAGCATAGTTATCGCCAAAGAGATGGCTCCCCGGAATAACGCGGAGCGCGCCGGTATCGTGAGTTAGCGGGTCCAGATAGAACGCAATTTTAATATGCCTCGGATCTTCTAATTTATGTCCGCCATCCGAGTGCCATCCGGTATCACCGACGTAGAAATTGCCGTCGCTTCCCATGTAGTTGAAATCATCGCCGAGGAGTGCTTTTGCGATCGCCAAAATCCGCGGGTCATCCAACAATGATGACAATTCTTCGCTCTGATCGATGAATGGAACGATACAGGAGCGCGCGGTGCCTTCGTGCGGTTTACCGTCATGTCCGCCGCCTCTCTCCTCCCAAACGGCTTCAAAAGCGTCTTGGATCGCCGTAATCCGGTCCGCCATCAGTTGCGGAAAACCGAGATAACCGAACGTCTCGAAAAAACTAATCTCTGAATCGGTCATAGTGAAATCATGCTGATTCATTTTTCTAATTTCCTTGCGGTTCGTTAAAGTGGATTTAAAATTGATGTGCCTCTCCGTAGAATTGAAGAAATACCAGATTTAGTCTGGGAATAGACTGGATTTAGTCTGGGAATAGACTAAATCCGTTCCTTGTATTACATTTCCGTTCCTTGTATTACATTGCAAAAACACCCTTCCATTTCATTAACGGTATCATAACATATTTACATTTAATTTTGCAACCCGATCCCATAAACATAATTCTAAAAGACTTGCCAAATCCACAAATTAATGTTAATATTGTTTAAGACTCTCACGCACCGAAAGGTTATAGATGGCAACCAAAGTAAACACACTCCCTGCCTATCTCGCACTCTTTAAGGTAACATTGCGCCAGATGTTCTGGAGCCGCCGAACTGTGCTGATTTTGCTCGGCTGCGCGTTATCGCTTTTTATCGCTCTCATATTCCGGTTTACAGTGGGAAGTAGGGTCGGCGTCAACGGATTCATACCGCAGATAACGCTCATCCTGTATGGGCTTTTGGTAAACTTATGCGCAATTTTCTATGGGACCGCAATCATCTCCGACGAAATTGACGGTAAAGGGTTAACCTATCTTCAAACGCGCCCACTCCGCAAATCGATGATTCTGCTCAGCAAGTTCGCCGCCTACCTCGTTGGCAGCCTCGCCATCATCGCCAGTTCCCACCTGATTTTAACCGGTATTGTCGCGACACACGCAAAACTGGACAAAAACATCCTATTCCATTTAGGTATGAGTCTGCGGTATACCGCGTCAATGGCGTTGTCCCTGTTAACTTATGGCGCATTCGCTGCCGTATTAGCAGCGAGATTCAAGCACCCCGTCCTATGGGGGTTGTTATTTGTATTGGGATGGGAACGTATTACCGCAGCACCATTCTTACAGGCGGGAATCAAGAGGCTCTCCATATCACACTACCTTTTCACTGTATTTCCGCGTTATAAGCTGTCTCGCGGCTTATCAGATGACCTTCTCGGTAGATCGCCAGTGCCAGCGTGGGTAGCACTCCTCGTAATTTTCCTGTTAACAGTAGGTTTGCTGTGGCTCGCTATCCGAATTTTCCGGGAGCGAGAATACCTGATGTGAAATGCGTTCTGGTCCGCTTGTAGGAGCGAGTGTTTTTGCTTGGGGGTTTCTTGTCGCTCGCGATGCCTATCAATCGCACGTCTTGAGAACGCGTGCGGTCTCACGCGACACAATGAGCTCCTCATTCGTAGAGACAACGAGAATCTTGGCGCGACTGTCTTCCGTTGAAAGATCTGCTTCGCCAGTCGCTTGGACATTTTTTGTTGTATCTAAGTGAATGCCGCACCACTCAAGTCCCTCGCAAATTTTCGCGCGTGTTACCCCGCTTTTCTCTCCGATACCACCAGCAAAAGCGATCACATCCACACCCTCCAATGCGGCGATATACGCACCGATATATTTTTTTACTCCGTAAACGTAAGTCTCCAATGCTAAACGCGCGTTATCATTGCCTGCTGTGATTGCTGCCTCTATATCACGCATATCTCCACTCGTGCCAGAGATCCCCTTCAACCCGGAATCCTCAATCAGTTGACGACGGATCTCATCAGTAGAAAACCCCTCTTGGTCAAGCATATACAGCACAGCAAACGCATCTAACTCGCCGCAACGGGTAGACTGGATCATCCCGTATTGCGTAGACGTTCCCATCGATGTATCAATAGACGCGCCGTCTTTGATGGCACAGAGAGACGAACTGCCGCCGAGATGACACGAAATAATACGCAGCCCTTCTCCAGATTCCCGTCCGAGTAGTTGCGGCACGCGTTCAGAGATATAGCGGTGAGAAGCACCGTGGTAGCCGTAGCGACGGATGTCGTGTTGCTCTACCCAGAAGCGCGGTACTCCGAACTCGGCGGCGTAATCAGGGATCGTCTGATGGAACCATGTCTCAAAAACTGCAACGAGCGGTGTGGATGGCAGCAGCTCCTGAAAGGCACGGATAGAGGCAATATAGGCAGGGTTATGCATCGGTGCGAGCGGTGTAGATGTCTCCAGTGCAGCGATCACATCTTCAGTAATTCGCGCCGAACGCCAATACCCCTTGGCAAGAATCGTTTTGAATCCAACGCCGTCCAACTGTCCTAAATCTTCAAAGCATCCGACTTCGGCATCGGTAATCAGGTCCATCGCGTGCGCGATAGCGGCAGTATGCGTCGGTGCATCGATTTCGCCTTCGCGGGCAGGTTTCCCCGGCACAGCATGCGTGAAGGCAGATGGCGAGTTACCGATACGTTCCACGCCTCCCTTGACGAGAGAGGTCGTGGTTGCCATATCAATAATTTGGTATTTGAATGAGGTGCTACCTACGTTGGCACAGAGTATACGCATAGTGGTCTTTCGTTTCTCTATTGAGTTGTTTTCTATTATTCATCTGCTTCCGCTATTACTTGATAATAGAGATCGTGACTAATCCGTGTCCCTTGGGCACGAAGATTATCAAGTATCGGTCTAACAACAGGAATTACACTTTGGGTCTTGGCAACAAGGAAAACACCCACTGTACCTATAACAGGCAATCCTCGTGCTACTGCCTCTCGCCTCGCAGCATTGTCATCAAGAATCACCTGTTCTGCTTTAACTTCTTTAGCAAGAACAATAGTCGCAGATTCACCTAAATGAAGTGAGTGTCGGGTTTGAAGGATACTGATTTGATCTTTGTCAGCTACTGATTGACATTGGATCCATTCCGCTGCTTTTACTTCTGCAGCACCTTGTTTCCCAATCCCATCAATGACCACTTCGACGTAAACTTCTTCTGGAATAAGGATTGTACCGGACACCTCTCGGAGAGGATTCAACTGCTTGATTTTCGAGAGTTCAATTAAGGGTGTACTATTCGTGACGACCTTCATCATCTTGGTTATTCAAAGCCTTCAAGGCAGTTTCAACTTCAGCTGCTAATTCTTCAGCGGTAACCTCAGCAAAAGGAGAAATTCCAGCCTCAGACATCAAGTCTGAGAGATCCCACCGAGAAATATCAAGAAGTTTTGCTGCTTTACCTGCACTGATATCCCCGTGCCGAAGCAACTCAAGTACAAAAGCCTCTTTCGCCTTACGTTCCGCATCGCTTTTGTGTTGTAACAGACTTTCGTCAATAGGAAGTGTAAATGTGAATTGGACTTCAACTTCTGTTTTTGCCATAGAGACTACCTCATTTACATGTGAGAATTACACACCCTACTTCTTTGAAGACTTTTACTTACGCACTCTACTCAAAATCTTATGATAAAACACCCAAGTATTATGGAAGCCTCTTCTCCTGTTACGATTTGCACCTCTGAAGACTACAATATTGATTCCAGCATCTTTACATACTTTACATTTACATTTTTTCCAAGGGCGTTCACTCAGTAATTCCTGATGTCTTTTAGAAAAGTGATTATATGTTTTCTTTCGTTGAAGCAAATCACTGTATTCATTAACGCTCTCAAGAACTTCTTGCTCTGATATTTTCTTATCATCAAAGAGTTTAAGGTTCGTGAGGCATTCTTTTTCCAATTGCTGCATAGCACCATTATTAGAAAACTTAGGATCAGATTCCGCAACTTCGCGCATCGGTTTTGATGTACTAAAGGGCACTCGGATGCTACCATACCACTTTCCATATTTTCCATCGTCCATAAAATAATTCCTACTTGGACATGCCCATGCTTTTCTCAAGTAAGATGCGCTGTCGAAACTCGAAACGCCAAGATGTCTAAAGATTGGTTGAAGATTCGGTCTCAGAATGCCAAAAAGATGAATCCAGATATTTTCATCTTTACCACGGGTATGTCTCTGTAAGGCTTCTCGAACCGCAGTGACTATTTCCAAAATTTCTGAATCTTGTCTACGTACCAGTCCACCTAATGCAATATGCTTATATCCCCATTCAACATATTCACTAGCAAATTTAGCGTAATGTTTGGCAGTAATGCCTTGTATGCTGCCAATTGGATCAAACTGGTAGTCGTGTTTGCGATGAATTTCTAAAAACTTTTTGGCATATTCTGCCGTTAAGTTCATTCTATATCTTTGTTTTTCTTTCGATATGGACGAAATTGGGATATGATCAACAGACGTTCCCAAATCAAAACCAAATTGATCATATAAAGAAGCTGCTTTTTCGCAGGAAAGAGAGGGTTTCGGGTCGTCAATGTATGAAAAAGCTCCGCAATCGCCAAATAATAACAGCCTATCAGGAACCCGCATCTCCCCTCGAAAATTGGGCGAGTTATTTTTACCAAGATGGCTAAGCCGTCCATTCCGAATTCTTAATTGGGCAAGACTAACCAACAGACCATCATAAGGAGGATCATCCTCAAAAATCTCATGAGCATACTTCCTCTTTTCAGGACTCCGATCTTCATCTGTTTCCTCTTCTCGAAAGGGTTCGTAAACATAATCATCCCAATCTGGAAAGAAGTAAAGTGGATACCTACCTGATTGTTTTTGAGAATTAACTGTAGCAGTGCTATTTGGCAAGCGTTCAAGCCACTGTTTAAGTTCTTGACGTTTTTGGACATACCCACCGTTCGCATACTCAATTCTGTCAGGATCAAATAACGTCTTAATGCAGGAAACTGCGGGTAGGTAGTCTTTACCCATATTGACGAAAACAGATTCTGGATGCTCGATTTTTTTTAAATGATACCTTACTTGCTGCCTCATTTCTTTCGCTGTTTCTTTGTCCAATCGCTCGTCATACGGCTCAATAAGTGTTGTAGCATCAATGATTTTATATTTAGCAGAGATAATTTTTATTATAAGACCGGGGGGCCATCCGTTTTCCCTAAAGTACTTTCGGAGCGTTTCAAAGTTTGGGCCATCATAAATTTCAAGTGCCGGGGCGCGTCCATAATCCTCACGTTTCTTGCTGGAACACCCTAAAATCAGTAAATACCCCCCAGCAGATTGTTGCAGGCTAGTTTGTAAACATTCTGACATAATTATTATTTTTGTCCCACGCAGTATTTCCATTCAAATTCATACCACTGTGAACGCTCAAGACCTCTCCTCCCACAAGGTTTGTATTGGGCTAGGCTTAGGAGTTCCGGGCTCACTGTATCTATCTCTAATTTTGACCAACGGAGACATTTCACTAGTTTTCAAGGCATTTCCTGTAACGATAGCAACACCTGCATCAACCGTTTTCAATGTGTTCAAATTCTCATTTGATAGAGACTCACTGACGGTTCGGATGTACGCCTGATCATCAGGGTTAATGACTCGGTGCAAAATCATCGTGTTGGCTTGGGAAACAGTCAATGGATCCACGGCAGCAGGTTTTTGCGAAATAACAAGCATACCAAGCCCCATTTTCCTCCCTTCGGTTGCGATTTGCCGAGCTGCAAGTCGTGCAGCTCTTGTCGCGGGGTGCATTTCACCGGTAGTACTACTTTCTTCCTGACGCGGGATTAATGTCCTTGCTTCTTCAAGAGCAAACAACACTGGATGAGCATTTTCACCCATTCTCAAATGTTTTGATTTATACCTGTCAAAAGCAAATTCCATAACAGCGTAAATTAAAGCTCGCCTTGCATGATCGTTTTCCAAATCTGACAAATCAAATATCGCTGTTGTTACTTTAGATAACTTCCCTGTATTTTCACAAAAATCATTGACGAATTGAGTAACATCCAAAGATTTACAACCCCGTGCTATCAAAGAATTAGTGGTACGATTTGCTCTATTAATAATTCGCTTCAGTGGAGCTTGCGAGGAATTAGGTCTATTATTTACAAGTGGCATTCGATCCGCCCTTGTGTCAAGGTGATTAAGTAGATTTCTATCCGCTAGGTCGTTCTGTGGTAATGTCGTGAGCCACTCAATCATATACCCTTCTTGGGCTTCTGTAAACCCCTCTCCAGCTATTGCTTCAATCAATCTCATAGTGAAATAGGGACTTTTACCCTCATACACTTGAATGGTTGGAAAGGCCTTAAACTTGATAGCCAACCTCCGCCCAACGAGTTCATTAGGAACCTCTTCCCCCAAATTGAGTTCCCGAATTCTGCTAATAACATTATCTAGTTGAGTATCCAAATCGTTAGATGTTCGTGCAAAATCAATCATTAAATTCCTATCCTTAATCACACAAAAATTTAACCAGCGATAGAATATATTCTTATCAGTCAATTCTGCCGGACTGTCCACACTTTCAAAACCATTGTAAGATAAATCAAAATCATTCCAAGGTGTAACTTTGTCGCCCCAACGCTCCTTCATATAATCCCTATATTCTGAGATTTTTTTCTTCAAGTCTAGATCATTTTCCACCCTCTCCTGGAAATGGTCTTCATACAGACCTTGACGCATCTGATCAAGGTTAACATAATCAGCATGTGGATCAAATACAATGGTCTTTGCTCCTCGGAACATTAATTCCTCTAAAAGCACAGCTGTTGTGGTTGTTTTTCCCATCCCTGTCATACCGAAAACACTGGCATGCATGGTAAGAATTGAGTCAGCGTTCAAAGAAACTTGGGCTTGTGTTTGTATGCCAGGGGTTTCAACATATCCGAGGCGGAGGTGCCATGGCACATTTTCTGAAAAGAGCTCGTTTAGGACCTCTTCAGATAACAGTTCTACTTTCTCTCCAGGTCTTATCGGCTGGGTTAAAGGATTGATCTCTTTTCTCTCACTGTCATATATGCCAATAACTTCACACTTTGCTTGGTACAGGGTAAACCGACGTGACATTAGATCTGGAAGTGTAATCCCAGTCCCTTCTGCCTCTGAATAAAACTTTGCCGTATCCTTTGCCAAAAGTGGATTATCAGTATTCACGTCAACGACGCTAGCAACAACAATCCTACCTTCTTCTTGCAAATTAACTTGAACATAGGCAAATTTTAATTGATTTTGACGCTGTCCATCTGCGTCTCCAAATAAAAAATAAAATTCCCGTGTTGATGTTTCGCCAAAGATGATTCCCAAAGCCATTAATTTTTCTCCCTCACCCTCGTTCATAAAAGTCTCTTCTAAACTTCCGGGTGACACTTAAAAAAACATCCCTTAACTTTACATCACTCAATCCGAGTTGATGCAAAGCTCTCGTTGCCTGTTCAACAAGGTATGATTCAGTAACTACTGATATAATTTCTTTCGGCATTCGCACCATTTTATCTGCATAATACAAAAATATTGGTAACCCGTAACTGCCGTACGGAAGACTTGAGATATAAATCGAGGCCAATACCTCTTTCCAATTATCTTCTCTTCCTTGCTCTAGGAATTCCACTCGAATTGGAGCCTTAAGGGCACTCGTCCGAACGAAACTCATTAATATCCTATAGTCTTCAAAAGGGTACAGAGTATCTACAATCTCACCAATGTATCCTTCCCGTGATACAGCTTCAGTAAAAGATGAAGACCCAAACTTAAATCCAAAGATATTCCGATTCTGCCTGCATGTAAAGTATCTACGGATTGGCACAGGTCGGGTGAATTCCGATAGGACTGACTGTTTGTCATCAAAGTTCAGTGAAAAAGCATGGATCATTTCATCATCCCAACCTGCTATATCAACTAAGTCCCGGAACTTTTCCTTGATATGTCCTTTATCAAAGTTAACGCCGTAAACATCAAATAACTTGCGCAGAGTTTCCTCGTTACCCGAATCTTGAATGAAATTTTCAATTTGATACTGAACATACAACTTTGAATATTCTGTTGAACGAGGATTTTCTACACAACCTATTAGGTGAAAATTCATCTCTTTAGCAAGATCAGATAACTTTCTGAGTAGGGAAAAATAAAAACCTATTCCCGATATGTCCTCTTTATCAATCCTCTTTTGAGCTTTTTCCACTTCTGTATCGTTATGAAATAGGTTGATAAATTTATCCAACATGTTTTGATAGGTTGATTCACTCACTATTGAGTCTAACAACCCCCCGTTAGCAATAGTTTTTATTTCATCAGAAGCATTTATTAGTGGTTCAGTATCAGCAGTAACGATCTTTTTGATATCTTCCTTCCGAAAAATCAGATTCAAAAATGGAGAAATTAATCGGATTAGCGGTCCATGCAAAATCACAGCGTATATAGGTTGATTCCGAGACTGAAGAATCTTTGCAGTATAAAAAGCAACGTACAAGTTGAGCATGTACGTTAAGAGTGCCATTTTCCTATCAAAATCTTCCTCATCTTGGAGTCGTAGAATTGATGAAACTGCCAGGACCCTTTCTTCCTTTGGCACAGTTTCTCCCTCTGAGGTTTTTGGGATTTTATATCCGAATGCACAACTATGTCTGTACACGACTTCACCGACAAAATTTTCTGTATCCACCATTGATTCATCAACCGAAATTACCCATTTTCCTTCCATCTTTGCACAGGTATTTGATAGGATTTCCTCATTAAAATTTGAACTTCCAATAGTATACTCAATGGATTCGATTTTTTTCTTATAAGTGGTTCCAATAATCTTTCTGATATGATCATTTCCTATAAAATCCACGTTCGTTTTAACCAGTTCCTCAAGCCCATCATCAGACAGTTCTTCAAATTGTGTAAGAATATTTCCCAAAACACGTTTTTCAGCGTCTCTAAAGGCTGCATCATTCATAAAAGGATGAGAAAGTTGTTCATTCATATATTCTATTCCTATAGTGCCAATATTTAATCAGGACTTACGCAAATTGAACAAATATCGGACATTGAGGCGCAAAAAGCGGTAATTTCGTTCTTTAAACCCCCTAAATCCGCCTTATCAGGGACTTTAAGAGGGAATGCGTAAGTCCTATTAGTATTACTCCTATTGCTCCTGAGTAGAAGTAGAGGTGCAAAGTGTCAGTTCCTAACCAATATGGTAGAAATCCCTGCAATTATTTCCAATATGGTATCACACTCATTGATTAATGTCAAATTTCTCGCTTCAGATTTTCGCCAAATACAGCACGCAAAGCCCCCGAATGCGCGTGTAGCACTCGGGGGCTGCCAAGAATTACCATACGTATCCTATTCCACTTTCAGTAGAGGTAAATGTCTAAAACATCTGCCAATTTATCTCCTGTAACCACGTATATGGATTTTCGACGCGGACTCGAAGTTGTGCGCGGTAGCGTTTCGCGCGTCTTAACATCCGGTCATCGGTTGTGAGAAGGATATCTGCGTTGCCGCTTTCGGCACAGGCAATATGCAAGGCATCCAATTCTTTGAATCCTAGGCCTTCAAGTTCTTCGCCTCTCAATATTTCTTCGCCACCAACGAAGATGGTTTGATGCCCCAATTGTAGCAAAGTCGTTAAGGCAACACGTTGATCTAAATCAGGGTTCTGGTTAATTTCAAATTGCAGAATGCTGCTAGAAATCCAATGCCAGCGTTTTGTGCGAAAATTCGATAACATTATGTTCACAGCCTCTGTTTCCTGGCGAATCCGCTCGTGAATCTGGCGATCAGAAAGACGGTTTAAGCAGCATGTATCCAGATAAATTTTCATCTGTTTCCCTATTTCGGATGTCTTATCTGTGTTGCCTTGATTTCTTTTTCTACCTCCTGAATTCCTTCAAGGATTGTTTTCCGGTCGAGTTTATCCAGCCACCGATGGCGTTCAGCCGTATAATCACCGGTGCCGGGTCTGCGTATTCCGATAAAGCGCATCATTCCGACGGGTCCCAGCTGCTCCAAGATAATATTAAGTGCCAACTCGTAAAAAGCTATGTCAGACATTTGACTGAGATCTCTATGAGATACAGGCAGTTTCGCTCCATAAGCCTTATAGATTTTTTTCTCAATCTTTTCCATTTCAGTATGGGAAAGTGTCTGTCCACTCACTTCAACAGGGGCCTCACGCGGTTTACAGATGCTGAGAAACCGTGTTGTTTCATCACGTCCAAGGTGTTCCACGAGCGTTGCGATCCCGAGTTTATAAATCTTAGAATCAGGCATCTCTAATATATTCATCTGCATCTACCTCCCGGAATTGTATGTGTGGCGAATTTTCTAAAGTTGATGTGCAGTTGGCAAAACCTTTTACCTAAGCTTCAATGCTGTTTTCGTGTAGGTGTACTTTCCAACTGCATAAGGCGAGAAGAACGTTTAGAAAGTACACTCACAGAAAATTATCCATTATGCATATCATATCATGCTTTCGGAAGTGTGGGCAACGTCAAACGCGGACGCTCACCGAAATCGGGGAGTTCGGGTGGGTTCTCCTCCATCTGTCGGAGGAGTTCCTCGATTGCGCGGTCGAGCTGCGGATCACTGTCCGTGATATAGTCCTGCGGACGATAATCTACCTCAATATCCGGGTCAGTGCCGTAGTTCTCAACGTTCCAACCGACATCAACGAACCAGAAAGAATACTCCGGTTGCGTCGTTCCACCACCATCTACAAACGGATGATGCGGGGAGATACCGATAACACCACCCCACGTCCGCTTGCCGATAAGCAAGCCTAACTCCATCAGTTTGAAACAGTGTGAGAAAATATCACCATCGGAACCCGCGTTCTCGTTGGTGACAGCAACCATCGGCCCCAAAACAGAGGCATCTGGATACGGATGCGGTGTCCCCCAACGCGGCACGTCATACCCAATCCGACGCCGCGCCAACTTCTCTAAAAGCAGCTGCGAAACATGTCCACCGCCGTTGTAGCGCACATCAATCAACAAACCGGGATAACTCACTTCGGCGAGAAAACCGCGGTGAAACTCCGCATACCCACGCCGTCCCATGTCAGGAATATGGACATACCCGACTTTGCCATCCGTTTTTTCGTGGACGTACCGTCGGTTTTGAGACACCCACTCACGATACCGGAGTTCATGCTCACCGCCGAGCACTTTCAGCGTAACGATCCGTTTTTCGCCATCGTCCGCGTTTTGGAATGTCGCTTGGACTTCCTGATTCGCGAGATTCACGAGTAACTCGCCCGGTGAAACGGTCTCGCTGACCCGCTGCCCACCGACAGCGATCAGAATATCGCCTTCGCTGACGTTAACCCCGGGTGCGTTGAGGGGTGAATCTTTCGAGGCTTCCCAAGCATCGCCCTGTGGAATGTGCGTGATGCGATACCCGTCGTTCTTTGCATCGTAGGCGTAGTCTGCACCAAGAAACCCTTGCGCGTAGTTTGGTGAACTCCGGTAATCGCCACCCATTTCATACGCATGTGAGGTGCCAAGCTCACCCTGCATCTCCCACATCAGGTCCGAAAATTCACCGCGCGTTGCGATCCGATCCAGGAGCGGCAAATAACGCTGATACACATGCTCCCAATCTACACCGGACATATCCTCCGTCCAGAAAAAATCACGCTGGAGTCGCCACGCCTCGCGGTACATCTGGTGCCATTCGGCTGTCGGCACAATAGAGGCTTTGATACGATTGAGGTCTATCCAACCCGTTTGTCGGTTCGGACCGCCTCTACTTTCGGGTTTCTCTGACTCCACCTTCTTGCCCGCCCTGATAACACGCAAACGGTTTCCAGTCACATAAACGAGTGTCTTGCTGTCACGGGAGAGTCGAAAGCCCTCAATACCTGAGACAAGCGTATCCTTTTTCTGTTCCTTGAAATCGTAGACGTGGAGGGTGCCCCTGGGTCCGCCACTGCTATCGCTACTGGACGGTGTATCTTCCCCCGGAAATGCGGTAAAAATCACCTTGCCTTCGATCCCAGCAATCTGTCCGTAACGTCCACGTGGATAAGGGAACGCGACGACGCGTTGCGAAATCCCGTCTAAATCTATGGTAATCGGTTCGGACTTATCCTTCTTCTTTTCAGATTTCTCGTCTGATGCCTTATCACTGTCATCCTGCTTTTCTTCTTCACCCTCTTTGTCCTTATCCTCCTTCTCCTCTTCAAGCGGACGGGGTTCCGGCACAAATGGATTGCCCAATTCCTTCTGCAGGGTTACCAATAACGGACGCATCGCCGTAGGAAAACCGAGATCGAAGTGAAGCGCGTCGTAGACCGGGTTGAATTCGCGATAGGAGAGAAAATAGAGGTATTTCCCGTCTGGGTCCCACGCAGGCGCGAAATCGCTGAATTCAGGTTCAGTGACGAGCCATGTCTCACCTGTTTCAATTTTGCAGAGTTTTATTGAACGGGTCGTCTCTGTTGGTGCGAAGCTATATGCACACCACTTGCCATCAGGCGACCAAGCTGCGCCACGAATGCTGTGGTAATGCCCTTTATCAAGCACACGCAGTTCGTATGTCTCCAAATCAACGTGCAGCAACTCAAAACGGTGGTTAACAAGTAGCACACTGTCATTTTCATCGCTCTCAGTTTGTGGCGAGACCGAAAGTTCGCGCGCATGTCCAATATCAAGATCGCTCAGGCGGATGATGTCAGCACTATCATCACGGGTGTGAATCTCAAGTGCCTCTTCACCTTCAGCATCCGAGAGCGTAACAAGACGTTTACCGTCGTTGAGCCACTGTGTTAAGCGATAGCGCGTCCCATCACGCGCACCGTGTTGAAGGACTGCGCCTTCCCAATTCGCCATTGTAAAGAGTTTACCGCGTACTGTTATCCCTAATGCGTGACCGTCTGGCGTTGGGGTAAACTCTTGTAGGTACGCCGATGCCTGGACGAATTTGCGTTGTCGCTGGATGCGTGGACTTCGGAATTCGACATCAACTTGGTTTTCCGTGTCGCTCTCAAGATCATAAACAAACAGGTCCGCGCCAGCGTGATAAACAATACGCGTGCCATCGGTTTGCGCTAAACGGCAGTAGTACGTATCCTGATGTGTGTGGCGTTGAACATCCTCACCGGTAGGCAGACAGGAATAGATATTCCCAACCCCCTCGTGGTCAGAAATAAAATAGATACGCTCACCGATCCACATGGGTGTCGTGAAATTGCTATCTACGGGTTTAAGAGGTTGAAATTGTCCGCTGCCTTCAATATCTATCCAGAGTTGCCCTGCTGTGCCGCCGCGATAGCGTTTCCAGCGTGCGGGTTCCCGTGTCAATCGCCCGATAATAACACCGCCGCTCTTGCCAAAACCGATGTGGTTTGCGGGACCGTAAGGTAGACGTTGCGGTTCCCCGCCCTCTGAAGAAACTTTCCATATCCACGGATCGAACGCTAACCCCGCTCCGCTTGAATAGAGAATATCTTCTCCATTAGCCTCCCAATCGACAATAGACACATTGCTTCCCTGATAAGTGATCCGTTTCGCTTCACCACCGAGGGCAGGCATAACATAGACTTCTGATGGTCCCTCGTCGCGCCCTGAAAAAGCGAGCAATTCACCATCCGGCGATAAACGTGGTGAGCCTGCGGCACCGAGATTCGAGGTGAGCCGTCGAGCGACACCGCCTTCAACTGGAACTGTCCATAAATCATCCTCACATACAAAAACAATGGTATCCCCACAAATTGTTGGGGACCTATAATATCCTGACATTGACGCCTCCGTGCTAAATATAGTAGGGTTTACAATTTAAGAATTTACAGGACTTACGCAAACTGAGCAAATATCGGATATTTAGCCCCAGAAAAGCATATTTTCCTTATTCTTAACCCCCTAAATCCCCCTTATCAGGGGGACTTTAAGAAGCAGTGCGTAAGTCCTAAATTTAATTGGGTAATTTACGGACGTGCTATAAGTAGCACGACTACAAACAACTCTAACAGCCTATCCACTTCTTTTTAACCGCCCCACGCGTTTGGCATACTTCTCACCGAGATGGAAAACCCAAAACCCAAGAGGGATGAGCAGAAGACCGATGATGAGTAATAGAAACAGATTCCCTAACTGGCTTTCAACGGGTGCGTTATCCAGCATCGCTGCACGAATGGATTTGAGTGTGTAGGTCGCAGGCGAGATTTTAGAAATCGGCTGAAGCCATACCGGTAAAACCTCAATTTCATAATAAATACCGGAAACTAACAACAACATTGACTGGATAATACCCGTTGCGGCTTGCCCCTTTTCCGGTGAGAGTAACGGAAAAATCGCTGCCATCAGACCGATCCCGATAAAAGAGAGACTTGAGACCGCAACGGTGACCACCATTGTCAGCCAATTCGCGTTCCTTAAGTCGATGTGTTCACCAAAAAAGAGTGGCATTATCGCCAATACTAAGGCTGTTCGCAAGAGTCCGTATAAGATCGCAAAGAAGCAAGACCCGACGAGATGTGTGATGCGATAGATCGGTGCCATAAAGGTATATTCTATCGTGCCTTCCCAGCGTTCCCACGTAATCGCATCGCTGACCTCGCGCATCATAATTGAGAGAAACCCCCAGATTAATGCACCGATGACGAGATAAAGCACATCTTTACTGCTGCCGCGTCCGACCATAATCAAGCCGATCGTTAGGGCGTTGACGATGGAATAACTGAAAAAGAGTATTTCCCAACTCAGATACCGCTTCAGCAGATTAAAGTTCCGTTCAATGAAAGCATAGGAAACAATCGTCTCGCGTAGCAGACTCAGCATTGCTTATTCGTCCTCCTCAATCTGCTTACCCGTTAGTGCGATAAAGACATCTTCCAACGTTTCAGGGGTGCCGTTCTCAGATGCCGTATTAGCGATGAGTTGTTCAACAGTTCCCTCCGCGATAAACCGCCCGTTATCAATAATTGCGATTTTATCGCATAACTTTTCGGCTTCCACCATATCGTGCGTTGTCAGCACAATGACAGCATTCCGTTCTTGGCGAATCTCCTCAATAAAGGCTTGTACATCGCGCTTGGATTTCGGGTCAAGTCCAGTTGTGGGTTCATCAAGCAAGAGGAGCATTGGTGTTGTCAGCAGTGCGCGCGCAATCGCTACTTTTTGTTGCATGCCGCGCGAGAGCTGCTCCATCTCCTCGTCCATCCGGTCCGTATCGAAGCCGAGTCTCTCTAAAATCCGTTTCGCTTTCCGCTCGGCTTCCGCTGCAGAGATACCGTAGAGGCGGGCGGCGTAAATGAGGTTTTCTGCTGAAGAGAGCCGTTTAAAAAAGGAGGCTTCAACAGAGACACGGTTCATTGCCTGTCTGACTTTCAGACTATGTGTTACGACATCGTCTCCAAAAACGTGAATGCTCCCGGCATCGGGTAGAAGTAACGTCGAAATGAGGCGAATGAGCGTCGATTTTCCTGAACCGTTTGCCCCGAGAATCCCATAGATTTCGCCGATGCCAACTTCCAGTGAGATGCCATCAACTGCGCGGATAACCTCTTTCTCTCGCTTGAAAAGTTGGAAAATCTTTTGATAAAAAGGGAGTTTTTTATGCTTTGTCCGCTTCGTTCGGTAAAAATGTTTCGTTACGTCGCGGACCGCCAGACCGTGGATCGGGTTTTCCACCTTTTTTCCTTTCACTAAACCGGACATTGCCCAAAATTCTTGACATTTGATAGGGACTTTTATATATTATACCCAAAGTCTGTGGAAATTTGGTAATTTATTTTCGCCTATTCAAAAACGGAGGGGTGTGTTTAGCAATAACACCGACACCTCTTATATTGTTAGGGCTTACACAAATACAAGAGCGGAGGAACAATGCCGAAAATTAAAGGTCCAGCTATCTTCCTCGCCCAATTCATGCGGGATGAGGCACCATATAATACTATGGAAAATATCGGAAAATGGGTCGCGAGTTTGGGATACAAAGGTGTTCAACTCCCCGGTTGGGACGATCGCGTCCTTGATCTTGGAACAGCCGCCGAGTCTAAAACCTATTGCGATGAATTCAAAGGGATTCTCAACGAACTCGGACTCGAAGCGACGGAAGTGGCGGGCTACCTCGCTGGGCAGGTCTTGGCTGTGCATCCCGCTTATGAAGTCATGTTTGAGGCGTTTCATCCGCCTGGCTTGCGCGGTGATGAAAGAACAGCGTGGGCAACAGGCGAATTGACGAAATGCATCCATGCATCGGTGAATATGGGCCTGGATGTTATCCCCGTACTTTCAGGCGGTTTTGCGTGGCACACCGTTTATCCGTGGCCCCAACGTCCCGACGGAATTATTGAAGAAGCCTTCAAGGAACTCGCGGCGCGGTGGTCACCACTACTGGATCTGGCACACGATAACGGTCAAGTCTTCGCTTACGAACTCCATCCGGGTTCAGACATCTACGACGGGGCGACTTATGAGATGTTCCTTGCGTATACCAACGATCATCCCGCTGCTTGCCTCAATTACGATCCGAGCCATTTTCTCCTCCAACAACTCGATTATATTGACTTCATCCGACTTTACGCGGAACGCATCAAGGGATTCCATGTTAAGGATGCTGAATTCCGTCCGACAGGTCGGGTCGGGGTCTACGGTGGCTACCAGTCTTGGGCTGGACGTGCAGCGAGATTCCGCTCGCTCGGCGATGGACAAGTAGATTTCACACAAGTGTTTACGCTGCTCACTGAAGCAGGCTACGACAGTTGGGCAGTACTGGAATGGGAATGCTGTGTCAAAAGTCCAGAGCAGGGCGCGGCAGAAGGTGCCCCGTTTATTGCCAAACATATCATCGAAACAACCGATGTCGCGTTCGATGACTTTGCAGGCGGCGAGACGGACGTGGAACGGAATCGGGACATTCTTGGTTTGAGTTGAAGATAATTTTGTCGGTTTCTGCTTAAAGAACGGTTTTATACTCATCAGTAGGCTCTTTAACTGAAAACTGAAAACTGAAAACTGAAAACTAAATCGGAGTGAGACACTATGGAATCTTGGAAACGGAAATTACGAATGGGTATGGTAGGTGGCGGGCAAGGTGCGTTTATTGGTGGTGTTCACCGCATCGCTGCCACGCTCGATCAACAAATCGAAGTCGTCGCTGGGTGCTTCTCGCGTGATCCAGAAAACACACGGGTCACCGGTACCGAATTGTATCTCGACGCAGATCGCTGCTACAACAGTTACGCGGAGATGGCAGCAGCGGAAGCAACACTTCCCGAAAATGAACGTATCGATTTTGTGAGTATCGTTACGCCAAATATCTCCCACTTTGAGATCGCAAAAACTTTTTTGGATGCGGGTTTCCATGTTGTTTGCGATAAACCGATGACTTACAGTCTTGACGAAGCCAAGGCACTTGTCCAACGCGTTGAAAATTCAGGACTTGTCTTCGCGTTGACACACAACTACACCGGACATCCACTTGTGCGGCACGCGCGCGCGCTGTTCGCTGAAGGTTCAATGGGACAAATCCGTAAGGTTATCGTGGAATACCTTCAAGACTTCCTGATGGTGCCACACGAGAAGCTCGGTCAGAAGCAGGCTGCGTGGCGCGTGGATCCAGCGCAATCAGGTATCGGCGGCACGATGGGCGATGTCGGCACGCATTGCGTTAACCTGCTCGAATACGTCACAGGCGACCCGATTACTGAACTCTGTGCTGACAAAAGCACCTTCCTGCCGGATAGAGTGCTGGATGAGGATGTCAATGCCCTGCTCCGTTTCAAGGGCGGTGGAAAGGGTGTTTTAAGTATAAGTCAGGTGGCCACTGGGGAGGAAAATGGACTCACGCTTCGTGTCTATGCCGAACAGGGCGCCGTGAAATGGGCACAAGAGAATCCGAACTACCTTGAACTCTATCGTTACGGTGAACCGAGGCAGACGCTTACCCGCGGTCAGGGCTACCTCTCCGATGCGGCAGCAGCAGGGGCGCGTATCCCGACCGGACATCCCGAAGGATACTTGGAGGCATTCGCGACGATTTACGTCGGTGTTGTCGAAGCCATCCGGCGACATATTGACGGCGACCCGATGGACACTGAGGCTTACGATTTTCCGACAGTCTATGATGGACTGCGGGGTATGCAGTTCATTTACAAAGCGGTTGAGTCTTGCGAGAACGGCTCGACTTGGGTTTCAATGTAAATAGCAGTCGGCAGTCGGCTATCGGCTGTCAGCCGTCAAACAAGCGGGTTACGACGCGCATTAAGACTGCTTTTAACCGACAACCGAAGACCGAAAACTAATAAAGAGGAACAACTATGAACGCATCTAACACTGAACCTTTCCGCGTCGGGTTTCTGAACGTTGAGTCGTATTCGCACATGCCACTGTGGGCACCGCACATTAACCCACGCGCGGGTCAGAAAGACACCCCGTTCACAGGCATGCGAATTACGCACTGCTGGGATATTGAACACGATAAGGCACAAGCGATCGCTGCAACCTATGGTTGCACAGCCGTCAAGAATTTCGATGATATGTTGGGAAAGGTAGACGGTATAATCTCTGGGGGTTATTATAATCATCCATGGAATCACATCCTGCACGAACCGTATCTTGAAGCAGGGCTGCCGAACCTGATTAACCGCCCGTTCGCAAACTCGCTTGCCAAAGCGCGGCAGATGATTGAACTCGCGGAAAAGAACGGTGCAACGATCCTTACGCCATCAAGCCATGAGCATAACGATCCCATCTCACGCGCCAAGGCCTGGGCAAGCGATAAACAGATCGTCTGTTACACAGCAACCAATTCGTTTGACGACTATCCGACACACGGGATTCACGGGGTCTATATGGTCTGTAAGGCGATTGCGGAAGCAGGAAACCCGGTTGTATCAGTCGCTTACCGAGCGGACAGTTGGCATAGTCCTCCGGGTGTTATCACGCTGGAGCATATTGACGACAACGGACGACAATTTTATGGCACGCTTCACCAAGTCAGCGGTTCGTGGGGGACAGTGCAAATTCACACGCAGGAAGCCTACGGCGGTGAAAATTTCAGAATCCACACCGGTACCGGCTATCCATTCGATAAAACGGAAATCTGGGTACCAACGATTTGGGCGTTCCAGAACATGGCGCTTCACGACGAGATGCCACAGTCCTTCGAACAGATTACGCACAAGACAAACGTTTTTCTCGCAGGGTGGAAATCAGTTCTGGAAAACGACGGTAAGCCTGTCAAATTAGCAGATGTTGACGAAGAATGGACAGCCCCCGCTGAACTGCCGAATCATCCCGATCACGACACGGTCTCACTGTTTCGGAAAAAGTTCGGGGACGCTTGAATATAACACTTTGAATGGGAGTTTTAGGAAGGTTGTATAGTGGTGCAGTCACTGCACCACTATATTTTTAATTACACATTGGCATACGACAAGGAAATCTAACGCCACGCTTTAACACTTGCCCAAGTGGTTGCGAGTTTATCTGCGGGATCTACAGGTAAAGCGGTTAGGTCTTCCATGCTTCGCGCAATATCGTCTTCCGACAAAGCCCGATCCCAGACTGTGACCTCATCAATGATCCCATTGAACTTTTGTCCGGTCGCGCCCCATGAGCCGATCATCGTATCGCCTGCTGTTCCAAGGTACTCAATTCCGGCTTTGCCCGCGTCTTCCGCCACAGATTTACCATCAATGTAAATCTGTCGAGACTTGCCTTTCACATCTAACCAGAAAGTGATATGTGCCCACTTGTCGGCTTTAACGGCGGCAGCTGCGTCAAGGTCGTTGCCATAAAATCCCATGCGAACAGTGCCGCTGTTGTAGATACGATAGTGTAGGCTTGTATTCTGCGCGTTGACTTGGGTCTGTGTGAAAACACACTGCTGGTCTCCGCCACTTAACGCTGGGTTGACCCACATTGTCACAGTAAAACTCTTCTCGTTGAGTTCAATATAAGGCATCTTGACCTCGCCTGCTTGCTCGAACCCCATGGCTTTTCCAAATTTACCATCGACCCAATCAGCGTCTCCGACGAGTTCTCCATCGTTTCCGTGTGGGGAAAGATCTTCGATCGCTTTTCCCTTACCCTCGTTGAAAGAAACGTAGAGCAGTAGCTCCTTATCCTTTAGGTCCAACGCTGTAGCACTGAAAGACATCAGCACCAATCCAGCGAGGATTAAAGCGGAAAGTAATATCCGATATATCATAATCAATTTTCTCCTTTAAAAGAGGCGTACATGAAGTGAAATCCCTTTAGTCAATCTCATACCCTCCCAGACTAACACAAAAATTCCGAAATGTCAATATTTTTTATCAAGTACGCCCCATTGCGTGCAGTCGCGTCCAAAGAATGCCCTATTTTGTGCAGTGCTTTCTCTGCGCTTTGTAGAAAACTCCGCCAGTACAGTATTGTTCAGATTGGCATGAAACTTGCTCAATCCAAATGACATGAGTTCAGTGCCAATATGGAGATCGGTTTGCTTCAACTACAAAAGTTATGTATGGGTAGAAACTTGGATTGTTTTAACACGCTTTCAAAAGGAGCAACTATAATGAAAAATGGAATCCATTTTATAACATTTGCGATAATCATCGGTATTCTCTCACTCAATACGACACAGGCATCTATTGTAACAGATGGGCTTGTCAGTTATTGGCCCTTTGATAAAGGATACATTATTAAGAAAACAGCAAAAGATGTATGGGGTGACAACAACGGCACAATCAGCGGAAATCCCAAAGTTGTTCCCGGTCAGGTAGGAGAAGCACTTAAGTTCGATGGTATTGACGATTTTGTAAACCTAACCACACTTGGGAATTTTGGCGGACAGATTGGTACATCTTCGTTTGAAGCATGGATCAAAACCACTAATAAGAAGGATTGGATGACGCTCATTAATACGCATGGCGCGGAATGTCCTAATTGGGGAATAGAACTCAATGGCGTTAATATAAGAAATAAATTTGAGATTATGGAGGGAACGCTTCATCCTTACATTAGCTTTGGAGGCCCCAAAGGATGTGGCGGCGTTGGTGGCACAACAAGTGCGGGTATTTTTGATGATGAATGGCACCACATTGTTTATACAATTGACTATATAATAAATGAAGACAGCGGAAGCGGTAAAAGAATTATCTATATAGACGGTGTATCCCGTTCTGCAAGTAACCATGGATTTAGGGGTAAGAACAGAGCATTTTTGCCATTTACAGTCCCTGTCCATCTTGGCGCAAGAAAATTTCCCGGGAAAGCACATGGTCACTTCACAGGTATGATTGATGAAGTCCGTTTTTACGATCGTCCGCTCACAGCGGATGAAGTGATCCAGAATTTTGAAGCAACCGAACCTTATAACGTCGAACCTAAAGGAAAATTGTCAACCGTCTGGGCAACATTGAAGACAAAATGATAGCGTCACCCACATTCAAATTGCGGCAATAGCACGTTTCGGTGGGAAATATGTAAAGCGTTCCCGTCCAAAAATTGGCAATAACACCTTCGGGCATCAACCTGACGCAAATAGACGATTCCAGTCGTGATGCGATTTCGCAACACTCTCAGGGTTTGCCCGACTCCGCGCGACAAAACCCGGAACGGATGCACGCCCCGTCGGCAAACCGATCTGACTGTAGCGCGTATCCACACTCCAACGCACAGTGTCAGAACGGTTGGGAAGACCGCGATGGACGACCCGTTCACTCGTTAGCAAAACATCACCCCCATCAAGTTCAGCAGTGACAATGTCGCCGGGAGGCAATTCCGCATCGCTGATACCTCTGCCACCGGTATGCCCCGGTGTCGGATCTTGGTAGTTGTGACCAATCAGATTAAAACGGTGTGAACCTCGGATGACCTGCATGCACCCATTCTCTTCAGTCGCTTGAATAAGCGGAAGCCAGACATTCACAACCAATGTTTCACCTGCCTCTTCCGGTATAAGATACGCCAAATCTTGGTGCCACGGGATGACCGTAATATCTTGATTAGGTAATTTGGCGCGATAATTAAACTGTGGGTGCGCCAAAATCTCATCCCCGATAAGGGATGCGACAACATCAAGGAGCGCAGGCGCAGTTCGGAGTGTGAACATCCCGGCAGTCCGAATCTTCTGGTCGCGGAAAAAGTTACCCCAAATCCAGTTCGGATCGGAACAGGCATTTGAGACCATCCCCAACCGTATTTCAAAAGGTGCGTCGTCATACGTATCCGACGGATCAAGGATGCCGTGTTTGACTGCTGCCTGAGTGCCATCATCAACCCGTTGCGCTAACTCATCAATCAACGGTTGCAGTGCTTCATTCGGCAGGACGTTCCGGACAAACAGAAAGCCGTCGTCGTGAAATTGCTGTTTCTGTTGTGCGGTGAGTCCGCCTTGCTTGTGTTGTATAGACATAGCCGTTCTCCGTTTTGAAGTTATGAAACAGGTTGGATTGCCACAGCACTGCCAATCTCACTGGATTTCATGGCAGCTTCAAGCATTTGCATCAACATCACCGCTTGCGAACCGGGATTGAGGGGTTCGTCTTCCTCCCGAATCGCTCGGATGAATTCTTGTGCCTGAAGCGTTATATCATCTGCCTTTTGTGGCGCGGGCTGCATAGGCTTGACTTTAACGCCGTCCGGTGTGCCAACCAGTATCTTTCCGTTTTCAAGACCTGCCTTCGTACCGTAGAGGTGGAATTCCTGAACTTCGCTTTTGACCAGATCGCTCCCTTTTGCCGGAGTGTGCCGGTTTGTCGTGTTCAGCGAAAATGCGACAGCGAAGTGTAAGGTACATCCGTTCTCAAATCGTATAAACCCACACGCAGCATCGTCTGCGGTATAGGTTTGCTCAGGTGGTGCGAGATGGGCGAAGTTGCAATATAACCCAGCCATCGCTTCTGTAGGACGCGGACACCCCATCATAAACCAGACATTGTCGATGGCATGGATACCGAGATCAAGCAGCACCCCACCACCTTTTTCCTTATCGTGTCGCCATCCGCGTGCAGAGCACCAGCGGGTCCGTATCCACCGCGTTTCAGCATAGTATACGTCACCGAGTTCTCCGGCTTGTACGAGTCTACGCCCTTCCATCAACTGCGCCGTGAACCGAGATTGCCGAACAAACATATAGACCAAGCCCTTGCTTTCGGCAAGTTTTGTGACGGGTATCAGCTCCGCTGCATCGTTTGAGGGCGGTTTTTCGCAGAGTACATGCATCCCACGCTCCACGGCTTCAAGTGAAACGGGCGCGTGCATCCACGTCGGCAGTCCAATACAGACTGCGTCTAAATCACACGCGTCGAACATCTGTCGATAATCGTCAAAAACACGAACACCTTTAATATCGCCCAAGACTCTTTTCCTGCGCGCTGGGTCTAAGTCTGCCAAAGCGACAAGTTGGACATTCGGTTCGCCATTGAGAATCACAGTTGTGCTGCTGATCGTTCCACCGACCCCAATGATTCCAACCCTGACTGCATTTTTCATCAATCTTCGGGCAGGAGACCCCATCCTTTAGGTTGGGGAGGAATGCCCGCTCCTATATTTTTCCTTGACATTGCTACCAAGATATGGTATAATTATATTATCACGTTGGCAGACATAACGAGCGTTGTTGCAAGACAACGTGTCTGCCTACCCACTCGTTAGGGGTTAAAGGCGTGATACGTGAAATTCCATGAAAAAGCGAAAGAAAAAACAGAATCTTAGAACGTATAAATATCAAATACGCGAGCATCCGCAGAATATGCGTCTTGGCAACATGCTTGACGACTTGTGTGATGTGCATAACCACTTTCTCAAACTTGAGAATCGCTATTACCGTAGATACGGTAAGTATGCCGGTCGTTATCGCTTGCAGCCACATTTGACGAATTTGCTTAAACGCACCAAAAAGCATTGAGCTTGGATACCCCGCGACACTCTTGACGCTGTGATTATCCGTCTCCATCTTTCTTTTGAAAACTTTTTCGATATTCCCGGATTCGGCCGCCCGAAATATAAAAAGCGCGGAAAATATCGTTCTGCGAAGTTCCAATCGGGCTATAAACTTCAAGAAGGACGCGTCCGTATCTCTTTTAAGGCGTGGGACGAACCTTCGCAATCTTTTAGGTTCAATAAACGCTGGTTTTCTTTCCATCAACATCGTGAGTGGAAAGGTAATGTTCGCTATATCCAAATCCTTCGCGATGCTGTCGGCACCTATTGGCTTTACATTGTTACAGATGACGTTTCGAGAGAGGTCTTACCCGCAACAGGTGAAAGCGTTGGGGCAGACTTCGGTATGAAAGACGCATTTTTAACACTTTCCACAGGCAAGAAAATACAATCTCCACAACACCTGAAGCAAGCTTTGAAAAAACTTCGGTCTCTTAACAAGGCACTGAGTCGTAAAGTTGTAGGTTCTAAGAACTGGTGGCGTTGTGTCCGCCAACTTGCGCGACTGTATAGGCATGTTGCTAACCAACGCAAAGATTGGCATTGGAAACTTGCCACAGACCTCTGCCGAAGATTTGATACCATCGCTACAGAGAAACTGAACCTTAGAGGTATGAAGCGTCTCTGGGGACGTAAGGTCTCTGATCTCGCCTTCGGGCAATTTGTTGGGATATTGAAGTTCAAGTGTTTCAAACATAATCGTGAGTTCCTTCAAGCGGGTCAATGGACCCCTACAACGAAGCCGTGTTCAGATTGTGGATACCATAACGAAGACCTTACGCTTTCAGATAGACAGTGGACGTGTCCTGAATGTGGTTCGCACCACGATAGAGACATCAACGCTGCTATAAACATCTTAAGGGCTGCTTGTGATCCCTCTGTGGAGCAGATATAAGACGTTTCCGCGGAAACGCTAACTGCTATGAAGCACAAGCCCCTGCCTTTAGGCAGTGGGTGCCTTGACTTTTCTTCTCCAAACGGATAACTGAACACTTCTGAAAAAAGATTGACATATTTTGTCCGTTTCTATAGAATATACCTAAACCTGATAAAATCTGGTTATAAACTGTATCGGACCATGCTTCGCTATCAGTCCACCCCAAAGACTGTTTTTCAGGTTCCCCACATCACAGAAATACAACCCAAAAAGGAGGAAACTCTGACTATGTATCGTCACCTTTTCTTACCGATTCTCATGTTATTACTCTTAACAAGTACCGCTATCGCTAAAGGCGAAAAACTCGTCCTCGTTGGGTCCGGTGCCCCGGATCCAAAGGACGATCTTCTTATAGAATACCTCGAAAAGTGGGGTTACGTCGTTGAACCCCACGAGCATCTGGCAAAACACCCTGTTAATCTTGCTGGCATAGACGTCGTTTTTATTTCCGAATCAACGTCAAGTGCCAACATTCTGGACGCTTATAAAAATTCAGCCGTTCCTGTCGTCAACGCAGAGACATGGACTTACGACGATATGGGATTTGCAGCAGATGGCACCTTCAACTCCGACGCAGGCGACAAACTAACTATTGTCGATACCGAACATCCGATAACCGAAGGATTCAAGGGTGACATTACGGTCAGCAAACCCGCGGCACAACTGATGACGTGTAGCGGCTTTGAAGGCGATATTGATATATTAGCCGTGCGCGCCGACAATGACGATTTAGTCGCTATTTCCGTTTATGAGAAAGGCGCGAAAACGATAAAAGGTACAACGAAAGCGATACACGTTAACATCTGGCCCCACTCCACTGCCTGGCAACAGGTAACAGAGGAGGGGTGGGAACTCGTCCACCGCTCAATCCTCTATGCCTTGGGTCAGATTCCAGCCGATGTTGAACCACAAGAGAAACTCGCTGTCACTTGGGGACAGATTAAAACGGCACACTAAATAAATACCGTTAGTACTTTGTCAACTTTAAACTTGTGGGTAGGTTCGTAGTAGTGCGATTCATCGCACTGCAGTGAGAGGAATAGGCAATAAATTGCCCTACTACAAACGGGGCGACCTTTAATTTGAAACTTGACGAAGTACTAATGAAATTCTAATCTGACCTTACAGCAGAGATGCTGACCCAGCGTCCAAAAATACCGTGCAATCCGGATGCGTCTGCAAAATGGAGGCGGGGTGCATCGGCGTAATCTCACCGTGTAAGCAGTTTCGCACCGCCTCTGCCTTTCGTTCATCTGGCACAGTGCAAATGATCGTCTGTGCCTTCATAATCTGTCGAATAGACATCGAAATGGCTTGGGTCGGCACCTCATCGAGTCCTGTGAACCAACCTTCGCCTACCTGTTGAAGGCGACACGCCTCATCTAATTCAACAAGGATATACGGATCCGCTGTCTCAAAATCCGCGGGTGGATCGTTGAAGGCGAGGTGTCCATTTTCACCGATGCCGACGAACGCCACATCAATCTGATGTTGCGAGATAATCTGATTGAGTCGATCGCATTCGGCTTGTGGTTCATCCGTTTCACCATCCAGAAAATGCACTGTTCCTGGGTGAACGATGTCCACAAGGCGTTCCCGAAGATACTTGCGAAAACTGGCCGGATGCGTTTCAGGGATGCCGATGTACTCGTCGAGATGGAACATCGTCGTGTTGTCCCAGTCAATTGTTTCATCAGCGGTCAGGGCAGTGAGGAAATCAAATTGTGATGCGCCTGTCGCGACGATGAAACTCGCTTGTCCATTAGCGTTAAGTGCCTCTCGCAGTTTTCTACTGGCGACGTGTGCTGCTGCTTCGCTGGTTTCTTGTTTGGTGGTTGCTTTAAAAATATTCATCCGTTCAAAATCTTCGTGAAATCCCGCTTCCAACTCGGTGAGAGGGCAGGTAGTTTTCTGGCGTGTGCGATTTTCTCATGATTGTCTCTATCAAAATAGCGGAGGTTGACGATCTCTGTGACACTCATCGGTTCCGGTGCGACCTTACTGCGTGCGATTGCATCGCCAGCAGTAATTTCGCCTTCTTCAAGTACTCGGAAATAGAATCCGACGCGCCGACTCTCTAAGAACTGTTTCGGAAATTCTGGCAGCCCCATTTTGTATGCGAGCTTGAAGCACGGCACGCGCGGTTGCGTAATCTGCAACCTGACTGCTGAACCTATCTGAAAGACATCACCGATGTGAACTGCCTCTTCCAGCAAGCCTTCAACGGTGAGATTTTCACCGAATTGTCCATAACTCAAGTCGTTTCTACCCAATTCTTGCTGCCAATAGGCATAATGCTCATACGGATACCCATAGATGGCTTTATAGGTGCCGCCATGCACCCGTAGATCGCCTTGCCCATCACCGTCAATATTCTTTTCCCTAAGCATGACGGTGCCGGATACCGGCTCTTTGAAAATGCCAGTCCGGACGGTTTTTCCACCGTATTGAATAGGTTTCGGTTTTGAAACGTTTATAGATAAGAGTTTCATATACGCCAGAGTATACCGATTTTTTTAAGTTATGTCAAGAAAACATTTCAACCTGATAATACATAGTTTATATATTTTTTTTCGCTATGCAACCTTTTGCGTTTTAAATCGCGTCATTAATAGTAACAGCAGTAAGGTGACACTAAAAAGTTTCGTATGTTTGTTTTAATTTTAGACTCGCTTTCGGAAAAATAAAACCGTGGCGAAAGTTATGAAAGGAAGGCCCCCATGTTGAAAAAAATTGGATTTGTTTCAATTGCTTTATTCATTTTCGGCTTCAGCGCGACCTTGATGGGGAATGAATGGGCAAACTATTATTTCCCCGATACAGTCGGCAGCTATTGGACCTACGAAGATCAAGACGGCAACGAACTCACACGCTACGCCGTAGAGCCAGAAGAAGTTGATGGCGAAACTTACCGGGCATTCAGTTACGAACCCACCATAGACAATTGGGCAGATTTTAAGTATCATGTTCAGCCCTATTTTTACCAAACCAGGAACGAATGGGTGGCGTTTTTCGCTGGGACCGAAATAGAAAACGCGTTCAAGGCAGTCAAGTCAGAAGAGATGGAAAAGATTATTTTATTGTCGCGTGAACAGATTTTGCAGGAGGTTCCTGAAGGCCTCAATATTAATCTTGATATAGATTACGATGTTGAGGTAGAATCGCAAGACTACTTTTATCTGCTACCAACACCTGCTTCCTTCAATGAAGAATGGACTGCGCTTGAATTAGATATTATAGTGAGCATGACAATGGATTTCGGCATGCCTGAAATACCGGGAGGTTCAGAGCAGACTGTCAAAAACTATACGACTCTTGTAGAGACTGGAAACGTCACAAGTACAGAGACTGTTGAAACCGCTGCTGGCACCTTCGAGGACTGTTTGAGGATTGAATACCGAACAGATGCATCAACAAAGATAGTCGCGCCTGAAGTTGCTGCTGAATTAGGCGGTATAGAGCCTGAAATTCAAGAGCAAAAGGATGTGTCCTTAACAGTGCTTTGGTTAGCACCTAACGTTGGCATCGTCAAATGTGTCCATAAGCGTGAGTTGTCCGAAGTGGAGATAGAACTCGGATTGGAGCCGCCTGAAGAGAAAACGCTTGAATTAACGCGATACGAAATTATACCCTTGGTTTCTCAGGATGAAAAATAGTTTTCACAATCAAGGCGGAGGGACTCTCGTGAAACAATTAACCGACACTGAGAAATGGGAAATTGAGACGAAAATCAAAGACGAGCAAGACCGGCAACAAACGCTTCGCGAAAAGTATCCGAATCCACCTGAAAATTCAAAAGAGGCATCAGCAGAAACAGGGTTTGCGTCGAGTTATCTCTGGAAATACGGTTTCCTTGCGCTCATTCTTTGTCTTCTTGCCTTCAATGTGTTTATCTTTTTCAGGTGGCGGAATTTTGACTATAATGATTTTCTGACTCCTGTGGTAACTTTAATGCTACTTTTCAACCACATTGCCTATTATCTCACGACCAAAGGGTGGAAAAGCATTGTGATGAAAACGGTTGCATGGGTTTGGATAGTATTAGGATTCGCTTACTTCTTTTCGGTACTTGGGTAGAATTCTGTTAGCTTCGTGAATTTTTGCTGTCGCAATTTATCGCACATGCTTAGTTCATGTAGGAGAGATTTGATGAAAAACGAAGATGCACAACTTGTTAATCGCTTCTTGACAGGCGACGAGAGTGCTTACACCGCGCTGGTAAAGAAATATCAGAAAAGCGTACATGCACTCGCTTGGCGGAAGGTTGGTGATTTCCATACCGCAGAGGAACTCACGCAAGACACATTTCTCAAGGTGTACCAGAAACTTGGAACATTGAAAAATCCGAATCAGTTTGCTGGATGGCTTTATGTAACTGCCAATCGAGTTTGCATCGCTTGGTACCGAAAGCAGAAACCGCAGATGGAATCGTTGGAAAACACAAGTGAAGCGGAAATTGCTGCTTCATCTTACCACCACTACCAAGATGAACAGCGCGAGAATGCCTCTGTTGAATATCGCCGTGGATTCATCAAAAACCTCCTTGAACAACTACCGGAGAGTGAACGCACGGTTGTGACACTCCATTATCTTGGAGAGATGACGTGTAAAGCGATTAGTGAGTTTTTAGGAGTCTCCCCAAATACAGTTAAGAGTCGTCTTCAACGCGCACGCAACCGTTTAAAGGAGCAAGAAGATATGATTCGCGAGACTCTCGGCAGCATCCAATTACCCGCTAACTTCACGGATAACATTATGCGACAAGCTGCAGAGATAAAACCGGTAGCACCGACGAGCAGCAAACCGTTAGTGCCGTGGGCAGCCTCCGCCGCAACAGCGATTTTTATTTTTCTAATAATGGGTGTGGGTTCCGAATACCTCGCCCGTTTTCAGACCCCTTACAATGTAAACGCCCAATCGGAAACCACTATTGAAATCATTGACGCACCGATCGTGCTTGATACACAGGCAAAACCGGATTTACGAAACCAATCGGGACGTTTTGAAACCGATGATAAGCGCAGTGGTATCGGACCGCAGGCCTCAGAACCTTTTATACTAGCTGCAGCTACGGAGGTAGTAGATGAAAAAAGCACGTCAACAAAACCGCAATGGAGACAAGCAAGCGGGCCAGCAGGCGTTTCTATCTTAGGCTTCCTTGCAAGCACTAAAGGAGATGTCTACGCCGCCTCACCGATCGGCATCTACAGACTGACACCTGACAAGGCAGCGTGGACACTCGTCAATGCGAGTGTAACGAATGGACAACTCTACCCGATGCCGATGGCAGAACGCGGTGGGACGCTCTACACTGTCTCTGTTAAAGAATTGCTGTCTTCAACGGATCGTGGCAAGACATGGAATACCTTGGGTAACCGTCCAGAAGGTAGAGCCATTGCGTTGATCATAACCGACCAAGCCTTTTATCTTGCCATTGCCAAAAAAGGTGTTTTCCGCTCTACGGATGCTGGCAAACAGTGGGTGGTCTTTAACGACGGCTTTAACTTTGACGAGGAATCCTCAAACAAAAAAATTGCCGCAGTGACATCTATTGAAAACACCTTATTTGCTACCACCAACCAAGGTCTCTATAGGCTTAATTCAGATAGATGGGAAAAATTACCGATAGAACCACGCTATGCTTTGTATACCTTTGATTCACTGGTCGCTTCTGGAAACGACCTCTATGTTGCAACGACCTTAGATACGACACAATTGAAATCCGACGAAGCCAGGCAAAAAGAGGCAAAATCATTCCTGACGGGCAAAATCAAATGGGGAATCTTCCATTCAACCGACTTAGGGAATTCGTGGATTGAAATAACACCAACTAACGTTCCTATCTCTATGCATATAGCAACAGGCATCAAACTCATAGTTGCTGGTGAAACGCTTTTAGCGTTGAGCGACATGTACGGCATCCGTTCAAGAGATCGTGGTCAAACATGGACAGGTCTCGGAGAAACCCCATATACACCGGGTTACACACCGGCTGTAGCAATCAACGAAAATACTTTTTATGCGGGTAAATATAGGATCCGTCGTACGACCGATGGCGGTGAATCGTGGCATCCGTTCATGCGCGGCATGATAGGCACAAAAATGCGGAACTTGGTCGCGTTCAAAAATGGACTCTACGTCTACAACGACGGAAAGATCGTCAAATCAACGGATGGTGGTGAATCGTGGACATCTCTTAACTTCGGAAAAGGCGTGGGTGCCCCGCGTGACCCTGATTTTCCTGATCAAAGATTGGTTGTTGCCGATGGTGTGCTTTACGGGGTTTTTCGTGAAGAACAATCCCGTATCTTCGGTTCACCGTTAACAAGAAAAAGCAAAATTCGCATTTTTCGTCTATCCGTTGACGGTAATTCCTTAAGCCCGGTCAGAGGCGTTCCGTCTCTTGAATTTGACGACGAACTCTACGGGGAGGACTCGTCAGCAGGCGAGGTGACACTCGGCAGGCTTGCCGTCAGTGGTAAGACGTTCTATATTGAGTATCGGCGGGAACTCTTTAAATATAAACCCGGCACATGGAAATGGAGCAGCACAGGACTCATAGATAGTGGTAAACAACCTCACAACAGTCGGAAAGGTGTCAGATTGGCTGTTTCAGGGAACACTATCTATGTCGGTATGCGAAATGGCAAACTCTTGCAATCGCTTGATGGTGGTAACAATTGGAAAGACATTACGCCAAACCTACCGTTCTCTTTTAGCCGCTTCAGAGAAATAATCTTTGCAAATTCAGCAATCTACGTTTCAACGGACAAAGGTGTCTTAACTTCGCAGACTGGAGAACACTGGCGCGTGCTAACCGACAGTGAAGGTGAACGTCTGATTGTTTCGGGGCTTACTGTTGACGAGACTACAGTTTACGGTGTGTGCAACGCCGGTGCCTATCGTCTAAACAGTCGTGGTAAATGGAAGAAGGTCTCCCCAGAAATTCCAGATGGCATCCGAGAACTCGTTTTCGCGAACGACAAACTTTACATTATTACCAATCGGCGCGGGATGTTTCATATCTCGCTCAAAAACGAAGGTTGATGCGATACGATATGTATCCGAAATCAATACGCTATTCCCTAAATCTGGAGTGGATACATGCATAAGTGTCCATTCCTGCGGAGAAAGAAATGGCAAAGAAATTTTTCCCCTTACCGCTTATAGTCTGTTTACTTCTGACAATGTTTCTATGTGTGCGGTTGAGTATGGCGAACCGCAATCAAACAGTAGATACACCTTCATCTGTTGCCGTTTCAAGCGATAGCGTTCTGCGATTTATACCCGAAAAAACGTTGGGACTTGTTTATTCTCCCAACCTGCTTGAATTAGATAACAAGATTAACATACTGGTTGCGGAACTCTCACCTCAGACAAAATCACCAAAGATTTTCGCGCAAATTTTAGCGAATACCCTTGATGCTGATTTTGAGAGTTTAGCCGATTTTGAAGCCATCGGATTGGACGTGAATCGAGATTTTGCGATCTTCTTCACCAGTTTGAAACCGATGCGTCTTTCTGTTGCAGCCCGCCTGACAGACACTGAAACAATAAAGCAAGTGATTGAAGCGGAAACTGGCGAAAGCGCGCTGACAGAATATAAAGACGTAGCCTATTGGAGTGCCAACGGAGATGGTAACAGTTTCACAATTTTGGAAGATATGCTCATCATTTCACAGCATCGCGAAGTTTGTGAAAGCGTTATTGATACCCATAACGGCACGATGCCAGCTATCACGGCGAATCTGAATTTTGAGACCTTTCTTGTCGATATTTTAGAAGGCACGGATCAGTTAGGGGTCTGCTTTGACATCGAGGGCATTACTGCTTCTTTCAATGGAGCAATTGAAGAAGAATGGAAATCAATGATAGACACCCTCTCAGACAATGATCAACTATCTTTGCTAATAGAGCCCTCACTTAAAAATATATCGGGAGAACAGCTGGCGTTTGTTGCGCAGCTGCAGTCTGTAAATGCCAAGCTTCAAGTGAAAGGGACCGACGTACAAATTACACCCTCCATAGATTTCAAAAAGGATAGCGGATTTGTGAACGTCCTCCAAGAGGTGTCTGCCGATTTAACACACCTCGGTGAGCTGCCAAACCGCGCAACTTTGAACGCGGCCTTCCAAGGTAGTTCAAAGTTGCTAACCGAGATTAGTACATCTTGGTTAGACTTTACACCACAAGACATCCGAAACAAACAGGAAAAAGGAGATCAACTTCTTGAACAGGTGAAGGAGTTTTATGAATCTCTGGCGGACCGGTGGAGTATTTCTACGAGTTTCGGGGATGGCGTTTTACCGAATCATCTGTTCATTTATGAACTGAAAGATGAACAGCGCGCAAAAACTTACATAGACGAAATGTTTCTGGAAAAACTCAATTTCAAAACGGCTTATGTGGGTCCGTCTACGATACACAACGGCGTTGAAATCAAAAGTTACATTTTTCCGAACCTCAAAGCGGCTTTTGAAGAAACGCAGCTCGAAACCCTTGATCTTGATGTGATACCACCCGAATGGCACTGGTATTATGCTTTTACCGATGGGCATCTTTTTTTCGCAACGGGGACCAATCCACAATTGATTCAAACAGCCCTTGATAGGAGAACAGGAAACAGTGAAAAATTCTCTAACCATCCGAGTTATCAGGGCCTCATCGGAAAGTTGGGAGCCAATAACAACATTCTTCTGGCAGTTTCACCAATTATAGCACTTAAAAGCATGTTACCAGTGATAGAACAAATGGAGCCAGAGAGTGTTATGCTAATACAGATGTATTCTGGTATGCTCATGAACCTGCCAGAGAGTTACA
>PYIY01000141.1:1601-1894 GCA_003635195.1 Candidatus Poribacteria bacterium | reverse complement strand
ATCGATCAGATACGGTGAGTCTCTTGCCTATAAGTGTCCAGTCTCCTAATATCGGTCAACAACTCAACTTGTCCCTAAAAATCACTAATGGCGAAAGTGTTGCAGGTTACCAAGCAACCGTGCAGTTCGACGACACTGCTCTCCGTTACGTGGAAAGTAGTAACAGTGATTATCTACCCGATGGCGCATTCTTTGTCCCTCCGATTTTGGAAGGGAATCTTGTGAAACTGAACGCCGCATCTATCGCAGGCGAAAGCAAGGGTAACGGCACCCTCGCTACGCTCACCTTTGAA
>PYIY01000141.1:0-1581 GCA_003635195.1 Candidatus Poribacteria bacterium | reverse complement strand
CAGTGAAGGCATCTACTTTGACATTATCTGATGTCCTTTTGTCCAACAGCATAGGTGAGACGTTCGCGCCTCAGATTGAAAATGCTGAAATAACTGAACCCACTAAACTCACAGGCGATGTGAACGGTGATGGCACTGTTAACATCGCCGATTTGGTGTTGGTTGCTTCAAACCTCGGTCAGACAGGATCAAACGCTGCAGATGTCAATAGTGATGGTGTGGTTAACATTGCGGATCTCGTCTTGGTCGCTGGTGCATTAGGCACAAGTGCCTCCGCACCTTCTCTACATCTGCAAGCCTTAGAAATGCTCACTGCTACAGATGTCAAACAGTGGCTATCCGCTGCTCAGCGATTGAACCTCACAGATATGAATTCACAACGCGGTATCCGATTTTTACAACAACTCTTCGTAGCATTGACACCGAAAGAGACCGCCCTTTTGCCAAACTTCCCCAATCCGTTCAACCCTGAAACGTGGATACCGTATCACTTGGCGAAGGGTGCGGATGTTACACTGCATATCTATGCTATGAACGGTGCATTGGTGAGGACATTGACGCTTGGGCATCAAGCTGCGGGTAAGTACCAAAATCGCAGTCGTGCGGCGCATTGGGATGGTAAAAACGCGTTCGGTGAACCTGTAGCGAGTGGTCTGTATTTCTATACGCTGACCGCAGGTGATTTCACTGCTACACGCAAGATGTCAATACAGAAGTAAAAACATGGAAGATTGGAAGATAAATAATAGGAGAGAAAATGGAAAATATTATTGCATGCAACTTAGGCAGTTACCGACAGTTTAGTGCCAGTGCCTATACACATTTGGCGGAAATCGGTTTGACAAACGTGGAAATTGGTGTGCCTTCGGCTGAATCTGTTGATGAAGTTCAGTCCAATTTGAAAGCACACGGACTCACCGCCACGAGTCTTTTAGGGCGTTGCGATGTTCAGTCCGAAACGGTTGTCTCAGACTTCCAGTCAACATTGGAAATTGCCGATAAGATGGGTGTGAAGGTCATCTTTGTAAGTGTTCATGCTGGTGACACGGACAAGGACACTGTCTACGACAGGCTCCGTGCTATCGGCGAGAACGCCGCGCCATCCGGCATTAAAGTTTGCTTGGAAACACATCCGGATTTGATACACAACGGCGACATCGCACTTGAGACGATGCAAGCCGTGAATCACCCGAACATCTGTGTCAATTTCGACACGGGGAATGTTTACTATTACAATCACAATGTGACCGCCGTTTCCGAGGTTCAGAAGGTTGTGCCACATGTCGGTGCGGTTCACCTTAAGGATACAAACGGTGGCTATCGGACGTGGCATTTCCCGGCACTCGGTGAAGGCGTGGTTGATTTCAAAGCGGTCTTTCAGACGTTGAATGACACCGGTTTTTACGGTCCGTTCACAATGGAATTAGAGGGTATCGAAGGTGAAAATCTTGATGAAGCAGGTGTTCAGGCACGCGTAGCAGGTTCGTTGCAACACCTGAAAGATATAGGGGTCATCTAATGGATACAAATCTTTGCGTTATTCGACTCGGTGAAGGAGAGCGGATCGGGGATACACTTGGG
>PYIY01000140.1 GCA_003635195.1 Candidatus Poribacteria bacterium | reverse complement strand
GCTACCGACACCTGGACCTTTAAATCCGGGATAGCGTGCAATCATACACCCAGCACGGAAGTGAATATGCTCCGTTTTCAGAAACTTACGTGCGAATGCCCAGGCATCGTGGTCCACGATCGCACGTAATAAAGCCATTTCAGCGGGCGGGAATTCGGTCAAAGTCGCTCTACCGGGGGGTGGGTCCTCCTTAACTTCCTCCCATGTCGGGAGTACACGGCGTTGGGCAGCCTGCATCTCCGCAAGTTGTTCACCCGAATAGTAGTCGGGTACAATTAAGTAGCCTTTCGCTAAAAGTTCATCCAGCTGTGCATCGGTAAATTGCTTAGGCATATCGACCTCCATTGGAGAAATAGGGTGAGTTTGAGCAAGAACAGGTTAAAAATTTTTGCTGACGAACCTTGACCACCAAAGCCCGTCAGCAAATTGGAACTCCCCCAGACGGACTCGAACCGCCGACACGATGGTTAACAGCCATCTGCTCTACCGACTGAGCTATGGGGGAATGTTAGTGTTAATTATAACCTATCTCGTCAGCAATTGCAAGTTAAAGCGTACTTTTTTGCTGCAAGCGAAACAGACTGATGTTAATTATACATTATCTTATTCACGGTTGCAAATTAAATTCTATTATCCTATTTAACACCCACACACAACTTCAGTCCCCGGAACGCCGCGCTTACCTTTCGTTTCATAGCCATCGCGTTTCCACCAATCTAAACCACCCATCAACTCCTTAACTTGAAACCCCAACTTCGCCATATTCAAAGCACCTTTCGTGGAAGCATTGCAACCGATACCATCGCAATATGTCACATATATTTTAGATTTATCGAGTTCACGTGTGGTTGCCTCAGACATCGTTCGATGCGGGATATTTATGGATGTCGGTATGTGTTCAAGTGCGTAAGCGTCTGCGGAACGCGCGTCTATCACAACGATAGGTTTCCCGTCATTGAGTGCTTCATAAAGATCCCAAGCATCCGTTTCATAATTGAGTTTCGCTTGATAAAATTCGATCTGATTCATAACTTTTTTATCAGGTTTCCTTTTCTGCTACTAAGGTGGTGCTTTGCGTTAGGTATAAATTTTAATTTCTTCGGGGTTCACAGCAACGATACGAGAAATACGCGCCAGTTCGTCCTCGGATAACACTTGGACAATGTCTGCCCAGACCCTGTCCTCGCGTTCTGAGCGTTTGTATTCATAGATGTCAAATTTACGGCTGATGACGAGGATACGGATGTGTTCGTCGTCATCGTCGAAAACATCAACGAAGTAGTCTGGATCAGGAAAAGAACCTGCTTTTAGCGTGTCGTGAATTTTTTGTTTTAGCGTTTGGGATGCCATTATTGCTTCCAATGTATATAAACTAAACTTTGGACAATTTTAAGATGGCCCTAAGGTTTCT
>PYIY01000139.1 GCA_003635195.1 Candidatus Poribacteria bacterium | reverse complement strand
TGGCTCCCCACAACAAGTTCATGGCATTCATCGTCTGCGAGTGCCAAAAACATACCGACACCCTTCCGCTCAGTAATCCGTTTCTCGTTTTCTTCCTGAATTTCTTTCCAGCGGATCCGTTCAACTTCCTCCGAATAGGCTTCAGTTCCGTCTCCACGGTTGTCTTCTTGTGAAAAGTAACTTTCCCCTGTGCCCCACCATGTCACGTCTCGGTGCCATCCGAGTCTATTCTCTTTTTTACGGGGATTACACCAGAGGAGCATGTTCGTCATCACAAGTTCCTCAGGTTCAACGTCACACCAAGCCTTAATGAAACCTGTGAAATCTGGGGATCCGTAAAATTTAGCGAAATCAGGTTCTTCAAAAGCCGGATGGATGATGCCGCGGATTGCCCACGGTTCATTCTCACCCGCGCGGTGCACATATCCCTTTGAACAGTCAATGACATCATAGCCGTTTTCTGGTGCACACGCTTGTGTAACGCGGCGACCCGCCTCCCGGAGCATCGGAATCCACGGATTGTCAACAAAGTCGTTGATGATTACGAAACCGTGTTCCCTTAAATGTTCCAACCTTTCGGGTGTGGCTCCGGGTGCAGAGAGTTCCGGTTTGAAATCAGCAAATGCTGGTGCGCGATAGACTTCTTTCTCAGGTGATTGATCGTTGCTCATTGTCGTGCCTGTTAGTAAAAAACTATGTTAATCTATGTCCATCTGAAAAACACAGTTCTCTACGGGATTCCTTAAGTCCCTTTGTAGACACCGCCGTGTCTAACCTGCCTGTATCCAGGGTCGTCTATGCACGTCATAGAAGATAGCAGGCGATTTGCACGTAGCAAAGGAAACACGCTACGTGGAGTAACCCTCAAAGTCAGTCCCAAAAGACTGACGCTTTCTCATTTCCGAGTGTCCTCACAATGTCAAGGTTCGTCTCACTCGCGTCTGAACCTTTTGCGTAGCAAAGACGTGGTTTTTGTCTCTTGTGTTTGGTTATCGCACAATACTACGCAATACGGTAGTGCGGAATCGAACCCCACAGAAACGCCTATCGTTTACCGCTTCACACAGAAAAGTCAAGAAAAACACAAAAAAAGAACTGTTTAGGAACTACTCCTTTAAATGAACTTATTGAATGTTCGTCAAAACTTGGAATTATACTATCATATACTTTAGTTTTCAGTTTTCGGTTATCAGTTAAAGAGGTCTGTAAAGCGTTCTAAAGTTGGGGAATGTCTCACAGTGAGAGTAAAGTTCTCAACTTCAAAACTTTAGCACACTTCACAACTTTCTTACTGACAACTGATAACCGGCAACTATCTAATGCATCTCAATTGAAAGGACATAACTCAGGATCGTCACCAAAAGCCATGTCGCAACCAACACAACCCCAAACGGGCGTTTCAACTGGTCACCCGATACGAAAATACCGCACCGGAAAACGATCAGGATAAACAGCATCGCAGGAAACAGGAATTGGAAGAATTGTCCATCTGCCTGTAGTCCACCTTGCGTCGCAGCGGCTGAAACACCGGCAACGAAAAGCACATTCAGGATATCCGCCCCGATAATGTTTCCGACTGCCAACTCACCGTGTCCACGTCTGACTGCCGTTATCGCCGTTACCAGTTCTGGGAGCGATGTGCCAAATGCAACAAGTGTCGCCGAAATAATGTGTTTCGGGACACCAATACGTTCCGCCATGACGCTCACGGTCGGAATCAAGATCTGTGCAGAGACAACAATAATAGCGATTGACCCGATGAGTTTAGCAAGTATCCCGAAGGTATTACCTTCCTCGGCATGTGTGTCTTCTGCGTCTTCTGTATCTGACGACATCGAACCTGCCCATCGGATCGACTGCCAAATATACAATGCCAGAAGGATAACGAAAACGATACCGACGAGTTGTGGCAAAACGCCGCCAGTACTAAAAACATTCGCTGGAGAGGACCACGGAAAACAGGCTGCTACCATAAGGATACCGGCACCCACCTGCACATTTGATAACCTCGAAGCCAATTGGCGGTTAAGTGGAAGTGGGGCTATCAGGGATGCCAATCCAAGAATCAGTCCCGTATCACAAATAATTGAACCCACAGCATTGCCGAGTGCGAGTCCCGGTTTCCCTTGTATCGCTGAGAGGACAGAGACGGCAGCCTCTGGTGTCGTTGTGCCGACGCTCACAATCGTTGCGCCGATGACTGCTTTGCCTAAGCCCCATC
>PYIY01000138.1 GCA_003635195.1 Candidatus Poribacteria bacterium | reverse complement strand
ACAGGTTGCGTAAAGCGTTAATCCAACCCATTTTAGCCCGGTTATACTACCAACTTCCATATTCGGGTTGATAAGCCGCCACTGTTTTCCTACATGCGTCGAACGATAAATTTCGCCGCTACTAGTACCCGCATAGATATTCCCGCGCTTTACCGATAACGCCGTGATGAGGTGTCCTTTCAAGCCAAGATTCGTGGTCCATGGACCTGAGTCCTTCTCCCACTCATAGATCCCCTCACGTTGGGTGCCGATATAGAAAGTCGTCCCGACAATCTCCAAACATTGAATTTCGGTCAATTCGTTATTAGCGATAACTTCAACCAAGGCGTTGCTCTCGTTATCCAATCGGAAAACACCGCCTACGGCACCACCTGGGTCGCGCGGTCCAAATCTAATGACACCTGTGTAAAGTTCACCTTCTGAAACGGATAACGCGGAAAATCGATATTCACTCGGCATTGATGGAAACTTCGTGGGTTGCCACGATTCGCCACCGTTAACTGAATGGACAAGTCTTTCGCGCACTCCGGCGTAAATTGTCTTGCCAATAACTGCTAACTCGCCGACCGACGTATTCGTCAATCCGGTGTTGACTTCCACCCAAGCATCGCCGCCGTCCATTGTGCGAAAGATACCACCCTCTGCAGTCCCAGCGAAGACAGTGTCTTCATTGACTGCCAACAAAGTAGAGACTACCCGATCAGTCAAACCGTCATTGACGGATGTCCAAGTATCGCCGTTATCGTCGGAACGGAAAACGCCACTGCCATACGTCCCAGCGTAGAGCGTCGCGCCATACACCGACAACGCCTCGACGGTATGCTGCATCTCTTTCGGGGTGATCGGGACCCACGAGTCTCCTTCGTCATTGGATTTTAAAAGTTCCGCCCTGTTCCCGATCGTGCCTACGTAAAGCAGATCCTCCATAGCTGCGAACGAGCCAACCTGATGTCCAATAAAATCATCATTGATCGCTGTCAATAATTCGTCTTCATCCACCCTTTTACGGAAAACCCCTCCCCTGGCTCCGGCGACAAGGGTTGTCCCAATGCTCGAAAGTTCACGAAGTGACCAAGGTCCGAATCCATCTTTTACCTGCAGCCACGAGTCCCCGTCATCATCTGAATACCAGACCCCCGTATCTGAGGCGCCAACGTATATACGGTCCCCAATAACGACAATACCAATGATAGATTCATGCGCTTGGAAGTTTGAAACGCGATGCCATGTGTTGCCACCATCCGTTGATGCGTACAAAGTACGCCGCGTCCCCGCGTAAAGCGTCCCTCCCTTTTGCCCCAATGCCGGAACACCCGCAAAACCGCCTCCCGGTTCGTAGTGTAATCCAGTATTGACGGGTGTCCAAGAGTTGCCACCATCCGTTGAACGGAAGATACCCGCCCCCTCTGTTCCAGCAAAAAGCACGCCTTTAAGGGCTGCATAGAAGGTGAGAATCTCGCCACCATAAGGACCGTTGGTTTGCAGCCAACCGCTTTCGTTAGGTTCGGTGTGCGCATCTGCCCTGAGTTGCGGTACTAAACCGATGAACAGCATCGCCGCAGCAATCCAAATGACAGGAAACATACCTTTTGTCCGTCGCTTCATCCCATGTTCTCCTTGTTATAAAGTAGTAGGCACACGCCGTGGGTTTCCGTTTACGCTAATTGGTCTGTCTACTCCGCAATCTGAATCTTATACACCCCGCCTCCACCCGTCCCCGCGTAGAGAAAATCGTCAAGCACTGCTAACGATAGAATTTGGTGCAGATGCAGCGAACCGATCGGCTCCCACCATCTTTTATCTGCCATCCATCGGAAAATGCCTTTACTATATGTACCTACGTAAAGCTCGGTGCCAACTACTTCCATTGTCACAACTGACCCATCACCCAAGCCATCGTTTATAGGTGTCCAAGAATCGCCACCATTAACGGAACGGATGACGCCCTTACCCGAAGCGGATGCGTAGAGCGTTG
>PYIY01000137.1 GCA_003635195.1 Candidatus Poribacteria bacterium | reverse complement strand
CCCAAGCGCGATACCCATCCCGGTTCATCCTTCCTAATCAAACGCCAATGGGACTCCTCTTTTTTTCTGCTGATAGTCCGATTGACTTGGAGTCCCCAAACATATTCATCTTTTGGGGAGAAGTGCAACAGATGAAACGGGATTTTATACTCCACCGTCCAGCCATCTGCGTGAATCCGGGTCTTAGCATCCCAGACACCATCCCATGTCCTATCGGGCTGCTTGTTATCCGAAATGATACCATCTGTTACAGATCCAGAAGGATGAACTGTAAACCAATAGGCACTCTGTCGGTTGTGGTGCGGATCAAGGTTAATGTTGATTTTATCTGAATCAACGAATACATTGTCTCGCCTGACTAATTGGGCAGCGATTTTATCAGGTTCACTGTCATAACATACGATGCCAAAATAGAGTGCCTCATCATCGTAAGCGATTTGGAAGGTAGTGCGTTCGGATGCGGGTTCTCCTTCATCAGGATCGCGTTGACGGAAGCCTTCGTGGAGGGGTGCGGTCTTCCAGATATCGTCATCTAAAACGCCATCTAACTTCGGCGGTTTGCCTTTAATACGGATAGCGGTCGCGTTCCTATGTGTTGATTCTTCTTGGGGTTCAGCCAGTACGTCGCCTGAGAGTCGAACGAGAAAAAAAATCACAATAAACACACAGACGACCTGAAAGTCCAAATCAATTCTCATAGCGCCTCCTCTATCCTTCTCAGCATTATTTATTCAACCTCATTTTTGCAAAAGAATTCAAGTTTTTAATACCGTTTCTGTCTAATTGAATGTTTCACTCACTTGGATATTGTGGCGGGATTCCAAACCCCATCAACAAGGAGATCTGCGTAAATTCTGAATTATCTTATTGTTTTCCATAGGACGATTGTTGTGTCAGCACTGCCACTTGCGAGTAGGTTTCCATCAGGACTGAAGGCAACACTTGATACCCTGTCCGTATGTCCTCTGAGTATTTCTTTATTTGCCCCATTGGTAGCATCCCACAACCGGATCGTGTTATCAGCACTACCACTCGCAAACACGGTGTCATTATAGATAATACTCCATACCCTATCCGTATGCCCCGCGAGCGTTACTTTACACTGTCCGGTCGTTGGATCCCAGAGGCGTATTGTTTTATCAAAACTTCCGCCACTCGCGAGGCATCTACCATCAGGACTGAAAACCGCACTATAGATATTACCCTTATGTCCTATAAGCGTTGTTCTGCACTGCCAACTGTTAATATCCCATAAACGAACTGTCGCGTCTGCACTCCCACTTGCAAGTGTGTTACCATCAGGACTGAAGGCAACACTCAAAACACTGCCTGTATGTCCTCTAAGCGTTGCTTTGTGTGTACCGCTGGCAACATCCCATAATCGTACTGTGTTGTCCAAACTCCCACTTGCGAGTGTTTGACCGTCCGGAGAAAATGCTGCGCTCCAAACCCAGTCGGTATGTCCTACAAGTACCGCTTTGGTATTGAGAGTTGTAGGACACCACAATCGTATTGTTTTATCTTCACTTACACTTGCGAGTGCGCTGCCCTCAGCGTTGAAAAGGACACAATTGACGGGCAGTTTATGTTCGGTAAGTGTCTCCTTGTGAGCCCCGTTAATTGGATCCCACAGTTTTATAGTGCAGTCCAAACTTGCACTCACAAGCGTAGAACCGTCTGGAGAAAACACGACAGAACGAACAGATCTTGTATGTCCAGTGAGTGTAGAAAATTCCACTGTTTTCATGAGATTTCTCCTCTATTTTTTAAGAATTGCTTTCGCATCGGTTTCTATGTTTCAGCGATTCTCGTCTGTCCATAAGCATTGATGAGGCTCGTTCTTCTGATAGGGGACTATTTTTGACAATTTTCCTAATTTATACGCTGGAAACTCATGTCCTGCCTCTATAAGGTAGCCCTCATTCGTAAGGATAGGGAACTCTAATTTGGCGAGAGAATCATAGGGTTCGATCTCTAACCGGACATCATGTTCATCTTTCACTGTTTTGTAGAAAAATTCTGCGGAATGGCTTTCATGTTTTGAAATCACGATCACACCCGATTGTCTAACATTTCCGTCGGAGGAGCACACTTTCAAACCGACTATAAGATCGTCGGTTGGGTGTGGATCTGATTTTACTTTAAACCATAAGCCGTTGACTGAGTTACCCGCAACGCCCTCGCTTGGAGCAAGTATTTGAAAAGCGACTGTCGGAATCTGGTTCATAATTGATACTCCTGTTTTGAACTATTTTCGGAAACTGTTGCTGTAATATAGTAAGACCGCTACTATATTCTCGTTTCCGCTTATACTTAATCCTTTCGGAGTGCCTCAATCGGCGGAAGCGTGGATGCTTTTATTGCGGGATACATGCCGAACGAAACACCGATTATCACTGAAACCGATACGGAAATCAGTATCCATTGCAAGGAGATAACCGCGGGCCATTCGGGGACAATTTTAACGATTTTCACAGCGATCATCGCCATGCCTTCACCAGCAAGAATACCTAATCCAACGCCAATAGCACCTCCTATAGCACACATCAGGACTGACTCACCCAAGAACTGAAGTAGAATATCACTGCCTTTGGCACCGACAGCTTTCCGGAGTCCGATTTCACGGGTGCGTTCATTAACAGCGACGAACATCATATTCATAATGCCGATACCGCCGACAAGTAGCGAGAACCCTGCAATACTGCCCAAGGCGATTTTTATGATCTTACTAATCTTCTCGAGCTGCCCCATACTCTCTTTCATTACCCAGAGTCGAAAGAAGTCGTCATGATTTTTGTGCTGTTTTCTTATGACTGTTTTCACTTCTTCAATGGCTCTGGGGACATCCTTTATTGTATGTGCGTGAATATCAAGCACTTGAACCCTATCAGTCCCTGTGAAGCGTTGTTGGACTGTTGTGAGGGGAAGATAGACTATATTGTCAAAACTGAAGCCATACCGGAGGCTGTGTCCTCGAGGCATCAACGTTCCGACAACCTTAAAACGTTCTGATTTTCGTTGATGTCGCTCCCGCCTTTGCCCCGTGCTGATCTTAATCTCTTTTCCTAATGGGGAGTCGTTACCAAACAGTGCCGCAGCAGTATCAATACCCAGCACACAGACTCTCGTTGCATTGGTAATATCTTCGTCGGTAATGAAACGTCCCGTTTGAATGTTCCAGTGCATTGCCTCTATATAGACAGGTGTTACGCCGTTATAGGTGACTCGGGTTTCTGCGCCACCTTTCGCTTGAACGAGCACCCTTTGAAAATTTGAATATCTTGGAACAACGAGTTTTACCGAAGGGCATTCCGCCTCAATTGCCAAGGCATCTTCATACGTAAAGTATTCATTGTGCCGATGTCGTTCCCATCTGTTTCCTATTCTTCTCCATGAGGTGTAATAAAGTTTGAACATGTTAGCACCGCCGAATCTCCTTACTTCGTCAAGCACAAGTACCTTGGCACCGTCGCCGATGGCTATCATTGCGAGGACTGCTGCGATCCCGATAATAATTCCGAGTATCGTCAACACGGAGCGTAGTTTGTTGCTACGAATCGCTGTAATTGCAACAGATATTCCATCAACTATAGGCATTTCATACCTCTGGCGTATCAGAAAATACGAGTGAAATCCGGTCTACTCACTTAGTTTATGTTTATTTACATCATGTATAATAACATGTTAATATATGATAACATATTCGATTTAAAGGTGCAAATTTATTTTTCTTCAATAGACATTACGGGTAGGCGAGGATATTAGAGGAAATCCGCAGAATTGCCCCACTACAAGCGGGATTATTCCCAATTTTAGACTGGACAGACTATTAATGCTACTGTCCGTTTGAATTATAGGTAAGTTTTCAATTAGGACACCTAACTTAGGTTTCCCATTTAGCCTTCACTCCGTTACATTCCAAACCAATACCGGCATTTTATTAAGAAAATGTTTTTCCCTTCATCTGTGAAACTACTTCCCAAGCGATGCAAGGGACGAAACTCAAGATCCGATTCCCGCACCGATTCTAAGGCAGCTTCGCGGGATTGGGACCACACCAAAAACAGCGTGCTGCCTGGTCGGAACTCCCAGCGAAGGATAGTATTGCCCCGTAAGGAACGCCGATGGAAGTCACGGTTCTCATTCAGTGGATACGGTTTGAACTGATATGACTTAGGCTCAACTAACTCTTTGAAGTTTGTATAATCCCCGATAGTAATGAACGGTTGCAAGTAGAATTGAAGACTTAGTGTTGGCGTAAAACTGATATTCGCACGCGTCGTGAAGTCCAGCGTGCGACTCTCTAATTCCGCATAGACGTAGTGCTTTTTGAGGTTCTTTTCAATCGGCTTTATCCATTGTGCATCTTTCACTCGATAGCCATAACTTGGTCCTACGCTAAACTCAATATTGGACGCGGGACGCACACGGAGGTAGAGACGTAAATTGTAGTTATAGGACTGCCGGTCGTCATTCCAAGCGAAAGCAGGGTTCAATTCCAATCGAATCATTTTCCGGGTGTCAGTAGAAAGCCGTGCAGAAACGCTCCAGTTTGCGGGATCCTTAATGAGTGCGCCGCCCCGTCTGACATCGTCATCACTAAACGATTCAAAGTTCCGGTCGACCAAGAAAAAAGAATCCCAATAGTTCTTGAAGCGGATAGATGTCCAGAGTTCCAAATGACGACTGATATTGACGTTGTCATAATTCCACTGTTGCCACCCATAAAGCTGCAAAAAGGCACGTCGGAAGATGCTAAATGGCTGCTGTTTTTGTGCCCCGAGGGCATAATCCCACTCAAGCATGTCGGCGCGTCGACGGAAACCGAGGTCATTCATCTCAAAGTCTGGGGAAAGCATCCGAAAACTACTCTCACCACTCCACCAACCCCCTCGTTTGTCAAACTCAAGGTGTGTAAGGTATCCCAACTTGCGGGTCTCTAAGTGTGAAGATTGGCTTGCCGCGAGGGTGCCAGTTATCTGATATCGGTCTTTTGCAAACTTCAGATCCCAATCAAGTCCACCGACATAAGCATGGTTGGAGGCTTGCCGATTAACAGCAGTCATTATCAACCCAACACGGGAATTCCCTTTCAAGACCTCTTGATTGATTCGTCCGACAAAGTAGTTTGTCAACGGTTCAATCAGGTGATCGCTTTGGACCTTCTTGCCATCAACCACTTTTTCAATCCGTGCGTATTCGGGCGCGGTGACCGCCTCCATGATGCCGAAATGGGTGTTGCCTTGAGTCTTTCCAACAATTTTGGCGGCACCCAGAATCGTTGTCGCTTCCGGGCGCCTCAGTTCTGCGGATCCATCGGGAAGTGCAAACCGTCCTGGTCTTCGTCCAATACGTCGAGAGTAAAAAAAGTTATAGTCATTATTTTCAAAGATAGAAGCACCTTCAACAAAGAAGGGGCGCCGCTCCTCAAAATACTCTTCATACGCCGAGAGATTCAGCCGTGCCGGATCCGCTTCTACTTGTCCAAAATCGGGGTTGATGGTGGCATTGAGGATGGTCCCAGAGGTAATGCCATATTGGACATCGGTGCCAGCACTGCCCCACCAATCTGTTTGGTTACTGCGGGTTGTCCTGCCCATGGCGTAAGGGAGAAACTCTAAATGATGGGGTGGATGGATATCTTTGATACCAGTGAGGTCCCCAAATCGAGACACCCAACCCGGTTCATCTTTTTTTATTAAACGCCAGTGCGCATATTCTTTTTTTCTGCTAATAATCCGTGCGACTTGGAGT
>PYIY01000136.1 GCA_003635195.1 Candidatus Poribacteria bacterium | reverse complement strand
CGCTGTGAATAATAAATCACCTTCAGATAAATTAGGAAACTTAATCTTACCGAAGGGAAACCTAATATTCCAAAAGGGAGGACAAGACAAAATGATTAATAAAGCTCTGAGACAAATGCTTGTTTTAGCTGTTACAACAACTGTTCTAATAGCTACAAACACAACACACGCACAACAAGCAATTACCGATGGACTGGTGAGCTACTGGTCCTTCAATAAAGCAACGGTCGAAGGTAAAACGGTTAAAGACGTTTTTAGTGCTAACGATGGAACCATGGATGGAAACGTCGAGGTCGTTAAGGGTAAAGTCGGTGAGGCTCTCAAATTTAGTGGTGGACATGTTGATTGTGGATCAGATAAGAGTCTAACCGATATTGGCGATCAACTTACGTTGGAGATGTGGATAAAGCCTGAAAAACCCGGTTGGGCGATTATCGCAGGCATATCACGGTCAGGAAATAATTCTTATGTGATTGCGTGGTCAGACCAAACTCGGGTTGATTTCAATCTCTGGAACGGCGCATTAGAGACGTGGCCCTTTCACAGCGTCGGGCAGCCCGATGTAAATAAATGGCATCACGTCGCTGGTGTTTACGACGGTTCCAAAGCCATAATTTATATCAATGGTGAATTTGATAGTGAGAAAGACTTCGAGGGTGCTCTCAAACATAATGGCGAGAATTTTTGGATGGGTGCCAGAAAATCGGATGGGCTGCCTTTCAACGGTCTCCTTGACGAACTGCGCCTCTACAATCGCGGTCTAACGCAAGAAGAGGTTGAGAATAACCTTGACGCTGTAGGACTTGCTGTTGAACCGACCCAAAAATTGGCACTCACTTGGGGAATGATAAAAGTTTCAAAGTAAGACGTTGGATGAATAAACAACAGTCCTTTTCTATTGAAGAACTCACACCCGACCACCCCGATTGGCAGGAATTTGTCGCACTCGTCAACGCATTAAATCAGGAAAGTTGGGCATTTAATCCCTATTTTGAGCAGTTTTCACGCTATTTTTTAGCGGCAAAACAGAGGGGCACTATTGTCGGATTTCTCATGTTTGTTGTGTGGGACATTGGTCCCAATGACCGCGATCACCCACCTATTCAGATAGCGGGAAAAACACTGAAAGAGGCGAAAATCCTTGCGTTTGGTGTAAAAAAAGGATATCGACGACAAGGTATCGGCACAGCACTCCAAGAATACACGATCAAGCAAGCGAAATTGTTGGACTGCTACCAAGTGCGATCCGTCAGCGGCGAGAATTACCCTGAAAACCATCACCTCAAACTCTCTATGGGCTTTGCCGTGGAACCGATGGAACGAGACGAAAAGTGTTTAGCGTTTGTCATGCCTCTTAAATCGCCCGAAAGAAGGTAATTGTCGTGAAGCAGTTAACCGATGCTGAAAAACAAGAACTTGAAACAAAAATTCAGAAGGAAAAGGAACGCCAACAAGCACTTCGAGAATCGAATCCCGACCTACCTGAGACCTTTGAAGAGGCATCGGCAAAAACAGGGGTTTTCCGGGAATTTGCGCCAAGGCGACTCTGGAAATACGGTTTCCTCGTGATTGTTCTTGGTCTACTTGCCTTTAGCGTGATCGATCTGCTAAGGTCGCGCAATTTTGGTTATGACCAATACGGTGGTCCCGTGATCGGGTTGGTACTGCTATTCAACCACATTGCTTATTACTTCACAACAAAAGGATGGAAAAGTGTTGTGATGAAAACGGTCGCATGGATTTGGATAGCATTTGGATCGATTTACATATTCTGGCTATTTAGGTAGGGGCTCTGTTCACTTGACAGACCGTTGTTATGCCTCTTAAACCACGACAAGGGCAAGTGGAGAAGATATGGTAAAAAATCTCATGTTAATATTAACCACTGTCTTGACGACTGGTGCTGTTCCGTTCGTAGATGCAGCAGCGCAACTAAAGTCTGGAGTCTATTATATCACGCAGTCGTGGTCGCAAGAGACAGCGTTTAAGCGTCCTTATCATATCAGCGTCCCTGAACGTTCAGACCAGCAAAAGTTTCCAGTCTTCATTTTTTTACATGGTAATGGTGGAAATGCGAAGGATGCGATGAATGGATTCATGAAGCGGCATCCCACAATAGCGAGCAGATATGTCATGGTGTTTCCAGACGGATACAAAGCGAGTTGGAACATCGTGTCGGAACGTTCCCAAGCGGACGATCTCGGATTCATTGAAGCAATCGTTAAAAAACTATCCACATACGACAACATTCAGAACGACAATTTCAGCGTCATGGGGAATTCAAATGGTGCCGCTTTGGTGAACCAATTGGCGATCGAAAGCAAGTTACCGAACCTACGGAATTATGTGAGCGCAGTCAGTCCGTTAAATGTGTATCAGCACGACGGTAAGAATTTCAAAGCCAAAGGTGCCGACAACAATTATCGTGTTGTAGCCACACCGATGACAGGCAAGCGTCTAATGAATATTTCGGGTACTACCGATGAGCTGGTACCTTATCGCGGCGGTCCTTCAAAACACATTCCTGCTAAAGGTGGCAAGTTGGGCTTTGTTGACGCTGAAGAATCAATTTTTCTGTGGGCGAAACAGATGGGCTACAACGGCAAGAAGTTGTCCAAACCCAGCAGAATTGATGACAATCTGGCAATCTTCAGTTACCTCAACGGAGACGTGATCCACTACAAGGTCGTTGATGCGGGACACGGCGCATCGCGAGCAATCAGCGAGAAAATTCTGCTCGAATTCTTGGAAGGCAATAAATGATTAAGGCAGTCCTCTTTGATCTTGATGGCACACTCTGCGACTCTGATACAGCGTGGAGCATCGCCGTAAAAGAAACGTTTCAACTCTTATGCAAGCAGGAGCCAAGTATTTCAGAAGAGGCTATTGCAAACGCATGGAGAACAGTTCACCAGAGACTCTTCCAGCAACTCGGCGCGGGGAAACTTTCTATGGCAGAAGTGAGAGACGCACGGTTCCAGTGTCTATTTGAAGAATTGGATTTGCCCATAGATAGAATGATGGAAGAACTCAGCGACTTTTTCTGTTCGCGCTATCTCACAGGTTTACGTCTTTACGAAGATGTCACGGTCCTTGAGAAATTGACCGGATACCATGTCGGTATCATTACAAACGGTGCGCACGATGCACACACCGACAGTCAGCTTTCTAAAGTCCGACACCTCGGGCTCAGCGAACGTATTCAGTCGCTGACAATCTCCGGTGAAATCGGTGTCAGAAAACCGAAGGTTGAAATCTTCAAAGTCGCTTGCGAACGCGCTGATGTTTTACCAGAAGAGGCTATGTATATCGGTGATTCCATCCAAAATGACATCGTTGGTGCTAACCGTGCCGGTATGACAAGCGTTCTCATCAACCGAAAATCAGAGGTGTTGATACCAGAATCAACAGACGAACAACCAGATTACACAGTCTCAAGTCTACACGAGGTCTTGTCCTGCTTGGGAAGTATACAGAATTAGAATCTCTGTAACTGGTAACGAAATAAAGAGGTAATTTTCGTAGAACAATTAACCGACACTGAAAAGCCGGAACTTGAGACAAAAATTAAAGACGAACAAGAACGCCAATAGGGACTTCAGAAAATGAATCCGAATACTCCTGAAGAATCAAAAGTAGCAACCGTTGTGACTCGGTTTACATCAAGCAATCTCTGGAAATACGGTATGCTTGCATTCATTCTTTGCTTGCTTGCCTGCAACGTGTTTCATCTGCTGAAGTTTCGCAATTTTGGTTATGACCAATACGGTCTCCCTATGATTACGTTGATGCTGCTGTTCAGCCATATCGCCCTTTATTTGACAACGAAAGGGCGGAAAAGCATCGTGATGAAAACGGTCGCATCGGTGTGGATAATCCTTGTATTTGTCTATCTCTTTTGGATATTGCCGTAGGAGCTCTATTGGTTAGTAAATCTCTGTTTTCGCAATCTTGGGCAACATAAATGCATAGATAATTTGACCAGTCCCATTCGATACAAGGAGCGCAGATGAAAACGTTATTCATTGATGACCATGATGTTGAGGAAATCGACAATCTCGCTCGGAAATTACATCCATTGCAAAAAGTTGAAAAAAACGCCGTGCTTCGAGCTGAACATCGCTGGGAGAACTGTGGTATTATGATGTGGACAACTCCTGCATGGGTTCCCGATGAAGCGGTTTTCAAGGTGCTTTACTACGCCAGTGCGGAAGGAGATGATCCAGAGGTCAAACTCGATGTAACGGGTGCGCCGATGGGTGGACGGAGTTTTATCTGCTATGCAACCTCAGAAGACGGTGTGAACTGGGAGAAACCTGCTTTGGGGTTTCAGGATTATGATGCCCTCACATGGCGAGGCACCGCGATTGGTACAGATAACAATATTCTACCCACAGGCGTGCCGTTGGCACCGATCTACGACCCCCATGACCCTGATGAACAACGCCGCTACAAAGGCATGGGATGGGGAAAAGGGGGTGGACTGACACCAGCAGTCTCGCCAGACTGCCTGCACTGGACATACCTTGATGTACCCCCTGTGCCAAGTTCGGACGAAGCACACTTCGGTTATGATCAGGAGGCAGGATTATTTATCGCCACCGTCAAGCACGCCGGGCCCGATGGCAGATCGCCTTATGGACGCAGCTTTTGTTTGAGTACCAGTGAGGACTTTGAAAACTGGAGCGGGATAGAACTGGTTTTTCACGCCGATCAGATTGATCAGGAAAACGGAGAAGAACGGATACGCAAATTCATTGAGGATCCCGATTATTTGACCCCGGTACACAACCGCCCTGAGGAATGGCGCACCGATGTTTATAATTTTCCCGTATTTCGCTACGAGGATTTATATCTGGGGCTACCTGTGATGCACCACTGGACAGGGAAACATCCACCGCTCTATGAAAACGTAGACAGTCGTAAATCAGTAGAACTGGCTTCAAGTCGGGATCTAAGACAGTGGGAACGGGTTGCGAACCGAACACCGTTTATTGAGTTATCGCCTGTAGGGGACGGTAGTGCTTACGATACAGGACAAATTTCAGTCGTCAACGGACCCATCAGACGCAACAATGAGCTCTGGTTCTACTATCTTGGCGTTCGGCACCGCAGCCAACCGCTGATGAATATAATGAACAGGAAATACCTCGATACGCTCGCCATGTCACTCGCGAAACTTCGCGTTGACGGTTTTGTGTCGCTCAAGGGAGGTATCGAATGGGGTTCGGTGCTGACCAAATCGATAGTTGTAGAGGGCAGCGAGCTGCGCATTAATGTGGATTCTTGGCGCGGCAGGGTTAAAGTAGAAATTCTCAATGCCGACGATGGACAGCCCCTTCCGGGCTACACCTTCGCCGAAAGTATCCCGGCGATGATTGATAGTATTGATGAACCGGTGCGCTGGAAAGAGAAGGCTGACCTTGCTGAACTTCGTGGCAAGATCGTTCGCCTCCGCTTTTCCATCCTTCGGGCAGAACTCTATGCCTTCTGGTTCACCGACTGATTTGCGAGGAACAACAAAACTATGAACACAGCCATTGAAAAAACAGAGGCACTTATTCACAGTAGACGCGTGCTTGATGGAATGTACGAAAACGACCCTTATCGACCGCGTTACCACTTCACGCCACCGTTTGGTTGGATGAACGATATCAACGGTTCCATCTTTTGGAAGGGGCGATACCATATCTTCTATCAACACAACCCCGAAGGTGGCTATTGGAAATGGATGCAATGGGGACACGCCTCGAGTGTCGATCTGGTACATTGGGTGCATCACCCAATCGCTTTAACACCGGACCTTGACGGACCTGACCGGGGCGGATGTTTTAGCGGTGGGGCACTCGTGAATCGAGAGGGCATCCCGACGTTCATCTATCACGGAATCCCTGATGGCACGTGTATCGCAACAAGTGATGATGACCTGCTCATTACGTGGGATAAGCATCCCGCCAACCCAGTAATCCCAGTACCAAAACCCGGTGAGAAAGGACACGGCGAATATATTGTATTTGACCCGTGTGCTTGGGTGGAAGGCGATACCTATTACGCACTCATCGGCAACACAATACCCGGACAAAGCGGGGACGGAACTGCCCTGTTTAAATCGTCTAACCTTGTAGACTGGGAATTTGTGCGCTCCTTTTACGAATCACGGCGCGAGTGGACAGATGAAGCCGAAGACTGTGCTGTTCCCGATTTTTATCCGTTAGGCGATAAGCACATGTTGCTGTTTTGCAGCCATTGGCAAGGCACACAGTATTACATCGGCAGATTTGAAAATGAGGAATATCACGTCGAAACGTATGAGCGTATGAGCTGGGAGGGCGGACTGCTCGGTGGACCCCGCTCACTGTTAGACGCGCAAGGGCGCCGTATCTTTTTCGATTGGATTCGCGAAATCCGTGGCGTTGAACAGGAACGCGCTGCCGGTTGGTCAGGCGTTATGACTGTACCACGAATTCTGTCCCTCGCAACCGACGGTAGTTTACAGATTGAACCCGTGCCGGAGTTGGAATGTCTGCGAATGAACCCGAAGGCGCGTGAAAATATCACCTTGAATGCCGATGATGAGA
>PYIY01000135.1 GCA_003635195.1 Candidatus Poribacteria bacterium | reverse complement strand
CGCAGCATCCCGCAAACATATCACGCCCTGCTCACACCGACTTAAGATTGTTTTGCCATCCGGGCTGAACGCTACATTTTTGTTACCCCACGATCTGTACCCCCCCGGACGATCAAATGTGTTTGTTTCCATCAGCGTAGCAACATCCCACATACGAAGGAAGTAAGACCCCTGAAATATGTTGGTGCTGTAAAAACCGACACTTGCTGCAATTATTTTGCCATCCGGGCTGAACGATACACTTTCTACCGACCTGGTATGCTCCCAAAGTATGGTAAGTATATTTTCTGTTCGCGTATCATCAAGCGCAGCAACAACCCACAAGACTTCCCACATAGCATCTCCCAAAAAGACGCTATGTGGGAAGATGTTATAGAAGTTATATTTGTTTATGCTTGTCTGCGTCGCAACATCCCGGAAACGCACGTTGATGTTGCTCCCCGACGGAAAAATATATGCGATTGTCTGACCGTCCGGACTGAACGAGACACTCAAGACACTGGAGTTAGACTCACGTATCGCTCTTCCTGTCTGCGTCTCCACATCCCATAGACGCACGGCACCGTCATGACTCCCACTTGCGATTGTTTTGCCATCCGGACTGAAAGAGATACTATTGATACCGCCCGTATGTCCTTCAAGTCTGCCTATTTCCGTCCGTGTCTCCACATCCCATAGACGCACGGCACCGTCATGACTCCCACTTGCGATTGTTTTGCCATCCGGACTGAAAGAGACACTACTGACATATCCAGTATGCCCTTCAAGTTTGCCTATTTCTGTTCGCTTGGACACATCCCATAAACGCACAATGTTGTCCTGATCACCACTGGCGAGGGTGCGTCCATCCGGACTGAAAGATACACTCTCTAACGACCCTGTATGTCCTTCAAGTGTATGTATTTGCGTCTGTGTATCCACATCCCATAAACGCACGGTGTTATCATCATCCCGACTGGCGAGGGTGCGTCCATCCGAACTGAAAAATATACTATTTGGTTCCCCGGTATGCCCTTCAAGGGTGCCTATTTCTGTCTGCGTATCCACATCCCATAAACGCAAGGTGTTGTCCTGACCGCCACTGGCGAGAGTGCGTCCATCCGGGCTGAACGCTATACGATCTACCACCCCGGTATGCCCGGTGAGCAGGGCAAGTGCTTCGCGTGTCTGTACATCATAAATCCATATACCGATCTGACTCGCCACAGCAAGCAACGCCCCATCTGATGAGCACGTTATATCATTTATCCCGCCTTTACCGAGACGCACTTTAGCACCATCAGGGAGCCCCCACTGCGTGTAGGGTTCATTTTCAGCAGGTGTGTCAAATACATATAGAAACGTTGACAATATCAACAACATCAGACTGAAAAACACTTCGAGTTTCACAAGAAACTCCTTTATTTTACGGGTATACTGACTTTGACTTTCATACCATCCTTTACTATAATAACGCAAGTTGCCACCTATTTATTCTCACTCCGAAGCAATGGCACTCCTACGGAGTGCAGTCGCTTCAATACGCCGTTTCTATAGACATGGCACCCCTACGGGGTGAAGAAAGTGTCGGAAAAATCGTGTTACAATGCTCAAAATCCGTTGGTAGCAACTTGGATTATAGTAGTACCAACTTCCTGTGGTCCAGCGTTAATCAAAAAATGCGTAAGTCCTAACTTAATTCCGCGCTTCAGGCATAACTGTCAGCTTTACCCGTTTTCCCTCTCGTAGCACAACAACTTCGACAGGTTCGCCAATTTTCACAGCATCAAGCGCATAAGTATAATCATAGATATTTGCGATTTGCTGTCCACCAAATTCAACGATAACATCGCCTCCCTTTAAACCTGCTTTATCAGCGGGACCTTCTGCACGAACACCAGAGAGTTTAACGCCCGTGCCTTCCGTAGTATAGTCGGGGATCGTCCCAAGATATGCACGGAGCGTATCACGACTCCCCTCCTCTGACTGACTCCGTTCTACTCGGACATACTCCGGACGTTCATCAGCACTGATTAAATCTGAAACGATGCCGTGTGCCAAACGCGCAATCCTTTCTATGCCAGTATAGTTGAGTGTCTCTGGATCATCCGTGGGGCGATTATAGTCCTCGTGTCCACCGGTGAAAAAACTGAGTACCGGTACCTCTTTCGGATAAAAGGCAGTTACATCTGTGGGCAGGTAGGGGTCTTCTTGTAATGTCAGATTAAAGCCGATAGGAACATTTCGCTTCTCAATCAACTTGGTCCACACAGACGATGAACCGACACCTTGCAAAATGAGTTTGTTGTCTCGGAGTCGTCCGACCATATCAAAGTTCATGTATGCTGCGACCTTTTCTAAAGGGACGACAGGATCGTTGACAAAGTGGGTAGATCCAATGAGTCCAAGTTCCTCACCCGACCAGAGTGCGAAGATGATACCCCTACGAAATTTTTCAGGATGTTCCTGATATGCTTCGCTGAGTGTAGTTGCTAATTCCAGAACGACAGCGGTGCCCGAAGCATTATCATCCGCCCCATTGTGAATCTGACCCTCTTCACCTTTCCGAGCGAGTGAGCCAATTTCACCATGACCGATATGGTCGTAGTGCGCGCCTACAATAATATACTCGGTTTCATCTGTTAATTCCGGTGGTGCGAGAAGCGCGACCACATTTTGATCGGTTTTCTTAACTTTTTCAACCGAAACGACGATTTTGACTTTGACACCGGGCAACGGAAACTGTCCAAGGAAATGCGGATTTTCGACATCCAAGCCGGATTGAACATCTTTTAGATTTTTACCCGATGGTGCAAAGAGTGCATTCGCGACAGTATCACTGATTGACGCAGCGACAATCCCAGAATCTGCGAGGCTGCTGTCAAAATCGAGCGGAATCAATTTACCAGCGTTTGGAGAATTCGGACCAGCAACAACAAGAAACGCCTTTGCCCCCTGCTCACGCGCTTGCATCGCTTTGTAACGTAATCCCGCATACCGATTCAATTGCTGGCGGCGTTCGGGTTCAACACCCTCCGGCACATAACGGAGCGCAACAACGATTTTGTCTTTTACATCCAGACCGGCATAAGCGTCATACCCCTCACCTAACTCGCCGGGGACGATTAACCCATACCCGACAAAGACCACTTCACCCTCAACGACACCGTTCCGCGAGAAAGAGAGCGGTTGGAAATCGCGTTCCACACTGAATTCCATCACCTGCTCGGAACCGTGCATCTGGCGTGTGAGGTGAAAACTGTTTTCTTCTGCTATAATCCGTCTCCCTGCGGTGAATTCAAATTCTTGAAAGTAGGTTGCTGCATCACCAATGGGTTTGAGATTAAGTTGTGTGAACTGCGTGGCGATGTGGTCCGCCGCGCGTTTCGCACCTTCGGAGCCGGTCATCCTACCTTCCAGCTCGTCAGACGCAAGGAATTCTACCCGCTGCCGGATGCTGATTTTCGTTGGAGTCGATGCGTCATACGCATGTGTGGCATCCTCTGCCCGCGAGTCGAAAATCGGTATAGGGGTATTATGAGCTCTTGGAGCCAAAGAGATTGCCTCAAGTGCAGCTTGGTGATTCCAGTCTGCCAAATAGAGTTGTGAGACCTCTTGACTGTTCCGATTCGAGGTCCAGCATAATTGGTTCCCATCAGGTGAAAAGACAGGGAGTCCATCAAATCCATCCGTTGTGGTAACACGAACGGGTTGATGTCTACCTCTGCCATCAACGAGATATAACTCGAAATTAGAGAATCCGAGTTTGTTGGAAGCGAAGATAACATAGGCACCACTCGGATGAAAATACGGTGCCCACGACATACTTTTAAAATTGGTCAGTCGCAGGATATTTGAACCATCTGTCCGCATCGTGTAGATGTCGGCTTGACTCCCGTCAGGCGTGAAGTGCCGCCAGACGATGTGTTGACCATCAGGTGTAAAGAAGGGACCGCCGTCGTAGCCCGGGGCATTTGTCAAGCGGACCTGATCTGAACCATCGGCATTCATAATATAGATTTCACCGAAATAGGCTGGATCAACTTCAAGTTGCTTCAGGTCCTTCGGAGAGAGTTGATCTTTAGGATATGCGTCTCGAAGTGAACAGAAGACGATACGCTTGCCATCAGGCGAATATGAGGCTTCAGCGTCGTAACCGGGAGCATCTGTTAATTGCTTGAGGTTGCTACCGTCACGGTTTGCTGAGAAGATGTCCATTGTTTCGTCGTAATCCCAACTGTAGCGCCTCTCTTGCCCAGATGCTCGGAATTTCAGTTCCTCTTCCTGTTTTGCCTTCGCGAAAGTATCGTGATGCGTCGAAGCGTAAAGCACTTCGTCAGTGCCCGGACGGAAGAAGGCACAAGTTGTCTTTCCGACCCCCGTTGAGACGCGATGTGTATCACCAGTCAGCAAGTTTAGAAGATAAATCTGATAGAACGGGTTATCCAGTTCACGTTCACTTTGGAAAATTAGCGCGGTGCCATCTTCAGAGAAATAGCCTTCCCCCGCGCGCTTTCCGTCATAAGTGAGTTGTCGGATATTACTGAGAAATCGTGATTCCGCTGGGGTGTTAGTATCTGTTTCGTCCGGCGTTGTCTGCTGCGCCACAGCCCCGTTTGCTACGAAGATAGCAAAGAATATTGTGCAGAACAGCCCAATCAATTTAACGCAACGCATCTCCATCCCTCCCTTTTGAAGTCTTTACTATTTTACAGGTATTGGGCTGCTTTCTGTTTAAGGAAGGCGAGACCCTCTGTCGCAAGGCTTTCCGCACTCGGTGCGATGTCGCGCCAGATGCATGTCGCGGCAGCGATTTCCTTGACAGCCGGCGTAAACGATTCAATCACGAGCCATCTGTCATAGTTAACCTTTGCCAATGCCCCAAAAACGCCATCCCAATCAACAAGTCCTGTACCGGGAGTACCACGATCGTTTTCACAGCAGTGCATGTGATGCAAGTAATCACCCGTCGCAACAATAGCATCCGCTTGATTCTTTTCTTCTATGTTCATGTGGAATGTGTCCAGATGCACCTTGAAGTAGGGACTATTCACCGCTTCACAAAGCTTAACAGCATCTTCGGCGATGTTAACAAAATAGGTTTCAAACCGGTTGAGCGGTTCGCTCGCGAGGGTGACACCGTGTTTGCCGCCGAATTCGGCAACCTCTTGTATACCTTCAACGCACCAGGCCCACTCCTGTTCGTTTCTGGCGCGTCCAACGAGTTTACCGACAGCACTATACATCGGTCCAACAAGTGTATCGGCACCCAACTCAGCAACAATTTCACAACAACGCTTGAGATAGGTTTTTCCGTTCTCGCGAATAGCAGGATCTTCGTCAATTGGATTTCTGTCCCCAGCCATGATATTACACCCGATGGGATCTAAGCCGGTATCCTTGAGTAGTGCTTGGGTGTAAGGGATATCCACCGTATCTGGGTCAAAGATAGGAATTTCGACACCATCAAAACCCATTTCAGCAACTTTCGGAATCAGGTCTGCAGTTTCTCGATCAAACTTATCTGCCCAGAGCAATAAATTTACACCAAACTTTGGCATTATGTGTTGTTCTCCTTAAAAATAGCGTGTAATATTTTTTTAGTTTAGCACAAATCGCAAAGCGTTTTCAAGTTTTTTCGATCATGACTGTTCCCCGACTCAGACCACTGACAACAGAAAACACCAGCACTACGCTATCTTTGTCCAGCCCCCATTTAACGCACACTTACAAATACCGCTAAAAAATTTAATCTTGAGTTACAAAATTAATTTGACATTAATTTGACTTATGCATTAAATGACTGTATAATTATGTCCGTAGTCATATTGACTCATAAATATATTATTATAATATATCATATAATTCGATTTGGTCTGCCTTTCTAATTTGCCACAGTTTTGCTTAAGTAATAGCAGCTTGGGTTTATTTAGATAAGGATAGTTAGACAAAAAGGAGATTTTATTTTGAAAGGACCATTTATAGCCCATAGGAATGTAGCACTCATTTTATTCATTTTTTCGGCAATTTTTGGTTTACGTGTTACGAGTTATGCAGATGTTATTCCAGTCGGTGAGCCGCAAAAGAAGACACCACTGGACAACGTGAAGGGCGGCAACGCAGCACCGGTTTTCACAGACGGTGAACGGACTATACGCCGAGTTACCGAAAACACCACAGCGGGTGTAAACATTGGCAGGGTTGTGGCTGCTACCGACGCGGATAATCAAACCTTAACCTACAGCCTTGGTGGCAGAGATGCTGATGCCTTTGATATTGATGCCTCTACAGGCCAATTACAAACTAAGGCAGCGTTGAACTATGAAGCCAAGAACGCATATACAGTAACCATCACCGTTTCAGATGGTAGACTGGAAGATAATATTGTCGTCACGGTTAGTGTGAGGAATGTCAACGAGGCACCCGTTTTCGCTGATGGCGAAAACACCATACGCCAAGTTGCCGAAAATACCGCAGCAGGGGTGAACTTCGGTCCGCGTGTCTCAGCAACTGACCCGGATGCTAACGCTACCTTAACTTATAGCCTTGGTGGCAGAGATGCTGATGCCTTTGACATTAATAGCAGAACGGGGCAATTACAAACCAAGGCAGCATTGAACTATGAAGCCAAGAACTCATATACCGTAACTGTTTCCGTTTCAGATGGTAGCATTACCAATGAGATCACAGTCACAGTCA
>PYIY01000134.1 GCA_003635195.1 Candidatus Poribacteria bacterium | reverse complement strand
GCACGTTCTGTCACCCGTATCTCACCTGTTACGCTTATCCAGCATCTTCTTGAAGTTTTTGTCGGAACAGGGTTTGAACGGCATCAACAATTTTTAGAGAATGTGGAGCGTTATGCACGCGAATACCGAGAATTCGTCACGGATATGGATAGAGCAGATCCCGATAGTCTCCATATTATTGGAGTTCGTGAGGGAATGTCGAAGAAGCCTATCAGCCCAGAATCAATTCCGGCCTTTGAAGATACGCTCAGTCTCAGTCGAGATTTTAACGCTGCAGCTATTGATTTGTTCTTGTTGATTTTGTTTTTTGTTGTTCTTATGTCGGGAACTTATCTTACGTTTGTACGTGTTGAGATATAATACTTATGACAACACTTATCCATTGAGAATGCCTTGACAATCTTAACTTTTGCATAGGATCTGTACTGCTGGGCAGATGAAGAGAATAACCGCAATTTTTAAAATTGTCCAAACTATAGTAAGTCATTAATATTGGATGCTTTAGGACAATTTTCACATCTCATTTCTGAATTCATACCGACCTCTCAGAATTATGCACCTTTTTTCGTCGAATTCGCGTCACTATAGGGAAGTGAATTGATAGGGTGCCTCTTTGAGGCATGCAAATCTATCTATTCACGAATACGGAAACGCTACCAGTTCCGTTGAAGAAAATAGTCTTTCTGGAGATAAGAGACGATGAGAAATGATGATGTCGCCTTGATTCAACGTATCCTTACCGGTGATGAAAACGCTTTCGCGAGTTTGGTTAGAAAGTACCAACGGCAGGTCCACGCATTCGCACGGCGGAAAATCGGGGATTTTCAGATCGCTGAAGATATTACGCAGGAGACTTTCCTGCAAGTCTATCAGAAACTGGAAACCTTAGAAGATCCAACACTGTTCTCAAAGTGGATCTATGCAATTGTGCATCATCTGTGTATCGCATGGTTCCGAAAGAACAGGTTACAGACGGAACCCCTTGAAGAAATCTGCATATTAGGAATAGAGACAGAACCGTATTCCCGATATGTTGCTTCAGAACACGCGAAAATAGCTGCTGAAGCGCAGCGCGACCTCGTCGAAAAACTGATGGCGAAGTTGAAGGAGAACGATCGCCAGGTTATCACGCTCCACTACTTTGAAGAGATGACATCTGCAGAAATAGGCGAATTCCTTGGCGTATCTGAAAACACCATTAAAAGTAGGATCCGCCGCGCGAGGCAGCAACTCAAGAAATACGAATCTATAATCCGAGAAGTATTAGGTATCACAATTGAATCAGAAGATCGCTACCCCAAACATTTGAACGGAGGTATTCAGATGAAGTTAACTTTTCAAAGAGACAACCTTTTGTCGTCCCTACAAACACTGCAGAGTGTCGCGAGTAAGCGGAATACCGCGCCGATTCTTTCAAATGTTCTCATCCAAGCGGAAGGGAGCACGATTGAGTGTATGGCAACGGATGCGGAAATCGGCATCAGAATGAAGGTTGACGGGACCGTCAAAGAAGCGGGATCAATCCTCGTCTCTGCCGAAAAATTGGCGGATATCGTTAAAACGTGGCCCGCTGAGAAACCGATAGACTTCGCAACAACGAAAGACGATCACGTCGAAATTACCTGCGGAGACAGTGTGCGCAAAATCGTTGGGTTTCCCGACAAAGCGTTTCCACAATTCCCAGTTGTCGATCCAGAAGCATTCGCGATTGATGGGGAAATTCTACGGTCCGTTCTTCACAAAACCACATTTGCCGCAGCGACAGACGATGTCCGCTACTACCTAAACGGTCTCTACTTTAATCTTCTTGAAGATAGAACGGAAGTGGTTGCAACCGATATGATCCAGCTTGCCCTCACACACTGTGAACCGCTCAAGCTGTCTGAGGACAAAGATGGGTTCATCGTACCGCTCAAAGCGATCAAAGAAATTGAGCGAACGTTTGCCAACGCCCCAGAGATAAAGATTTCACGTATTGAGAACCAAATCCTCTTTGCAGATGCAGACACCACACTGACGACACGACTGATGGACGCTGAATATCCAGAGTATGATAGCGTCATTCCGGAATCTTTTGAGGGGCATGTCGTGGTGCCGAAGACATCTATTATGGACACAACGCGTGATATTTTTGCACGCGCAAATCCGAAAAACGCTCTGGTCTGTTTAGAAATTAATCCGCAACAGATTCGGATTTCGGCGAAGACCTCTGAGACAGACGAAATACATGAGACATTAGCCGCCGAGTCTGGTGCTGGGAGCGTCCGTATCGGTCTGAATGCGCAGATGCTGATAGAGACACTCTCACATATTGAAACGGAGTCTGTATCGCTGGCGTTCAGGAATGCGATGAAACCTCTTGTTGTTAAACCGAGTGGCGACGAAGAACATATCTGCCTCCTCACGCCAATGATCATGGATTCTTAACCCGGAGATTGGCTAAACGCCTGCCGAACGGTTTAGTCAAAAAGGTTGTTAACCGACCTATCTATTACCTGACCCCTCAAGGCAATCTAAATGATCCTCATTGCATCCATCGCCGTGGCAATCAGAGCACTACTTGCGAACAAATTGCGTTCCTTACTGACGATGCTCGGCATTACGATCGGTATCGCAGCGGTGCTCGCAATGGTTGCTATCGGCGATGGTGCCAAAACGATTATCCTTGAGGATCTCGAAAAAATAAGTGGGATTAACGTCTTCACAGTTCTACAAACTTCTTTCAAATGGGTCGCAGGTCGCCGGGTCCCCGCACGGAGCGGAGAATATCTTAACTATGGCGACGTGCAGGCAATCGAGCGGGAATGCCTATCTGTGCAGATTGTTGCCCCACGGGTTCCAGAGTGGTCGCGTGTACTAATGCAAGCACCAGATGGCACAAATATCCGTGCTGGCTATAACGGTGTAGATGAAGATTACGCCGTAGCATTGGCATGGGACTTGGCAACAGGACGGTTTATTTCCGAGGAAGATGTTAAAAATTCAACCAAAGTTGTTGTGCTCGGCGCAAATGTCGCGCCGGGGTTGTTCGGTGAAGTGTCTCCGCTTGGGAAAGAGATTAAGATTGCTCGGCGTACAACGAGTGGTATAAAAGAACGCTTCACTGTTATCGGTACACTGGTGCCACGCGGTCGGAGCCTTGAATTCGGATTCAGTTTCGACGATCTCGTTTTTATACCGATTACCACTGTGCAGCAACGTTTCACAGGCAACAACCGGATCCCGCAGATTGCTGTTCATGTACACACCGTAGAAGATATGCCTCAAGCGATTGCGGAGGCTACAGCCGTTATTAGGAAACGGCACCGAAACCAAGACGACTTCTTTGGAACTTTCGACGTCCGTTTAGGACTGGCACGCCTCATGAAAATCAGTACACTCATAAAGACCGCGTTAGGAGGGATCGCCGGTTTTTCACTCCTTGTCGGTGGGATTGGCATTATGAACATGATGTTGGTTGCTGTTGGCGAGCGTATCCGAGAAATCGGGCTACGAAACGCATGCGGTGCAAAGCGGGCAGATATTCTGTTGCAGTTCCTAAGCGAGTCTATTTTCCTATGTAGCATCGGTGGGACACTTGGTATTGGACTCGGTATCTTTGCAAGTAAGGGGATGGCGCATATCGCAGTGCGTATCGTGAAAATCGTCCCTGAATGGCCAGCAGTACTCTCGCTACAGTGGGCACTGATATCCATTTTCTTTTCAATGCTACTTGGTGTCGGTTTCGGCTTATATCCGGCTATAAAAGCCATGCGGATGTCACCGATTGACGCATTGCGAACCGAATAAAACATATTTTCAATCCCATTTAACTTCCTTCCTAAATTATCCACCTCCTTTCAAACCTACTTTTTTTCAAAATTATGCACCCTTTTTTCTCAGATCGCGTCATTATATAGTGAAGTGAACGGATAGCATGTCGTTTCGCGCTTTGTAAGGGCATTTATCCGAGCAATATGTAATCCGCTTTCTGGAGATAACAGATGAGAACTGACGATGTTGCCTTGATCCAGCGCATCCTTGCGGGTGATGAAGATGCCTTCGCGACCTTGATTGAAAAGTATCAACGGCAGGTTCACGCGCTGGCGTTTCGGAAAGTAGGGGATTTTCAGACCGCCGAGGATATTACACAGGAGACTTTCCTGCGAGTCCATCAGAGACTCGCAACGCTAAACAATCCAGCAAAGTTTTCAGGGTGGCTCTATGCGATTGCGAATCATCTGTGTATCGCATGGTACCGAGAAAATCGGTTACAGACCGAGGCATTGCAAGAGATCCATATCTCAGAAATAGAGACAGAGGCATATTCTCGGTATATTGCGAGGGAACATGCGAAAACAACTGCCGAAGTGCAACATGACTTGGTCAAAAGCCTCCTTACCAAGTTGAAAGAGAGTGACCGAGAAGTTATCACACTCCACTATTTTGAAGAGATGACCTCTTCAGAAATAGGCGATTTCTTAGGCGTATCTGAAAATACGATTAAGAGTCGGCTTCACCGGGCAAGACAGCGGTTAAAACAATATGAATCTACGATTCGAGAGGTATTGGACATTACGACTGAAGGGAAACATCATTCCCGACACCGATTGAAAGGAGAAATTAGCATGACAAATGAAGTGAAAGATGAAGCCAAAGTTGAAGTGAACCTCGAAGAAATGCAGGACAGTGTTAATGAGATGCAAGATAGAGTTCTTGAGTTGGAACGTGAACTTGCGGCGGCACAGGCGAGACTTAAGATTATCACTAAGGAATCGGACGCTTCTATTGATTCAGGTAAAAGGGAAGCACTCAATGCATTGCTCCGACTCCCTCATCATGCGAAAGACCCGATTACGTGGTGCTACGCGGGTGCCTATCATGCCGCTTCTGGACAGCGGTCAAGCCGCGGCTCAGTCTGGACGACCAGCACCGATAAATTTCTATCCAACGCACCCGATGCTGAAATCGTGAAGCTTGCGAAGTATTTCACGAATCCTACCGTAGTCGCTGTTTTAAGACAGTTAGTGGCGGGCAAGAAATCGGTCCCGGATTTGGCAAACGGCTGTGGCATTTCCGAAAGTGAAATGGAGGACACCGTGGAACTGCTGGTAGACGCAGCGTTAGTGAAGCGCACGGAAGACAATCGCATTGAACCCAAGAACGATGCCGTTTTCTATTTCTTGAATTTTGTGGGTATGGTAACCGTCTATCTGAATCCTGAAGACTACCATTCCCAGGATTAATTAAGGAGAAACTACTATGACAGAGGACGTGAAAGATCAAGCCAAACTCAAAACAAGCCAGCCCTCTCTGGAATACAGGCAGCGCGCCCTTGAAACGCATCTGGCGTGGGCACAGAGTTTTCGCAAAGAAGTTGTCGAAGCAAGGGACAGTCACCTTGTTGAAGTAGATGAGAGAATTCGATCTCTTGAAACAGATTTGGCGGGGCTACAGGGGCACCGCAAAGAAGTTGTGGAAAAGGAGCATCACCTTGCTGAGGTGGATCAGAGAATTCGATCTCTTGAAACACATCTGGCGGGGCTACAAGGTCATCGCAAAGAAGTTGTGGAAACAAGAGACCGTGCGCTTGCTGAGGTGGACGAGAAAATTCAATCTCTCACTGAGGAAATAAATGAACTTTCAGAAATTGCTGATCTGCAAGCATAACGCCAGACGACCGCAATTAACTACCAGAGTTGACGTGCGGGGATCAGCTGCGTAAATGCTATATTAGCAAATTCCAGATATTTATCTCCGCACAAAATGCACAATTTTCGTCTTGTACTATCAAAACATATTAGATCGTAGGAATCGTTTAATGTTTTGGGTACTACTGAGGCGCGAGATTCTCGCCCATTTGATAACATTTCGTTTTGCTATTACGGTGATTACCTGCTTGCTGCTGGTTGCCACAACCATGTTCATCAGAATTAACGATTATGAACAGCGGTTAGCCAGTTACAATGCCGCCAGAGATGCGCACCGTGATGAACTTTTAGCCACCCGAACCTATTCCTTTTTAATGCCCAAGGTTGATCGACCGCCGAATCCATTAAGCATCTTTAATGCCGGTATGGACAGCCGACTCGGCAATACGCTGCGGATTTATTATACACATGTCCCTGTCTTGTGGGATGCACATACCCACAGTTCTGGCAATCTTTTCATCGATCATTTCTACCGAATTGACCTCGTCTTTGTTTTTCAGTTCGTGCTTTCATTATTGGCACTGCTGTTCGCCTACGATGCGATTGCAGGCGAACGTGAAAGCGGCACAATGCGGGTGACAATGAGCAACCCGGTAAGACGCGGAAGCATCTTGGGTGCGAAGTATGTTGGTGCGATGACGTGTCTAATCCTGCCGCTCATCATCAGTTTTATCATCGCTTTGATTTGGATAGTATCAACGGGTTCAATTGTCTTTAGCGAAGCAGATTTTCTACGAATTGCAGGCATCCTGCTAACCTCAATTATCTATCTTTCTGCTATCTATCTGATAGGATTTTTTATCTCTGCTTCGGTCCATCGCACCGCAACAGCACTCATGCTCTCTCTATTTGTTTGGGTGGTACTGGTATTGGTTTATCCTTCTCTGAGTGTATCGGTGGTTGATCAACTCATACAACCGCAAAGGAGTCGGTTAGATTCGAGTTACGATGCGATGTGGCAAATACGAGAGGCAGCCAATGAAGAGGTGATGGAATATCTTCAGAATGATGGGGTTGCAGGCGAAAGTGAACACTTTGACGTAGAGGGTTCTCGCGGTGGATTAAATGTGGGTCTCAGTAACCAAAGAACACTGATGCGTATAGACTTCAGAGCGTATGATTGGCAATTCATCAGCCCGGAATCTGAAAAACGCGTGCCGTATGTCATCCGCTACCATCAATTCTTAGCACCTTTGCGCATTGATGCAGCAGAGAAAATGGGATTGATACGCCTGCCGGCATTAGATCAAATCCGGTTTCGGAGAGCCAGAATCGCGCAGAATCTACTTCGACTCTCACCGGCAGCGATGTATAATCTCGCAACACAGGCATGGTTGGGAACAGACCTTGATGGTGTTGTCGACTTCTTTGAGGCGGCACGCCACTACCGCCGGACGCTGATTAATTACTTTTA
>PYIY01000133.1 GCA_003635195.1 Candidatus Poribacteria bacterium | reverse complement strand
CGCTGTTTATTTTCGATCCTGTCCCAAACCCAGAGTTGCGGTGTTCCGGTCCGATCGGAGTAAAAAGCGACATAGCGTCCATCGGGTGACCATTGTGGTGCCCAATTGCCGCCTACATCTGAGGTGAGTATATGGGATTCTCGAGTGCTGATATGGGTAACCCAAATCTCACTATTGTAGTGGTTCTTTAATGCACCGGTCGGCAGGAAAGAGGAGGCTCCTGCAGTTCTTGGTAGAGAGATAGATTTTCGTTCAGGGTTTGCCACTGTATAGGCGAGATATTCTCTATCTGGAGAGAGTTTCAACACGGTATCAAATGCTAATGATTTTATTCGGAGAATATCTGACGAATTTAGTAATTTAGGCGTGCGGGTCCGTGGTTTCGCATCACTTTCAGCATAGCAAAGCGTGAGGTAACTGATGCTGAGCAGTGGCAAACAGAAGAGCAGTAGGTTAAACATTACAAATTGCATTCTCTTCCCCTTTTTAAGTGAAAATTTTTCACAACGAATCCTATGAAGATACACTCTTGAAGAAAGCGTGATTTTCTGCTTTCTGCAGAGCATCGTGTATACTTTACATAAACGGTATGTTCTTGCGACACGGAGGTCCCAGATGCAGGCTACCTCAAAAAACATAACTGACTTATCACATATCAGATTCCTCAAGAAACCGATTCCACCTAATGCGTCTTTTTCTCAAAGTGTAAGTTTCTAACTCGGTCTCCTGTGAGCCTAAACCCCGTGACGCGTCCGGTACTGTCTCGCGTAAAATGAACCTCTGGAAAAAGATGGTGCTTCCAAAATCCGGCACGTCGGGCAGATATTTTTGGATGTCATCGTCTAACGAAAGTTTCCCTTTGTGCAATAACATAGCAATGGCAAAAGCTGTAAATTGCTTAGATGTTGAAGCAAGCTCGAAAGTGGTTGTCGTTGTAATTGGGATGTCATATTCCAGGTTCGCCATCCCATATCCTTGTTTATAGATGATTTCACCGTCTCTGATAACCGTCAAAGCGGCACCGGGTGAATCTGATCGATCCCATTCTGCAAACAACTGATCGACTTTCGACGCAAATGTCTCGTGGGTTGTCATTTCTACCTCATCTTTTGATCTCTAAAGACTGCCTCTGTCTTTTCCAATAATGCTTGCCAACTCTGCGGTATCCTGGGATGTAGACGAAGAAGGCGCGATCTACCGCATCGCATGAGAGAAGGGACCGGACCTAATACCTGGCTGTATGCCCTCCTATAAGTGAAACGGGGGATTCGTTACCTCTGATGGATGATACACTACTGGATAGCCGGCTGCTCGGCGCATCACAATATCCTCTCCAAGGAAGTCTGTATGCCGACGGAGAAACCACGCGGCACAAATCCTGCAGCTGCCGAGGTAAAGCAAAAGACACCGACACTCATCCAGCACGGCGATAACGATGCCGTCGTCCCTTTCACAAACGCGCAAGAGCTGCATCGTGGGCTTGAAGCACAAGGTGTCGTTGTAGACTTCTTTCGGTATCTGGGTATGGGACACGGTGTGCCGAATGTTGCACCCTGTGCTGCCCGATCGGTGATGTCGCAGAACTTGAAATGGTTCCGTCACCACCTTTTGGAGGAACCGCTTACTTGGAGTGATAGCGACGATCTGGGATAACTCTCTGGAAATGGACTATTTTCAGGTAAAGTCTGAAATAAGTTACAGAGGAAATAAAGGTTAAAAATATAAGTAGGCTTACAACTATTTTTATCATATTATATCCGTCTATCATACTCACCATGTTTTCCGATCCAGACCCACATCATAATGCCATCCTCCTCAATTGCCAATGCGCGATAATCGTCGTTAACTCTCGCAGACCAATAACTGCCCCGCTGAGTCTTCTTTAACTGCAGAGAAGGATGGGCCGGATTCTGCTTTAGAAGTTCAAATTGCTTATCTGCGCGATTTTGAATTTCTTGTGGAAGCCTCCGATAGTAATCCCAGAACTTATGGGTCGTCTTATAAATCAATCACCCGTCCAGCCTTTATATCTTCGAGTGCTTCTTCGCGTAGACTCTCAAGCTTCCCAGATTCTATATCTGCCTCAAGCTGCTGATCCCAAGCCTCTTCACGAGACGCTAAAGCTTCACGAAGCTTGGTCACGAGGGTCTCTAACAATTGCGATCTCGTCTTCGCCTCGCACTTCACTTCCGGAATATCTGGTATCCAACCTCGCCATCCATCAGACTTTTTTGTTATACAAGCAGCATAGGGTTCCTCATAGACAGGATCCACTATTTCGATAGACTGAATGTGTGCCTCTCCAACGTGTTGGTCTGGCATGCCATCAGCAGTAATCTGATCGCTTATGATGCGGGTCATATATAGTCCCTCCCAAAGATGGAGCAATCTTCATTGCATCCACGATATCGCCCTTCTTAACTCCCAAGCTATCTCGTATCTGCTTAGGAATTAGGATATTACGATGTTTTACTCTATTCAGCGTGTTTATAATCGCACAGCCTATAGGCTCGGCTGCCGCACTGCACAATCTCCAAGCTTTAGCTTGGAGTCACTGAAGCCGTTCTTTTTCTGCTTCGTATGCGGCGATGACGGGCGCGATCAGATCGGCACAGAGCCCGTTGGCGAGAATAGAGTTAATATCACCCGCGACCAGGCCACCGGCGGTGTAGGCATCTTCTATTGTCTCATAGTCCATCAACCGCTCCCTAATGAAGCTTGATGAAATTTTCGCCGCTGCTTGTTCAAGCAATTCTGGATTGGCACGCACGGCTTGCCGGATGAGTGTGTTTTGCTTTTCGAGCATCTCGCTTTTCAATGACGCAAGCATCGCTTGTTTCTCTTTCTCTCGTTCCGCCTGAAGCTGTTTTTGGTACACGGGATCCTGATAGTTTTCCCGGATTGCTTTGACGATGAACCCGCCGGCATTTTTGACGCTTGTGGCGTTGCGTGCGAGTCCGATTTTTTCTTCTACATATACAGTAAAATCTTTTCTGTCCTCTGGAAGTGCCGCAGCGTCCACTGCGTCCCATTCTTGGTTGGCGATCCGGAGTGCTTCTTTGCGTGAGACGCCGGCTTGGACGAGTTTAAGAGCGATTGCAGGTAGATCGTCTATATCAAACAAAAACGTCTCTTGCACGGGTTCAACGGACGGCAACTCTTTCAAGCGCGAGATTCTGAATTTCATCTCACCGATTTTCCGTCCAATGCGTTTCTGCTCGACCTCGACAAAGAAGTTGGTGAGTTCGTTGATTTCCTTGATGGCGGGTTTGATGACATTCCGGTTGAGTTCTTTGAAAACTGGGTAATCATCACTTCCAACGCCCATTAGTTCTCTAAAAGTTTCGAGTGGAATGAAGGGTGTCTCGCCTTCGCCGCGAGCGATGTCGAAATAGTCGAAACAGACTTCCCAGAGAATGAGGGCGTATCGGCTGGTGAACCGGTTTTGTAGACGGAGATTCAGTTTTGTGTAGATCCGTGGGTTGTAGAGTTTCAGGCGGAGGTGTGGTGCAAAACCATAGGTGCAGATCCCATCTTTAATCCGGGCGGATGCTAACAGACTCGCAACACCCCATTCTTCGTCTTTGTCCTTGCCGAGGATATTCCATTCAACCGTACAATCGACAAGCGATTTCAAGGTCTCTTTGAGATGGTCCTCGTTGTGGCTGTTGAAACCGAGACTCTTTGCGAGTTCAGCAACACTGACCCGATGGATGTCTTTATTTGGCAGTTCGTTGTAAGCGTTTGCGAGCAGGACATTCCACGCCCGGCGTTGTAAGTGTGTGATTTTGCTTTGAATCTGAATCGCTGGGCTCGCTTTAATGACTTCGTTGATTTCAGCTAAGTGCATCATTGTTGTTTCCTTTGCATATTTTTCTTACATTTTAACATAAAGGTGTGTTTTTGTAAATAATTATATACACCTTTTATCCCATAAACCTACACCTTAAAGTGTCCCGTTGTTGTCTCCGTCGGATGTTTCTCTATAATTTACCATAGAGGCGTACTTTTTATCTACATCATTTACACCTTTTATCCCATAAACCATCACCTTTAGGCTGAAAAAGGTCAATTTTCGACTTTTTGGTACTGATAGAATGGGGTTCTAGAACGACCTTTCCATCACCCTGTAAACTATCACCAAAATCTGGGAATGTAGGCGTGGTGTGGACTGTGAATAGGATGCAAGTTTCTGGTTATGTGTTGTTTAGCGGGAAAAGTGGAAGCGTGCGTACAGGAATTCTCACCTTACATCCCATAAACGTTTACCTTCATCCCATAAACCTACACCTTTAGGCTGAAAACTCCAGTTTTTCCCTTGCTCTACGCGGGTTTTCAGGGGTTCCCCATAAACCTACACCTTTAGGTATTAGGTCTCCCATAAACCTACACCTTTCATCCCATAAACCTACACCTTTAGGTATTAGGTCTCCCATAAACCTACACCTTTCATCCCATAAACCTACACCTTAAAGTTCGGGAACGCACGCGTGACGTGGGTTCGTGGCACCCTTAAACAATTTAAAATTTATATATTAAAATAGTTAAACAACAATTGCAGTCAAACGGAATCTCTTTTTAGAGAGAAGGTCCTCTTATTTCTGTTGTTCAACGATAAAAAAATTTAAAGAATTAAAGAATTGAGATCCCCTTCTATAGAAACGACCCCAGTCGCATGGTTCCCTGTGAATCTGAGTTCCCTCTTCTTTCCTTCACTGATACCTTCTGACTTTTTTCCACCTTCCATCCTTCATGTGTGCATTCACACCTTCACATCTATGTTCATTCCACTCTTCCTGTTCTTCCCTTTTGCCACTGACTATCAAGGTTTCCTCGAAGAAATCCGCACTGCGTCCAGTTCACGGTTTTATTGATGTTGGTATGCCGGAACTCACACTGCTCAGTAATTACGAAGGGCTCTGTCGATTTCGTGACTATGTAATGAAAGCATTCGGATACGAGTTACAGGTCGCAGATGATTTACATCCCGATTATCTCTACATGGTCAGTGATTTTTCTCATGGCGATCGGCAACTGGAGACGTGTTTTATAAACACATACCATCAACTCGTCGAACATTACGCCTTTATCGACTTCACCGCACAAATCCTGTCGGCACACCGCATCATCCTGTCTTCACCGGAGGCACTGCGGCGTCTGCAAACCCAGTATGACGGACTACTGATTGATGAGTTTCAAGATACCGACCCCGTCCAGTTTGACATCGCACAGCGAATCGTCGCGAAACACAAAAATATATTCGTCGTTGGTGACCACAATCAAGCGATTTATGGATTCAGGGGAGCCGATGCCCGGAATCTCAACCGCTTTCGTGAGACATTCCCAGACGCACATGAGGTCTTACTCGATAAGTACGAAATAGAGTGTAAGGAAAGCCTTGAATTCCGTTAGAGCATCGTGTATAATTTGAATAATTTTATGTTCCTGCCACACGGAGGTCCCAGATGCACGCAACTTCAGAAAACATATTGGAAGCATTCAACCAACTTCCCGAAATAGAAAAACATGCCCTCGCCTCTGAAATCATAAAGCAAGTGGTTCAGCTAGATATTCCACCTTTGACAGATGAGGCGCTCACGGAAATCGCAGACGCACTTTTCGTTGAACACGACAAAACGGAGGCAGCAGATGCCGAAGCAAAACCGAGGTGAAGTCTGGCTCGTTGATCTCGGGATGGTAGCCAAAGTCAGACCTTGCCTCGTTATTAGCTCGCCTGCCCTCATCCAAGATCGCGCACTTGTCACCGTCGTGACGCATACAACGAGTACACGTGGCTCAAGGTTTGAAATCCCTATAAAAACGAGATTTCTGGACACTGGTGCTTTCGACGCACAAAGTCTCGTCACAGTCTCAGAAGCGAAGTTCTTGAGAAAATTGGGAAACCTTCAGCCTGAGCAGTTATCCGCAGTTGAGGATGCGGTGCGTCAATGGCTGAAGCTCTAACAAGGCAAGGCACCCACACCTCAAGCATCAAATCAAATTACCTCCCTTAAATTCAAACTAACTTCCGTGTCCTCCGCGTCTTCCGCGATTCGGACAGTTACCAATCCTGAAAATCCTTGAATCCCGAAAATCCTGATTCAGACGACTCCCCTCTTCCAACTTTCCCTCTTAACCCCTCTCTCCCAATATCCGAGACTTCTCATCTTCGTATGCCGCAACCACCGGGGCGAGTAGGTCCTGACAGAACTCCTCAGCGAGGATGGCGTTGATCTCTGCGGCGACCATCCCCCCTTTCTGATACGCCGCTATCGCAGAGTCGTGTTCCTCAAGCCGTTGACGGATGATGTGAGACTGGATTCGCTCCGCCGCCCTTTCGACGAGGTGTGGATCGGCATGCACGGCTTGTCGGAGGAGCGTCCTTCGCTTGAGGTTGAATTCTTCTTGGAGTTCCTCCAGCTGCTTTTCTTTCGCCTTTTCTGCGCGTATCTCTCTCGCCTTTTGGAGGTCGGGGTCTTGATAGTTCTCTCGGATGGCTTCAACGATATACCCCGCACGATTTTTCACACCCTCCGCATCCACCGACATCTCTATCTTCTCAGAGACATACCCCAGAAAATCGGCATAACTCCCCGGTACCGGCAACTTTTTCGGAGAGACGAAATCCCATTCCTTGTCAGCGATCTGCAGCGCCATTTTCCGATCGATCTCTGCTTGAACGAGTTCCACAGCAACAGGCGGCAAGTTCTCTACATCTGGGAAGACGGATTCTTGAATCGGAACCTGTTTGACCCTTGTGATACGGAACTTCAACTCCGCAATCTTACGTCCGAGGCGTTTCTGTTCAACTTCAACGTGGTAGTTCGTCAAGTCGTTAATCTCCCTGATCGCAGGTTTGATGACCGACTGGTTAAGGACCTTGTACACAGGATAATCTGTTTCTTCCAAACCCATTAACGTTTTGAAGGTTTCAAGTGGAATGAATGGCGTTTCGCCTTGATCGCGATCGGTATCGAAGTAGTCAAAACAGACTTCCCACAAAATCAGGGCATATCGACTCGTAAACCGGTTTTGCAGACGTAAGTTGAGTTTCGTATAAATACGAGGGTTATGGAGCTTCTGGCGCAGATGTGGCGCAAATCCATACGTGCAGATACCATCTTTTATTTTTGCCGATGCCAACAAACTCGCAACACCCCATTCCTGTTTATTGTCCTTGCCCAAGATATTCCATTTGACCGTGCAATCGACAAGTGCCTCTAATGTTTCTTTGAGATAGTCCTCGTTATGGCTGTTAAAGCCGAGTTTTCTTGAGAGTTCGGCAACACTGACACTATAGATGTCCGTATTCGGCAGGTCGTTATAAGCGTTAGCGAGTAGTACGTTCCACGCACGTCGTTGTAAGTGCGTGATTTTACTCTGAATCTGGATGGCTGGACTTGCTTTAATGACTTCATTGATTTCAGCTAAGTACATCGGATATCCTCCTTTCCGTGTGAATACAATCTACTACATAGGTAAGTATTTGTAAATTTAAATACTTACCTTTCATCCCATAAACACTTACCTTTAGGATGAAATTCCAATTTTAGCCCTTGCTGGACGTGATTTCAGACGTCTCCCATAAACACTTACCTTTCATCCCATAAACACTTACCTTTCATCCCATAAACACTTACCTTTCATCCCATAAACACTTACCTTTCATCCCATAAACACTTACCTTTCATCCCATAAACACTTACCTTAAAATCCGCAAACGTAGGTGTGGCGTGGGTTTGTAGCCCCCTTAAAACATTTAAAACAATTAAAAGTATTAAAATAGTTAAACAACATGCACCCAAATGGGTTTTGAGAGGCGTAAAGGCCCCTGATTTTTGTTGTTCAACGATAAAAAAATTAAAAAAATAAAATATATGCTATACTTAGACCTGCTTTTGTTAGTACCACGCTTCGAGAGGCTCC
>PYIY01000132.1 GCA_003635195.1 Candidatus Poribacteria bacterium | reverse complement strand
CCATTCACCATGTTTACGGGAACGAAGCACGAGGTTTGGACTTGCAAAACGCTCAACAGTTATTCCTGTTTGACACAAGCCCAATGCCTTTAGGCTTGGGTAGTTGACTTAACGTTTGGATGACAATCTCTGGGCTACCCAGAATCGGTTGATCTAAACAAGTATTAGTGACTTTTCAGAGAGTTATCAGTCGTTCGCGTAATATTATTAATTGTCTGATAATAATGCGGGAGATGGGCCGAGGTGGTTTTACAATGGGGGTTACTTTTTCTTCGCGTCAGACGAAGAAGGCAGCGCATACCTACTCCGCCGCACCTTCACGATTTCACCAGCATCTACGAGACGCTTGAGTTCGTTTTTGATGGAACCCGGATGCCCATCAATGGCATTAATGAGTTCTGCTGTTTTTTTCTCACCTCTGGAAAGCAGCAAGAAAATTTGGTCCCGGAAGGGGACCCGAAGGCGTTTACCACCTCTGAACTTCATCAAAATACGATTTGCCTGACTTCTGGAGATCCCCATGACCTGTTCTACTCGTTCTCTACTGGATGCTGCAGTGAGATTATCGCGTTCTGCTTCAAAGTGCTCGCGTTCGGCTATGACCTCAGGGAGTTTGTCCAATCCGCCAGCAACCTCAAAGTCTTCCCAGTCAAAAAGGACAGTTTCAGGTCTGTCAGTGATGTCGGGCAATGGCATACTTGAGAGCAATATCACCGTCTTGTTTGGTAAACGGTTCAATCCGATTTGACCTACAATCTGTGCAAGTAAACCGATCATCTTCTGTTCATGAACACCCTGGATCCGTTCGTCTTTGTAGCTGCCAAATTCCGCTTCGCCTTCATAACAGAGCGGTTTTTCGTCGTTGCCAAACAAAATCTGTGATTGCCGCCAAGTGAGACCTGGTGTCCAGAACGGCGCACCGACTATCCAAACCACTTCTGCTGCTTCAAAAGCGGTGTCTTCTAACGCTTCTATCTTTTTGAAACCTGTTACGAAACAGACATTTTCTTTTGATGCGATGTGCTGTAAATGTTGTGTTACTGGTGCGCTGGTAATAATTGCATGTTTAACGTTCGGGTCCCTCTCAATCTCTGCTTGGATACCAAGAAAAAAGCGTTGTCCGGTCTCAGACATACCGAGAACGCTCCAATCCGTATCGTAGTTTAACATCGTTTGTCGTGGATAGATACCTGTGCGAATCTGAAAAACCCGATTCCCCGGAGCCCATGCTGTCGGTTTGATGTGGTAGACTTCAATGTCTTCATCGGGAAATGCTCGATAGAGATCCTGCTCGGTGAGTGTTGACGACATGAGCAGAAGACGCTTGACCTTTGGATGTAACACCGGTGGCGCCCAGAACTGCATCACTTCGCCAGTCCATAACATCGGGGCATCCGCATCACGCGGGTAATGTTCAAAGAAACGCTTCAGTTGATGCCAAAGCGTCCAATTTGGATCCGGATAGACTGTCGGAAATGCCTTGATTTTTCTCACGGTCGCTGTATCCAAAATGTCCAACGCAATCGCTTGTGTCATCGACATCGGTATTTTCATGTCCTCGTTCAACGCAAAGGTGTCAAGTTCAAAAACAGGCAATCCTTTTGTTGTCAGTTTATCTGCAGCGTCAGTATCTAAGGGGATGTAAGCAGAGACGCCATCTACAAAATTAATGCTAAAACGTGCCAAGGTCTCGCCGGTTTCGTCATCGACAAAGTCACGCGGCACCACTTTACCCGGTATATTGACTTGACACATCTGTTGAACGAGTATCTCTTTCTGCCCTTCAAATGCCTGTACCACGGCACGGATCCGACCAACAGCATTACCCTCAAGTCCACTTTTGACTTCCAATGCGTTTAATAGGGCATTGGCAAAGTTCCCTAAGGCATTCCCTCGCCAGTTTACACGCCACTCTTCTAATATATTTTTTGATACATTACAGCCAATAAATAGTTTATCGGCTATTGCTTCATCAATGATACAAAGCCGCTCTGTGTCATCCACCTGCTCAAGTATTTTTCCCACTGCTCTTGAATTTTGTGGATCCAAAAACAGTCTTATTGGGTTAACAATCTGTGCGTTGGCACGTTGCAGTGTACTGGGTTGTGATAAATAGCCGCGCTGCTGACACTCTACATAAACCGAACACTGTGGACAAATACTTTCATCCGGATTCCCACCCTGTTTTTCAAGCGCGTCACACCGATCCGGGTCCTCACAGACATTACCGCGTTGAAAAGGGGTCGCCATCCGTTCCTCAACAGGTATCTCTTTCACTTGTTTCCACAAGTATTGGCGTGTTCGTCTGTAGACAACCGATGGCAAGTTTCGCTCTTGAAAGCGGTGTTCTGCTTTTTTTGTTATCTCGGATCTCCCACTGAAACTGATCGCACCGCCGTTAAGGACATAGGATTCCGCTGCATAGTTTTTCCCCGCTCCTCTTTCGGCAATAAGTCCGAGAATTCGGACATCTCGATTGAAAATATCCTGCATCTCAGCGGCACTTTCTTCAAGGGTGCCGTAAACCTTGTTTTCACGTTCCTGCTTCTGCAGCACCAGAGACGGACGTTTTATCGCCAGTGGACTGAATTCACCGTTCCGCACGGCAAGTACCTTATCTGTTACAGGCAATCCAGTAGTTGGGACCAATGGTAAAATCCCGGTATCGTCCCAGACATTTGTTATGTGTGTTGCTTCCATCGGTAGTCCTGCATCAGGCGTAGAGGCGCGTATCCACACAGCCCCATCTTGCTCCCATAACAAAACCGGTCTATCGCCACCGTTACCATCGGGGCGGATCCAGGAGTGAACATCTTTTTCTTCTTGGACATAAGAAAACCCGCGTTTCAGAAATGCCTCTTTCGCCAGATCAAGGTTGAGCGAACCGAGGGACACCGGCACAACAGGCTCTGATTGCGGACTCAGTGCCAATTCCGCTGCTGTTGGCGGCGTAGGTTCGTGAAGTGCAGCGCGAAGTGCATCAATAGGGGCAAAAAGTACCTCTTTAGTAATGATAGGCGGATCTAACAAATTTCCGAGCAGAATCTCATAGCGCGCATCCCAACGAGTGTATCCCCGATCGCCAAATATTTCGAGATACATATCGCGATGGGCCGGATCTTCTGTTGTCGGTGTGTGTTTATAGATGTAACATTTCGATTCATCAGCGTCTGGGTGGAGATAATTCTGAACCCTACAAGTAAAGCGCAGCCCACCCGATTTTGACAGCGTCAATAGTGGATTCGCAACAGAATTAACGAGGGCTTCAACACAGGCAAAAACGGCATCTGGAGCCGCACAAATAGCATCATATTTAAAATCAATATCGTGCCATAGCGCACCATCGCGTTCTGAAGATGTGCCTGTATACACTTGAATCCCCCAGGATCGGTGCCATAGCCAGCTATCCCAATCACTTAGGCGTTGTTGCTTCAAGAATCGCTCACCCGCAAATTCTCGCGGACCGTGGTCGTGGTGAGGTGTACGTCCTATCGGCATAAAGGAGATGTCCGCCTGCTCAAGTTCATCGAGTTTCACAGGATATCGCCAAGCACAATAGACCATGAAAGTATACGGGAGCCCTTTGTACAGGGCAGGCGTTACCTTTGTCTTTCGCTGGCGAAGCGGCTCTTTGTGTCGTTGATGACAACGCTGAAGGATATCTTTTAAAGCATTCATAGTTTAAATATAACCCAAGTTCCATCCGAATAAAATGGCGAGATTAAACCACTAAAAACCCTACTAAGACAATCGTATCATAACCCAATTTATTAAGTGTCAAGGTGGTTGAATGTGATTAACATAGCATAATCTAACAAATTAATCCAAATTGAAAGTAAAAATTATGATGACTATTCAGAATCTGTTGATTTAAACAAGTATTTTGGTGCCAATATCGTTAGCGATACACCGCGGGCAATCAAAAGCAATGTTAATGCACCCCATAAGCCGTGGTTTCCAAAAGGCATCAGTAGGTATACGGCACTTAAAAAAAGAAGTGTTGACACAACCACAGAATTCCGTAGTGCTTTAGAGGCAGTCGCTCCCAAAAAAATACCGTCCCAAATATAGGCAGCAACGTTGACAACAGGCGCGACAATGATCCAAATAAGATACGATTTTGCCTCCTCAACAAGCAGCACCTGATCTGTAAAGAGACGCAGCAGCAATTCTCCAAATAATACGAAAATTAGCATAATTACGCTGCCAAATAGGAAAGACCAAAAGAAAACTTGGCGCGTTGTTCGTTTCAAATTCGGCATATCTTCCGCGCCTTTGTACTTACCTATCAGGCTCTCCGCTGCAAAAGCGAGTCCATCAATCGCATAGGACATGAGATTGATAAACTGAAGCAGAATTGTGTTGATAGCAAGGAAGGTATCGCTTAAAGCGGCGGATTTCGCTGTGAAAACAGCGTGGCTAAATACGAGACAACAGGTTCTGATGAAGATGTCACCGCTAATATTAAGGAATCGCTTGAGTCTGGAAAGTGCCAAGACCTCCCGAAAACGCCACGCTCTCAAAAGACCGCGATAGTATCTCGAAAAGAGCAGGACTGCTAAGAATAATCCGACATACTGCGCAATGACAGTCGCCAAGGCGACACCCGCTATCTTCATACCGAGCAATCGCACAAACACCAAATTCAGAGCGATATTGATAAGGTTCACCACAATCGTCAATAGCATCGGATAACGGGCATTCTGCAACCCCAAAAAGACACCGTGAAACGCATGCAGGCACAATGTGGCAGGTGCAGCATAGATGCGAATATGGAAATAGGATCGGGCAAGGTGTTCCACTTCTGAGCTTGTACCAATGAGCAGGAAACTGACATCCGCAAGCTGCCACTGGAAGATAAGGAGCAGCAAACTTGCTATGATCCCGAGGCATATCGCTCTTAGTAACAAATATCCGCATTCGCGGAGGTCTTTTTCCCCAAAGGCTTGTGCTGTCAATCCTGTCGTTGCCATTCTGAGAAATCCGAAACCCCAATAGATAAAACTGAAGATAATACCACCGATACCGACGGCACCCAGATAGTGTTCGGATTCCAACCGTCCCATCAATGCGGTATCCACCGCACCCAAAAGTGGGATAGAAAAATTGCTGACGATATTCGGAAGCGCGAGACGATAGATTTCTTGATTGACGTTTTCAGGGGTATGCATAGGGATGTCCGTTCCATTTCTGCCTTAGAGTCTACCGCAAATTATGCCCGAAATCAAGCGATATTCCGCTTTGATGTTTTGACTTGATTTTTTCATTGAAATCGATTATTATTTTAACCCGTTGATAGGATTATAAAGAGAAGGAAACACATGGCAAATTATCAAGAACTGGCAAATCTGGTTTGGAATGTAGCCGATGATGTGCTCAGAGGACTGTTCAAACCACACGAATACGGCGACATCACCCTCCCCTTTCTGGTGCTCCGCCGATTGGACTGCATCTTAGACGAAGACGATCGAAAAGAGAAAGCCATCAATACCTACAATGAATTCAAAGATAAGGTCCCCGAAGAAGCATTACCACCGATTATCACAGATAAGATAAACACCAACTTCTATAACATCTCCAAATACGACCTCTCTCGACTGACAGAAGACCCCACCAATATCCGCCTCAATTTTGAGAATTACCTCAACGGGTTCAGTCAGGATGTACGCGACATCATTGATAACTTCGACCTTGATCGGTTTATCGAACGGTTGCACAAAAACAATCGACTGTTCCGCTTCTGTGATAAGTTTACCGAGGTTGATTTGCACCCGAATGAAGTAGATAACCACACGATAGGACAAGTTTTTGAGGAACTGCTCCGCCAATTCTCAGAGATGTCCAACGAAACCAGCGGTGAGCACTACACACCGCGGGATGTCGTGCAGTTATTGGTCTCGCTGCTGTTTGCAGAACACCGTGAAAACCTGCGCGGGCAGGGGGTTATCCGCAGTATCTTCGATCCGTGTTGTGGGACAGGCGGCATGTTGACCATAGGGAAGAAATACTTCCGCGAGCAGATTAACCCCGATGCCGATATTCGGCTGTTAGGTCAGGAACTGAACGCGCAGACCTATGCAATCTGCAAGTCAGATATGCTCATCACGGGAGAGGATCCCGACAGTATCCAACACGGCTCCAGTCTCTCCGACGACCAATTTCAGGGGCAACGTTTCGATTATATGATTACAAATCCGCCCTTCGGTGTGAGTTGGAAATCTGACGAAGCGGTCGTGAAAGCCGAAGCGCAGAACGCCAACGGCAGATTCTCCGCGGGTACGCCGCGTTCTTCCGATGGGGCACTGCTATTCCTGCAACACATGCTCTCCAAGATGGAGGCGCGCGGAAGTCGCATCGGAATCGTCTTTAACGGATCGCCGCTCTTTACGGGGGATGCCGGTAGCGGTGAGAGTGAAATCCGACGCTGGATTATCGAAAACGACTGGTTGGAGTGTATTATCGCGCTCCCTGAAAAGTTGTTCTTCAACACCAGTATCGCCACCTATATCTGGATCTTAACAAACCGAAAATCCGAGGCACGACAAGGTAAGGTTCAACTCATCAACGCCGTTGATTTCCACGACGATATGAAAAGGAATCTCGGAGACAAGAACGTTTTCATTGGCGATAGCCACATCCGTCACATAACTGAATTGTACACCAACTTTGAAGATACCGAACACGCCAAAATCTATCCAAACAACTTTTTCGGCTATACAAAAGTGACAGTCGAGAGACCGCTCATAGAAAAACAGGAGATTCTCGGAGAGCAAACAGAAGTCGTTGTCACGGATAAGCAGGGCAATCCGAAACCGGATCCCAAGCTACGAGACTATGAACGCGTGCCCCTTACAAAGAACATTGAGGATTACTACCAACGAGAAGTCAAACCGCACGTGCCTGATAGTTGGATAGACAGGAAGAAGGATAAGGTAGGCTACGAAATCAACTTCAATCGGTATTTCTATCAGTACACACCGCTGCGCTCACTCAAGGAGATTGCCGATGAAATACTGGCACTGGAGCGGAAAAGTGAAGGCTTGCTGAATGAGGTCTTAGAGTTATAAAAGGCATGAGTTATGATTACCGACCACTATCTATTCCGAGCTCACGTTAAATTCCGATGTCCCTTTACCATAAAACCTTGAATCCCGCAGCTTAATTATGTATAATTAGCATTAACATAATCCTTACTACAGAGGTCTCAGATGAAAAAGCCAAAACTTGTCGTTGGACACCTCATGAATGACCGATTAAGCGTCCAATCTGTTGCGACCTCAAAGTCCTTTGATTGGCTTAAATGGTTAGAGGCAGAAGAACTTGTTGAATTTTTTGCTGAGTTGTTCAAGCTGCTCACACGCATCTCAGAAGGCAAAAAAGACGCTCAAGCACTTTCAATTTTTCTCTCCGAATGGCGTGAAACCGCATTGATTAATTCAGAACCGGATGTCTTAGCAGATATGGCTGAGGCTGAACAGGAATTGGATGCTGGCGGTGGAATACCCTGGGCACAGGTCAAGAAGGAGATTGGTCTGTGAATCATCAGCCATATACGCTTGAATCACTGCCAAGAAAAGTCGTAAATTTTATCAGAAGGCGAGATCAGGTAACGCAGGAACGAATTAATGACGCTTTTGAGTACATCCTTCGCTCTCCGTTTCGGCACGAAAATCCTACAATAATAAAACGACTGCGTGGAACAAAGAGGGAACGTTATCGCTACCGGATAGGTGACATTCGTTTCATTTACCGAGTCGATAGACAGAAAAGAACGATCCGTATTATACAAATTGACAATCGTGGTGATATTTATTAACCATGACTTATGTCAACATTATTTAGAAATGGTATTAGATTTTAAAGATGCAGACCCGCTTTTGATCTGGGCGACTTGTGGCGTGCTTTAATGTCATCCGCGTAATCCGATAAATCCGTATAATCCGTGATTCAGACGAAAAAGTGAAGGCTTGCTGAATGAGGTTTAATCGCTTTAAGGCACACCCTGACCGATTCTGTTAGCCGCCCTTCTGTCCCAAAAAATAAATTTGAATTCTCATATTATACATGTTATCATATATACATCAACTCGAATTAATTAAAAATATATAAGGTATAAAAAGGAGCACAGCGCGTAGATTCTGATGAGCATCCTCAAAACCGGATAGGAAAAATAAATCGTTGCCGACGACCTACTGACAACCAAACTAAATGTTACACTTTTCGCCAATTTATTTTTTTTCTGCAACGAAAAGCAACAGCAAAATTGCCTCTAAACCCTTACAGTGACTGGGTTTATACCAATAAGCAATCTACATCAAATGTTACACTAGTGTAACATTTTTAGCACTTACCGACTTTCTCTTAAAATCCACCTACCGCTCTAATAAGGAGGATATGTCGGTTGAGGGATTTAGAGGGTTTACTGTTGGAAACGTGGGGCTTTGATAAACAGTAAAAGAAGACCTATCAAATACAAAAAATGTCCTCACTCGGCGTTAGGAAACTATTTGACCCCTGTAGAATTTGAGCAAAAACTTGTCTTAACTTTACGGATTTTGTGGTCTGAATTACCGCTGGCACTTCAGTAGCCACAATAGGGTCTGAAAGGCTTGATAGAACAATATTTACCAATCGTAGATCTATTCATTTACCGGGCAGAATACAGGAAATTGAAATTTATGGTTTTAAAACTGTAGAATAGTATGAACAGTATTAAGAAAAATAAAAGATCCGAAATGTTCTCGCGAAATGAAGTTAACATGAGAGAAGGAAAAAATCCGCGAAATCCGTGTAATCCGCATAATCCGCGATTCAGACAAAAAGGTATTGGAATTATGAAACGTTACCCCGACTATAAAGAGAGTGGTGTAAAGTGGATTGGGCGGATACCAAAGAATTGGGGAATGAAGCGATTAAAGTATGTTGCGGACTTAAACATGGGGCAATCCCCACCTTCGGAAGAATACAACAGTGATCAGATAGGAACGCCTTTTCTTCAAGGCAACGCAGAGTTTGGGTTGCATCATCCGACACCAAAAATCTATTGTCCAACGGCAAAGAAACACGCGAGTCCCAGTGATATTTTGCTATCAGTCCGGGCACCTGTGGGAGCAATAAATATCGCAGATCAAGAATATGGGATTGGTCGCGGTCTATGTGCAATACGTCCTCGAACGAATCAATTTGAACGCCGCTATGCAAAATATTTACTTGAGGTTGTTCGCACCGAGTTACATGTCGTTGCGACCGGCAGCACTTACGACGCTGTTACAGTAGATGAGGTTTCCAATCTCACTTGCGTTGTGCCACCATTTTCTGAGCAGGTCCAAATCGCCAACTTCCTCGACCGCAAGACCGAACAGATTGACGAACTCATCCGCATCAAAGAACGACGGATAGAACTGCTGCAGGAGCAACGCACCGCACTGATAAATCAAGTAGTGACAAAGGGACTTGACCCAAATGTGGAGATGAAACCGTTAGGCGTGGAGTGGATTGGGGAGATACCGGTGCCTTGGGAAACTATCCCTATCAAGCACACACTTCAAACTGCAAAAGATGCAATTAGAGCAGGCCCTTTTGGATCATCCTTGAAAGTTCATGAGTTTCAGGATAAGGGTATTAGAGTTTACAATCAACAAAGTGTCTATAATGAAGATTTTAGTAAATCAGATATTTTTATTTCAGAAGAGAAATTTAATGAATTAAGGAGTTTCATAGTTCAGCCCAAAGATGTGTTAATTACATCAAGAGGGACAATAGGAAAAATGACAATAGTCCCAGAAAATGGTGAAATTGGAGTTTTACACCCTTGTTTAATTCGCTTAAGGTTAAATGAAAATAAGTTGATTCCAAAGTACCTCTGGTGGTACGTAAATCACTCAAGTTTTTTTATTCAATCAGTTAAAATAGCGAGTAATTCAACAACCATCGAAGTAATATATACTGAAACATTATCCAGTGTTAAGATTCCAATTCCAACGGTGAAAGAACAATTGGCAATTTTAGAGTTTTTGAATGTTAAAATTCCTATAATTGATACTATAATTTCTAACGAACGCAGGAAAATCGAACGCCTCAAAGAATACCGGCAATCCCTCATCTCCGAAGCCGTAACCGGCAAGATAGATGTCCGAAACGAGGTTTAGTCCCTACTTTTCATTTTCTGATTCGGCGTGCGATACAGGATCATTCAATTGTCCGTTTTTGGTGTTGTCCTTTTCGCAGGTATTTATACTTAATATATGTTATGTTTTTTAAAAAACCCCAGAAAAATTCGCAGCCTCTCGCAGCCTGTCGCAGCATTTCGCTATATCGTGTTGATTTTTCGGGATTTCTATGTTATACTTTGCAAAACGTTTTTTCAACACTTGGAAACTATAGACATCTATGCCCGAAACGCAAGAGACGCAAATAGAACACTTTCCTGACCGGAGCCTCAGACGCTTGCTCCAAGACAGCGAATATGTGCGCGGGTTAGTCCAAATTGTCGCACCTGACATCGAGGTGTTTCTCGACTTCAGCCGGATCACATACCAGAAAAGGAGTTTCATCTCTAAAGCACTGCAAGAACGCGAGTCAGATGTCCTACTGAGTGTGCCGTTTCAAGAGGACACAGATGCTATAGATACCGATGCGTTGTTCATCTATATCCTCATTGAACACCAATCCACAGTGGATAAAACGATGGGGTTTCGGTTATTGTCCTACATGGTGCAAATTTGGGAGTCCCAACGGCGAGGATGGGAAACGGCGAAGACTCCGGAAAATGAAAGACGTTTACAGCCGATCCTGCCGATCCTGTTTTATACAGGTGATCGTCCGTGGACCGTGCCGGTGTCCCTAACAGCCATCATGGACGTTCCTGAAATCTTGGCGCGTTTCGTTCCAAGTTTCGACACACTGTTTTTGGGAGTCAAGGAGACGCAAGCAGAGGCGTTGACGCAATCCGGGCATCCGTTGGGTTGGTTGCTCCCTGTGCTTCAAAAGGAGCATGCGGGCGAGACGGAGATAAGCGAAGCATTGGTGGATGCTATGTCGCATATAGCGTCAGTAGATGAGGACTTCGCACCGCAAGTTGCAGAGGCACTCCGGTATTTTGTGCAGTTGATATTCCACCGGCGTTCTCTTGACGAACGCGATGCGTTAGTAGATATTATCAGACAACACATTCAAGACCCTAAGGAGTTAGAAGCGATGGCACAGACAACCGCCGAATTCCTCATAGAACAAGGCAAAGCAGAAGGCAAAGCAGAAGGTAAAGCGGAAGGCATAGAACAA
>PYIY01000131.1 GCA_003635195.1 Candidatus Poribacteria bacterium | reverse complement strand
TAATCTGGCATATTTTTAAATTTCCTTGCGGTTAAATAGCGTGATTTTGAACTTTGACATGTCTTTCTTGAATCCGCGCTCCATTTCATTACGCGCTGCGTTTTTGGTGCTATGAAGAGCGGGCTGATTTATAGCAAAGTTTAGAATTAATTGGGCACTCTCGAACAGTCTGAATACCTATGACAGGCATTCAGACTGGCACAAACTAAAAGTTTATGCTACGAATGTGTCTATTTATTTTCAGGTTTTACTATAATCAGCAATCTTTTACTGATAGCCGAAAGCCGACTGCTGGCAGCCATTCTGAGAACTACTCATCCCTTGATTTTGCTTGTAAACGTGCGGCTTCGCCTGGGTTCCCGATGTGCATTGTATCATACGCCTGTTCGGAGGTTTTGAATGGGCCGACCCCTTTGTGTCCGTGCCAATCGCCTTGGTTCATAATCGGATTTGGCAACCCAGTTTCCTGTTCTCGCTGGCGGATCCAGCTTTTCATCCGTGTTTCGAGGACATTAACGATGTCGGGGTGTGTGTCGGCGAGGTTGTTATTCTCATCGGGATCTTGGATAAGGTTATAAAGTTCAACAGGGGGCTTGAAATGGAAGTCGGGTTCAAGCGCGACGATAAGTTTCCATTCAGGCGTCCGCCAACCGTGTTTGCGCATCCATGTACACTCTGTGATGTAGATCTCATTTTCAAAGGAAGTTATCTCACCGTTGATTAAAGCGGTGAGGCTCTGCCCGTCGAACTCGATATCGGTTTCGATGTCTGCGAGTTCAAGGAGCGTCGGCACGAGATCTTTGTGTTGGTTATAGCCTGAGACGCGTTTTCCGGCAGGCACGCGACCGGGATACCGGATAATAAGCGGTACATGCAACGTGACATCGTAGAGTCCGTGATGATCGAACCAGCATTCATGGTCGTAGAGGGTTTCACCGTGGTCGCCATTGATAACGATGATCGTCTCGTCCATCACACCGCGCGTTTCGAGCGCATTAAAAAGCGTCTGAATACATGCGTCCATATAAGCGATTGCGCCGTCGTATTGCGCGATGACATAGTCTTTATCGGTGATGCCGGGTGGCATCCATGAAGCGAAGTAATCACAAAACGGTTTAAAGGTCATCACCGGTTCCATAGATTTATTGCTTGGATCGCACTCGTCGCCGTGATAGAACGTCCGTTCATAAGGGGCCGGTGGTAGGTAGGGCGAGTGCGGGTCCATGTGGCGTAGGAACAGGAAAAACGGTTTTTCGTCGCTCTGATCAATCAACCGATTCAGTTCTGGGAGGGTGGTTTTGTTGAGGTTTTCCGCTTTCGGACTGCGTCCAGTATCATCGGGTCCCCAGCCAGAGAAGTCAAGATAGGTGTCAAATCCACGTGCGCT
>PYIY01000130.1 GCA_003635195.1 Candidatus Poribacteria bacterium | reverse complement strand
GGTGAGTTCTTGGGTGTATCCCCGAATACAGTTAAGAGTCGTCTACAGCGTGCACGGGACCGTCTAAAGGAGCAGGAAAATATGATTCGCGAAACCCTCGGCAGCGTCCAACTACCTGCCAACTTTACTGGGAACATACTGCGGCAAGTTGCTGAGATTAAACCAGTAGCCCCGACAAGCAGCAAACCGTTAGTGCCGTGGGCAGCCTCCGCTGCAACGGCGATCCTTATCTTTCTAATAATGGGTATCGGTTCTGAACACCTTGCCCATTTTCAGAAGCCCTACAACCTGAACTCGCAATCAGAAGCCACCGTTGAAATCATTGATGCCCGCATCGTTATTGATACACAAACAAAACCGGATTTACGAAACCAAGCCGGACGTTTCGATAACATTGGTAGAAGTAAAGGTGTCGGGCTGCAGGTTTCAGAATCTCTTATGCTTGCCGCCGCGCAAGTAGAAAAGGAGACGCTCCTATCAACAAAACAACAGTGGGTACAAGTAAGCGGTCCAGCAAAAGGGCGTTCAGTATCAAATATATTAGCAAGTTCCTGGGGGGATGTCTATGCGGTTTCAAAAAGCGGTATCTACAGATTAGCACCAGATGCGCCTACATGGACGCTTATTAGCCCACTTCCGCCGGAGGCTTCTGTAGACAATTACCGCAAACTCATAGTGGAAGGAAACGACGGGCTCTATCTTGTTTTTTCCAATGGTGTGTTTGCTTCAAAAGACAGAGGCGAGACATGGATAAAACTTGGTGAGCGTCCAAAAGGACGCGCGATTGGTCTGGTGGTAACGGACGATGCCTTATACCTCGCACTTCGAGATGAAGGCATTTTCCGGTTTACAGATGCCGGTAAGCAGTGGATGCCGCTTGACTATGAAACAGAAGACAGGGGTATTACTGCAATAGCTGCGGTTGAAAATACAGTGTTTATCGGGACAAACCAGGGACTCTACCGCTTGCATTCAGAAACGTGGGTCAAATTGCCGGTTACCACAAAAGCCATATCCTCTTTGTCCGTCTCAGGAAATAGTCTCTACGTCGGAACAGGACGCGACACTTCTCAATTAGAAACCCCGGAAGGAAGGCAAGCGTACCTGGATGAGGTTATGCGCAACATCCATTCCGACGTCGTAAGGACATGGGAGGTCTTCCACTCGACCGATTTGGGAGATTCGTGGACCGATATAACGCCGATAAGCAAATCACCCAAGATGAGGATCCCCACAGAGGCTGAAGTCTTTGCAGTTGGAAATACCATTCTGGTATCTGGAGTGATAAGCTTTCGTTCAACGGACGGTGGAAAAACATGGACGGAATCTGACACCGACCTCACGACATCGGCTATTGCAGCAGTAGACGAAAATACTTTCTTTAAGGTCGGAACCACCGAACTGACACGTTCAACCGATGGTGGCGAATCGTGGCACTCCTTTACGAATGGGTTAGTAGACGTTTCAATATCCAACTTAGTCGGATTCAAAAATGCGATTTACACGAGCAACTCCAACGGCGTTATGAAATCCGTCAATGGCGGCGAGTCTTGGAAAAATATTCCCTTGAGTTCTGGCGAACTCACGCTAAAACCAGCAGAAAAAACCTACTCTCTGATTTCTCCAAAATTAGTAAGTGCTGACGGCGGACTTTATGGGGCCCCAGCGATTTTAGTCATGAAGGATAAATTGCACATCTGCCGTCTCTCTGAGAATGGAAATGTATTAGTCCCTCTCCAAGGGATACCCGCTGTTGGCGGAGATCCTCCCATCACAGATACAAAGGCGTGGGCAGATATAATAGGGCAATTTGAAATGTCCCCGAGTGCCTTTGCGGTCAGCGGTAAGGCTTTCTATATAGAACATCGCCGGCAGCTTCTCAGATGGAAACGCGGTGAATCGGAATGGTTTAACACTGGACTGGTAGATGAAGGCGAAAGCAAGGACGAAAATGATGGTTTAATAAAAAAACTGAAACTTGCTGTTTCTGAAGAAATTGTCTACGTCGGGAAACGCGACGGAAGCCTCTTTCAATCGTTTGATAGCGGCAACACATGGAAAGATTTGACTTCAAGTCTACCCTTACGTTTTGAACGTTTCAATGATATAACCTTTGCGGGTTCAACTGTGTACGTCGCTACCGACGCGGGGGTGTTGGTCTCAGAAAACGGTGAGCATTGGCGCGCAATCACCGATAAAGCCGGAATACACACGCTCATTGATCGAATTGCTGTGGATGCCACAACAGTTTATGGTACCAGCAATGAAGGGGTCTATCGCTTGAATAATCGAGACGAATGGGAAAAAATCTTGTCAGAAATGCCAGATAGTGTCGTTTCTCTTGTTATTAATGACGATCAATTTTATATCGTTACGAAACAGCGCGGGATGTTCCGTATTTCAATTGAAAAAGAATAGTAGGATTCCATCGGAGTGGAAGGAACTACACTAAAGATGCTTGAAAAGTAGACCAAAACAACAAGCAAAGAATAAAGTTCTATTTCACGATTACAGCCAAGCCTTTGTTGGAGCTGAAAGTTTTCATAGGTTTGGCTGTTTTGCGTCCTGTTATACTACATGGATATTGAAATAGAAGTGATATAACATTATAATCAGAATTATGCACCCATTTCGTACCTAATACGCATCATTATAAATCAATCGGAGGTGATTCTCATGAAAAACAGTGATGTTGAACTCATACACCGCATTCTTGATGGCGACGATAGTGCTTTCAGTGAACTCGTGAAAAAATATCAAAAGCCGGTTCACGCGCTTGTGTGGCGGAAAATCGGGGACTTTCATATCGCCGAGGAAATTACACAAGATACGTTCCTCAAGGCATATCAGAGACTCGCAACGCTGAAACAACCGCAGCGTTTCACGGGTTGGCTTTATGTCATAGCCGCGAATAATTGTAAGATGTGGTTACGTAAAAAGCGTTTGCAGACGCAGCCACTTGAGGAAACAGATAGGACGGAGTTAGAAAAAGCGACGTATTCAGAATATATCGTCGAAGAAAAGGAGCGGACAATAGCGGAAGCGAAACGCGAAGTCGTGAAACAACTGCTTGCAACCCTTCAAGAAAGTGATCGGACGGTTATCACGCTACATTACTTTAGCGATATGTCGGCTGCAGATATTGGCGCGTTTCTGGGTGTCTCCGTGAATACGATTAAGAGTCGGTTGCGCCGGGCACAACAGCGTCTAAAGCAAGAAGAACCGATGGTACGAGAGGCTTTAGAACATTTTCAAATCACACCACATCTGACGGAGAACATTATGCGAGAAATTTCGCGTATGAAACCGATCGCGCCATCCGGCAGCAAACCGTTAACACCGTTGGCCGTCTCTGCCGCAACAGCGATTTTTATCTTTCTAATAATGGGAATTGGATCTCAATACCTCGCGCGCTTCCAGAGACCGTACAACATAGACGCAGTATCGGAAACTACCATTGAAATCATTGACGCACCCATCGTCCTTGATACGCAAGCAAAACCGGATTTACGGAACCAAGCCGGACGTTTTGAGACCACGGGTAAGAGCAGTGCCTCCGGCCCACAACTTTCGGAACCTGTTACACTTGGTGCAGCGCAGATAGAAAAGGAGACGCGCCTATCAACCCAGCAGCAGTGGACGCAAGCACTCGGTCCAGAGAGTACTATGGTGTCAGGCTTGTATGCAAGCAGCACAGGGGACATATACGCCGCTTCACCAGTTGGCATCTATAGATTGACGCCTAATGCATCCGCATGGACACTCATTAACACATCCATAGCGATGAGTGGGAGGACACAGATGGCTGAACGAGATGGGACGCTCTATCTTGCCTCTACCGGTGAAGTGTTGGCGTCAACAGACAGAGGTGAGAGCTGGAAGGTACTCGGTGAGCGTCCGAAAGGAGATGCTACCGGACTTGTAGCAACCGATGATGGACTCTATCTTGTCCTTGAAACTCAGGTTTTCCGATCTACGGATGCTGGTGAGCAATGGATTCCATTCGGAGATAAAGTCGAAGACATGTTCAATTTTGCAATCGCTGTTATTGAAAATACAGTGTTCATCGGCACAAATCAAGGACTCTATCGCATACAGGCGGGTACGTGGGAAAAATTACCGATAGAAACTACCAACGCCATCCATTCCTTGGCTGTCTCTAAAAACCATCTCTACGTAGGAACAGGGCCTGACCTTACGCAATTGAGAACCCCTGAAGGTAGGATGGCGTATACGGCGCAAATTATGGGGGCTGCCAATTCAAGCACGTGGGAAATTTTCCACTCCACTAACTTAGGAAATTCATGGACCGAGATAACACCTACAAGTGATTCGCCTTTGATGAAAATCTCACAAGGTGTCAAAATTTTGGCAGCCGGGGAGACGCTCTTAGCGTTAGGGATTGTGACCAATTTCCGCTCAATGGATGCCGGAAAAACATGGACAAACCTCGGTTTCAATTTTGATACAGAGACATTCGACATGAAAGCAATGATGGATTCAATAATGATAAGCCTGGCCCCTGCCGTAACAGTAAATGAAAACACGTTCATCAAAGCAGGGATTCTCGAACTTACACGCTCAACGGATGGTGGTAAATCGTGGCATCCATTTACCAAAGGCATCATCGGTACAATTATATTTAACTTAGTCGCAGACAAAAATGCGATTTACACGAGCACCACCACAGGGGTCTCTAAATCCATTGATGGTGGGGATTCTTGGGAACCGCTTCGGCCCAATACCGGTGAATTCATACTGCAACCCACCGAGAACGGACATCAGTCCAATCTGTTAATGTTTCCCAAGCTATCGGTTTCTGGCGATGTGCTTTACGTTGCCGCAAAAGACTTAGTTGCAAGAAACAGATTGCGTATTCTCCGTTTTTCTGCAGATGATAATATGCTGGTTCCGATCCAAGGCATTCCGATTTTTGCGAACGATATCCAGACGCAAACACAAGGTGCCGAGTCGCCGATAGCTCCAAAGCAAGATATAACTGATGATTCCATAAATGCAGAGCAGCAGACAGATGTTGAGAACCAATTTGAACTATCGCCGAATGGGTTCGCAGTCAGCGGCAATACATTCTATGTGGAATACAAACAACGGCTTTTCCGGTGGACACGCGGAGATTCTGAATGGACAGATACTGGGTTGATAGATACGACTCAACTGTCTGACAATCCATCCGACAGCAGTCTCCAAATCGCCGTTGAAAATCCATTTGACAGCGGTCTCCAAATCGCCGTTTCAGAGGAAACCGTTTACGTCGGAAAACGAGATGGACATCTCTTACGATCCCCTGACGCTGGAAACACATGGAAAGATTTAACACCGAATCTGCCACTTCGCTTTGAGCATTTCAACGAGATCGTCTTTGGGGATTCAGTCGTATACGTCGCAACAGACACAGGGGTCTTGACATCGGTGGACGGTGAGCATTGGCAGGCAATAACCGATAATGATGGCACGCACACCATCATAGACCGAATGGCTGTGTCTGGAACGACGATTTATGGTGCCGGTGATAAAGGAGTCTATCAATTAGATAAACGAAATAGATGGGAACAGATTTCACCGGAAGTTCCTGATACTGTTATCGCACTTGTTGTCAAGAGGAACAGGCTTTATATCGTGACTGCAAGACGTGGAATATTCCACATCTCGCTTGAAAACGAAAACTATTGATGTTTCATAACACTGAAAAATACAGGAGGTCTCTCATGAAAAATCGTCTGTTTCCGATTATCATAGGCTTATGCTTAGTCTCTCTCATTGGCGTGGCGTTTTTACACACACAAAGCCCCAAAACTGAAGCACCCGTCGAATCAGAATCGATTCAGGAAACTGCCAAACCAACCGAGATACCCGAAAACAACGGGGCAAACTCACTTATCGAAACTGATGCGTTCTCCCGAACATTCGGGTCAGATGTAGATATAGAGAAACTCGAAGCGGAGCTCTCCGAAACATTTGGGTCAGACGTAGATATGGACAAACTCAAAGAGGCAATACGTTCAAAAGACCCCGAACGCATTAAGGAGGCTATGGGTCCAGAGTACGCAGCCAAAATTGATGCCGGTATGAAGTACATGCAGGAAAAGATGGAAGGTTTAGAAGAAGGTGAATTTCCCGATTTCAATCTCCAAGAACTCATGAACATTTTTGCGGGTGAAAACGGTCCCAAGATTGATTTGGCAGAAATTTCACAAAACGCTTTCCGAGAGCATTTTCCTGAAGGCGAGCCTGCGGATTATGAAGCGGAAATGGCGGAGCGCATTCATAAAATCGTTGCCGACACACCCGGCGACTTTCAAAAGGTAATGATGGCTGTTACGATGGACCTCGCGAAAGAGCAGGATTTCCAATTCTGGGCACTTGCCAACTTTAAAGGCGAGATAGGCCAACAGATGAAATGGATGACGGATCAGATTCTGGTGGCGGGTGAATTAGAGAACGTCCAGTATACTGTCCCGGAAGATATGTCTACAGTTTTTCCAATGCTTACGGAAGTTGAAACGCAAGACACGGTAACGCCGACACCAGAACCGCAAGCCACAACATCGACTACGGCATCAACTGAAGTGTCCGCTACCCGTTCAAACGAAAACAGCGTGGTTGCAACAGAGGCACCCCAAACGGAACCACCACCCCCGATGTCGGTAGAGCGAATCAATGCTATCAGAGAACTTTTATCTCAAGACGGGCCGGATGCGGGTCTTTTGAAGCTGCTTGAAACCGATAAAGACGCAGCAAACTACCTTTTGGAACGTTTTAACTCATCGACTGAAATAGAAAAATGGCTTTCTAAACAATCGACAGAGGGACCACAACCGAAACCCACTCCACGCGAAATCCGTCCACAACCTTTACCACCGGAGGTTCAACCATGAGGCAAAATACAAATATGACTGCTATAAAAAGCATCACTCTACTTCTATTGCTTGTCTTTCTCTGCTTCAATAATGTCCTTGAGAGCACGGCAGAAAATGAACCTGCAGCGGAGACAGGAAATGAGTTAGTAGATAAAATAATGAGCGGAATGGAAGATGTCATGGCGCAACACAAAAAGCGCGAAAAGGCACTAAAGGCATTCGTCAGCAAACCTTTGAATAAGGTACAGCAAGACCTGCTGAGCGAACTTCTTCAGCACACCGGTACGCTCGACGAAACCTTATCCAGCCTGCCATACTTGGCTTACCTGAAAGCGGAAGTTGGAAAGGCATATAAAGATTTTCCGACTTATGTCGCGGCAATGCCGACACCGAAGCAGAAAACCGCTATGTTGTTTTCTTTTAAGGAAGCATTACCATCAAAAACAAAGGCGGAGGCACTGTCAATTTGCACAGATTACTACTTCAAACTCCGTTTAGAATTGGTAAAAGAACCGGAAATGTTTGATAAAATGAATGCGCTTGTCGTATTCCAAACCAAACATTTGATGGAACCGTTGATGTCGATCTATCCGGGAGCAGAACTGTTTTCGCACATGTCGGAAATGACACAGATGGCGACGGTTACCAATCTTAGCGGTCAGATGCATACTGAGGTTTTTCACAATGTATGGCGTGAGTGGCTAAAAAAACACGGTTCTTCGGAAGGATTGCTACGGGGTGCGATTGCGACTCCCGCTGAATTCGCCCTTACGCGTTCATTTTTTGAGGACACAGCAGCATTTGAAAAATGGATTCAGGGGCCTTTGAAAACAGAAACAGAGTCTGAAAAGAAAAAAGATCAAACAGATAAATAAATCGGATTTACACTGAACTCACGTTAAAATTAACGTCCAAACCCAGCGTGAATACGTCCATAAACATTGATATACCTCAGGAGAAATCATAATGATTCAGAAATGTTTGCACTTATCCCTCACTGCGTTGACACTTATGGCAACGCTTCTATTCGTTAGCCTGCGTATCGCAGAAGCGGATCTCGCCACGGATGCACCTCCGGATAGATCAGAAAGTCCACCGGTTCCTGTTCCAAATGACAGTGTTTTGCACCTAATCCCAGAAAAAGCCTTAGGGCTCATCTACTGTCGCCACCCGCTTGATTTGGATAACCGAATTAATACATTGAAGACAGAACTTCTATCTGAAGCGCAAGCATCCGATGTGTCTATCGGAATTTTGTCGGATATCCTCGGATCTCAATTCAAGAGTTTAATTGCGCTGGAAGAAATATTCAATTTGAGCCGAGATTTTGCAATCGTCCTCACCCGTTTGGAACCGCTGCAATTCGTTCTCCTTGCGCATCTAAGAGACCCTGAAACAATAAAACAGATAATTGAAAAGGCGACGACAGAAGATGAACGCACGGAATATAAAGGCATAACCTACTGGAACGACAGCGAAGATGGTGAAATAGTAACAATTTTAGACGATATCCTCATCTTCACAAAACAGCGCGAGGTCTGCGAAAACGTTATCGACATTTACAAAGGAACAATGAAGGCTGTTACAAAGAACCCCGATTATGTCTCTTTCCTTACCGACATATCGGAAGATGACGATCAATTGGCGTTGTACTTTGATGTTGAATCCACGATTGCTAACCTTGACGAACCGCTTGACGAAGAATTGCAGGTGGTGATAGATAAACTTGAAGATGCCAATGAAGACGACGAGATTGCGCCATTCCTTGAAGGTGTATCTGAAGCAGGGATACCATTTATCGAACAGGTGCGATTTGCAAGTGTCCGACTTCAAATGGACGGAACGGATGTCCAAATTAAGCCGTTCCTGAAATTCCAAAACGGTAGTGAATTTATGAAGGTTTTTGAAGAAGCATCTGACGAACTCGGTTTCCTCGGTGAATTACCAGATCGAACTATTATAAACGGTGCTTTTCAAGGGAGTCAAAAATTTCTAACTGAGATCAGCACCTCATGGTTTACTTTCTTTCCAAAAAGTAATCATCCAGAAGCGAAAGCCCAGCAAGAAGAACTCCTTGAACAGATGAAACATTTTTACAAATCTCTGGCAGACCGATGGAGTTTCTCTCTCAGTTTCGGGGATACCCTTCTGCCGCAGTATCTGTTCATCTATGAGCTGAAAGATGAGGAAAGCGCGAAAACCTATATGGACGAGACACTTCTCGAAAAACTTAGCTATACAGGAGCCTACCAGAGTAAGTCAATAGTGCACAACCGTGTTGAGATTAAAAGTTATATTTTTCCCAATTTCAAGGTAGATCTTCCTGCGGAACTTCCTGTAACTGACGATCTAATTCCTACCGATTTGATGCCTACGGAATGGCACTGGTATTACGCTTTTACTGAAGGTCAACTCCTTTTCACAATGGGAACCAGTCCCACATTAATGATAGCGGCTCTCGATAGGAAAGCGGGGATCGGGAATAGGTTTTCTGAACACTTGAGTTATCAGAAACTCGTTAAGGCATTGGGAACCGACAACAACGTGCTTCTGGCGATTTCCCCAACCGTCGTACTTAAAAACTTGTCGCAGTTGCTGGAAGAGAATATTCCATCGCTACAATTGTTTTCAACCGTGATAACGTCTTTACCAGATAACTACAGTATCAATCTTGCTGCCAAAGCACAAGATAGCGGAATTGATGCGAATCTCCTTCTTAACCTCGGTGATTTCAAGCAGCTCGCGCAAATGCTCGGACTGATGGGACAAATGATGCCTCAAATGGAACAGATGCAATAGGTTCGTTTCTAACTCGCCCACAAGTATTTTGTGGGCGAGTTTTTTTATGAACACCTGTTGAAAATTCAACCCTTGTCAGCGGAAATATTTAATTTAACGTGAGTTTGAAAATAAAAATTGAAGTTCCCGTAGGTGTATTTTATTCCCCAACCGACATTTAATTATCAAACTCCCAGAATCTTTATTAAATCTATTTCCTTTTTCCCTAAAACTACTATATAATAGTAGTTAGAATGGGATTTATAATTTAATTTATTGAAAATAATAATAAAGATCGACTATTTATAACCCAAGTTGCGGATTGTCCGTCTAAGCGAAACCCAATATCTCACTTCTATCAAACTCACGTTTAATTTAGCGTTAATGCAGACAACTCAAATTCCAAACGGAGGTTGAAACTTTTTGATGATATTCCGTCTATGTCCAATCCTGTTTGTAGTGTTTGTGATACCGCTTTCTGTTTTTGCTGAATCGGATGATACCGAAGAAGATAAGCGTCCTAAAACCGAAAGAAACCTCTGGCAGCGGATTCTCCCACGCACAGGTGATATCGAAGGCACCGTCTACCAGCATGATACCGACACACCGTTAGTTGAAGCAGAAGTACGCATCGTTGAGACCGATCAATCTGAAAAAACTGGTGAAGACGGAACATTCCGCTTCACCGAAATTCCTGTCGGAAAATACACACTCTCCATCTCCCACTCGACACATATCATCGAAATTCCTGTCGGAAAATACACAATTTCCATCTCCGGCCCGACTCATGGTACACCTACGGAAATTCCGATTGAGATTCGCGCCGGTAAGGTGCTTCGTGGACGATTTTACCCCGGTGCGGCGGTACCGTTTATCAATACCACCGATAGTGGAGACATTGACGGGTACGTCTACGACCAAACGACGGGGCAACCGCTTGTCGAAGCAGAAGTCCGTTTTGTGGAAATTAATGTATCTGGCAAAACGGATGTATCTGGAAATTTTCAGTTCGTAGGTATCGCGGTCGGCACCCACACCTTATCAATCACACATCCCACATATAAGACCCCAACAACTTTAAAAGTAGAAATAACAGCAGGCGATACAGCGCAGGTGAAAATATATCTTGGCGCGGCGGTCCGACTCGAAACAATTGTTGTGGAGGGGCAACGTCTTCCACCGACAGTTAGCCGCAAGGAGATTCGCGGCAGTGAACTGATCCGGATTCCCGGGGCTGGGCGCGACGCGCTCAAGGGACTCACCACGTTGCCGAGCATCGGTATTCCCAATGACCTCTTTGGTATTCTCTATATCCGGGGGAGTGCGCCCGGAGAAACGCTCCTATATCTCGACAGAACCCCGCTCGGTTATCCTTTTCACTATGGTGGACTTTTTTCAACGATCAACTCAGATAGTATTGAGAACATCCGGATTTATGCTGGTGGGTACGGTGCTGAATTTGGGTTAGATTCACAATCAGTGATTGACATCCGCTCACGTGAGCACTCGAAAAAACAGTGGTCGGGGGCAACCGATCTGAACATTATATCGCCCGCTGGATTCCTTGAAGCCAAAATTGGAGACAAAGGTTATGCATCTGCTGCTGGACGATTTACCATCCACAATCTCATACTTGGGGCTTTCTTTGACTGGACACTTCCGACGTGGTCGGACTATCAACTTAAGTTTGCTTATGAAATTTCGGCAAAGCATCACCTGACACTTAATGGTTTGGGCGCGACAGATCACTTCGACTTTTCAGAAGCGGTCGCAGAAGGCCCTGATTCCGCCTTCTATTTCAAAAACGGGTTTGAAGCCGAAGGCATCCATCTCCGTTCCATTTTCACTGACAAACTCTCGTCTCATCTTTCATTGACGCGTTCTCATAATTTTCTCAATATCCATTTCGGCAGCACCTCACGCCAAGATGATCAACCTGAGAATGAAGGGGCCCTCGAAGGGTTCCTCTATGATATCAAAGTGAACACCCCGATGTATACGCTTCGCGAAGACGTGTCCTACAAATTAACACCGACACTTCAATTAGAGCCAGGGTTCCTCCTTGCCCTGAGTCCAGCGGAGAGCCTGACACACACCTCTTCTCCCGGAAAGATAGATTTTGAAAGCGAGGAGGCACCGGTATGGACACAGAAACTGGACGAATTCGATTACACGTTTCGGCGTGCCGAGGGGTATCTACAGGCACGCTACGACCCGCTATCGTTTCTGTCCATCGCACTTGGAACACGATTCGATTATCTCAATTTGACGGATGAACTTTCAATTCAGCCGCGCGGGAGTCTCAGCTTCACAC
>PYIY01000129.1 GCA_003635195.1 Candidatus Poribacteria bacterium | reverse complement strand
GCTTTATCAACGCGTTTAAGGACAGACGCTTGGAAGTCTTGAGGCACAGCACGAAAATCAGCATACTTTTCACGAGCTACCTTCAAAAGTTTCTCTTGCTCGCCTTGAGAAACAAAACGACCTTCTTCCTCATGTGCGAACTTACGATTATTACGAGCAGAATTCTGAAGGGCACACAAGTGATCAAACCATGCTAACAGTGTTTGTTCCTGTGTCTGCGTAGGATATATTGGGTATCTAAAGGTTAATTTCATGGTTTATCAAGTATCAAGCGTTTATCCCCTTCTCAGTGGGAGGCAGACACGCTACCCAGCGGTAACGCTGATAATGCCGGTTTCCAACTTGATAGGAATATCATACTATATTCTTGACACAATATCAAATCTTTTTGATAGGCGTTTGGTCTCATTAACGAGGGCAGGCATTCCTCCCAAACTTAAAAGTTTGGGCTTCCTGCCCGTAAACATGGTGAAAATCTGTGATATAATAGCCTAAAAAAGGAGTCAAGATGTCCGACCAATCTGTGGAGCAGGAGATAAACTGAATGCCTCTATCGCAATTTTTCTTTCAATTCATTTCTATATGACGTATTATATGAAATAGGACTCGTGTAGAGTCTTAGTTGGTAATGAATCACTTGAAACACATAACTTTCAGAAACGAAAGGAGATAGTCTCATGAGAAAAGTATTTTTTTCCCTCGTGATTCCATCTGTCCTCTTGGTATTGCTCGTTTTATCTGTCGATCTCACCTCGGCGCGGTCGTTTAACAACGACTTTGAGACGGGGGACCTCACGGATTGGGAAAAAGACGGAGAGGCGTTCGATTTCCAACCGACCTGGGGAGATAACCCGACGGCACGGAACCGCGGGCAGCCTTCAAAACATCAGGGAGATTGGTGGTTAGGATTATATGAAAAGTTTCAAGGACCAGACAAAGGAAAAAAAGCAGGACAGAATCCAGGTCAGACGCAAGGCGATGGACCGCAAGGCACCCTGACATCGATCGAGTTCACAATCATTGGTGAAACCATGAATTTTCTCATCGGTGGTGGAAACCATCCGTGGGATAAAGCACCCGCGCCATGTTGCGTTAACCTCGAAATCAAGGGCAAAGTCGAACGAACAGCAACCGGCAACGCGACTGAAACAATGAGTCGTAAAGAATGGGATGTTTCTGACTTGAAAGGTAAGACTGCTCAACTCGTTGTTGTTGATAACAACAGCGGTGGATGGGGACATCCGAACTTTGACGATGTACACCAAGCCGATTCAAAAGGCGAAAATATCCCTTGGGATCGCGTACTCGCTGTTGATGCACGCGGCAAATTGGCTGTCACTTGGGCACAAATGAAAAAGTATTATTAGTCAGAAGTCAGACAAAGTGAGTCTTTGTCGTTGCTTGATAGGCGGAGCGTGCTCCGCCTTTACTACGATACTTTTGCCAATCCCGCGCGCTCCCGAAAACGATTAAACGTTTTCAAAATCCCCTGCTCCATCGTGTAGGCAGGTGTGAACCCCATCTCCTCAGCAATTGGTGTCGCATCATAATCCCACGAGATTCCGAATACCCCCGGCTCCAGCGTAATCTGTGCATCCGGCACCAATGTCTTGAGATACGCTACGCCTTCTTTAACGGGTCGGATCCCACCCTTCACGTTGAAGACGCGTGTCTGCGTCGTCGGACAAGTACACGCCATGACAATTGAATGGGAGACATCCTCTACATATTGCCAATCCACTGCATCATCACCGAACGGACAGACATGCGGTTCACCTAACGCTACTGCCTCAATCATCTGTGTTGTGAACGAACTCATTCCCCGCGTTCTACCGACCCCGTAAACAGCCGTAAATCGGAGTCCGATTGAATCAACACCATAAGCATCGAAATAGTGTGTCGCGTATTTCTCATTGAGGGATTTACACGCCCCATAGATAAACTTCGGATAGTGTGGGGCATCGTTGAGAATCTGTTGATGGTTGTAATCCTCTGGGGCCCCAAAGACAGCGACACTGCTTGCCCATACAACGCGTTTGAGATTGAAAATACGCGCCGCCTCCAGTATGTTAATTGTACCTTCACAGACGACCTTTAACGCCTGTGGCGGATTCGCATTACACGCTGGCACTTGCCATGAGGCGAGATGAATCACCCGATCAATTTCGTGTTCTTGGACGGTGCGTAGGACGTGCGGTAGGTCGGTAATGTCGCCTTGCACAAAGGTGAACCCTTCGATCTGTTCGTCCGTGAGTACCATTTTGGGGATAGTGAGGTCGTAAGCAAAATCGTAAACCACTACCTTTTCACCGGCGGCTAACAGGTCGCGGATGACGTAAGTACCGATGCAGCCCATGCCACCGGTGAGCAGATATGCCATACTCGTTTCTCCTCTTTGAGGGCGCAATAGCATGACCGTCCCTCTATTCTATTAAAAAAGACACTAACTCGCTTGAAGGGGCGTTTCCACATTCACAAGAATATCGTCGCCCTCTACTTTCACAGGATAGGTGGGGATACTTTCCTCTCCTGGCCACACGCATTCCCCTGTTGTCACATCAAATTCCCACATGTGGAGCGGACACGTAACACAATTATTGTCTAAGAAGCCGTAACTTAAAACGCCACCGAGGTGTGGGCAGATATTATTCATGGCGTAATACTCACCCTTAACGTTGTAGATACCGATAAAAACACCTTCAACTTTCACACCGATACATCTACCGGGCTGAATTTGATCGGTTGTCGCGGCTTTTACAAATTGTGACATAATTTCTCCATCTTTTCATGTTTCTTTTGAAACAAAGGTTTAGAATCGCATCAGAACACATTGCTGCGATTTTCTGATTGATGTTATTACCCGTAAAAAATTCGGTTTCGATTTTTGGTCTTGAAGCAGATTAAAACCGTCTCACACCGAAATCCGTCTCAATTACACGAAGGATTTGTTTCACACACCCGTCGTGCGAACTAAGCATCATCCATAGGATACAGGCTACATCCGCCGTCTACGAGTAGCACTGTTCCTGTCATATAATCTGCGGCGGAACTACACAAAAATAAAAAAGCGTTTGCCACCGAATCAAGCGGTTGCATAACGCCGAGTGGAATTGCTTTTTGGGCACGGGCACGGTAAGTTGGATCCGTATCCCATTGTTGTTTTGCGAGTCCAACACTAACAATACCGGGTGCGACAGCATTTGCGCGAATCCCTTTATCTGCCAATTCCCGTGCGAAGGAACGCATGAGCTGCTTCATTGCAGCTTTACTTGCGTTATAAGGGCCAATTTCGGGCCACGGCACATCAGCGACCCAAGATGTCGTAAAAATGAGTTGTCCTTTAACATTATCTTCAAGCATAGAACGGGATGCGGCACTACCGAATAAAAAGGCTGTCCGCACGTTAACCGCCATTGTTTCATCCCATTCTTCTGCTCTGTATTCTAATAACGGTTTCGGGATCACCATACCGATATGACACAGCGCGGCGTGGATAGGTCCGAACCGTTCGCGCGCAGCATTTATCAACATATCGGTTTCGGCGGTATCTGTCAAATCTGCCTTAACGTAGTTAATTTGCGCTGTGTCGATTCCGTTTTGGCTGAGTCGATCCATCGCCTGTTGATCCGGCAGGATATCGTTCACCGTTAAGTTTGCCCCGTGTGTCATCAATTTTTGGACGATTCCAATCCCGATCGCTCCGCACCCACCGGAAATAACGATGTGTTGTCCGGCGAGTGCATCGTTCCGGAAAGCCATTGCCAGATCTCCTATTATTTTCCCATCACTTTGCCTTCGCCGCGTGGATCCGTGCCGCCATCGTGGTGAGTTCCGTCGTTCCATAGACGAACCCCGTGTCCAGGACCACCGATGCCCGCGCTTGCTGTGATTTCGTGCCCGAGTTCTCTCAACCCTACAATAACCTCTTCACCCGCGCGCGATTCAATTTGGATCGGTTCAGCCCCATCGCTATGAAAGCGCGGCGCGTCCAATGCCTGTTGCATTGACACTTGTAAGTTCATCAGATTAATGCTGATGTTCAGTTGGTTATTCGGGATAGTTCTGCCACCGGGGATGCCATAGGTAGCAAAGGGTTTGCCGTCCCGAGTAGCGAGAAGCGGACCCATGTTGTGCAGCGGACGTTTTCCGGGGCCGACAGAGTTAGCAAGTCCGGGTCTCGGATCAAAACGTCCCACACCGTGTCCAAAGAGCAATCCCGTTCCCGGGACTGTAACCATTGAACCGAATCCACCGCCGTGCGTCTGGGTCAGAGACACCATATTACCTTGGGCATCCGCAGTCGAGATGTGGCTCGTGCAATTCATCGGTTCATGGTAAACAACCTCTCCAGGTTGCGGCGCTTTCAGTCCTGCTTTCAACTTTTCACTGAGTGTCGCGGTGAAGTTATCCGAGAGTTCCCTTTCAATATCTATGTCAACGAAGTCAGGGTCACCGAATCGGCGGAGTCTTTCGGGCCAGCACACCTTCATCGCTTCAGCGAAAAGGTGGAACCTCTCAGTGACAGACATCTCCGCCACATCGAATTCCTCTACCAGTCGGAGCATCTGTAAGGTCGTCAGCCCGCCCGCACCGAGTGGTGCAGTATAGACTGAATAACCTCGGTACTGAATTTGATAGGGGGCTGTGATGAAAGGACGGTAGTTCTTCAGGTCGTCCGCAGTTAGGCATCCCCCTAATTCTTGGATGTGGTTTGCGATTGTTTCGGCGATTGTTCCCTCGTAGAATGCAGAGGGTCCGCCCTCCGCGACTGCCTCCAAAGTCCGCGCGAGTTCAGGATTCGTAAGCGTTTCACCTTTTTTCGGGGGGCTGCCATTTTTGAGAAAGACACGTGCAGTTTCTGGGAAGTCCCGTCTCCACCGTTCTGCATTTCCGGCTATCCCACCGCGGTTTGCACTGTTCGGCGCGTAGCCATGACGGGCGGAATTGATAGCAGGGCGGAGGACATCGGTGAGCGGCAGCGTCCCAAACGCCTCTAATGCCAAGCATAAGCCAGCGACAACCCCCGGTACACTAATCGACAGTGGACCGTGGACGTTGACGCGTCCCGGCACCCGGTATCCCGCGACAGCATCCGGTGCCTCTTCAATCGTGAACATATCTTCGGCGGCAGCAGCTGGGGCAGCTGAATTGTAATCTATTGCGATGACATCCCGCGTTTTGCTACGATAGATAAGCGCGCAACCACCGTACCCTGCGATCCCGTTGTGCGAGGGTTCCACGACCCCTTCTGCAAACGCTGCGGCAACAGCAGCATCAACAGCGTTTCCACCAGCAAGCAGCATCTCAAACCCGGCTTGCGCAGTGCGAGGATGAGGGCCTGCGACAGTGCCGTAATCTCTTTTGTGTGAATTCACAAATTTTTCCTTTCGCTGAAGGCTAATATATGGAATTTTAAAGTTTTTTTATAGAATTGTCAAGTTTTTCAAGCATTATATCTACTTTTTTGTATATTTACAGTAGAATTCGTAGAGTAGTAGGTACGCTCCGCCGTGTCGTTCATTAATTCGTTTCACCTCTCACCGGCGATTAACTGCTGATAGCTGATGGCTAATTGCTGATCGCCGCTGCCAGTATTTTTCTTTGACATACTACCTAAAACCGTGTATAATACACGATAGCGTATCTGATGGAATAAAAAAAACTTCACGCGTTAACACTCGAAAATCGGAGAATCGGAAACTCTAATGTCTCCTCGTCGGCAATCTCGCATCGTCGCGATACAAATGCTATATCAGATTCAACTCACCAACGCGCCGGTACCGGTTGTCATGGAACAGTTTTGGCAAAGTCATGATACATCTGCAAAACTCCGTCCGTTCGCTGTAGAACTGGTTGAAGGCACCACTTCACATCTCGAAATCATTGATGAATTGCTTCAAAACACCTCTAAAAATTGGAAACTCCATCGGATGCCTGTCGTAGACCTCTCTATCTTACGATGCGCGGCTTATGAAATCCTTTATCTTAGCGATATTGATACGGCGACTTCAATTAATGAAGCGGTTGAAATCGCGAAAGTTTATAGCACCCCAGATTCCCCAAAATTTATTAATGGCGTCTTAGATAACATCCAAAAAAACACATAAATGTATCTAAACGCCAAATATTTAACTGCGGAATAGACGCTGTATTTCAAGAAATGAAAAATCGAGGACACGTATAAATAAAAATAGCACATGTTTGAATTTAAAAAATTAATGCTTTACCTGTTGTTGCTGCTTCCGATACACGTGAACGCCGCACAAGAATTTGAATTTGTTGTTGAGTTTGGTGGAAAAGGAGAGGCCGAAGCACAATTCGCAGAGACCTTGTTCATGGCGTTTGGACCTGACGGTGCCGTTTATGTCGTTGATACGGATAACTTCCGAATCCAAAAGTTCAGTGAGATGGGTGGCTTTGTATTTGACATCCAGATGGAGACAGAGAGCGAATTTCGGTTCATCAACCCGACGGTTATCGCCGTCGGCACGGATAGTAGTATCTATGTAATGGATTGGATGTTCGTGCAGATTTCGGATCCGAACCCAGGACCGAAAATCTATAACTACGGTCCGTGCATCCATAAATTTGATGCACAGGGTGTGTTTATCGCAAGTTACCCGATACAAGACTTCAGTCAACGGATAGCACCCCTTGAGACCGCTTCACCCGGTTTAGATGCTGAAGGCAATTACGCGATCATTATCCCACAAGGAGACACAAAACGGGATTTTCTCCTATCCGTGGATGCAAACGGGAATCTCTATGTTTGCGATAGTGGAATGGTTTACAAACTCAGCTCGAAAGGTGAACGCCTTGCTCGTTATCCGCTCGCGCAACCCGGAACAGGACGTCTCGTACATCCCGTGGATATGACCGTAGATGAACACGGAAATCTCTACGTCGTTGATGAAAAAGGGCATCGGGTCCTGAAATATAGTGCTGAAGGAAAGTTCTTGCGTGCTTTCGGTGAATACGGCGACGCAGCTGGTCAATTTATCGCGCCCTTTCGGATAGCGGCATTGACGGATGGCACACTCCTTGTCGCCGACACGGCGAAGTACTTAAAAGATTTTGACTCCACGCTTCCGAATCGGTTTGACGATCCGACGCGACGCTACAGTAGTGATACGCGGCTATTTCGGTACCGGCTGCGACGTATCCAACGGTTTACGACAGATGGTACCTATACCCAGAAACTGCTGATCCCGTTTCGACGGGAAGTTGAAACCGATGTCGCACTCCAGCTCAAGGGAATTGACGGAAGTGGAAATCTTTACTATCTCAATCCAGGGGAGCTGCTGTTTAGGAAATATGCGCCGACCACATCCTTGTTTTCTTCGATGTTCCAGACGGAACTCAAACTCCGTTATACACGCGATCTACACGACATTGAAATCGACAATCAAGATGATTTGGATGCCGATCTCTATACCAAATCCGATTTTGATGAGCAGATTATTCAGGATACCGCATACGCAAATTTAATCTTCTCTTATGATCTGAACGAATCACTCCGTCTCGCACTTTCCAATCGACTTACTTACGTCCGGATGACCGATACGAGTTATTATCGCGCAAGGGATTTTGTAGACTTTCGCGGCAGTTTCAATCAAGACGATAAGGCGACTGAAAACTCTTGGGAGGATCGCATCCAGATCGATTTTACATGGATACGCGACCAGAGTCTCTACAATTACCGGGAGGCGCGCGCATTCGCGTATTTTAGCATTCTACGCCTTGATTTTATTAACGATGCCCTGAATCCATCCAACTTTCGATTCTTTGATTTCAACGCCGATCTTTCCGACTGGGGCGCGGGTCTCCATTACGACTTAAGTCGGACGTTCCGCGTGAATTTTGAAATCACACACTTTTTCGGCAAAAACGGATACACCTATATTGACGAGACAAATGTCCTCTATGCGACTGGGTCTCAGAAAGCGAACTTCACACGTGCTGCCTTGTTCATAAACGGGATCTTTTAAAACGGTTGCAATATATTCCAAAATTAGATATTATTGGAGTTGAAATCCTTTTGGAACGGGCTTCAAAGGTATCTCGGCAGACTGGAGGGAGGTTTTCAGCAATGCAAACGTATCCATTATCACAACTCACCGAAGAAACGCTTAATACACTTGTAGAACTGCACGAACAAGACGGTCCCATAGAAGCGTGGAAGAAAATGCAGATACCCTTGACTGCCGAAGAGGGAATGATGCTTGACTACCTCAAGGCAGACACACAGCAACGCCACCTCTCAAGATTAAACGAAGCTACCCTCTGGGCACGGACTATTTATCCACTCTTAAGGCTCGCAGAGCAGGGACAGGTTTGCGCGTGGGCAGGTGTATTACTCAAAGCCACATATCCCACATTTGAATTGGAAGGGGAAGCCGATGGTGTCCTTGCGCCCGCTGTTGCTGGGAAAATTAGGGGCCCTTACCTCGTTGTCCATGAAGCAAAACGCGGTATTAACGCGCCAGACCCATTGTGCCAACTTTACGGTGAAATGCTCGCCGCCGCATGGATCAACTGGAAAACAGACCCTAATCCAGAACAACAGATTTTTGGGTGTTACACTATCACCGATGATTGGACCTTCGTACATGGGAGCGTTAGTGAAATTGAGAGCGAAAGACCTGTGTTCCATGTCGAGTTTTCACCGAGATACAACGGTATTTTGGAAGCGGAACGCATTGTGCAGCTGCTTAAGTTTATCGTTGCAAAGCGCGTAAACGTCAGCACTTAACAGGAGGCATTACCATGGCAACTTTTGGAACAGGTGATTATCAATATGAAGTCGTAGAAGGGTGGGGGATGATACCGCAACTCGGTCTCGTCTCTGGCGTGGCGTGTGATTCAAATGACCGCGTTTATGTTTACAATCGGAGTCCACAACCCGCTATGCTCGTTTTCGAGGCGGATGGCACATTCGTTACAGAGTGGGGCAAGGATATCTTCCAGAAACCACACGGCATCTGGATCAGCCCCGATGATGAAATTTATACCACGGATACCGTTGATCACACAGTCCGAAAATTCTCGCTTGATGGCGAATTATTGCAGACGTTCGGGACTGTTGATCAACCTGGACCGCCGGGAGGTCCCTTTAATGAGCCGACGCGCGCTGTCCTTTCTGCCTCTGGAGAGATGTACGTCTCCGATGGCTATGGACAATCGCGGGTACACCGGATGACTGCTGATGGCGAAGTGATCGTTTCGTGGGGCGCACCCGGCAAGGGACCCGGGGAATTTAACCTGCCACACGATGTTACTGTAGACCAGAACGATCGCGTCTATATTCTCGATCGCGGGAACCTCCGCTGTCAGATTTTTAACAACAATGGCGAATACCTGACCGAGTGGACAGACCTCCGTTCTCCGAACGATCTCTTTATTGATAGTGATAATGTTATTCACATTGCCGAAGGCGGTCAACGTATCAGTATCATGACGCTTGACGGTGAAGTTATCGGACGGTGGGGCGAGAAGGGCGATGCTCCCGGACAATTCAGCGATTCCCCACACGGCATTTGGATTGATTCAAACGGAGACATCTATGTCAGCGAAGTTATTGCGGATAGGCGTTTCCAAAAATTCGCGAGGATATAATAAATTTTGAAGAAACGTTATTGCTATTTTAGCGGCGCAGCTTGCAAGCGCATATTGCAAGCCAGTATCGTCTTTATCGGGGTTGTCGGTTGCGCGTTGGTATTTGCTGACGAAGGTCATGAGCATTCAGGTGACCGGATAAAAGAGTTGGTGAACCAACCGCTTACGCTTCAATTGGCGATTGTTGCTCTTGTAGTTTCATTTGTGCTTGGTGGTTTGCATGCCTTAACACCCGGGCACGGAAAAGCGATAGTTGCTGCTTACCTCGTCGGCTCTAAGGGCAGGGTTATTGACGCAGTTTTCCTTGGGGTTGTCGTTACCATTACGCACACCTTCAGCGTCATAGTACTTGGCATTGTCATGCTGGTAGCGCAGGGGTTTGCACCGGAGGATATCGTTCCGTGGTTGAGTCTATTCTCTGGTGTCTTGATTGTTGGTATTGGGGCGTGGCTGCTTGCCAGAAATATGAAGCAGTATTACAGTGGTGGTGCACAAAGCCAGGCGCATGGACATCAGCACCCGCACCCCCACGATCATTCACATGCACATGACCATCCACATGACCACGATCATGATCACCCGCACGCAGACGACCACGACCACGGACACGACGATGAACATGGGCATGATGACGACCACGGACATGCCCCTTCATATGACCACGATCACGACCATCCGCATGCAGATGACCACGATCATGGACACGCCCCTTCACATGACCATTCGCACGATGATGACCATGGACATTCACATGACCACGCGCTTACACACAGTCATGGTGGGCGGACGCATAGCCATGCTGTGCCTTCAGAACGGACAGGTTTTTGGGGGTTGCTATCGCTCGGTATCTCCGGTGGTATCGTGCCGTGTGTCGATGCCCTCATCGGGCTCCTGTTCGCGATTAGTCTTAACAAACTTGTGTGGGGTCTGATTATCCTATGTGCTTTCTCATTCGGGCTTGCCGCTGTCTTGGTTGCTATCGGCATTCTGATGGTGATGGCAAAACCGGTAATTGAGCGTTTCACGGGCGAAGGTATCTGGTTACAACGTCTACCGATTATCAGTGCCGCTGTCGTCATCCTACTCGGCGCAATATTAGTATTCAAGGCATTCAACACTGTCGGCATTCATATTTGAAAGAGGGAGGCAACTTATGCCCAACACTGTCGGAATTTTAAGCCCTGGTGATATGGGACACACCGTCGGGAATGTTCTTCGTGAAAACGGTTTACGCGTCATTACCTGTCTGCACGGAAGAAGTCAGCGCACCCATGAGCTCGCTGAGAAAGCAGGTATTGAGGAGGTGCCGACGTATTCCCAACTCATTATTGAAGCCGACCTTATCCTCTCAATCATGGTGCCAGCACAAGCGATGTCTGCTGCAGAAGTCATCGCGGGGGCACTGCAGGAGACAGACACAACGCTAACATACACCGACTGCAACGCCATCGCACCCCAAACGGTTCGCAAATTAGGAGACGTGATTACCGCTGCAGGTGGGACTTTCGTTGATGCCTCTATCATCGGACCACCACCCCGTACACCCGGGGCGACACGCTTCTACGCATCGGGACCGGACCTTGACACATTCTCAGAACTCAACAATTACGGATTAGATGTCCGCACGCTCGGTGACGAAATAGGACTTGCCTCTGCGATTAAGATGTGCTATGCTTCTCTAACGAAAGGATTGACGGCACTCTGTACCGAATTGCTCACTGCGGCATCTCTATTGGGAGTATCGGAAGCACTCACTGCAGAGTTCCAATTAAGTCAATCGGCACTCTTTGAACGGATGGAGCGCGGGTTGCCGAGCATGCCACCCAAGGCGAGACGCTGGATCGGTGAGATGGAAGAGATTTCAGCGACTTTTGCACACGTCGGATTGACACCGAATATCTTAACAGGGGCAGCGGATATGTATCGTTTCGTCGGTGACACACACCTCGCCGATCTTCCACCGGAGGCACGTAACGAGTTCCCGACCTTGGCAGAGTTGATTGAAATCTTGGCAGCAAACCTGAAATCGGAATAGAGAAGGGTCCCTATTATGTCGAATGGTGTTTTTGCTTGGGTGTTTCCTTAAGTAACCCCGGTTTTTATCGATAGCCGCGCACTCATTCCTAATAATGCACTCAGAAAACCGAAAACTGAATGGCTCTGATCAAACTCGCGTTAGTAGTTGAAGGGAATCATCAAAGTGGTAGTGACACATAATGGGGATAAAAGAATTTGCATTCAAATTGGATTAGGACATAGAGCAGAATATATCTATTTAACTCATCCGCGGTGGCGTGAACTTCGTCTGAAAAAGAAAAATCTCAAACAAATTCCTGAGGTCCTTTGTGCACCTGATGATAACAGATTATGGCATTATTATGGAATTGATGGTTCTTTGGGCTCGATCCTTTTCTGCATGGCACGTTATAGTTTTCTGCCTCAGAAACAAAAAGAACACCTGAATTGGATTTGTGCACCAATTGCAGACGCACTGAACCTTTATCCCTCATCTTATTTGTACTTTAAAAATCCTTCGGGCCCAAGTGCTCCAGAAATGTATTATACTAAACAAAACCAGACTTTTATCCTTGGTGCACCTTTCGACTGGATTATCCAAAAATTGAATATTAAGGAAATAGATGTGATCGCGGTCGATATTGAAGGCTTTGAAAACATACTATTTTCCAATTACAGTTGGCGTATTCGTCCCAAATTTATAGCGATCGAATATCATGACAAGTGGAACCATGTAACGCGTATTCCCACCAGTGTTGATCTCGCTGCGCGGGAAGAATTAATGGGAAATGAACTTGTAAAATTTATTCAAACGCAAGGCTATAAGTTAATTCGCCGTGAGGGTACTAACTCCAGATACCGAAAATATGCCAAGACAATGGAATTACAGTTTCTTAGAGAAGATTTATGCGATTAAACCTAATTGAATCCCTTTGTTTTGGACTTGGGTCAAAATTTGTATGTAGCACCGAAAGTGAAATTAAATGGGAATCGCACAGGACTCTTATACTCCGAGGTCTCCACATCTAAGGGGAGTCCTTCAAATTCAACGAATTGGTCCGGGAATTGGTCCGGGAAACTGAACTGTATCTTATTTTGGCTGTTGTAGACGTTCCAGACTTCGATGAATTCTGTTACAGGGATGCCCCATTGCGTTCTTTTACGGCTCAATCGCAGATCTAAGCGGTGATACGCCTGAAACGCAGCGGGCGCAATCGCGCCTGCGACATCGGAGAGGAGTGGATGCATACCGAGCGTGACGGGGTCTTGGATCATCAGGAGTGTGCTTAGCGGAACTGCAGCGGTGCCGCTGACATATTGCCACTTCGCGCCAATGCTGGTTTTGGGTGTTGGACTGTAATTAGCAACGAGACTGGCAATGTGTGTATTGTCAAAAAGAAAGGGTTTATAGGGGGCGTTGGGTGTCTCACGTCGTTCTGCATGGGTATAGGCGTAGGAGAACCACCCGAAAAACTTTTCGCTCATACGGTGCTGTAGAAATAATTCTGCCCCGTTTACAAAGCCAGTACCTTGATTGCGATAGGGTGTTGTGAGGGCTGTGTCGGTGTTGTCAAATAGTGCATCGACATTGACAGATCGAGTGATGAGTTTTTCGATGTCTTTGTAATAAAGCGCGAATTTAAGTGCTGTTTGTGGTGAGAGTTCGTGTTCTAATTCGATGACATAATGCGCTGCAACGCTTGATTTCAGGTCTCTGTTTCCATCCGTTTTGAGGACTTGATACGCGAAGGGGCTCTGTTCATATCTACCGTATGCGAATCGGAAGATAGAAGTAGTAGGGAGTGTTAAGCTAAGGCTACCGCGCGGTTGAATCGAGAGCTCTTCTGTCAAATTGAGGTAATCCAGCCGCACGCCGAGTGTGAGGGACAAAAAGGATAGCGGATCGTAGCGTGTCTGTAGGTATCCTTCTGCCTGCTGGAAACTGTAATGAAATGGGTCGAATTTCTCTTTCCAAACGAGTTTCTCATCATCGGAACTGATGTTCTCTGGCAGAAAGGTATGTGTGGCACTTTCTGCAGGGCTGAAAGCGAAGAGAAATCCTTGCTCAAGTTGGAGTTTCGGTGTGAGTGCGTAGGAAATGTCTTCGCGGAGCGTATACGTTGGGACGTTGACTTGGGCTGAGTAGATGATTTTTTCGTTTGGCGATGCGCCGTTTTGGCTTGGGTCACCACCGAAATTGATATTCAGGAAATTATAGGAATGGGTAAAAGAAAGATGGGATGTGAGTGTATCCGTGAGATGCGAGCGTAGGTGGATGCCTTCTGCCTGAAACCCGTTCTTGAAATATGCGGAAGAATGTGGTGCTTCTGCTGATTGAGTGTTAGAAAAGTCGAAATGATCTGTCGCACCGATGCCATTAAGGGTTAGATGATGTTTTTCGGTGAGTTGATATGCAAATTTGAGTTCATAATCCGACCAAGTGGGAAATGTCGAATGAAAGAAAAGTCCGAGTATGAGATTATAGGTTGTGAAACGTCCAGCGACGGACGCGTAACCTTTGTCCCCGACTTTGGTTTCAAAGAACCCGTACGGCGATATAAAGTTGAAGTCGAAGACCCCGCCCCACTGTTTATCCAAACGTTCGCGCGTTCGGATGTCAATCACCGATTGCGAATCTAACCCGAATTCAGCACCGTAGCCGGCTGCATACACATGGATACTTTCGATACTATCCGAATGTGTCGTTGAGAAGAATCCGCCAAAGTGAAACGGATAACTCAGCGGAGTCCTGTCAATATAGATGCGCGTATCGCCGGGCGCGCTCCCGCGGATATGGAGGGCGCGAAGGAAATCGTTGGGGACACCGATTCCCGGCAGTGTCGTAATGGCTCTGAGCGCATCACTTCCTGCACTGGGAATCTGGACAAGTTCGCTGCCTCGCATCTCTTTACGACTAATTGTTGGGTGAAGACGTTGCCCTTCCACAACCACTGTTTCGAGTTGGACTGTTGTTCCAACGGGTATTTTCACCTGCTTGGTCTCACCCGCGGTTACCTCTATTTTCGCAGTTGTCGGTGTTTCGGACGTTGAATGTATAATTGATAGGGTATAGGTCCCGGGGGCGATGCCGATAAACCGAAAGTTTCCAGATGCATCGGTTTTTGTAGACACATCAATCTCAATGAAGTGCACTTCTGCCGCAACTAAGGGCGTGTCGGTGTCCTGCGAGTAGACAGTGCCTTCTACATCACCAGTAGTGGGCAAAACGAGCTGTTTGGCGCTTTCCGGTGTCCCTTCTTGAGCAGTGTTCGTTTCGGCAAACACAGAGGACAGCATCATGATCCCAATAAATAGGACGAAGAATAAGCAAGATTTCATGGATAAGTTTCGACTTCCTTTAGGATAGGTTGTGAGTGGTGTAAACAGGATGAGATACTTGAAAATCGTCTATCTCGACATGCTGAACAGCGTGTTTATCGTCTATGCAGCTATACAAGCGTTTGCAGATGACCCTGAAACCTTACGGTTTCTCAAAAATTGTCTCGTCTAATAGGGTATCAATCTCTGTTTTTGTAATGGTGTAATTGACCGTTAACGCACCGCCTCCAATGAAGATTTCATAGGAATTGGGCAACATTACACCTTCATAATCCGTATAATCGGTGTAGTGAAGGACCGCGATGGCATTTTCGGCGTTTAGACCTGTATAGGTGGTCTTCGCTCCGACGAGTAGGTTAGAAGCTTTATCGATATAGAATACATCTTCCGTGTCAATAACTCGAATCACCGAGCATTCCTTACCTCGGAACAGTTCATCTTCAATTTGTTGAAATACACTGCTGCCAAATTCTTCGTAGATTGCCTGCAATGGATCTATATAGGTTGTGCTTTTCGCACGCCCATATTCTGTTTCTGGAAGAATTGTTGGACGGCTTCCCATAACGGATTTCCAACCGCCTGCACCATTCCAGACACTGGTTTCACTGAAGAGTTCACCGAAATCGTGTTGGTTATACGATTTTTTTCCAACGACTGCTGCTATTTCAACGCGCCCCGATTCGTTCACAGGTTGACCATTCCACTGCGTTAATTGTGCGTTGCCGGAACGTCGGACATTCCCAATTTCTGAGAGCCGCGCGAGACCACCAATGGCATTAAAGTGTGATTCAAGAATATCGTTAAGTTTCGGGCCTGTACCACTCTTCTTATTGGTGTTGTTGATATTTCCAAACTGGTTCCGCACATCCGGCTTTGATGACAGATCAAGGACAACGGGTGCGTCAATAATCTCGACTGTCATCTCAGATGTGGCATCGAAACTGTAGGGCTGCTGGAAACGCGCTGAATATTGGTTGCTAATGCCAAGCCCTATCGCAGTGAGAATAGCCATTGAGGTGGCGATTGCCCACGGGATAACCGGTGGTTTTCCACCACCAGTAGGTGGTAGAGGTTTGATACGTGGGATTTCGCGCATGATGTTCTCTGTTAAATTCGGAGACAATTGAAAACTGCCGAGTGCCTCTCGAATCATCGGTTCGTATTGTTTCAAGCGTTCCCGGGCACGATGAACACGCGTTGCGACGGTATTGACGGATACGCCTAAAAATTCACTTATCTCCGCGTATGTCATTTCACCGAAGTAGTAGAGCGTTAGAACGGTGCGATCGCTTTCCTTCAACTTCGCCAATAAGTTTTTAACCAGTTCGCGTTTAGCTTCCGTCGCACTTTCTGCCTGCTCTGCTGCGACGTGTCTGGAATATGAAGTGCTCTCTACCATTGTTATATCCATCTCCTCCAATTGTTCTGTCTGGATCCGTTTCTTTCGGAGCCACGCGAGGCAGCAGCGATTCGCGATGACATAAAGCCACCCCGGAAACTGAGTCGGATCTTTCAGGGTCGCTAATTTCCGATAGACTTGTAGAAACGTCTCCTGCGTAATATCTTCAGCGATATGGAAATCCCCAATTTTCCGCCATGCAAGCGCGTGAACCCGCTTCTGGTACTTCCTAACCAAGCACGCGAAAGCAGCATTATCGCCTTCAAGGATACGTTGAATCAGTTCAGCATTGTTATTTCTCATCAAACGCCTCAAAAAAGAAAGTGCCTTATTTGGTATATAGTGACGCGACTTGCGGATAAAAACTTACACAATTCCGCGAAAAAGAATTGTAGAAGAAGAAAATATCCTCAAACATACAGGGCTATTCGGTTTTTGGATAAAAAAATAAAAAATCCCCCTGATAAGGGGGTGTTTTTGCTGGGGCGTTTCTTCTATAGGGGGTTAAGAATGAAAAATCCTACACGCCTTGCGAAATTAGTGCAGAAAAATGTTCATAGATATAACTGAATTAGGACTTACGCAATAATGTTTGACATAACCTCATAGAATCGGTCTTGGTATATTCTCGTGATGTCGTTTTTTCAACAATACCTCTGTCAACAACTGAAATCTCCTGCGATATAAATCACTGATGCGTAAGTCGTAATAAAAATAGCAAAGGGTATGAATTTTTGGTGTCATTCTGTTCGCAATGCCTCAATTGGCAAAATTTGGGACGCTCTCACCGCTGGATAGAGTCCGAAGACGATACCAATACAAGTAGAAATACTAACAGAAACTGCCATCCATTGTGGTGAGATCACAACTGGCCAGTGCGGAACAACTTTAACGATTTTGACGGCGATGTTTGAACAGGCATATCCAATCCCTATACCAAGCCCAATACCCAATAAACCCCCGCTACCGCACATCACAACCGCTTCAATCAGAAACTGTAAGAGAATATCACGTCGTTTGGCACCAATGGCGCGACGGATACCAATTTCTCGTGTACGCTGACTCACTGAAACCAGCATCATGTTCATGATGCCAATGCTGCCAACAAACAATGAAAATCCAGCAATACTGCTGAGCATGATTTTAATAATGCGACTGATTTTATCCAATTCTTTTACAGCGGCAGTCGCAAAACTAATATCAAAGAAGTTGTCTTGATTGCGATGTCGTTTTCTTAGAACGGCTGTCACTTCTTCAGCGGCTTTTTCGATGGAATCGTTGTCTACTGCTCTGATGTTGATATAATTGACATGACGTTTGCCTTTGAATCTGTCTTGTGCAGTGGTTAGAGGCATAAACACAATGTCGTCCCAACTAAATCCGTATTGAAGGCTTGTGCCGCGTTTCGCCATAACGCCTAAGACGGTAAAGCGGTTAGGTCTTCCCCCTTGTAGTGAAAGTTTAATTTCTTTACCGATGGGGTTCTGATTTCCAAACAGTTCTGTTGCAACCTCCGTGCCGAGTGTACAGACTTTTCGTCGATGATTGAATTCATCTTCGGAAAAAAAACGTCCCTGCTGAATTTGCCATTGCATCCCTATAGGGAAATAAGAATTAACGCCATCATACTCCGTCCATTTTGTAGCACCACCTTCAGCCTGCGCGAGCACTTCATCAGCGATACTCGGTATCACAGATTCAACAGTAGGACATTCGGCTTCAATTGCCAAAACATCTTCATATTTCAAGTGTTCACCGCTACGGTTTGGAAAGACGCGGTCGCCACGCCAGATCCACGGATTCCGACGGACGAAAAAATGACCGCCATACTTTTCAAACTCTTGCATGACGATGCGTTTCGCACCATCACCGATAGCGAGCATTGCCAGCACAGCAGCGATGCCAATGACAATACCGAGCATTGTGAGTGCCGAGCGCAATTTTTCTTGGAGAATAACCGCAAGTCCGGTTGAAAATCCTTCGTATAGTTTCAATTCTCCGCACCTCCTCACAATGCATGTTGATATAGTCAAGTTGTTGAAGTGTAAGATTAATTGTGTAATCCACCATAGTTGCGATTATATTTTTTCTTCCACTGCTGTGTAGCGTTGAAACGTCTTTGTACCGTACCGAAAGTGTGGATCAAGTTGGACTGCTTTCTCAGCAGCTTCTTGTTCACTATAGGAAGTCGTCGAATAATCGCGGTCCACACCGTCCATCAGGTAGTAAAAAAAACTGGTGAAAAAAACTAAGGATGAATCAAGATCCACATATATTTCCTTAGGGTCGTCAGGGTGAACAGGAGCGATGTAGGACTGATAGCCTGATTTCAGAAAGGCTTCTGCTAACGGTTCTCTGCCCGAACCACACGCTGTAGAAAGCAACGTGCCCTCCCGATTTTGGACATATTTGGCAATTTTCGCAGGTGTTAGCTCAACAACAATATGATCCCACCCTTCATCGCCAGGAGTATCATAATCCCCATCTTCCTGATCGACAACCTCAAGTCTCAGGTGCATATCCTCTGCAGTTTCACCAGAACCGTGGCAGAAGATAATCGTATAGGTATAGTTGCGCGGTTGTGCAAAAAAGTCGAGTATCTGGCGTTTCTGGACAAAATAGTAGAAATCAACCTGCAAGCGAAAAGCTTCAAGCATCCCACGGAGTGCATGTGCCTCCTTAAGCATTGTGCGATCACAGGCAATTGCGACGCGTGTAAACAATCTTAACATTTGACATTTTCTCCTTATTTGGTAACATAAAACGTTATAACCTGTATGCTAACGTTTTATTCATGTTTTTCCAAAAGTAGTTCCTGAAATTTAGAAACTACACTGCCTGTCATTTTTTCTAAATCATCTTTAGGAAATAGGTGCAAACCTGTTTGAGAATGTTCAATCAGGTTTGTTGTGAGATTGTTAACGCGCTCCCAATTTGACACAGCGACATCAGGTTTGAGAATACTGTCGTCAAAGTAACTAATATACTGGATACAGGCGGCAATATTACCGGTTTTTTGCCTATTTTCTCCGACGCGTGCTTCTACGAGAACAACGGATATCACATACGATACACCCTCTTCAATTTCCAGAACTGCATTTATATTTTCAGTTCTATGAAATGCTTCGATCAAATAGTCCTTTACTAAAGGTTTAAGCTCGTTTTCACCAGCGACATCAAGCAGGACTTTAATCTTCTGT
>PYIY01000128.1 GCA_003635195.1 Candidatus Poribacteria bacterium | reverse complement strand
CGATTCATGGTATGCGAGTCGTAAACTTGTTGAGGCTTTATCGGTCTTAGGGTTTACCTCTATATTGGTTCATGGAAAAAATAACTTCGTCATGACCATCGCTGAGACAAAGGCAAAACTTTCGGCGCATAAAAAGAACATAGAACTCCACGAAGACGAATGGGGGTGTGATAAACCGGTCTATCGTGCCAAAGCAATCAGTCCAACATTTGGCGAATGTATCGTCATCTTCTTTCGAGATAGAGGCAAGATACGAACCCTCTTGGTCTTTGGAAAACCCTTGCGTGCTTCTGAAGCGATACGCATTTGGTCTCAGCACCACGGTATTGAACAGTTCTGGAGGCATTTGAAAACGAATCTCCACGTCTCTGCGATGAGTCTACAAAGCAGAGAAGGCGCCTATGTCAGTCTCGGTATAAAAGTTATCAGCTACCTCATGTTGCTCCAAATCAGTATCTCGGAGAGACGCACATTTCATCAAATACAACTTCAACTCACAGGAGAAAGACAGATGCTTACCGACTTCATAACGCATTTTCATACAATAATACTAAAAGAACCTTGATAAACACTGCTTTACAGTAACTTTTGAGAAATATCAGTTTATTAATTCGGTAATATCGGAACGTGCGATGAATCGCACTATTACGAGCCTGTCCGTTTGTAGTAGAGCAATTTATTGCCCGTTTATTACCGAAATATTTTCTTAAACTTCATCAACCGAACCGGATCCTACGCGGAAACCTTGAAGACTTCAAAAAACCCCTTCAGTCGCGTAGCGACGGTATGTTTATAGAACGCGTGTGCAAATAATTACGGGTTTACTTTAATTCAGTGAGAAGTGTCGGATATGGAAACCCTGCATCGGTAATTCGGGCATCCGCAAACGGTTCATAATGAACTATGCCTGTCTGTTTAGTGATTAACCCTGGATCGGTCCCATCTATAATGACCTTGGCTATCTCAACAGGATCTGAATTCCCCCACCAGTTGTTGGTTACAATAAGGTCAAACTTTACATTCAAGCGGAGCGCGAAGACATTTGCACTTAAGTTGTTGTGTTGAATGGTGGACTGAACATTTTCACAAAAGATACCGGTTTCATTCTTAGCAATATCGTTCTTCTCAATGCGAGGAAGTGTTTGCCGCCCGATCGTGCTAATTCCGATGGTATTGTCGACAATATCGTTGGACCGGATGTGTGCATCGCTACCATCTAAAGCGATGGCGGTCTCATTCAGACGGAGTGTGCACTCTGCTATCGTTGGTGATGTTGTTTTGATATCCAAAGCGACTGTGGCGTATTCTACAACCGCGCCTCTAATAAAACTCTCCAAATCGTGCGTATGGTCAAAGAAGATACCGTTCCAATCACCGAGTGCCGGTCCGATATTGTTAGATGTCAGATGTACGAGTTGGGTTACCTGTTCTTGTGCTAAAGGGGTGCCAACCTTTAGGATACCTTTTACCGTGACGAGGGCGTTTCGCCCAAATTTAACAGTGGTACCGGGTGAAATGTTGAGGATTATATCCTGTGGAATTTCCAACGTGCCATGTACAACGTAAGTCTTCTCAGGTTCCCATGTTTCATCCTCAGTCAGTCGATAGTTTTCAAGTACAACTTCGGAGCCATCTTCCGGTGCGATAGAATTGGAAGTCTCTTGCGTTGTACAACCCGTACCTACTAAAGTAACGCAAAAAATTAAGAGGCAATATATGAATCGAATTTCCATTTTTCGTATGCGCTGTTCCAGTAAAGTCCGTATTTTGTAAGGTTCGTTGCAATTTTCGACGATTTTCATCAAAAAACCTCAGAGTCTTGGATCAACTGCTTCACTTTCGAGTGCCAGAATTCCGAAAACGCATTCATGAACATCGGACAACGGTTCACGGTGAACAAAACGCTCAAGTGCTTCAATACCTAACGCAAATTCTCGTAGTGCAAGAGAACGTTTGTGAGAAAGTCCACGGGACCGGAGACGTTCCAAGTTTTGAGGCAATGTATATTCAGGTCCATAAATGATCCGCAGATATTCGCGACCTCGGCACTTCACGGCGGGTTGTATTAATCCTCGCTGATTTCCGTGAACGATAAAATCCAAAGGTTTAATGACTGTGCCTTCCCCGCCCTGCTCGGTGAGTTCTTCCCATTGATGGATCGCTTTAGTTTGGCTTGTGTCATCAGTTACTTCAACCGTCCCGTAGCGGGTTACGAATAACAGATTGTCTTGAGGATTTTGACAGAGTTTGGCAAGCGTTTCCATGTGCCACAGATGGTCTTTGTCGAAGTACACCGTGCCTTCCGTTGCGAGTAGGTGGAACGGTGCTAACTTCAGATCTGCAATAGATTGGACATGCCAACAGTATTGCTGATAAGCCTTGACGTATTCGGTCACTGCTTCTGCGCGTTGCCGATAGTCCTCCAATAGAAGATTTACGTCAATGCCTTGCTCGGCAGCAGTTTCCAAGGCGGTAACGGCTTCTCCCAAAGCGACACGCGCCGAAGTGCCTACTGGTGCATATTGTTGCCGTAACAATTCCTGGGCTTTAACTGACCAAGGCATGAGTTCACAGTCGAGACAGATCCAATCTGTATTGAACGTCTCCCAATAATCGGCTTTGTCAATCGCCGCTTTCACCTGTCCCAACAGTTCGGTCTCAATTGTGGTATCCTCAAAGAAACGTCTACCCGTTCGTGTGTAACAGATGCCAAGCGTGTCGTCTGCAACACCAAATCGTCTTTTTGCGGCTTCAGAATCTCGGCAAACGATAACGACAGCCCGTGATCCCATGTGCTTTTCTTCCCAGACGACATTGGATACACCTTGTTTGCGATAATAAGTGAACGCTTCCGCTGGATGTTCAAGTAAACCAGGGATACTTGTTGTTTCAGTCGGAGACATTGTCGGCGGAAGATAGATAAGCCATTTCGGATCTACAGCGAAACGACTGATTGTTTCAAGGGCGGTGATCGTATTCTCTTCACGGATTGTCACGTTGTGATGTAACCGCGTGCTGATAACGCGTTTTCCGAGTACATCATCAATATTTAGGATATCGTCATCCTCGCGTGTTTTGACAGTAGACCGTTCGGTCCCTTCCTCAAGAAACGGCTTCGCCGGTTGATAATACGTTTGGTGTGCGGGGACAGATACGAGTTCTTTTTCAGGGTATCGTAGTGCCGTGAGTTTGCCGCCGAAAACACATCCGGTATCAATGTTGATTGTGCGGTTTACCCATTGCGGTTCGACGACTGGTGTGTGTCCATAGACCACCATTGCTTTACCACGATACTCGTCAGCCCAATTGAGCCGAACCGGTAAGCCGAATTCATCGGTTTCTCCTGTGGTTTCGCCGTAGAGTGCGAATTCGCGTACACGCCCGGATGCCCTGCCTTGCAATTCTGTTTTCATGCCAGCATGCGCAACGACCAGTTTGCCATTATCAAACACGTAGTGGCTCACCAAACTATCTAAGAATTCTGCGATTTGTGCTTTGAATTCGGCTGATTCTTTTTCTAATTGCGCGAGCGATTCTGCCAACCCGTGTGTCGGGTTTACATTTTTGCCGCGAAGTGCACGCACGAGTTTTACATCATGATTCCCCGGCACGCAGATTGCTGCGCCCGCCTTTTGCATCTGCATGACCAAGCGTAACACTTCAGCAACCTTTGGGCCCCGGTCCACAAAATCCCCGACGAAGACCGCTTTTCTGCCCTGTGGTGGCTCAGCAACAGTTTCACCGTTTGGCTGCGTTGAAATGGCATAACCGAGTGCTTTGAACAATTCAACAAGTTCATCGAAACAACCGTGGATATCACCAATGATGTCAAAAGGCCCGTGTTCGTCCGTGCGGTTCGTCCATAAGGGTTGGCGTTCCACATGGATGGCATCAACGGCTTCCGGTGTGGACATTACATAGAGGAAGTTCCGAAAACCTTCGCGTTTAAGATTGCGGAGTGAACGGCGGAGTTGCTGACGCTGCTGGCGGACGACATGCGGTTTTAAGTCCCGATCAGAACGTACCTCGTTTCTTTCCTGACAGAGTTTTGTAGGCATGTTAAACACAATGGCAACGGTTAAATAGTGGTATTCGCGCGCCAAGGCAACTAAAGGTTGCCGTGCTTCAGCTTGGACGTTGGTTGCGTCAATGACCGTCAATTTACCAGCAGCGAGTCGTTTTGCGGCGATGAAATGTAGCACCTCAAACGCGTCGTTTGTTGCCGCCTGATCGGTCTCGTCGTCTGAGACAAGCCCCCGGCAGAAATCGGATGAAAGGATTTCGGTCGGCTTAAAATGCTTGCGTGCAAAGGTAGATTTACCTGAGCCTGAAGGTCCAATGAGGAGCACAAGCGAAGGCTCCGGAATCTTCATTTTTTATTATTCCTTGCGGTTCGTTACGGTGGACTTCCGTCCTACTCATCAATTTTTCGGGTAAAAACCGCCATTTGTGTCGGGGAGCCAACGTCTTCAGCCCCCGGCCCGATCGGCTGAAACACAACATCATAGCCGAAACGTTTGGCGACACTTGCTACCCAAGACTGAAATTCGTCTCGTGTCCACTCGAAACGATGGTCTTTATGCCGAAAGTTTCCAGCCTGTAGATTCTCGAATTTGACGTTGTATTCTATATTCGGTGTCGTCACCACAACCGTCTGTGGACAAGCGAACTCGAAAAGGATTCGCTCAAAAGCGGCGAGTCGTGGCAAATCTAAGTGTTCAATTACCTCTACGACCGCGGCAGCATCGTATCCAGTCAAGCGTTTATCTCGATATCCGAGCGATCCTTGGAACAAGCGAAGCCGTTCTTTCTGCTTCTCCGGCAACCTGTCGTAATGGAGGCGTTCTTGCGCGATCTTCAGAGCGCGATGCGAAACATCCATTCCGACGATCTCTTCAAACTGCTTTTCAGCTAACAATTTACGGAGTAGCTTGCCTTCACCGCACCCCAAATCAAGAATGCGTTTCGCGCCAGACTGCTTGAGGGTCTCAGTCACCGTAGCCAAACGGATCTCGTTTAGACCGATCCGTTCTTCAACCTCTGCTTCTTCTTGTGTTTGCGCTGCTTCGTCAGTCTCTTGAACATCTTCCTCGCGCAATTGGGCGAGTGCTTCACGCGTAAGGTGTCGTTGATGTTTCAGGTAGCGACGAGCAATAGCTTCTTGTTCTGGATGCTCAGCGAGCCAATCGTTACCATGCTTTAAGAGTTTTTCGATCTCCGCCTCGCCGACCCAATAGTGCTTTTCATCGTCAAGTACTGGCATCAAAACGTAGAGGTGCGTGAGGAGCTCGCTCAAGCGACAGGTGTTTTCGAGAGTTACCGTAAAATAACGACTCTGTCCCCAATCTGGAAAGTGTGGATCTAACGCGTGTTGTTCTGCCGTTATTGTATAACCCAGTGGCTCGAAAAGTCGTCGTAATAATTTTTCTCCGCCACGACACGGCAAGATGGACAACTGTGCCTTTAAAGGGATAGCGGTCTCTACGAGTTGTGGACGATCTTTGCATTTGCCAGACAACGCACTGCCAAACACCCGCGCGATTGCGACACTCAAGAACGAAGAAGCGACGTACGGACGGTCACTAACGTATTGCGCCAACGCGAAATTTTCTGCGAATTGCCCGTGCGGACGGCGGACAAGTCCAACTGGATCAACATCAAGCAGCAGTGCTGCTGTGCATTTTTCGGTATCTGCCTCCGGGTAGAAGACGTGCGCTTTCCCAAAAGTAAGCGAAAAGGATTGCATACGCGCAGGGTGTTTATGTAACAGATAACCGAGATCTGTTGCGGGTGAAAATGTGGTTGATATTGTCAATAACATAATAAGGTGTCAAGAAAAATGGCTGTCAGCAGTCAGCTATCAGTGGTCAGCAAAATAGCAATTATGGTAAATTTTAGAATTAATTGGAGACAGTTCATACTTCAAGATAAGTTTTGTATCAAACAGACCGAAATCTCTGAACATTGACGTGAAATGTGGTTTATAAATGAATCCTTTTGCCCGTGAAGTGGGGGCTATCGAAAAAGATTCGTGCTACCTCGCTTGGACACGTGAGGAAATCTTCATTTGTATCAGTGTTTGTTAGGTGTCTGCCTCTTGCCTTTAGGATGCTATGTATATAGGTTTCCAAGGTCGTTTCATCATCTGTTCGGATAAGAAGTGAAATTATAGGTGCTTTTGGAGCACCTCTTGTCTGATTTCCAATTCTGTTAAACGGATCGTTGCCAGTTTTTCCAATATTACATTTCCAACACCACTTTTTATCGCGTATTGCTCTGTATTGATCGCGCTCAAAATAGAAGCAGTAGACCCATTTATTTCCGGTTCCAAGTTCAAGGTGATCAATTTTCCAATAACTGAGACCCCTACCCCGTCCTCTATGACTTGCATTTGGCAATTCCCCGAGTGCCCGACTGACATAACGATTTCTGTCATCTCTTAACGCTGATTCTCCCCTAAGATCAAAATGGCGTTCCTCAATTTCTCGGTTTATTTCATCTTTAGCGATAACATTTTCCTTTCCTGCGTATATATCAATGATAAGACTCCTCGTAGTATGTAGTAATAGAAGGGCTTCAGCATATACATAAGTTGGGTTGTGATTCATATACTGCTCCTGACACACTTAACTGGACAGATGTGGTGATCGACCCTATAAAATTAGTTATCTGTCTCCGTAAAGTTATGTTCCTCCAGCCGCGCAGTGATTTCTGGAAACTCCTGCTCGCTGAATACGAGTTGAAAGATACCTTCGCGTGTTGTTCCTTCACGGACACACATGGTACCGGCGTTATTGAATGTATCTTCAAGGGTTTTCAATACCTTTTTCTTATATTCGGTATCAAGATTGCCCCCAAGATGCTCACCCTTTGTGTCAAAGATCAATACGCGTGTTCCGCCCTCAAATTCGCGCGTCATCGCGACGAAATCTGGGTAGATACGTCCCTGTTTCCAGCCTTGCACGTAATACTCACCGCGTTGACGAACAGCAATGCGATGCCACCATTGTAGTGCGCGACGTTCATCGAGATAATACGCAAATTTCTTTTCAAATTCGTTATCAAAATGGTGTTCAAATACGGGTTCAAAGAGGCTGAGTTGAACAGCACTACCATACCGTGTGAGTGGTCTATCGTCGGCTTTAACCTCTATTTCATACTTGTCTCGGAGCTTGTAATTGGGTTCTTCCGCCTCTAAGTCAAATTTGATTTCACCTTGCTCCAATTTTCGACAGAAGATCTGCTCTGCCTGCTGCTCGACTTCACGCTTTATATGCTCCCGCAATGTATGCGCGAGATAAGAACGTCTATCGTAAATATCTTCTTCGGTTTTGCCATCTTGTATAAGGCTTTCGCGCATTTGCGATGCGATGCGAGCGGCTTGCCATGGATTCGGCAGAAGGTCTGAGAGACGGCGCGCGAAATCGGAGATACCAACTGTTTTGTCAATATAAGGTTCTTGATCGGGATGGTAGACAGGGGGTGCGTCTCCAACGTCAACGGCTGCAGATTGCAATATCATAGTATCGGGTGCGGAAGCCTTCGGATCGGGTGCCTGAATCGCTGACCACTTTATATGCGGTAGAATATGCGATTGATAATTGAGCCGTATCCACGCGTCCCCATCCTGATGGAGCACCATAGGTAAATAGATTACCTTATCTCGAAATTGCGCTCGGCGTTTTACGGGTTGTGTGCGGAATTCCTCACTTTGCTGGGCATCTGCCGCGCCGACGACATCATCGCCTAAACCGGTGAGACCTTCGGATTCTAAACCCTTCTTAACTTGCTCAACGGCTACTGCCACGTCGGTGTTATTGCAATAGACATAACACTGATCCAATGCTTTTCGTCCGGTGAGTTGTGCATGGGGTTGCCGCATCACACGCCCGACAAGTTGTGTGATTGCTTTTTGCGCTTGTGTATTGTCTAACATTACGAGCAGGTAAGCAAAGGGACAATCCCATCCTTCCATGAGTGCCGCTTTTGTGATGATCCAGCGGACCTGCGACGTTTCAGAAAGCAGATCTTCGTCTTGGAGTTCATCTCTTTCGGCGGATTTGATGCGAATTGCCTCTTTGGGAATACCTAAATGTATGAGATGATCGCGCGCATCGTCGGCATGGATACGCTCACCATCTTTCTGATCCTTGCCTGTCCGCTCGACTCGGACAACGGCGATCGGTCGGATATACCGGTCGGTGGTGTTTTCAAGTGCTTCTGCCGCATCGTTGAGTCGCTGGAGTTCATCAACTGCCTGCTGCAAAGTGTATTGCCAATCATCTCTCCAAGAGGTCGTTTCCGCGTTTTTTCTGAAATTGGACTTCACCTGTACAGGCAACTTAATCATCTCCTCCTTTTTTAAGGCGGTTCCGTCAATATCAACGAGCAAATTGCTGATGCCGCTGTTGGGTGTTGCAGAGAGTTCTATGATCATTCGAGGATCAAGGCGATTGATGGATCGTGCAAATTCCTCGCTCGCCTCCCGTTTGCTCGCGCCATAAGCCTTATGTGCTTCGTCCAAAACGACTACTGGACGCAGCATCTTAAACACATTATACAGGCTCTGCTTGACAAGCCCTGTCTTTTTATGACGCTCCAGATCGCAATATTCGTTTCGCATGCGTGCATCGCCGGAGCTGTCGTCACTGTCAGGGAAAAAACTCGGATATTTTCCGGTATCTTTGAACATCCGGAGGAATTCTTTGCCTTTTTGTCGATTCGCGGCGGGTAACATGAGGAGCATGACACAGAGGTAATTGGCGATATCGTCTCTATTGAAAGGATCATCCTTTTCGAGCATTTTGACTTTACCGGCACTTGCGCGCTCCAACATTTTACGGTAGGGGTGTTCTTTGTCCCATAAAGCCTTTTTGGTTTGTGCGTAGATTGCTCTCGTCGGCACAATCCAGAGTGTTAGTCCGCGCTGCCGATGGAGACGTTCTAAAGCGGCTGCTGCGAGCAAGGTTTTCCCACCACCTGTTGGTACTTTAAAACAGATATGTGGAATCGGACGGTTTGCGTCGTCGGTGCGTGTAACGTAGTCGCCGGCAGTTGAGGCAACGCCGTCGTTCTGTTTCAAATTCTGCCATGCGTTTTGGGGATAATTCTGCAACTCGGCGGAAATACTACCAACCCCTGCTTGTTTCAATGCCTCTATAGCATTTTTTGAAATATTCTCGACCTCCGATAGTGTCTCTAACCAACGGGTGAAAGCGTCGAGTGCGTTCTGTTGATATACTTTCAATTCCATCATAGTGTTATTCCTCACTGGAATCGGCAAGATTCCTGTGTCCATCGAGCTCCTTTTCTGCTGACAAGTAGAAGTAAACATCACAGTAATTTTTCATTTGGATAACTTCTGTTAGTGTAATTCGTTTGAAAGGGTTGTTCCTATTTTCAAGTTGCATTCCCCACTCTATATAATTTTTCAAATTCTGCGGCGGGAAAAGTTCACTGAGTTGTTCTGCAGCAGCGGATTTGAAGTCTGTAACGCCATCCCAATCGCCGTTTGCAAGGAACAAGGTTTTGAATGCTGTAAAAAAATATGCAAATGCGTTTGGTTCAAGACGAAGGTGAATATCGTTCTTGCTTAGCAAGGCAACGCCAGTAAGGTAATTTTCTATAGCTGCTCTTTTTCGTCGGTTAGAACGAATATCTTTCAGGAGATAGCCCAAAACTAATTGCGTCATATTAAGGTTTTCTTCTTTTAGAGCGCGATGTCCCCAATCTATACTCAATTGAGGTGAAATATTGAGTCTAACTTCCGTATTATCATTTTCCAAATCCCAAACTTTTTCATAAAATCGTGCTATATCTTTATCAACATGCCACCAAAAGAGCCCGCTCGTTGCTATATTCAATGCTGCGACAAAATCTCTGCTTCTTCCGAGGGCAACATCCCATAATGCACGAACATGCACACTCTTTGGCAAGGTGAACTCACAGATTAGCTCGTTGCTATTGTTGGTACTGTGGAGTTTCACAATAAAATCATAATGACGATTCCACTCGTTTAGTGCTCTTTGCCGAATAGAATGCGATTCGCTATAGATACGGAATCTCACCTTCCATTTGGGTTCAGTTCCCTCAATTCCATCAATTGGTTCTTTTTGCAACTCCTGATGAAAAATTTCCCTTGATTCTTCCTCCACTATAGCGAATTCTTGACGATGCCATTTCATCCATTCAAAAAGGTCCCCGAATTCCTCCAGCTTATCTAAAGAGAACTCACTAAAGAAGTATCGTCTTCTTTCTGGATCATCTGCAGCAGTGCGAAACCATTGGAGATCTTCGAGTTTTGATGTATCTGGAACATCGGATAACTCTATCCTCTTTTCCATCTTTATCCTTGCTTCACAGAGTCTCACTAAACTATTGGCTTCTTCTTCCTCCATCCGATCTTGAGGGAGTAATGGATTCTGTGAATCAGTGTATAGAGTCTCTAAACGCCTTTCGTGCATTCTTCGTGCCAACTCACGATCTGATTCAAAATATTTTGGTCTAATTCGTCCTTGTTCAATAAACGGACTGAAGAAAGCCCAAAGCAATTTTTTTCGATGATCATCTGTTGAAATACTTTGTTGATCACCTTCTTCATCCGATGTCGCTCCAAGAGCATTCATCTGGCAAATGACAGCTTTGCCAACCTCCTCGAGTGCAAGCACAGCCAAATTATACCGAATATGAGCCGTGCTTTCTCCTTCCAATGTTTTGGCTGAATGCACAAGTGCTTCGGCATTTGCTAAGCAAGCCTCTCTTAGTTTTCGACAATTTTCGATAGTTGCATTGTCTATATTTTCCATAATTATACTCTATTAGTTTAACGCAAGTTGCCACCTATTTATACACATAGCACTCCTACGGAGTGCGATCGCTTAAATGCACCGTTTCTATAGACATAGCACCCCTACGGGGTGGCAAGCGTGCCTGAAGAACCTTATTCGAACGTTCAAAATTTGTTAGTAGCAATTTGCGTTAGTTTAGTGTATTTTTACCTCTCATGCAGGACATAAGGAAGTTGACAAAATGTGATTCCCATTTTTGTGAGTTCACGTTGCCCAGTGTAATTGCCTGCTGCGTAGACAATCGCTTTTTTACCGTTGTGACGGCTGGCATCTCGGATGCGTTCGACGTGTTCCTGTTTTAGTAATGCCTCGTCGCTGCTCAGGTAGTCAAGATCGGGTTGGTAGTGCAGGTAGTAGTCGTTTTTGTCATCGGAATAAAAAAGCCCGTCTTCGTTTTTCTGCTCAAGTTTCTCATCTCCAGCGGAAATGCCGGCAGCAGCGAACAACAAGTGGGTAGCGAGCACTGAATACGATGGCAAAGATTCTCCTGTGAGCATTGCCTCTATTTCAATAGGTGCACCAAGAGTGCAGTAGGTGAAAGAACCACCCAACCCTTCCTTCAACGTCTTATCTTTAGCGTTCTCAACGCCGTTTATGACGCGTCGGACGCGTTCGGCAGTGATAGTGTCGGCATAATCTTCGCATTCGACGAGGATAAACTTCCGATTGCCGCCATCTTCTTTGTTCAAGGCGAGAACAGCATGGGCAGTCGTCCCGCTGCCAGCGAAGGAGTCAAGGACAATGGCATCTTTGCTACGTAACAACTCAAGTAAAAACTTAATAAATCTTATTGGTTTGGGTTGGGGAAAAACACCGCCTTCACCAAATATCTTACGAAGTTCACTTGTGCCTTCAGAGTTAAAACCTACGAATTCTGGTGAGAGAATAATGTCAGGCGGCTGCCCTTCTTGGACCTCAGAGAGGTACCTTTTTGCCCTCGGTTCATCTCCAGAAAAATCAATACGACCTTCGCTTTCCATACGGCGCAATGTTTCTTGTGAATAACGGGGATAACTACCCGAAGGCGGGGACCATTCAGTGCCATTTTTAAAAGTGAATGTGTATGGTTTGTAATAATTTCGCGCACTGAGAGGATCCAGTTTATATTTACCCCTACCATCATCATCATCGTGACGGTAATTCGCTGATTTATCAACAACATAACGGATATAGCGACTTTTGTCTTCACCAAACCAAGATTTCTCTTTGGCATAGACCAAAGTATAGTCAGCATTCAGATTGAAATCTTTACTGGAGTTACGCACAGTATGCATTGCTCTTCGCGTGAGAACTGCAAAAAAGTTTTTCTCATCAAAAATCTCATCCATCAACATCCGCAGATGATGCACTTCATTGTCATCAATGGAGATAAAAATTACACCATCTTCAGCAAGGAGTTCCTTTAGCAGATGCAACCGGGGCCACATCATGCAGAGCCATTTGTCATGCCGCTCCATATCTTCGTTGTCAACCCAACTGTTCTCTTCAAACCATTCCTGCATAGGCGGATTGTTTACATCGTCTTTGTAGATCCAATCCTTATTGCCGGTATTGTAGGGTGGGTCTATGTAGATACACTTGACACGGTTCGCATAGCGGGGCAGCAAAGCTTTAAGCGCGTTCAGGTTATCGTCGTGAATAATGAGGTTATCTTCCTCGCCCGACGGGTTGCAGGATCGGCTTTCGTCGGGTTCAAGGGGCCGATACGGGACAGAGAGATGATGGGCATAGATATGATGTTTTCCTTTGAACTCAAGTGTTGGCATGTTGGAAGTTCTCCTTTCATTTGCCTTTACGGTTCAGCTAACTGTTCGTTGTCTTCCTCCGGGATCCAATCTGCAGCATTGAGGGCTTGGATGCGTGGTCGGAAAACTTGGTTGAATCGTTCCAATTTGGCGGTAAACCATTCGTACTGATGGATCCAATCATTTTCGTTTAACGGATCAGTATCTTCTTTATTCAGGCATACCCGACTTCTTTCGTTCTCAGGCAGTTCATACCATTCAAGCGTTTCTCCGAATTCATTGTGTATATCCTCTTTTTGCTCCTCAAGCAAACGAAAGTGTGCCTCAGCATCATTCCCTTGCGTGTAGAGCCAGATGCCTATTTCTCTACTGCTACTTGCCAGTCTTGTGTGTATAAAGAAGTCTGTCCTGCCTATACCGAACCGAAGGTACCCCCGCGTTGTCGGTGCCGGGCAATTAACACTGCTGTTGTTATCATTCATGTACTCTCGCAAACCTGTCCAGAATTTTCTCATCAATTGTTGTCTTTCAGAGACCTCTTGGTTCGCTACGCGTTGAGTGTCTTGACTTACGCCACGAACCCAGTCATTTGGGTTTGAGACAACATCAAATTGAATAGCACGGGGTGAATCCTCTATCTGCCAGACCTTCATTTCAACACCAAAAAAACGATACCGTTCATCTGTAATCCGGTTCTGCCAGTCAAGCATCGCACAATGCTCGCGCCGGAACGTCTTAGCAATCCAGATAACTGTCGACGCATCTAATCCTGCAGCATACGTTAGAATTTGTCCAAAATGCCTATGGTCAGCTGTATCTAACTGATTTTCAATCAGGACCCACGAGTCATCAACTGTATTCTTGCAGAGGATGTCCGCGCGGAAACCACCAACGTTTACCTCTTGTGCTTCCAATTCCAATTCAATACCCAGAGCTTTACCCAAAAGTGTTAGATTTTCCTCTTTGGCAAGCCAAGGTGTAAAGTGCTGGGGTTCGGTTTCCCAAACCTCGTTGAGATCCACTGGCGTTAGTTGCTTGAGATTCTGACACATTCTGTAACGATTCCTTTCATAAAATCAGGTTATTTTCGTGTTTCGCATCATCTGTTTATCTGCCGATTATAGCCTCTCCATGTGCTGTGCCTACATTTAAGGGAACTGATGAAAGGTATTCTATCCAAACCTTCTGGGGCGATCCTTCTCATGCAAAGTGAAATATCTCCATCTTGTGTCTCGGATTTCCTCCGAAGGTGAACCTGACACGGGATTAAGTATAGGGACATAGAACCGTCCGGTAGCGCGCTCTAATTCGTTTTTAATGTGGAACATGACTTCACTATCGCGCTCAGCCTCTAAACAAGTTTTTTTAACTTTAACACGCAGTTTAACAATGCCTTCCGAATTGCTTTCATCATATTCCAGATAGTCATAAGATTCTAGAATACGATTGAGTGCCTGTATGGGGTCCTGAATTTCCATCCATGCCCATGCTCCTTGTGGATCACGGTAAGTATCAGGATCAAGGGCAATGTCAGGGGAAATTTCCCATGCTTTTAGACGATCTTGCCTAGCCTTATCATATTCCTCTTTCTTCCAGTATAAAGTACTACGATTGGCATAAGCAGGATGGAAGTTGGGGTTATAGTCTATTGCTTGCCCATAGTGTTCAATTGCTTTATCCCACAACTTATGTTTTTCCTCTGGATCCTCTATCTTTTCCCCCTTACCCTGGTAGGCAAAAGCTATGTACATTTCTCTATAGGCAGGCTTGTGGATTTCTGTATTTCTGATATATCCATGAATGTCGTTATAAATGGTCTCTGTAGTGATTCCGTGAGTATTTCGCAGATACCTTAGTATGCCCTCTTTAAGGCGTGCCGGAATATTAACAACCTTATATTTCGCTTTATTTAGGTCAATATAACCTCGTTTCGGTCGAACAAACACACTCTTTTGTGCTAAAACACGATGTCCTACCGCTGATGGTTGTTCGATCGGTACAAGGTTTCTTTTTTGAACGATAACCCTTCCATTCTTGTCAGGTTGACTATCGCACGCGAAAAAAAGGGCAATATGGAAATCAGTCGTAAAATCAATCAGGTTCGTTTGACTCTCATAGTGTTGTAGCTGCGTAAAAATAGACAACAAGTCTGGTGCGTGCTCACCGCGAGGTATAAACGCTTTCACTTGCTTCAAAATTTCTTCCTCTATTGCCTCAATGTTAAAATCAGACAATTCACTCTCAAGACCCTCTTGCTTCACAATGCATTTGCATTCACGATAAAGTGTTGAAGATATTTTACAATGGTGTTTTGGTTCACCACGAAAAAGATAGTTACCCTCAACTGAGAGGTTAGCAATTTCTTGAACTATATCAAAAATTTCACTCGGGAAAGTATCTTGCTGATGCATTCTTTGTTATATCCCCTTTTCTTGAAACTACAACTTCGCTAATTCTGAAGCCATTATTGGACACCATTCCTCGAATCCTGCAGTAGACAATCCAATTTTTGTGTTATATTTATCTCCTAAATCTGGTATTGCCAGCATTGTAACATACATGCCCAGATTCTCTATATAAAACCGGAAAGTTTCGTGTGTCATCACAGGTAATTTCTCCCAAAATGTGTCATCAAATAGACTCTTGATGGGGGATGGATATATTGGTGAACGTTCCGAATACATACCAATCAATGACACTTCCCTTTCAGTGGGATCATTCATCTTAATATATGCTATCTCAAGATCATTATTGACATCTTGCCAGTCTGCTCGGAACGCGAACGCAGTGCATCGAGGAATCGGATCTCCAAATATACCGATATCCCCAATTGGGACATTAACATCTTCTCCGACAAAATCAGGATAGACAATATCATCCCTTCCAATAACTGGAGATGTAAATAGAGATACCAAACGACTGGGAACTTCATCATGGGGGTCATTTGGCATAGCTTCATCTGATACAAGTAATATCGTATTTCTATCCATGGGTTACATTCCTTTCTAATATCTTCAGAACTTACGCAAAGTTGAGTTGAACGCCTATATTCGGACAGAAACCCGAATTCTTACCCATTACGGGAGTTTTTCGGTTGCAAACCGCACCTACCAGTAAAGTACGTAAGTCCTAATCTTAAAAATCAGGTAGATCAAACCAAACTTTATTATCTACCCGAAACCCTCAAATACAAAAACATTAGACTCTATTTATAATTAGACATTAGCACCGGCGAGATTAGGAACCCTACCGAAAGCGGTATTTTCGCAGTGTTTGGGCAATTGTGACGTTTAAAACGTCACATGTGCCGTGTATAAGCCACGTGACACGCGGGAATATGACGTAATTTTCGTTTTTTCCGACTAAGACTTATCCTCTCTATTTGATTTTTGCTGGGGTGTTTTCTCTACTATCTTGAAAGATACCAAAAACACATTTTTTGTGCCGAAAAGATACCAAATGGTATCTTTTTTCGTTTTTTGGTAATTTTCTGATTTGCGCCGTGAACCCAGTCGATGTATGGGTTTGTGGGCGTTTTTCGTGTGATTCCTCGCTGCCAAAAAAAGATACCAAGGCAAATGTGGTATTTGAGTTGCTGCGGATTTTAGGCAAGATATTTTCCAACTTATTTTTAGTATAGTATAATTATACTATATTTCCGCGCGGTTGTCAAGTTTTTTACTCTCATAGCGCAGAGACATTCAATTGTCCATTTTCAATCGAATTTTCACCACCAGGCCCGGTAGTTGCGGTTTCCTAACCGCACCATAAGTGTCAATTTAAGAAATAATAACCGTCTCAGACCCAGGCCCGGTAGGTTCGGTTTCCTAACCGAACCGGATCCTACGCGAAAACCTTGAAGACTTCAGAAACCCTCTTCAGTCCCGTAGGGTTTATTTGCTTGGGTGTTTCTTCAGCATTTGTGTAGAATTGCGTTGACCAAAAACCCAGGTTTCCCCAGAGGGGGTTTTTGATAGGGTGTTTCTGCAGCATTTGTAGAGATGCTACCACGAAATGGCGCGGAGGGCGCGGAGAACGCGGAAAAGGCGACGCTAACTTCTACAGTGCCTTTCGTCGGAGATGGGTGCTGTGAGAAAAACACTCTCTTAGTTCCGCGTCCTCTGTGTCCTCTGTGCATTCCGCGATTCTGACAGAAAAGAGATCAGAATTACCGAATTAAAAAATTAATCTTCATCAACAACCGAACCGAGTTTTACACAGAAACCTTGAAACCTTCAAAACCCTCTTCAGTCCTGTAAGGTTTATTTGCTTGGGTATTTCTTCACTATGTTTATAGAAAAGGGTTGTAAAAAGCGATTTAGCCCTGTAAGGGCGGCATGTGTATATAGATGGTCTATAAAAAGCCACCGAAGATCGCTAAATTGACACCTATGGTGCGGTTTCCTAACCGCACCGGTTCCTGGAAAAAAGACGTGAAATCCAATAATTTCTTAAAATTGAATGGCTCTGTCTCATAGCGTAGCAAAATTTGTTTTAATCTCCAGAAAGCAGTATAATAGAATTAACTTCTCTTGTCAAAGACCGTGCACCGTAAAAGTGCGATTGACGTTACACTCGGAGGACAACTTGAAATGGCAGATTTTGATTCTCTTTCATACACACCGGCATATCCGGGGCCGAATGATGACGTGCTTGAGGCACAGGCACGCGTTTGCACAGGGCCGCATCAGACCCGTCCGTTGGGTGTAAACCCATCGGATTTCCCGCAACCGGCACCCATTCTTGAAATAGTTTTAAAATCCATAACGGGTGAACTTCCAGCATCAGACGCTGCATCCGCGGCACAGATGGGTGCGTTTTTCGCGGCGATGACGCTCCGCGCCTACTTCCCAGAGGCGACACAGTGGAGCCCAGCAGAAGCGGCAGCGTTTCGTAAATACCACTCGGCATTGATGGAACAACTTCCACCAGAAATTCAGTATCTCATGAACCCCGAACAAGGTTATGTCCCCGCGAACGCGGCAGAGGCAGTTGTCGTGAAGGCGTTGGAAAAGATTTTACGGGCAAAACATTTAGGTTACGCCGAAACGCGTGAGATGTGCGAGGCAATCCTCAGTGATGCTGTCAACCCTGCATTCAAAGGGGCGGCACTCATCGGACAACGGATGAACCGTGAAACATATCAAGAGGTCCGGGGCTATCTTGATGCGTTTTTTGGACCGGAGGAGGTCCAACCGATTGATGTTGCAGCGTTAACACATTTCGGGCAGCCTTACGATGGTGCGACGCGCTATTTTCGTCCGACGCTATTTGTAGCAGCGGTGCGCGCGGCACTCGGTGAGGCATCGCTTCTCCATAGCGTGGACGCAATGCCGCCGAAAAACGGTGTGACAGAGGAAACGATCTTGAAAGCACTCGGTGCTAACACCCAACTCTCGCTTACACAGACCGCCTCACTGATTACAGACACATCGGTGGGGTTTGGGTATATGAGTCAGCGTGAGTATTGCCGCGCTGCTTACGATTTGCGGGAATTGCGGGTGCATATCAAGAAGCGTCCACCTTGGGCAGCAACGGAAAAGGCGCAGCAGTTTTTCTCAGCACGCGAGTCGAATTATATGGTGCTGGGTTACTACCATATCGGTTATGAGAAACCGCTTCTGCAATTGGCGTGGGAACGTGGTTTTGATGCAGCTGTTGCCGTCAAGGGTGAGGAAGGCACAAGCCATTACGCGCTACGTCTCGGAAAGCCTTCTACGAGCGATAGAATGGCGGTTAACTATTCACAAGGTTTTCAGCGTGTGGATGACGCGCGCGAAGACTTCGCGCTGGATATAGACCCAACGGTTTATGGATTCGAGTATGTGCGGAGTCCACGCCCAGAAGTCGTGAGTGCTGAAGCGTTTGCAGAATTAGGTATGGCGGCACTATCCGGCGAACAAGGACATATCTACGATAGGATCCTGCTGAATACGGCGATGGTAGATTATTTATTGGGGATTTGTCCTGAGCCTGCGGAGGCATTTGCGCGGACGCGGGCGGTAATGGACAGTGGGCGCGCATTGGAGCATTTGCGAGCATACATCAGAGCGAGTCATCGGGTATAGCATTTCGTCAGTATCAACAGCGCATCTCATAAATAGTTTGAGCGTATTGGAAGAAACCCCCTAAATCCCCTTATCAAGGGACTTTAAGACCGTATTGGAAGAAATCCCCCTTACCAAGGGACTTTAAGACAGAATGCGTAAATCCTAATAAAATGTTTAAAACGAAACAGAGGTTCTATTATAATGCAACTCGGATTTGTGAGTGCAATTTTGCCGGAAGAGTCGTTGGCAGCAGTTGTCCAATTCGCTGCTGATACCGGTTTCGATTGTGTCGAATTGATGTGCTGGCCTAAAGGAAAAGCAGAACGGCGCTACGCCGGTGTTACACACGTTGATGTGACGGACTTCTCTCAAACAGAGGCAGATGAAATCCTGCAGTGTGTCTCGGATGCGGGGATAACGATCAGCGGCTTAGGCTACTACCCGAACCCACTAACACCTGACGAAACTGAAGCTGCCATCTATAGCGAACACCTTAAGAAACTGATTCTGGCAGCAGAACGTCTGTCGGTGGACATCGTGAATACATTTATTGGCAGAGATCAGACGCGCACGATAGATGAGAATTGGCACCGCTTTAAGCAGGTATGGGAACCACTCATTCAATTCGCTGCCGACCACGGCATCCGCGTCGGCATTGAGAATTGCCCGATGTTTTTCACCGAGGACGAATGGCCCGCTGGTCAAAACCTTGCCTACTGTCCTGCCGTTTGGGAACGCATGTTTGAAGAGATCCCTTCCCCGAATTTTGGACTCAACTTCGATCCGTCCCACTTTATATGGCTCCAGATGGATTATCTGAAACCGCTTGCTACCTTCGCTGATCGAATCTTCCACGTACATGCGAAGGATGTCCGATTAGACAGGGCGAAACTTGATGAAGTCGGTATCCTCGCAACGCCTTTGTCTTATCATACACCGAAACTACCGGGACTTGGCGACGTTGATTGGGGAAGTTTCTTCTCTGTTTTGAGTGATACCGGTTACAAGGAGGCAGTCTGTGTCGAGGTAGAGGATCGGGCTTATGAGGAGACGTTAGAGACACGGCAGCGTGCTTTAAGTCAAAGTCATATCTTCCTGAGACAGTTCATGGGTTAAGACGGGAGTAGTTAATAGTTAATGGTTAATAGTTATAAGTTAAAGAAGGTTTGGGTACATCAAGTAAGATGGGGTATCCTTAACGATCTCTTAACTTATAACTTATAACGACTTGTGCTAATTAATGTTGTGAGCATAGATATTTCCTTATGCGAGAACGAGATCTTTGAGTTTCATCAAGGGGCGTCCGAGGCATTGATTGACGAAAACACCGAGCAGACAACTGCCGAGTTTATTGCTCATCCGCGTCAGCAACCCCCAATGCTTCAACGCACGCACACGAGAAATATGAAACTGCTCTGTTAGCTGACCGATCGTCGTCTCAATGCGACGGCGCATCCGCACCTGAAGTTTGCGAAAACTCTCAGGATACTGTTGCTTTTGATTGCTTCTCAGTGTTGGTAATAAAACCGTGTCTTCGGTTTCCATGAGTTCTGCCTGAAGGGGTTGAGAAATATACCCTTTATCGCCAAGAAGAATCCGATATTCACCGCGTTCGACAAGACAGAGCAGCACATCTCGGTCATCTCTATCGGCTGAAGCAATGGCGAAGTCAACAGGAATACCTGCAGCCGTGGTTATCAGTGTGCCACGAAAACCGAAAAATGTGCCGAGGCTTTTCGTCGCACAGTGTCCATAAGTCGCGAAGGTGCCGGTGGCATCTGCCCATTTGAAATCAGACTTTGAAGCCTTGGCACGTTTGAAATCACAGACCGG
>PYIY01000127.1 GCA_003635195.1 Candidatus Poribacteria bacterium | reverse complement strand
TCCTGATTCGACACTCAGTGTGCTGCTCTCCCACATCCCATTTTTCTCACCGATCCTTATGTTCATGCGTATCAACGTGCTAATGCCGCCTTTATGGGAAATTCTACTGAACATCTCATTGATGTGTGCGACTGTCCTACTCGTTACACTTATCAGTGCGAAAATCTATCGGGTTGGGATTCTGATGTACGGCAAGCGTCCTACCTTGGCGCAATTATGGCAGTGGATGCGGTACTGAACCTCCCTCAAAAGCAAATCTCTCCTGAAAATCTACTTTTCTGAATCTATATCCTTTTAGCCAGATTTCTGCTATAATGCTGCTAACAGATAATAGCAGAAACAAAGCGAACAGCTACAAATTCTCCTTACCTTTCGTTATCACCAGGACAGAATCTCAAACCGCTTTTCATGAACCCGCATCTCCTGCGAAGTCTGCGACATAAAAGTTTGCAGAATTGTGTGACCTTTTCATCTCAAGTCGCATCATTAAATGTTGATATGAATTCATGGACATTCCCTTTTTAGAGGTATTCGATGAAAAACAACGATGCTGAACTTATCCAACGCATTCTCGAAGGCGATGATACGGCGTTCTCTGTGCTTGTGAAAAAACACCAAAAGTCGGTGCACGCACTGGTGTGGCGGAAGATCGGCGATTTCCATATCGCCGAGGACATCACACAGGATACATTCCTGAAGGCGTATCAGAAACTCTCTACGCTGAAGAAACCCCAGCGTTTTTCGAGTTGGCTCTATGTGATAGCGACAAACTACTGCAAAATGTGGCTGCGTAAGAAACGTTTATCAACGCAGTCGTTGGAAGATATAAATAGCACGGCGTTAGAAAGCGCGACGTATTCTGGATATGTTATTGCGGAAAACGAGAAGGAAACGGCGGAAGCACAGCGCGAAGTCGTCAAGAAGTTGCTTGCGAAACTTCATGAGAGTGACCGCACCGTTATCACGCTTCATTACCTCGGGGGAATGACGTATAAGGAGATCAGCGAGTTTTTAGGCGTATCCGTAGGAACGATTAAAACTCGCGTTTACCGTGCGCGACGACGGCTGAAGAAGGAGGAATCGATGATTCGAGAGGCTTTAGGCAATTTCCAAATCACACCAAATCTCACTGATAACATTATGCAAGAAATCTCGCGTTTGAAACCCGTTACCCCGTCTGGGAGTAAACCGTTAGTGCCATGGGCGGTAGGTGTTTCGGCGTTGGTCGTCGCCCTTTTGATGTTGGGTGTCGGGACGCAATACTTATCCCGTTTCCAAAAACCTTATAGTTTCGATGCTGCATCAGAGATGACAGTTGAGCTCATTGAAGCACCCGTGGTACTAAACCTTGAATCCAAACCTGATGTTCGGATGCAATTGGGAAATGTCAGCACGCCGAGCAAAGGCGAAACCGCTAATCAGCAGCCTAACGAGGTTTCGGCATCGGTTGCGGAGGCACAATCAGAGGAAACGGATACAAACTATTCTCAATGGCAGCTGCCTAAAGAAGCGAAGGCGCGTTTTGGCAAGGGAGGCGTTAACGTAATTCAGTTTTCACCGGACGGCACGCAACTCGCTGTGGGAACGAACATTGGTATGTG
>PYIY01000126.1 GCA_003635195.1 Candidatus Poribacteria bacterium | reverse complement strand
TTACGCATGAGGCTGGACGACTCGAATCGCTGAAAACGCCAGCGGGTTTTATCAGCCCTGGCATGGGAGTCCATCCCAAAGATGCACCTGATGATGTCGAGCACTTTACCGTTACCTTTGCGCGTGGAACACCTGTTGAAGTTAACGGAAGTCCTGTTACAGCACTTCAGAGCCTGCTGGAAGCAAACCGTATCGGTGGACGGAACGGTATCGGTATCGGTATTCATACCGTTGAGAACCGGTTTGTTGGAATTAAAAGTCGTGGCGTTTATGAATCGCCGGGGATGGAATTGCTTGGGAAGTGTTATGAGTATCTGCTCCAACTGATTTTAGACAGACGTGCACGCCGACATTTCGATAGCGTCGCCCCGACAATCGCTGAGCAGATTTATCAGGGTTACTGGTTTGATGCTGCGACGCAGGCCTTACTGTCTTCGATTCAACCGCTCACTGACTTGGCAAGTGGGACTATTACGGTAGCACTCTACAAAGGCAATGTCGCGTTTCACGCCGCAGGTGGCGCGCAGCATTCGCTCTATTCCGAGGAGACCGCTTCTATGGAGGCGATTGGCGACTTTGATCATGCCGATTCAGAAGGATTTTTAGCAGTGCTGGGTGTAGGGGCGCGAGCCTCGGCTGTTGCGGGACAGACACAGGAGTAGACGTTTACGGCACCTCAAGCTTTGCGAACACTTGTGTGATAATGCTTTCAACATCACGTCCATCTGCTTCCGCCTCATAACTAATAATTACCCGATGCCTTAGCACATCCATACCGACGGCATGAATATCTTCAGGGGTGACATAACCGCGTTCGGAAAGGAACGCTCTTGCCCTTGCAGCGAAAGCGAGAAAGATCGTCGCGCGTGGCGAAGCGCCGTATTCAATGAGTGTGCTGAGTTCATCTAATTGATACGCTTCAGGGGCGCGCGTTGCACACACCAAATCGACGATATAATTCTCCAACTGTTCCGCCATATAGATGTTTCGGACGATCTCTCGGAACCGGAGAATATCTTCCGGGGAAATTACGGGTTGAATCGTGGAGATTTCTTCGGTGGTCATCCGCCGAAGGATTTGTAATTCCTCTGAATGTGAGGGATAATCAACTTTAATCTTTAGCATAAACCTGTCCACTTGTGCCTCTGGCAGCGGATAGGTGCCTTCATGCTCAATCGGGTTTTGGGTTGCCAAAACGAGAAACGGGTCATCAAGCGGATACGTCGTGCCACCGATTGTGACTTGCCGTTCTTGCATCGCTTCAAGGAGCGCGCTTTGCACTTTGGCGGGTGCGCGGTTAATCTCATCTGCGAGGATGACGTTGGCGAAAATCGGTCCTTTTTTCGTGTAAAAATCGCCTTTCTGCTGATCGTAGATGAGTGTGCCGACGAGGTCTGCTGGGAGCAGGTCGGGCGTAAACTGAAAACGATTGAAGGAAGCATCAATCGTCTGGGCAAGTGCACTGACAGCGGTTGTCTTTGCGAGTCCGGGTACCCCTTCGAGTAGGATGTGGCCGTTGCAGAGCAGCCCGATGATTAGCCCCTCCAATAGCGCGGTCTGCCCGACGATAACTTTCCCTGCCTCTGTGAGTATCTGCTGAACTAACCCGCTATCCGCTTGGATGCGGGCGTTCATCGCTTCTAAGTCGTAGTTTTCCATGTTTTTAACTATGGGCCTTTCCGCGCATTTTTTTCACGTTGTGAAAAAAATGGTTTCTGGCGATAGCACGCGATCACGATGATCATGATTGCGGGGCCACCGAAAATACGTTCGGTACCTTATTGTGAATTGTGAACGAAGGTAAAAAAAACAGCAACAGTAGTCCGTAATGTAACGGTTCTCGCTGCGAAGTAGGATCTACGGAGAGAAATTTCAAAGTTCCAATTCAGCCAACCGAACCGCAAGGAAAGTTAAAAAAAAGGTTGTGTTTCGCCTTCTTGGAAGGATTGCTCAAGCCACGGATCCTTAGTTTTCTGCCGAAATTCGATAACTTTTCGGCGCATCTCGTTGGCGATGTCTTGTAACGCTGGTACGTCAATAAGGTTCTGCGACTCTGCAGGATCGTTCTGGATATCAAACAACGCCTCACGGCTCTGTTGTAAAAAATCGGTACGCTGGCGTTCTCCGAGTTGCTGGACGTTGTCGTCGCGTACGGCTGTCCATGAAATCGAACGGAATAGGTCGCTTGGGAGCGGTGTCTCCAGTTGGTACGCCAGATTACGGACGTATTTATACCGTCTGCCGCGTAACACCCGATATGGATAGTAGTTCGTCACCTCATGGAAACAGTGGGAAAAGTAGGTTTCTTCCCATTCACCGTTGCCCGGATATGCGCTATCATCTTCAAGGATAGAGAGAATTGACCTACCCGGAAGTGCGTCTTCTCCATCGGGGTGTGGAACGCCACACCAATCCAACATTGTTGGACAGAAATCTACCCAGTTGACGAGTGCCTGATTGTGGAAGCCGCGTTTCTGTTGTGTAGGGCTGGCGATAAGCAGAGGACAGTGGTGTCCGCTATCGAAGCTTGATGCCTTCGCACCGGGAAATGGCATGGCGTGATCGGTTGTCACAAAAACGAGGGTTTCGTCTGCGCGTCCAGAAGCGTTAAGCGCGTTCAAAGCTGCGCCTACTACAGCATCCCATCGCGAGACGCTTTCGTAGTAATCTGCGAGATCCTCGCGAACCGCTGGTACGTCGGGTAGGAAATTTGGTACAATGATTTCATCCGGCGTATAAGAACCGGGTTGAATACCTGCCGGGGTCTGGTCGTTTCCGAATCCTTTGCCTGCGCGATGCGGATGCGTACTGCCGATATGGAGATAGAAAGGCGTGTCTGTATTCTCGTTGAGAAATTGCGTGACCTTCGCAGCCATATCCGCGGGACTTCGGGCGTTAACTTTCGGTTCAAAATCGAACGGATAAACACTTTCAGGTTCAACGTGTTTTTTTCCAATGCACGCTGTCACAAATCCATTTGCCTTCAGAATTTTTGGCACCGATTGCATATATTCATGCGTACGAAACCCGTGTATGCCATGGCAGTGTCCGTATTGTCCATGCGTATGGCTGTGTTGTCCAGTGAGGATACATGCACGGCTCACGGCGCACGAAGGACTTGTACAGAATGCGTGGTCAAAGACGACACCGCGTTCGGCAAAAGCATCAATGTGTGGTGTTCGGATAACGTCATTTCCGTAACACTTTGCGATGCGGCTCCAATCGTCAGCGATGACGAACATAACGCTTTTATAGGAATTGTTCATGATTCTCCTCGTCACTGGGTCACATGTGTTATTCGTCTTCGCTATTGAGGTTTTCGTCTGCCCAATCTTCTTCGGTGTAGGTGATGCCATGCTTCTCACAAAATTTTTTAAAGCGCTCGAAATCTTTCTGTCGCGTTTCTGCCACCGCCTTCGGCACGGCTTCAGCAACGGCTTCAGCAACGGCTTTAGCAACAGCTTCAGCAACAGCTTTCTCTATGATCTTTGGCATTTCCTTTCGCAATTCCCAATACATAATCATCCTCCTCATGTGCGGGAGTATCATAAAAAATACTGCCTCAACAAATCCGAACCTGGCTAATGAAGACAGTGTGGATCTGACTGCAACGATCTTCGGTTGATCCATAAGAAACTCCCAAGTTGTAAGCCCCACAGCTGCTATACAAAAAATAATGCCGTATAGCAAGAGCGATATATTATATTTTCTGCGCGGGATCAGCATCCCAAGCACGGACACTGTCTCGTCTTCCCGCATAAAATCGGAGAGATAGTCTTTATCCTTCAAAATTTTTCCTGTTCCGTTTTAGTACACCTAATAGCAAAGGCCGAACTACTCGAAAAGTTGTGAGACCGGACAGGTAAACCCCGGCACGACATCCTCACCCGTGAGTGTGTCTTCATACGTACGGAGTGCAATGTCGCTTTCAGAACGATAGACCGTCACCGTTTTAGAACGGGGATCCAGAACCCAAACAAGGCGCGTTCCGGCGTTCAGGTAGGCAAACGCTTTGTCTACAACACGCCACTGAACGTCTGTCGGTGAAACCACCTCAATCGCCAAATCGGGCGGTATCGGGAAACCTGTGTTTTCGTCTCCATCCAACCGGGAAGTTGACACAAACGCCACATCTGGTTTTAATGCACGCTCACCGACTTGAAAAGTCGCCCCTACATGTACCTCCCCTAACTGATTCTCATCCACATGCCGATCCAAATATCGGATAACGTTGACACTAATTTTACTATGTACTCTTGTAGCGGGGGACATCGGTACCAATTCTTCTTTAACGTATTCGTATCCGTCTATATCGTTCTCAAGAAATTCTGCCAACGTCATGGAGACTTCCTCCGGTGCGCGAGTCCCTTGTGCAATTTCATGGAGTTCTTGTTGTGTCATGCCTTTAATCCCTTTTTTGATGTTTTATAGTTTCTGATAAGAGTTATTGTAATATTTAGGCTTCCGTTTGTCAAGTGGAAATCTTGGGTTTGGTGTGTGAAATTTGGGTAAATTCTCATACAAAAAGCAGGGAGCTAGGAGAGCTCCCTGCTCTTATGCTATAAGTGATAAACGAAATTTATTTCCGAATAAGCATCTTACGGGTTGCTATAAAATCGCCTGCTTTGAGCGTGTAGAAATAGACACCACTTGCGACAGGCTCTCCTTGTGCGTTCCTGCCATTCCAATACGCCGCACGGCTCTTGGTCTGATAGATTCCCGCACGCTGATGCCCCAGGTCTATATCACGCACGACGCGACCGTGGATGTCGGAGATCGTCAACGCCACTCCTGCTGCTTTGGAGAGTTGGTAGGGGATCCACGTCTCTGGGTTGAACGGATTCGGATAGTTAGGCAGCAGTGATGTCTCTTTTGGAATTAACGCCGTTAAAAGTTGTTCAAGTATCAGAATACCGCGTTGAGAGACTGCGTCTTTAAGGTTTGCGTGTTGTGCTTGAATGAGCCAGTGTCGGATGTCTGCTGCGGTGAGTATCTCCAGTGTCTGTGGATATGCTGAAGGCGCAGCTGTATCGGTACCCATCTCACCAGCAACTTTGAGGAGGTCTATGATATTGACGATTCCATCGCCATTGACATCAGCGGGATTTTGCCCCGTCTTTCCCAAGTTCGTGGATACCAATGCCAGGTCCAAGATGTTTACGAAACCATCTCCGTTGACATCTACAGTCGGCTGTGGTGTATCACCAATGATACTATATACAGCGTCATTCTCAAACCCAAAGTAACCGCCCCATGGTCCCCCTTCATTTTCAATAGCAACAAGCAACACATTCTCTCCCTGTTTTAGCGTAACAGGGAAGGATTCTTGATAATCGTGAGCCCAATGCCAAGTGAGTTGCTCATGGACTAACTCTCCATTGAGCCAGACTTTGTGATTATCGTCACTCCCGGCATACATCCACGTTTTTTGTTCTTGGGGTGAATCCAAAGAAATTGAACCGTAGGCAATATGATGTGCCATAGTGCCCGTTGCCAAGCCGATGGTGTTCAGCATTTCTCCGACGTTATCCCCGCCTGTCGGTGCGAGTCTCCCTAAAGTCCATACTCTGTTTTGGACGCGTTCGCCCGCAGTTGCCCCATTGGTGGCAATTTGTGTCTCTGTCACGGCATCTTCACTGGCGGCTGCGAGCCAATCCTTTCCTGAAGCAGCTCGTGAGCCTACTCTTGGCTCCGTCGGTACGATCACCCAGAGCCAGGGTCCCTCTATTTTCGGACCCGCGCCGACAGGTTCGGCTCTAATGACAGTCTCCGGTAGGGTATCACCGATAATACTATACACTGTACCATATTCAAACCCAAAGTACCCGCCCCAGGATCCCCCTCCGTTTTGAATAGCGGCGAGCAACACATTCTTTCCCTGTTTCAGCGTAACAGGGAAGGATTCTTGATAATTGTGAGCCCAACGCCAATTGAGCTTCTCGTGGACTAACTCTCCGTTGATCCAGACTTTGTGATTATCATCGCTCCCGGCATACATCCGCGTTTTTTGTTCCCGAGGTGAGTCCAAAACAATCGAACCGTAGGCAACATGGTTGTCTATATAGCCCCTTCCGAAGCCGATGGTGTTCATCAGTTCTCCGACGTTATTTCCGCCTGTCGGTGCGAGTTTCCCCAAAGTCCATACTCTATTTTGAATGCGTTCGCCCGCAGTTGCCCCGTTGGTTGCAATTTGCGCCTCTGTCACGGAGCCATTGCTGGCGGCTGCCAACCAATCTTTTGCTGAAGCGACTTGTGAGTTTGCTTTTTGCCCCGTCGGTACGATCATCCAGAGCCAGGGACCTTCTATTTTTGGATCAGCATCCGATCCTAAATTTGGATTGTTTTGGCGTAGGGTTTGGAGCTGTACCGCGGTATCCAGAATCGGGTTTTCCGCAAACTTTAAGAACCTCAATCGCTTCAACTCTATAAGAGGCCGGATATCGCTGATTTGATTTTGCCAGATCTCCAAGACATTCAATTGCAGCAAGCCAGCAAGCGGTGTGACATCGCGAATTTGATTTCTCCCCAGGTTTAAAGACCTTAGGTTCTTCGCATGTTCAAGCCCCGTGAGGTCGGTTATCTGGTGGTTCTCTGCCTCAAGGGATGTCAGTTTCAGCATATCGAGTTGTGTGATAGAAGCTCTCAGTGGCAATTCGAGCGTTTCTCGCACAACTGCTGCTAAATTCACATCGGGTATTGACACAACCTCACCGCGCGACAGTAAGGGGGTAACATCGATCGGAAATTGGTGTTGTGTGAAGTTTCCATGCCCATCTATAACCCGCAGGGTTACAGAATCAGTTATAACCTGAAGGGGTTTAGAATTATCCATCAATACTAATGGAGTGGGGACAAATTCGACAATATTCCTGCTGCCGTCTAAAGATTTGCAACCAAGTATACTGACATCCTGGCCGTTTTGGAGCTGAACATTAGCAAATAATTGTACTTGATGGAGACCATCAGAGTCAGTTATTTCAAAGCGGATACTATCGGAATGCGCTGCCCCAGGCGGCAGCATTTCGACTGTCGCAGGTTCATCGAAGTCGGCTTAGTGGTTGTTGAAATAGCGGTGAGCATCCAACCACTCCGCTGCACACCGAGATGTCGTCATCGGTTCATTGCAGTATAAATCTATCCACGGTTGCAAGTTGTTCCGGTAGTCGTGTAGCAATCCAAAAGTGTGTCCAAGTTCATGAACAGTTACATCAATTCCCTCGAAACACCCACCAGCAGCGGGAATAAGTGCCGCTCCTCCATAAGTTCCATGGTGTCCCCCATAACCACATGCAAAACCATCAAGATCTCCAGCACTGATATCCAAGAAAGCAAGATAGATGTTAGTCGACCTATCGAAATGCTCATCTATTTCTCCCCAGACCTTCTTCCAGGATTCAGTCAAATAATGAGCATTTCCGAACCTTCCGTTGACATGATGCACGATAGCATTTCCGCGCCTATCGGTTTCAAACTGAAAGGTTTTTCTACCGAACCCATAGTGTTCCATCTGTCCGGCAAAAATCTGTTGTGTGTCTCTTATCAGTTTATCTATCCGTTCGTCTATATCGGACTGAGGAGAACGGTCGTTTGGAAGAAAGTAGATGAGCCGCACGATATGATCGGAGTCGCTGTTTTGGGCAAAACCTGTCGATACAGAGAGACATGTTAAAGCGAAAAAAAGAACCCGTATCAAAAAGAGTGTTTTTCTCATAAGTTGGTTCCCCTTTTTCAAACGTGAGCTTCATAAAAGTGAAATGATGGGTTTCGCTTAGACGCGCAACCAGCAACTTCGGTTGTAACTGGTCGATATATATTATTATTTAAATAATTAAATTGTTAAAGACTATATATGACTAATATTATATGGTATTTTTAGGGAAAAAGCAAATAGATTTGATAAAAATTACGTGGGTTTAATGATTATAGTAAGGTTTAGAATTAAAGGGACATTAGCAAGTGTGATGGGCAAAGATCTCGGTTTCCCCGTAGGGTTTATTTGCTTGGGTATTTTCAGCATTCTGTAATCGCTAAACTTCTATAGATGTCACCCCTACGGGGTTCAAGACCTTTGACGATGTTTTTCTACAGAGATGCTGAAGAAACACCCTATCAAAAACCCGCTACGGGGTTGAAAACCTCCACCACTGAAGAGTGTCTCATTAACTCTTGGACTTACTATAAATGTGCGTTGGAGAATAAAATACAAATATGGACGTAGGTGTTTTGTTTGGGGGATTTGCTTAAGGAACGCTTAATGCCAAAACTTTACACACCCGGCAAGGAAAACGGGGAATTTGTTTTGCTAATGTTGCAGAAAGAGCCGTAATCGCAAGTCATTCCTACCGAGAGAGGTAGGTTATCAAAGCAAGTCTTCAATCCATTCATCATCGTGCTCAGGATTGTAGATCAAGCCTCTTTTAATATCGAGGCAGAGATCTAAGAGTTCTAAAACCACGTGTCCGACAAGCACAGGCACATTCGCTGGTAAGTCTGTTCCCTGTATGTTGTCTGTTCGTTCTAAGACTGTAAATTCAAGTGGTGAGTAAACAGTCCGCTCCACGACTCCATTTGTGGTAAGTGATCTTGTACTTCTGACCGGAGTTAAACCGAGCTGCTCAATGATCGGTTTAGGGAGTGCCAATCGAGTCGCACCGGTATCAACAACCGCGTTTTCAACAGTCACGCGACGAACGTCTTCGGGGTTGATAACGCCTGCTTCTGCTAAATTTAGATCTTTTAGGTTCGCCATTTCGATGCGTGTTGTATGTTTCATTTGTTGAGTCCTCAGTGCACTATCAGAGTTGGTCTTCAATCCATTCATCGTCGTGGTCAGGATTGTAGATGAGCCCTTTTCTGATGTCAACACAGAGATCAAGCATCTCCAAAACGATATGTCCAACGAGAGCAGGGACATTTGAAGGCAATTCTGTTATCTCCAACGTTCCTGCTCGCTCTAAAACCGTAAATCGAACCTCTGAATAAATGAGTCGATTGACAATGCCATTTGTCGTCCGTGCCCTTGTCCGCCCGATGGGTGTTAAACCGAGTTCTTCAATCAACGGTTTCGGCAGTGATAGCCGTGTCGCACCCGTATCAACGACCGCGTTATCAACGGTGATGCGTCGAACATCTTCAGGTTTCATAACGCCTGCCTCCGCCAAGAACATATCTTTTCGATTCACCAGTTCAATTGTCGTTGTATGTTTCATTTTTTTGCTCCACAAGATTGTTAGTTTGTCTCATATTTTTCTGCTATACTAAACCGCCGCGCTTTCTCAAGAACCATTCAAATCCGAGTAGCGCGATCAGGGCTCCAAAGATGAGCGGAATGTTCCAGATGTCAACATCCGTAATTTTTGAGGTTGCGCTTTCAACGAGCGGAATCTGATTTACGAGTTGCGCTGCCTCCTCCATCGCATAGTACTTTCCGCCACTCCCTTCGGCGAGCGTTTTAAGAAGAGCGACGTTAAGTTCAGCATTACTGAATTCGGCGTAAGATGCTTTTACCTCAAAAAGGGTCTGTTGTTCACCAAGGTTTTCACCAGCAAGGGTGCCGGTAGCGGTGACAGTGTATTCTCCGTATTGGTTTGGAATGAAACGTCCGGTATAAAGCCCGTCTTTACCGAGTACCTGCTCAAGTTTTAATTCTTTGCGCTTGCCTGTTTCGTCAACGACTATCGCTCGAATTTTTGCGTTGTTGGTCAATTGGAACTGTTGGTCTGTGGCGGTAACCTCAATCACAACAGGTTCTTTCAATGTGTAGGCGGTTTTTGCAATATCAAGTTTAATGTGTTCTTTCGGTGCGGTTGTCAACCACCTGGCAGTCTGTCGCCAGAATCGTTCGTAGCTATCATCTTCAAGGGAATCTTTGAGCATTTGCCATCGCCATGACGTATGTGGTGTGAAAACCATCACGCGCCCGGCGTTGTAATTATGAGTTGCGATGAGAATTCGATTTCCAAATTCATTCCGGTCGGTTGGATGTTCTGCCAAAACGAGCGCACCTGCCTTGGCACGTTTGACTTTGCTATAACCTACGAGAGGTTTAAGATTCGTCCAACGTTCCATGTTTTCGGTAGGTATATCCGCCAACGCCATCAAATTTTCGACCTTTCCTTCTGGTGTCAGCTGCAATTTATATCCCTTGTTTCCAGCGGAGAACCGCGAACTTAATCGGCTCGGTGTTGTTGATGCTGGCGGGGATCCGAGTTCTATTTCTACGGGGAGGCACTGTGCAATAGGGGTGTTGATATAGGATCCAGGGAGTTCGTGGTTTCCTAAAGAGCTTGAACCGCCTAACATAAGCAACCCACCGCCACGGGTACGGACAAACTCAAATGTATTCTCAAGCTGCGTGGGGGTAAATTGGGACGCATCCACGTTCCCTAAAATGATAGCGTCAAAATCGAAAAGCGTCTCTTTATCGTCTGGATAAAAATCGAAGTTGTGCGCTGTGTTAGTGCGAGTGCCGAGATAATGTCTGCCGCCACCGGCGAAACTGGTCAGAATCCGATCGGTTAATTGGATGTTGGGATCCTTTTTCAGCGTCCGTTTTATAAAGCCGAATTCAGTACGCGGTTTGCCGTCAACAAACAAGATTTTCACACGTTTGGTCGGCGCGACCTTCAGCAGAAATGTCTTGGTGTTGTTCTGTGGTACGGCTTCCGTTTCTTCCAAAGCGGCATGCACCTTAAATTTTTGGGTGCCGGCTTGGCGGGGTGTAAACTTAAGCAATACGCGTTTTGTTTTTATGTCCGAGGCTGCATCTGTTCCACCGATTTGGGGTATCCAAGAAGGACTGTCATCTAAGTCAACGGACTCTGTTTTCAGGACCCGCCCCTCGCTCGTTAATTGGAGATTAACCTTTTTGCCGCTAAATCCTTTCCGTTTTACGGTAGCCCATATTTCGACGGGAAAATCTTCTTCTGCCGTGCGGGGAACATCCAACTTGACGATTTCAAGGTCTGGATTGCCTTTTTCTGAACCGACACCAATAGTGTGGATCGGCAGTTTTCGCTCCCGAATTTGCATCGCAAACTTCGTAATGTCTGTGCCGCTTTTGTCTACGCCATCGGTTAAAAGGACGGCACCAGAGAGGGGGATGCCTTGTAGGTCATCAAGTGCTTCGTTTAATGCCTGAGGGATGTCTGTGCTTTCGCCCTCCGCGCGCGCCAATGCCTCGTGAGGAATACGTTTTGCTGTAGTGTCAAACGCAAAAAGGCGTACTTTAAATTTGGCATTCAGTTTTTCAAGGAGTCCTTCATTCTCGGCAAAGAGCAGATCGTTGACCCGATGCAAGCGTGGTGCTGAATCGGTGGCATCGGTAATTTGCATACTCTTGGAGCGATCAACCATTACCAATAGATAGGAATCGTCAGGATTTGACTGGTAAATTGTTAGAAACGGTTTGAGTAGACAAAAGGCGATCAGACAGAGCACGATTGCCCGAAGGGAGATAAGAAATCCGCGAAATCCGCGTCTGATACGTCCTTGTGTGGTCCGATATGCCCAGATCGTAACGATAACAAGCGCGATAAGTAGAACAGCAATTAGCAACCCTGGTAGCGGTACCCCAAACGAAAAATCTCCCTCTCGAAAAACGTCAATGGGGTACTCCATTATTTTTTCAAACATTTTTTAATTTATGGCCTCCTGGGCTGCGCTCCTGTCGCAAGCCTATAGAGGCTTGCGGGACAATGTTCCGCGCAGGTTTCCTGTTAATTCCGCACATTCTTTTTAAAATCACGCAGGCTTCTGAACACTCCAAGACGGACACAACATCCTTTTACGGAGTGCGGCCGCCGATGGTTAATGGTTGATCCCTTGATTGCTGTCAATTATTCTCAAGTCTTTGCACAGGGATCTTGATGCCCTGACCTGTGCGTGCGGATTCGTGTAATGCGTCAATAGTTCGCATATTCCCAAGTGCGTCCGATATCGGTAATCGGATTGGTGTGTCACTTTCTATTGCTTGACAGAGGTCCAAGATTTCAGCGGCGTAAGGATTCACGCCGCTAACGCTGAAGGTTTCACCGTTCACGGTGAAGTGTGCTTCGCCTTCCGAGTTGCCCCATGCGCTCTGAACGAAGAGCGTACCCTCTGTGCCAGCGACTTCATAGGATTCACGCCACGTCCAACCGAAACTGCAATCCAATTGCCCGGTAATACCATCACCAAAATCTAAGGTTCCGATCAATGTTTCCCAGACGTTGTTGATTGGCTCAAATTTGCCTGTTGCCCAGACCGCTTGCGGTTCTCGTCCGACGAGATAACGGATGATGTTAATACAATAACATCCTAAATCCATGACGGCACCGCCGCCGAGGTCGCCTCTCAATCGCCAGTTCCGTCGATCCGTGAGTCCTGTCGAAAAGGTCGAGCGGGCGTAGCGCACTTCCCCGATCGCGCCTTCCTCAATCTTCTGCTTCACGGCGAGCGTCAACGGGTGATGCCGGTACATGAACGCTTCCATCAGTAAGATATTAGCGTTCTCTGTAACTTGAATCATCTGTTCCAACTGTGTTGTGTTAACAGCGATTGGCTTTTCAACAAGAATGCCTTTGACGTTACACCGCACTGCCTCAAGCACATTTTTGAGATGGCTTGAGGGCCAGGTGGCGACTACCAAAACGTCTGGCTCTTGTTTCTCCAACATCTGTCGGAGATCGTTGTAGGTGTTCTGCACATTGTATTCAGTCGCAAAACGCTTAAGGGGTTCAAATTTCTCGTCGCACGCGCCTACAATTTCGATTTCCGATAGATTACGCCACGCGTTGCCGTGTGCGTTAGAGATACCGCCGCACCCAACAATCGCGACTCGATATTTTTTCGCCATGATTTTTACCTTAGAATTGTCAGTGGATTCGGGGTTACAAACCCCTCCTATTATAATGAAGATATTTCTACTAACCGCTTCTCTTGTGCTGAGAGATTTGCCGCGAGCGATATTTCAAGTGTTTTGACAGCATCGCTATAGGGACTCAAAATCGGAGACGCGTCGCCACTACGGACGGCCTCTACAAAAACTGCGTCGATTGTTGGTCCCGGTTCTGTTTTATCTACCCACTCGCCATCTTCATGCACTGAGACTCTTGAGGGATTCCAGTTCAATAGTTCTTGTTCGTATAAGATATCCAAGACATTAGCATTTGACCAGTCGCGTGCGTACGCCCAAGCGGCTGTCAGTGAACCGACAGCACCGTTGCTGAATTGAAGTGTAACACTATTACTGTCTGGGCAATCGATCGCTTTTAACACCCGATTTGCCTGCATCGCGTAGACCGATTCTACTTCACCGGCGAGATTGCGCATCATATCAATTGTATGTGTCGCTTGTTCGACCAACTGACCGCCGGATTTGTTCATTTGTCGTAGCCAGCCATCTGGGCTACCAAGACCACTTCCACACCAATACTTACCGACTACCATGTTAATCGTTTTATCTGTTAGAATTTGCTGTGTTATTCGCGTCGAACCGAGATAGCGAAGTTGATAGCCGACACAAGTTATGAGTCCAGCTTTTGTCACCGCCGCTTCGATTTCACGGGCGATATTAATGTTGATAGCAACGGGTTTTTCAACGAGGAAGGGTAATCCGCGCGCAATAACGTCGAGTTCTGGTTGCCCGTGAACAAAGACCGGGAGGCTGAGATAGACTGCATCTAAGTCGTCGCGTTCAAGCAGGTCTTGGTGTGCGGTATAAGGGTCTGCGTGATGCTTCTCGGCTGCACTTTGGGCGCGTTCTGCTTGAACGTCACATACGGCGACAATGTTTGCACCTTCAATGCCTGATAGCTGGTTCATATGCCCATTGGCATTACCACCACATCCGATGAATCCGATTTTAATTTCTTTCATTTTTCCTCTCTTATGAGAATTTGAACAGTATTATTGCGATATTGGTTCAAATTAACGTGCCTTGAAATTAACCTGTAGTGCCTTTTCAATATCCTCGCGTGGGTGGACACCGAATTGTGCCTCAAAATCTCGATCAAACGCATCTTCTTCAGTAGGATCTGGTTCAAGTGGAAGTTGGATAGGTTGTCGATTTGTTTGAATGGATCGGTGCGCAGCAATCACCATTTCCTGATCGGCTCTACCCATCTCTCCTGTCCAAAGCGGTTGTGTGTCTTCTCGGACCGCGCGAGCAATACCGTCAAGCATCGTTGCCAACGAGATGCCAGTTTCTGAGATACTCGTGTGCTGATAAGGATTTACCCATTCAACTCTGCCACCTAACGATGCTGGCAGTTCTACGAAGATACGATGTAGTGTTTTGTCCTCATGATATTCTCTCTGAAATTCGTAGGTTTGCGCTCTTCCGGCGTTTTCGGTGAGGTCCTCGTCTGTGCAGACATTAACTGTTTCACCGCCAGTAGCACCTTGGTTTCCGTTGGTGATAATCGTGCCGCGCTCACCACAGGTCTCGAAACCGACAAGTTTATTGCGTCCGAGACATCCATTCTTGTTCCCTACCATAGCGATACCGAGTCCGTTGTTATCGAAATCAATAGCGTAAAACTCAAGATTTTCGCGATTAAAATCTCGTTTTGCCCGGTCGATGTAAGGGGTGACAGGCATCGTATGTCCGATGCTGCTGACGGCTTTCGGGTTGGCATCCATACGGCACCGTATTGCAGCGAGTCCGTGATAGCCAGTCGTGGAAAAGAGTCGGTAACACTTGTGGATGTTCCCGATGACACCTTCCTTAATGAGTTTACAGACGAATTGTTCTACCGGAACAAACGGAAAATTCTCCGATGTCTGGAGTTTCACGTTATTTTCGGCAGCGTCTGCTATCATCATATCCATCAAACCGAGTGTCGGTGCGAGTCCTGTTTCTACGTTGTGTGAGATACCGCACTGAGAGAGGTAACAGGAAACGGTGTGGTGCAGTGGTGCAGGCACGACGACATCACAAACATCCGGCGAGATTTCGTCAACCATTTTCCTGACATCCGTATAGGCTTTAACACCAACTTTCGCTGCACCTGCCTCTGCTGATTCCGGGTGCGCGTCGCATACGGCAACTATGTCAAAGGTATCCTTTAATGTCGCGGCTGTTGACAGATGCGCGGCACCGCGTCTACCGTGACCGATCAAAGCGTATTTTAGGCGTGACATTCCGACCCTCCAACTCTATGATATAACATTCGTACTGAGTGGTGAACGCATTCAAACTTTTAACAGATAGTTTTCGGTTTGCAAGCTACACCGAAGTTTTACCAGCAAGTTTTTGGTTTGCAAGCTACACCGAAAATTAGTGAGCACACTGATAGCCGGTTGCTTCAAGACTTGCGCGAATTTTGTCTACTTCGGCTGTAGACAATTGGCGGAGTGGGCGGCGCATCGTCATTGACGGAAATCTTCCCATCAGCCAGCGTGCACACTTCATCCGCTGATGCGCGTCGCTGCTGGGTTCGCCGAAGTTGTAGACGATCCGTGCCAGTGCGTCTACCTGACTGCGTGCCTTGCGTGCACCGATGAGATCGTCATTCAGCGCGGCGTGGACGACATCTACCATCAATTCCGGTACAAAGCCAGCAAATCCGATGAGTGCCCCATCACTTCCTTCAAGCAGCGAAGCAAGCAGATATTCGTCGTGGCAGGTTAGGATAGGAACATCCGGTGCTGCTTCTCTGAGTTGTTCGTAGTCCCATCGCCAGCGTGCCATATCGCGGGTCCCCATTTTAATACAGATAACTTGGGGGATTTTCACCATTTCCAGCATTTCTTCAAGGCTATACCCTGCCTTTGTCCACGCCGGATATTGGTGAACGATAATTGGTATATCCGCGCCTTCGGCGACATCTTGGAAATAACCGACTGCGGTTTCAGGGGTTCTGCCGAAACGCAACCAGTGATGCGCGGGCATCAATAGGATGGCATCTGCGCCGGCTTCCTTCGCTGCGAGGGCATCGTCAATCGCTGGCAAGCTCCCTTCGGCACTAACGCCTGAGACGACTTTAACCCGGTCACTGACAGCTTCGGCGGTAATCCGCGTAACTTGTTGTCTTTCATGGAGGCGGAGCGACATGATCTCACCAGTGTGTCCATTACAGACGACACCTTTTATCCCCGGAACACTTGCGAGTTCCTGCATGTACTGACGCAATCCGGCTTCGTCGATTGATTCATCTTCATGAAAAGGGCAGAGCGTTGCCGGAAATACACCCGCCCAGGGATGGTGCTGCCAATTCAGTTTCATATTTTATTCGCTATCGGCTATCGGAGACCATCAGCCATCAGTAAAGAGAGGTCTAATTTAATCAATAACTTCTTACCGACGACTGATAACTGATAACTGACAACTATTCTCCTGACTGCTTTTTGTTCAGAATTCCACACGATTTTCTGATTTAATTCTATTTTAACTTGATTTTGGGTGTAAAATCAAGTATTATTTTAATAGAAGGATTCATCTTGTCGGTATAGGTCAACTTTATAGCAGCAAGATTTGACTTTCAAGTTGCCCAAATAGCACCTACTGGCTGTATTAATGGAGGAGATGTACAGGTGAAAAAACAGAGCAGACTTAAAATCGTGGCTGCCAGTGCAATTTTGCTCAGTGGTTTCGTGATTTTAGTGTTGGCTATGACAAAAGAAGAGAGTATGCGGCATTTCACACCCGCTGCGCTTGTGGCAGATGCGAGCAGCGTAGACGATCAACTGGTTCAAGTTGATGGTCTCATCGCGGAGGGAAGTTCCCAATGGGATGCTGTCAATTTTAAACTCACCTTTGCCGTCCGGGACCGCGAGACCGAGGCAACAGTCAACGTGATTTACGAAGATCGGCTTAAACCGGATAACTTTAAAGATGGCGGCAGTGTTTTCGTTGAAGGTAGATACCATGCAGCACAGAACCTCGTTGTTGCTACGAAGCTCATGACGAAATGTGCCTCAAAATATAAAGGTGCAGAAAGTGCTGTGCCTACAGATGAAACTTCATACACTTCAGAGTAAGGAATACATAGTACTTTAGCAGTATGTTCAACAATACCTTTTTGAGGAGGCACAGAAACGAATGACTGCGGAAATCGGACAAGCCGCTATATACCTCTCTGTGCTTTCATGTTTGTGGGCAATCGGTTTCCTTGGTTTTGGGCTATGGATACGAAATCCCCGTGCGATCCAGAGCGGTAGAAACGCCGTTGTTGCCACCTTCATTCTTATTAGTATTGCGACTGGGGCATTAATCTACGGTTTTGTGACCGATGATTTCTCAATGAAATATGTCGTTGAGGTCTCAAGCGCGGCACAACCGTTACTCTATAAAATCACCGCACTCTGGGGTGCCATGTCCGGTTCGCTCTTGTTCTGGCTCTGGCTGCTTACAGTCGGCGGTGCTATTGTTGTCTGGCAGAATTACCAGCGTAACAAACAGACGCAGGATACCTTAGCAGACTACTCCCTGATTCCCATCGCTATTGTTCAGCTTTTCTTCACCATCCTTGTCACAGGTTTAATCGACGGCATTTACAATCCACTCGCTCGGTTTACTGATGGACGGGTCTTTGCCGATGGTCAAGGCATGAACACGCTGCTCCAGACACCGCTCATGGCGATCCATCCGCCGACATTATATATCGGTTGGATTAGCCTAACGATACCGTTTGCATTCGCAGTTGGCGCGCTTGCCTCTGGTAGAATCGGCAGCGGCTGGATACTCCGTTCGCGCAGATGGATGCTGTTTTCCTGGATTATACTGACGATCGGTATCACGCTTGGTGGCAATTGGGCCTATCAAGAACTCGGCTGGGGCGGTTATTGGGCATGGGATCCGGTCGAAAATGCTTCTTTTATGCCGTGGCTCCTCGGCACCGCTTATCTACACTCTGTGATGATCCAAGAGAAGCGGAATATGCTCAAACTTTGGAACATCCTTCTTATTACCCTTGCCTTCCAATTTACACTCTTGGGAACTTTTATTACGCGTAGTGGAATTATTTCATCGGTGCATGCTTTTGGCGGATCGGGTATTGGTGGGTATTTCCTGAGTTTCATTTTAGCTTCAACAGCTGGGGTCATCGGACTCATCATCTACCGTTGGAACCGACTCAAGAGTGCGAATCGTCTCGAATCTCTTCTTTCTCGTGAAAGTGCCTTTCTTCTGAATAACTGGCTCCTTGTCGGGTTAACCCTAATTATCCTTTGGGGCACGTTGTGGCCGATTATCTCCGAGGCGATTAACGGCGCAAAGTCTACTGTTCCTGAAACCTTTTTCAATAAAGTTGTTATCATTCCGGGGTTACTGCTGCTGTTCTTGACGGGTGCTGGACCAATTATCTCGTGGAAAAAAATTACACCTAACAACTTCCGACGCATGTTTTTGTTTCCGCTGATTATCGGTTTAATTGGCGGTGTTTTGACTTGGGGCTTCCTTGCACTAATAGGATATACTTTTCCAATTTACTCAGTCCTCTGTAGTTTTGCTGCTGTTTTTGTGCTTGCTGCAATCTTTGCTGAATTTTATCGGGGTGCGAAACTTCGTGCGAAACGGCAAGAGACTTCCTTCGTCAACGGTTTGAATCTCCTGATCCAACGCAACAAAAGGCGATACGGCGGTTACATCATCCATATCGGCATTGTTATTCTCTATATCGGCATTATGGGATCAAAAGGCTATTTTCTGCTGGAATCCAAAAGTATGATGCTCGGTCAATCAATGGAGGTCAATAAGTATAAACTTACAATGATAGACGCGTTTGAAAAGGAATACGCAAACTATCTCCGAAGCAGCGTTGTTTTTGATGTTGAAAAAAATGGGAAACGGATAGGGACAATGGAACCCGCACTCCACGCCTATTACACGGCGAAACCGGATGAGGAACCTACAAAGGAATCAGCGATCCGACATTTTGGTATGAACGACCTCTATGTTGCATTGGGCAATATCCCACCGGATGTCAAAACAGGAGGCGTTGTGAACGTCCAAGTGTATTACAACCCTCTGATCGGTATTGTCTGGATTGGCGTTGCTGTGATGGTGTTAGGTGGCATCGTTGCGATAGCCGAGAAATCTGAACGCATTAGAGATTCCTGATAAGCGAGGCGTAAGACGATGAAAACTGGAAGATTTGAGCGCATTACAACGTCCAATGAATTCTTAATTCTTAATTTTGTTTCGATTGTTCTGCTTCTCATCGTATGTAGTTTTATTGTCACGGGGTACGCACAGACCGGGAAGTCTCAGGTCGCAGCACCGAAGGGCATCGAGGATGCCACAGTTGCGTCCGATTTAGAGGAACTGCTCACTACGGTCTACTGTCACTGCGGGTGTACGAGAGAGACAATTGAAGTGTGTACGTGCGGCACGGCAATGGATATCGAGAACGATTTTCGCGATCGGCTGCGCGCTGGCGAAACGGTTGAGCAGATTCGCACCGATTACCTTGACACTTACGGACCGCAATATTATGCAGTCATGCCTGTAGAAGGTATTAACCTTCTTGCCTATGCTATGCCGGTTATCATACTTATCCTTATTGGCGGGGTGGTCTTTGTTGTGCTGCGGAGATCAACCGGATCAATGCAGAAAACAGCGGCAGGCGCGCGTGAAGCGTCAGCGTCACAAGTTTCTGATGAAACCGTGCAGCAGGTTGAAGCTCAACTCGAAAGGTATAGGCGGGAAAGTTAAACTCGGCAACTTTTTCGTGCACAATAGCATTCACGCGTGATTTTCAGAGGGGTTTTTTATGTCTTTTCTTCTGCTTTTATGGGTGGTAATCTTTGGAATCCTGCTTCTCGCGTATCTGGGATTTCCGATTTTCTCAAAAACGGGCAGGCAGCATGCTGTAATGTCCGAAGAGGTTATTGAAGAACGGCGGCGGACCCTCTTTCAGGAACGTGAAAGCAGCTACGCAGCGTTGGCGGATCTTGATGAAGATTATGAAACAGGGAAACTCTCAGAAGCCGATTATCAGGAACTGCGCGAGGAGCTTTTACAAGAGACTGCGCGTGTCATCATGCAACTCGAAAATGAATCTCTGTCAGACGTAGAGGCAGAGATTGAACGATTTAAACAGCAGCAACGCGGAACGTAACATGTATACGAAGGCACTTCATGTGCGGTTAAAAACCGCACCTACCAAAATAGGCAAAACCGCACCTACCAAGATGGGCAAAACCGCACCTACCAAGATGGGCAAAACCGCATCTACTAAGATGGGCAACTCGCAATTTGGCTCTATCACCATCCGGTGTCTGAGCAGTCTGCCAGCGATTGCCCTAATTTTTTTTACTGTGCTCTCCGCGCTACATGCCCAGACAGCAGAACTCGGCGACATCCAAGGCGCAGTTATTGACAAGAGACTCGAAAAACCGCTTGTTTCGCATCCTGTCACTCTCACGGTTCATAAGACCGACACCGTTGAGACACAAGAAACGACTACAGATGAAAACGGGAACTACCGCTTTGGAGGGTTACCGCTTGATCCAAATGTCCACTATACGGTGTCAACTGTCCATGATGATACTGACTACATTGAGAAGGATTTGGTTCTGTCAACTTGGGTTCCGAGTATCAAGATTGATTTTGCTATTGGGGCGTTTGCGGATGACGACACCCAAATCCTGGTCAAGGCACATACCTTCATCATTGGACCTCCACCTGCAGACCACCCGCCAGATGGTGCTGTTACAGTTGCTGAACTATTTGAGATTGAAAATCTAAGTGATCTACCTTTTAGAACAACGCACGGCATACAAAAAGTCGGGATACATTTAACACTCCCGCAAGACTCTGAAAGGTTTGAACCACATTTGCCGGAACTCACAGTAGACGCTGCCACTAATCAGGTTATCCTCAAAACCCCATTACCTCCTGGGGAATCACAGTTAGGCTACAACTACATTTCTCATGTCGAAAAAAGCGGATTGGACCTATCCCGTCGTTTGAATTTTAACACGATGAGATTCTATTTCTTTGTTCCAGAGGGTATCGGTTTTGTGCCGCGTGCCAAGTTTTTCGGTGCACCGAGACGCGGACAAATTCATGGTAGCGTATATCTAATATATGAGAGCACTGAGAATCAGACGTTCGCCTCAGGTAAGAATATTGACTTAGCACTTAATGTAAATATGGGTGCTGTTCCCGGTACCTTACCGGAGCAGACATCCAATCTCGGACAGTTGATTCTTATCGCTGTCGCTGCGGCATTAACGGGTGGATTTTTCGTGGCAGCACTTTTCAAACTCCGTGCAGTTAGCAATACGACGGAACCTGATACGGAGGATGCGTCAGCACCTCCGGATGCAGGTTGGCTTCTTAAACTAAGCCCTGAGGATCGCGAGCATGTGCGCGTCGCAAGACTTGAATTTATAACGCATCTTGATGATAAGTACGAGAGGCAAGAAATCTCGGAGCGGGTCTATAAACGCTTACGCCGAGAGCAAACAGAACGCCTCACCACACTCTTAGAACAACAAAAAAGGGGAAACAATGCATAGCAAACACCACATCGCTGATTTGATAGTCATGTTGGGTCACGTAGACGAAGACGTTCGGGACACCGCGAAGGCAGAATTGATTGCCATAGGTAAACCGGCAATTCCGCAGCTCATTGATGTTCTTACCCAAGAGTGCTGGCATATATCCGGGTATGGTGCCGAGTTCTACACGCATATCGAAGAATCTGCTATCCCGGTTTATATGGAACAGATGGCAAATAACGCTTCGGAGATTTTGGCGGAAATCGGAGAGTCCACTGTCCCGGCACTGACAGCGGAACTCACCAGAGCTGAACGCGAGTTTTCGGAATGGTTTTACAAATACTTACGACCCGAACAGACCGACCGTCTTATCACTATGTTGGCGTATGTTAAGAAAGGCGAATAGATGGACAACGACAGCATCGTAGCCGACTTAATCTATGATTTGTCAGAATTGGACGACGATATCCGTGAGGCTGCAAGAGAAGACCTGGTTGCTATAGGAGAACCGGCGATTCCGCAACTCGTTGAGGCACTCGCTGATAATCTTGGGGATGTGGTTGATCAAGCCACCGTGGTCTTGGCTGCCATCGGTGAACCGGCAATACCTGCGCTTATTGATGAGATGGCGATCGCTGAGAGGTACCATGCGCTCGCTCTCGGTGATGCGCTGAGCCGTATAGGTGAACCAGCAGTACCGGTTTTGGTTGAAGCGTTATCTGACAAACTCAATGAAGAGTTCCGCGAATATGCAGCTCGTGCACTCAATCTGATGGGGGTTTCGGCAATTGGTGCGATGCCTGCACTTATTCAGGCTTTGAACGATCCATCGGATGATGTTCGGTTTTATGCTGCGTACACGTTTGCTAAAATAGAGGGTGCGGCAGCGGAGGCGGTGCCTGCGCTTATCAAGGCACTTGATGATGAATCCGAAGAAGTCCGAAATCATGCGGCTTTTGCATTAGAAAAAATTGGAACCCCGGAAGCGAAACAGGCACTTGAAGCGTTCAGTTAAGTGTAGTGAAGAAGTTTCTATGAAAATCCTGAAAAGGTCGGTACGAAGAGCGTTATGGACCTGGCCCCTGATGTGTGTCAATAGTTGATTATAGCGGAGTGGGAGGTAGCTGCTCGTCATCTAAACAGGCATACGATGATAGGAGGCGTGGGTTTATAAAAAAGCTGCTATATAAGGCATTCGTTGAGCGTTAAAAAACTTGAAAAAATGAACAAAATGTAGTATAATTTAAAAAATAGAATGTTATATGTGTTTATGAATATTAAATAAGGTGCAAATATCGCAATGTAACTAACAAACGAATCAATTTGCTTATTTGTCCACCACTCTGGTGTTGTTGGGTTTACTGAGCTGCGGTGTCTCTTCAGTAAATTGTGCTACATCAGAATGGAATACGAAAAATTATTAGAAGGGAGCCAAGATGGCAAAATATGACTTTGCAATCGCCGTAGGAGGGGCACCCGGGCAGGGTATCGAAACTGCAGGCAAAAGCATCAGCCAAATCTTTGCCCGGTATGGGCTGAACGTTTTTACTTACACCGCCTATCAATCCCTCATCCGCGGCGGTCACTCCTTCCTGACTATTCGAATCAGTTCTGAACCGATCGCCAACCATGGCGACAAAATTGACTTGATTGTTGCCTTAGACCGGGACAGTTT
>PYIY01000125.1 GCA_003635195.1 Candidatus Poribacteria bacterium | reverse complement strand
GATATGTTTGCATCTCAAAGATTGCAGCCCCGTAGGGGCGGCATCTCTGTAGAAAAGCGGAATCTCACGAACCAAGCCCCGTAGGGGCGGCATCTCTGTAGATTCTGCGACGTTTTAATGTCAATTATGATGAGAAATATGTTTTCGCTCCAGATAGCAACGATGCCTCGCTGTCCCCATCTCTACAAATGCCGCCCCTACGGGGCTTGATTTTCTGGGGAAACCAATTTTCTACACAAATACCGCCCCTACGGGGCTGCTGCCTTCTCAAATCAGGGACATCTTGCTTATCGAACACACTAAATTGACACCTATGGTTTTGCACATTTCAGAAAGGGTTTTTGTCTCTTTCCCCACCCCGTAGGGGGTTTTTGCTGGGGTGTTTCTTCAATATATCTATAGAAAATCGTGTATTTACGCGGCTGTATAGAAATGTTACTTATCGGGTGTTACATCCCATAAATAGATAACGCCGTCAGAACCGCCACTTGCGAGCAGACAACTATTAGGCGAAAAAGCGAGAGATTCAATGTTGCGCTTGTGTCCTGTGAACGTTGCAATAGGGTTCCTTGTCGCGACATCCCATATCTGAACCGTCGGTTGCCGTCCACCCATACCGACAGCAATACGGGTACCATCAGGCGAAAACGCGAGGCGCGTTGCGTTGACCGTACTCAGCGTTGCAATATCTTGCCAAGTTTTTGTAGATCGGATATCAGTTCTGCCAGCACTTGTCGCGAGAAGGGTGCCATCAGGTGAAAACGCGATCGCTCGAACTTGACCCAGATGTTCAAAGGTGACAAGGTTTTCACCCGTTGCAACATCCCAGACCTTAGCCGTTCTATCCTCAATACTATCAGGCAGCGAAACGTGATAAGTGATCCCATCATCGCCTGCTACCTCTTCCCAGTTATGGCCACCACTACTCACCAGAAGCGTCCCATCAGGCGAAAACGCAAGTGCCCGAATGGGTGCTATATGACCGGACAGTGTGTGACGCAGTTTCTGAGTTTCCACATCCCAGAGTCTGACCTTGTTGTCTCTCCCACCAGTCGCTAACAATGTTCCATCGCTGGATATTTCAGCAGTCATAACACGCACCTCATGCGGAAAGCGAGCGATAGTCTCCTCACGCCAAAGTTCGACAGCATCTTTGTACTTAATACTAATCCCAAGGTATTCCCCTTCAGGCGATCGTCCGATCGTCTTAGTGTATCCGTTAGTGCCTACCAGCGTCTTGACCTCCACCCCCGTTTCAATATCTCGCACCCTGATTATATTGTTAGTTCCAAGACTAATGAGGTATTTTCCATCCGATGAAAATCCGACACGTCCCCCCTCTGATGTATGTTGAGATGGCGGTTTTCTTGCGTTCCCCCTAACCCAGGCTTCTGTCCCCAAGTCAAGCGCAATAGTTGTGCCGTCTTCAACTCGTAATACATTGGCAAGATCAGAGGCGACAAGCACTGCTATAAGCATTCCATCTGGCGAAAATGTGATGGATTTAGCAGATGCTTCAAAGGTAATGGACCAACGCTGTTCTCCTTGTTCAATATCCCACAGTTTAACGTCGTGATCCCGATACATACCGCCCGTTGCTAAAAACGTTCCGTCGGGTGAAAACGCGATGCAACGAATCCCACCTTCATTGTAGATTTCGGTATGACCGGAGGGAAACGCGAGCGGTCTACGATACTCTGGATGCGCAAAGGAGCGGAACTGTCTTCCTGTTTCAACGTCCCACAGTTTCGTCGTCGCATCCATGCTACCTGTCGCCAAATGCCTACCATCCGGCGAAAACAGGACGACTCCGACAGTGTCCTCATGTTTGAAGGTGAAGCGAACTGTCCGCGTCTCAACATCCCACAATAGAGCCTC
>PYIY01000124.1 GCA_003635195.1 Candidatus Poribacteria bacterium | reverse complement strand
GGCTCCCCGGCACAACGGTGAAATTGCCACTGTCGGGGTGCTCAAGATCCGTCAAAAAATAATGGATTTTGACTTGCAGCGGTGAACTCGATCTGCTGACCCGAATCGTGCGCATCGCCTGCCCGCCGTCCGTATGTAGATAACCTTGATCTTTCGGGTTCGGCGGACGAACGATAACTTCGGACATACTCAGTTGGATAAAGTCCCCTATCAGTTCACGCACGATCGGAAACGTCACCGGATGATCCATCAGGTCAACGAAAATATCATTATCCTCCATCACATTTCGCTTATCGAAAACAGAATCGGCAGTGACATTCTCACCTTTCCGAAACTCAGTATCCATTTCGTCGACTGTTGCCAATAACCCTTCCACCTCATCAGGAGAAAGCACTCCTTTGAAAACGAGGTAACCCTCAGTCTTCCACTGTTTACGCTGATCCGTCGTTAAAATTCCCATCAAATATAGCCTCCGTCATCCAGTTTTACGACTCTTAACTGACAACTGATAACCGCTAACTGACAACTAAACAATAAATTAAACGACAAATGAATCCCTGTCAAGCAAAATAACCCAAGCCATAGTTGCATTCAGTTTTCCCATTTGGATTCCCCCTGAGAAGGGGTGTTTTTGTTGGGGTGTTTCTTATAGGGGATTTAGGGGTTAAAACTAAAAAATCTACCATTGCGTGCTAAATTTGCGTAAGTCCTGTTATTTGAAAAGATCAATAACTTTACACACCTGAAATTGAAAAAAAATTGACATTTTTCCAGATTTAGTGTATACTTTATAAGACCAAACACAAACGCGATCCACCGATCAGGTACGTACGCGGTAAAAATTGCCCAAGAACCCAGTTGTCACCTGACTTCTGAGCCGATTTCACCAAAAAATCGCGTTTGGGTCAATGCACACGTGGGTTTGCGGGATTTCTTTGGATACACTTTCCCGTTTGAAGGGAATTGAAACTGTTTATCAGTTAACCAGTATAGGATTTACCCCTAAAGCTTTGGATACACTTTCCCGTTTGAAGGGAATTGAAACTGATCGTACCAAGTCAGCGGTTTGCCATCCTTACCACCTTTGGATACACTTTCCCGTTTGAAGGGAATTGAAACATTTCAATGCCGAACCAATCCTGAGGTATCAGGGGTAACCTTTGGATACACTTTCCCGTTTGAAGGGAATTGAAACTCGGGTAGTCTCTACTTTGTTGGCAGTCAATGAAGACACTGTCTTTGGATACACTTTCCCGTTTGAAGGGAATTGAAACCCGAAAGGTGAGTGAGACTCGACGCTGGCGGGGAATACGTTGACCTTTGGATACACTTTCCCGTTTGAAGGGAATTGAAACCGATGGGCATTTCTGGTTCGGCGGGTTGGATAGGATGGAAAACTTTGGATACACTTTCCCGTTTGAAGGGAATTGAAACTAAATACGTCATCCGGTTCATTCGCTTCAACCCATGCGTCTCTTTGGATACACTTTCCCGTTTGAAGGGAATTGAAACCTACTCACTTAGACCCATTCTATGTTAGAGAGGTCATCTCTCTTTGGATACACTTTCCCGTTTGAAGGGAATTGAAACGAGTTTAAACCCTTAAAGATGAAAGGGATGGCCAGGCTTTGGATACACTTTCCCGTTTGAAGGGAATTGAAACACCTTCTTCATTAAGAATGAGTTTGCCAGGCTCTGGACGCTTTGGATACACTTTCCCGTTTGAAGGGAATTGAAACAGACGTAGACGCACACAGGAGCATCTGAGTCTTCCACAATTCTTTGGATACACTTTCCCGTTTGAAGGGAATTGAAACCTAATTCCATTTTCTATAAATCTCCTGTTTAGTCTTTGGATACACTTTCCCGTTTGAAGGGAATTGAAACAAATTAATCTTTTTAAGGAGGAAGAAGAAATGAGGTATCTCCTTTGGATACACTTTCCCGTTTGAAGGGAATTGAAACAGTTTACCGTTATACGTCCATCCGCCTTCTCTGCTCTCCTTTGGATACACTTTCCCGTTTGAAGGGAATTGAAACATTCTTCACCAACTCGCGACGTTGCTCCCGTTGACGACTTTGGATACACTTTCCCGTTTGAAGGGAATTGAAACACAGTATTAGTATTAGCATTCGCGATGGCCTTGCTTTGGATACACTTTCCCGTTTGAAGGGAATTGAAACTTGGTGATACGTCTGGCAACGGTCTTGACGCGGAGATCATTGACTTTGGATACACTTTCCCGTTTGAAGGGAATTGAAACTGTTTGTTTTTCCTAAGCTTGTTTTCAGGATCATCATCAAAACTTTGGATACACTTTCCCGTTTGAAGGGAATTGAAACTGCTGACCCATCAGCAAACGGCAATTCTTTCCTCTTTGGATACACTTTCCCGTTTGAAGGGAATTGAAACGTCTTTTCTCAAGGTCAAAGTCTGACGTGACAATAGGTAGACTTTGGATACACTTTCCCGTTTGAAGGGAATTGAAACGAAAGGAGGGTGCCAGATACATCCTCTAACTAAAACAAGCCCTTTGGATACACTTTCCCGTTTGAAGGGAATTGAAACCTATGTTCGTTCACGAATCCAATCGACGATTTAAACGACTTTGGATACACTTTCCCGTTTGAAGGGAATTGAAACTTTTCCGGAGATCTCCCAACTCCAGACTGGCTTATTCCTTTGGATACACTTTCCCGTTTGAAGGGAATTGAAACATCGCACCAGTCTCGATAGATTTCGATGGATTCACTTTGGATACACTTTCCCGTTTGAAGGGAATTGAAACCCGTTTGCCTGAGCGGCATGCTCATTGTCGGTCATGGTTCTTTGGATACACTTTCCCGTTTGAAGGGAATTGAAACAGAAAGGGGAAACGTGACCCTGAGTACGGCACATCTACTTTGGATACACTTTCCCGTTTGAAGGGAATTGAAACTTCTTCCACCCACCTATATCCATTGTCTGTCGATCCGACTTTGGATACACTTTCCCGTTTGAAGGGAATTGAAACCCCCTGCTGCTATCTTGGAACAGACTTACTGGATGGAGCCTTTGGATACACTTTCCCGTTTGAAGGGAATTGAAACTTGAAATTCTTAACGTGCTCAAGCCATTCTGCTGTGCTACTTTGGATACACTTTCCCGTTTGAAGGGAATTGAAACTTGACAAACTCAGGGTCGATTGGAGAAAGGGTTCCATCGCCTTTGGATACACTTTCCCGTTTGAAGGGAATTGAAACCCTAAAATGTGCTTACATTCCTTGTTAGACATTATATAACTTTGGATACACTTTCCCGTTTGAAGGGAATTGAAACTTATATCTCCATATTTGTGAGCACTTCGAGATTACTTTGGATACACTTTCCCGTTTGAAGGGAATTGAAACCTTATTCACTTCCCATACTCCAGGGGCATTCAAAGCTTTGGATACACTTTCCCGTTTGAAGGGAATTGAAACGAAGTTGCCGATCAGTCCCATATCTTCTTGCCGGAGTTCCTTTGGATACACTTTCCCGTTTGAAGGGAATTGAAACCCGTTTTATCTGCGGCACCCTTGCCAAGATTTTCTACCGTCTTTGGATACGCTTTCCCGTTTGAAGGGAATTGAGACTCCAGTAACCAGTCGCCAGTTTCCAGTAACCAGTTACCGTTCAGATACGCCTTCGCGTTTGAAGGGCATTGGGGAATGGTTGTCAGTTATCGGTTAAAGAGGGGTCTTGGGGTAGGGATAGAAAATTCTACCGACACAAGACCCTAACCGAAAACCAAAGACCGATAACCGATAACTCCGCCGAGATACACCTGCCCGTTTGAACGACATTGAAACAAAAAGGTCTCTTACTGGGAACTGATAACTGGGTACTGGTTACTGGTATTCAGATACGCTTTCCCGTTTGAACGGAATTGAAATTCTGTCTCTCCTCTTTTTTCAATGTTCAATCTTTGCCCTTTCTATACACCTTCAACAATTGAAAGCCTCTGAGATAGTCCTCAGAGCCATTGAGTTCTCGGTTTTTACTCCAATTTTGGACCCCCAGACCCGGTAGGTGCGGTATTTTGCTGGGGCATAGGTGTCAATTTAGCGGTCTTTGATAGGGTTTTAGCGATTGTAGATATAAACATGCCGCCCCTACGGGGCTTGGGTCCTTGTTTGATACCGCTGCTATAAACATGCCGTCGCTACGCGACTGAAGAGGTTTTTGAAGCATTCAAGGTTTCCGCGTAGTATCCGGTTCGGTTAGGGGATTTAGTCTATCCCCAGACTAAATCCAGTCTATTCCCAGACTAAATCCGGTATTTCTGCGGATTTCCCTCCTAACTGCACCGGAACCTGAAAAAAGGACCAAAAACTCTATAATTTCTTAAAACTGAATGCCCCTGAAACAGTCCTAAGAAAGATTGACATCCGCCTCCCTACAGAGGTATAATCTTACCAAGACCCTAACTCTGTTTTTCACACATCACACGGAGAACCAGGAGACACACCGATGGATACCTACAAAAATGGGATCAACATACCTTATGCACCCACAGATGCGGCAGACCTCTACCCTGAAACGGACGGTAAACCCATGGCAGCAAGCGACCTCCACCTCGAAATCCTTATTTGGCTCTTGCAAACGCTGAAGGCACATTTCGCTCACAGGCACGAGGTCTATGTCTCCGGGGATATTCTCACATATTACACCCAAGGCAACCCGCGCGCAGTCGTCGCACCGGATGTCCTCGTCGCTTTCGGCATTGGGCAAAAGAAACGACAGACTTACAAAGTCTGGGAAGAAGGCAAGGTGCCAGACTTTGTGATGGAGTTCTCAAGCAAAACCACCTATCAAAACGACCTAACAGACAAGATGGCACTTTACGCTGCACTCGGCATACCGAACTATTTCCTCTATGATGCCGAGGCACTTTATCTACCTTCGCCCCTGATGGGATTTCAGTTGGTAAAGGGTATCTATGTCCCAGTACCGCCGAGCGATGACGGTGGTATCCATTCAGATGTCCTCGGCTTAGATTTCCATATACGCGAAAGGCGTTTAGCGGTTTACGATCCGCTTAACGAGCAATGGCTCCAAACGCCCGCGGAGCAGCACGCCGCACGCGCCGAAGATGCCGAGACACGCGCCGAAGATGCCGAGACACGCGCCGAAGATGCCGAGACACGCGCCGAAGATGCCGAGACACGCGCCGCACAAGAAACCATCGCACGACAGAAAGCTGAAGAAGAACTCGAACGCCTTCAAGAACAACTTGCACATTTACAAGCGCGCACTTATAGTGAACCCTAAACGGACGATAGCAATCAAATAATCCCATTTTTTTTCCACGACGATTTGTCGTAGGGGTGTTTTTGCTTGGGCGTTTCTTTTAGGTCACCCAATCCGTAGCGAAGGACACATGGTCGTAGGGGTGTTTTTGCTTGGGCGTTTCTTTTAGGTCACCCAATCCATAGTGAAGGACACACGGTTATAGGGGTTGGGTTACCCAATCCGTTTTTTGAGAGTTTACCCGCTAATGGAGTGTCCTATCGTCAAAATTGCGTAAGTCCTGAAGAAATTGCGTAAGTCCTACTTTTAATGCGATATTTGCACATCTCTGAAAATGTATTTTACCAAGTCTCGCGCCAAACCGCTAACAAATCCGCGTCTGCATCACACTCTGAGACCCCGCAAAGGTATTTTCAAGCGAAATTAACAATTTTTATGGATATAATTTGCTTTTTTTTTTTTAATATTGTATAGTGTATAGTTAGATATAGGCTTGTTTTTTAACTTGAATAATATTTAAAATTGACCTATTATAACCCAAGTTACCATTCGTAAATCCATGGGATTCCCGATATAGTATTTTATCGAAAAAACAAAGGAGAACCCCTCATGGACCTAACCACTATTTCGAGTGAAGTTGAACGGCGTTCCAAAATAGCCAATTGGAGCGTCAGATGTGTAAACCCTGACTGATAACTGATTGTTGACAACCAATGATTTGAGATAGGATACGTTTATGACGCGAGATTGGAAAATAAGTGAACCGATCAAGGAAGTAGATCAAGTACATTGTCAGTGGACAGATATAATTCTTGATGATAAATTTGGCATCACAAAGGAGGACTGGAACACTGTAATTGAAAAAACCGTGGAGCATGTTCATAGTTGGGGTGAACAAAATATAGCGCGCCGTGTCTCTTGCATGATTAGATTGCTTCTTCCACAACTTGATGTATTATGGCAAGGAAAGGTTGGACCAAACGATGAACTGTCGTTCCGATGGTTGCCGTGCAAATCGCTACAAGGTGCAACAGTTGCCGATCATGCTCTGACAGCATCAGCAATTGCCTACTGCATAGGTTATGACATTAACCCCCGCCCTGATATTGAAACTTTGGATAAACTCCGCCTCTCTGCCCTAACAGCAACATGGAAAGATGATGGACTTGAAGACGTTTACGATGCCCTATGGGGCGAAGACCCTCCCATTGAACCCAAACCGGACGGAACTGAACTTGAGCAGATTGTGTTCATGGCAAAAGCGGTTGCCTCTGAACGCACAAAAATCAATGATGCATCCGAATTCAATACGCATTCCCTCAATGAAAACAAACAGATTGGACTTGTGTTAGGCGGCGCGACGAAGATCAAAGGCTACTTTCTGGAATCGGCGAAGCTGCCTGAGATTCGCGGCGCAAGTGCCTTGCTTGACCGTATCAATCTTGAAGATGTTCCTGCACTTTTCGGACGTGAAATCCAAGACAAGCAGCGATACGAACGTATCCGCAAAGGTTTCTGCAAACGGACAGGACATACGCTATCTGCTCCAGAATGCATCATCTACGCAGCGGGCGGCAATACGCTTGCGTTTGCACCAGCCTCCGTGGTTCACCAAATCGCAGATGAAATTGAGCGGATTTATACACATGAAACACTCGTTGCAAACAGTGTTGCAGTGGGGGATACTTTTGATTTACTCGAATTACAATACGGATTGAATCCTACCCAATTTTGGATTGGAGACTTTCAAAAGGCGTGTGAAAAACCGGAAACCGCAAAAATCATGCATACCTATTATGGCAGCACGGATAAAGAAGATTTTCTCGAAAGAAAGTGTTTCGGTGAACTAACAAGCAGTTTAGCCGGTGCACAGTTGAAACGGCGCGAAGGAAATACAACACCAGACAGGAAAACGCATCGCGATCTTCCGACACATGTCGAAATTGGTCCATATCAGGTACGCTGCGAGAGTTGTGAACGCCGCCCCGCAGTCATCAATGAAGCGAAAGTACTTTGTGAAGCATGCACACGCAAATATGTTACAGGGCGCGCAACTAAAAAACAACTTAAGCGTGGCGAACTTGACCATTATACTAATTCCATTAATAAATGGTTGCCAGCAAATAAAGGTGAAAACGGGGAGTATTTACTAACAGATTGGATTTCGTTATACAACGAATATGTGGAGTTGTTTTCTGATGTCTCACAAAATTATGAACAGGATCCTGATGGCCCAAACGATTTAAACGATATTGCCAAATCAAGCGATCGCGAGAATTACATTGCATTCATTTATGCCGATGGAAACAATATGGGTGCGTATTTAGAGAATATCGAAACGCCAGCACAATACCGTCAATTTTCCGAACGGGTCTTTGTTACCATGCAAACCGCAGCATTCAAGGCGTTGGCAAAACTTGAACCTGTCTGGATCAAAGACGACAATGACCGATATGTTTTCCCATTTGAAATCATCAGTATCGGTGGAGATGACCTATTGCTCATCGTGCCGGGTAGCAAGGTGTTTGAAGTCGTTCACGCAATCGGTGAGAACTTTGATAGCGAATTTAATAGTTACAACAGACTAACAAATACAGATAAACTGCGTCTATCGCAACGTTACAAGTCAAGCAAATGGGTAGATGCCCAGGAAATGCAACCTGTTTTTAGTATGTCTCTCGGCTTTGTCATTGCCGAAGCACATACACCGGTTGCATTCTTAGAGCATCTCGCTGGTAGTCTTCTCAAATCAGCAAAGACCAGAGCAAAAATGCTGATAAAAGACGAAGTCGGTTATCGCGGGGGAACGGTTGATTTTCTTGTGCTTAAGTCCATTTCAATGATTACCAGTAATCTCAGTGATTTCCGCAAAAAGTTTTACAAAACGGACACAAAAAATTCGCTAACGATGCGTCCGTTTACCTCACATGAACTTTCGGGATTCATTGAGACTATTAAAGCATTTAAAGAAGGCAAATTCCCGCAATCGCAACTCTATCAACTTCGAGAATCGCTCAAACTTGGCAGGCAGACCTCAACGCTTGATTATCTCTATTTCCGAAGTCGTCTTGATAAGAAAGATGGAGAACAACTCCAAGATCAAATCGAACACAATTGGCATAGCGCATCCGACAAAAATAGCAATCCGGGGCCGTGGTATGCCATGCTGCAGGAAAGCAAAACGGATAAAACAGGCTATGAGACGCTGCTTTTTGATTTGATTGAGGCATACGATTTTATCCTTGACCCTGAAAAACAAAACGAGGAAGACAATAGTGACGAATCCAACGACTGAAAAACAGTGGCGGATTACAGCAACAATTGATACCGCGCTTTGCATCGGCGATAGCGGCTCCAGTGAAACAGGGGCTGACAAGTCAACGGTTAAAACCAGCGATGGCAAACTTTATATCCCGGCTTCAACGCTCAAAGGTATCTGGCGACATGCATGTGAGGCAATTGCACGAAGTCAGGAGCACTTTGTTTGTTAAACTCCGCGCGCAGGGAATATGTGTCCTCGCCCAAAGGAGGAACTTGAAAAAGAAAACACTGAAGCAATGCAGAACAACCACTGCATCATTTGTCAGATTTTCGGTTCACCTTCATCGGGATCAAGGATATTTATTAGCGATCTCACACTGGATAACGATTTGGGAACAGAAACAACAGCAATCCGAAGCGGTGTAACCATCAATCGCAATCGTAGAGTCGCAGAAGATCAACGGCTCTATTTCACTGAGACAAGTCTGCCCAACGCTAGATTTGAATTCTTCGGAGATGTAACAATCGGCGGTGAGATCTCGGACGAGCAAATTAAACTACTATCCGCTGGACTCAATTACATTCACGCGATTGGATCAGGCAAAACGCGCGGACTCGGTTGGCTAAGTATTACGCAAACAGAAACACCTCCCGCGACGCAAACGGTTCAAGCAATAGAAGTTGGTTCGGAGGATTGCACCGAGTTATCAATTCAGGTTACACTGAAATCCCCGATTATTACAGGCGGACGCAAACCATCAGGGCAAGCAGTTGAGGTGGTTCAATACATTCGCGGCGGATTGATACGTGGTGCAATGGCAAACGCATTACTAGCGGATTTAAAAAATAGAGAACCGGATGGCGATTTTGAACAACTGTTCCTTGGCGATAATGCTGGAATCTTTCGGAACTGCACACCGGGCGCAAAGGTATTACCAGCAACGGCTGCAGGATGTAAGGATGTCTCTGGATTTCTGGCAGATGGAAAACACGGTATCTTTGACACGCTCTTTGAAAAAATCGTCTCCGAAAAAGCAAATTGGATGTATCAACCGAATTGTCCAAAGTGTAGTGGACGTGTAGAATCACAAAGTGGATTCTATAAAGCTGCAAGGACTTCTTACAAAGAGAAACATCTCAACACACGATTGCTCACACGTGTTGCCATCAACCGACAACGAAAAATCGCTGAAGATGAATTGCTTTATCACTTAACGGCACTTGACCCAATAATTGTGAAAAATAAAAAAGAGGCTTCACCAGATGCCGTGAAAAGTGAAAAAGTGATTTTACACGGTTCTGCGCGAATTCCATCCGGTCTCGCGGAGAAAGTTGCACAAACTCTACAGCAGAAGGTTAAGCGGTTGGGTGGTGGAAGTTCACGCGGGCTTGGGAAAGTTTGCATCGCGGTGGATAAACAGCACGCTTCTGATACACTGTCAAAACGGATTAAGGTTTTCAACGAAGGGCTGCAAGCAGTGTGGCAGACTTATGCTGACTTACCAAATACCGAAATAGATCGGTTTGAAGGCACTTATTTTAGTGTAAACTTGCAATCCGATGCGATTCTGACTGCGGAAGATGGTTGGCAACGGAGTATGGTTCTCAACGCGCCGATGCTTCAGGAAATGGCTGGAGGCACGACTGATGTGACACTCGTCCGAAGTTTCGCAAGTTACAATTATGTCGGAGGATGGAATGCTGCATGGGGGTTGCCAAAAGAGACAGCACTTGCCACTCAAATGGGGAGTGTCTTTGTATTTCACACGCCAGATATAGACGCGTGGCTCCCTGAACTGCAAAAACTTGAAAATATCGGCATCGGCAATCGACGTGAAGAAGGATTCGGGCAAATCTTAATCTGTGATCCGTTCCATCTTCACACACGAGAGATGTTAAAACAAAACAAGGAGGAAGCAGAGTGAGCCAAACAGAGAAAGATATTGATCAACAGACGAATTTAAAGATGGAAAAAGCAATTCGCTCACAAATGGAGACGCTTATTCCGGAAATGCAGAAGATGGCGGACAATTATAATATTGCAGGGGATAAGTCGCCCTACCGTAATGTTCTGAATGTTGCCGTTGATCCAGCAAGTGATGTTGAAGTTACAAAGAATTTTATCCTTTATCAACTCGGGAGAGACCAGAGGTCACCATGGCGGAACACAGACAATGAAGGCGAAAAGCTTGGTTTAGCTTTGGTTGATGCCATTAAGAAATTAGATAACAATGCGAAACTGGTTGTTAAAAATATCGGTAGGAATCCAGAAACAGATAAAGAACTGGTCCAGCAGGCACATCGCCGATTGATGCAACTTTACCTGGGGAACCTTGTACGGTATCAAGTTTACCTGACTTTTAAAGCATCATAAGGAGCATCGCAATGTTTGATAAATTCCAATCTCGACTCAATCTGACAGGTGAGGTCAAAACGCTGACAGCAATTCGCATCGGTGCGGGTCGCTCTACTTCACCAATCAGTTCCGACCTGCCCGTTATCCGTGATGCAGAGGGTTCTCCTTATATCCCCGGCTCAAGTTTCAAAGGTGTACTACGGTCTTATGTTGAGAGCATACTTCGTAGCATAGCAAACCATAGGCATATCGTCTGCAACCCAACCGATAATGCCAAACAGTGTATCACAAGGGAAGAGATGAAACTGCTACGAGAAAAACGCAACGACCAGTTAATTTTAGAGAAAACATGCTGGGCCTGCCAACTCTTCGGTTCGTTGTGGTATGCTTCTAAGTTACAAATCCGTGATTTACATGTGCAACCGAATATCTGGTTCGATCAATATCAGCAACGCGACGGCGTTGCAATTGATCGAGACACAGAAACATCCTCGGATCGCAAACTCTACGACTATGAAGTGGTTCCGGCAGGGGTGGTATTTGATTTTCATGCCATCGTTGACAACGCGGAAGATTGGCAGCTCGGCATGCTTTATCTCGGTCTCTCCGCTTTTGAGAAAGGTGAATTGACTATCGGCGGCGGTAGTAGCCGCGGGTTAGGGGCAATTGAGTTGTCGATCAATTCCACATCCTACATTGATAAGCATCACATCGTCCAATACCTGACCGATGATGATTATGAGGATGAAGATGCCGACTGGGAACCTTGGGTAAAGACGTTCCGAACCAAGATTAATCAACAATTGGAGGCGAACTAATGCACAAACGGATGGTTAACCAAGCGATTATTGAATTAACGATCTCTCCCGTCGGTCCCCTGCTCATCAAAGCAAGCGACCAAGGGGCAGACCCAACCAAGCCGGATATGGAGTTTGTAGAAACCTACCACGCAGGTGGTCGGAGCGTTTATCTTCCGGGTTCCTCGTTGAAAGGTGCTATCCGAGCGCATTGTGAACGGATTGTGCGGACGATCGGTGGCAATGTCACTGCATGTGACCCGTTGAAACAAAATGCATCTTGCCGAAAGTTAAAGGAACGGTACGGAGAAAATACTGCTGCTATTCACAAACACTCTTGCACAGTATGTCAAATTTTTGGAAGCACAGATATTGCTGCACATGCAAGAATTGCGGATGCTTATCCTATCAGTCCGAAAGAGATTCAGCGAGAAGAACGTAATGGTGTCGCAATTGACCGAGTCTATGGTTCTGTTGCTGTTGGTCCGTTCAACTTTGAAGTCCTCACTTCAGGCGAGTTTACAACAAAAATCACTGTGAAGAATTTTACAACAGTTCAATTGGCACTTATTGCACTTGCCATCCGCGATTTTGACGAACAGCGCGTCGGTATCGGTTTCGCAAAATCCCGCGGCTTAGGGCAGGTGAACATGAAGGTCAATCGGGTCGCAATCCATTATCCGACAGCAGTTGTTGAAGATAAACAAGTGCGTCCGATAGGGAATCAAACCGATCCATTCAGCGACAATGCCGTTATTGGAGCTGGGCAACTTGTCAATGATGCCGAGGCTTACGGATTTCCTAATCCTGATTCTGTCAATGTGAACGTCCAAGCACAACCCGATGACTACGGATTCGGGGCTACACTATCTTTTCAGGAATCGGACGACATCACCCAACTGTGGCGCGAATGTGTCGGTTCATGGCGAAACATGATTGAAGGGGAGCAGTAAAATGGGAAAAGCAATTGTTGCAACCAGAAAAGTGTCTGATATAACAGCACTGACAGACCTATTGACAAGCCTGCAATTCGGTGAAACATCTTACTATCTGCTCCAACGTCCCAATAAAATCGTTGATTGGAAAAAGGGCGTTCCTGATACAGCGAAAATAAAAAAATATATACACGGCAGGTTGTTTGACAAAAAACGTGAAATCCGTTGGCAAAAAACTACGGAAGGCTATACGTTACTCTGGCTATCTGAAGAATCCCTACCGGAAGGATTTACCGAACAAGGTAAATGGGAAATAACCGCGCCGCAAAAAGTTTTCCTACTTGGCGGGGGTGAAACAAAACCTTGGCGAGATACTCGAATCCCTCGAGAACTTGACTACCCAATGGATGATTGGTGTAAGTTTCCAAAGATTAGGATCATTCAGTATAGGGACCTTAAGTCGCAGACCATCCGATTCACGCGATATACCGAATTTATTGATAGATAAGGAGACCAAGACACATGGGACAATACCAGCGCGGCGGTTCTGGAGGTAGACAGCGGCAACCAGCAGAACCAAAACCCTTTGCTTTTGTGCCGTTACCAAGACGCGTCAATAGAAGTAGTCCTACCAAACATGACTGCTACCAACAAAACCGCACAACAGGTAGGATTCACGGAACTATTAAGGCACTCACCCCGATCCACGTCGGTAGTGGTATCATAGACTTTGGTGAACATGTCAACCAACAAGTAGAACTCATTAAATCAGCCATGCGTACGAAGGGTGAAATCGTGATCCCGGGCAGTTCACTCAAGGGGGCCATTCGGAGCACCGTTGAGGCGATATCAGAAAGTTGTGTATGTAAAACTAAAGTAAACCTTAGACACAGGACATTACGAGACTTCATAGAATGTAGAAGAAATAATAGAAATGAACACCTTTGTATTGCATGCCGAATGTTCGGGGCAATGGGTTACCAAGGGAATATCGCGATACAGGACGCACCACTTATTCAAGGAAATATTGAGACGAGGCGCGTACCAATATTGGAGCGTCCGAGGCGTTATACTACCGATAATCAAGGTAGACCAATGCGTAAATTTTACAAGCACGGTGAAGTGGCTATCGGTGAAACAGCTTTTGAAGCGTGTGAGGTGGACTCAACATTTCAGTTCAGTGTTAAGATTGATAACCTGTCTTATGCGGAATGGGGTTTGTTCTTTACGGCACTGGGCAAACATCCAGAACATCCGTTCAACCTCAAAATTGGCGGGGCAAAACCGCGTTGCTTTGGTTCCGTAGATTTCAATATTGATGAAATCTACATTGATGACCAACAACGAGAGAGATACTTGCAGTGGGATTCGCAGTCAGATACTGTGAAAAAAGGCAATGATTTGGAAACGTGGATGAATAACTGCTTTGAAAAAGCAAAGAATTCGCTCATTCAATGGAATCAACTCCGGACACTTATTGAAGAGATCAAACCACCTGATACTAACGACTGCCCAGAAAGAAATTACTAAAGAGGTATGTATGACGATGTTACAAATGAATGAAAACCTATGGTCAATCGCTCATGATCTCGCTTATGAGATGCATGAACATAACGTAGATGTAAACGAAGTCAATAAAGTCACCGCTTTTATGCGACAATACCATCAGACGGATGACGCAATAGATAAATTTAGGTCATTACTTCAGCAGTTAGCGTACAGCGATGACGCACCCCTCCAAAGTGGAAGCACTCGAGATTATTACGAAGATATTCAGAAATGTTGTCAAAAGCATCTTAAGGAAATCAAGCATGCGGATGAACTCATGCTTATCCTTGGCTGGTGCAAGCGGTTGATGTACTACTATAAAGTTGAGCCGAAACGTGCTGCTGAGGAACAACGTCCTTCCCAACAACAGCAGCAAACACCGGAACCGCCTCCTATGCAAACGCCCCAGCAACCAAAAGAACCGGAGAAACCGAAAACCGCAGTCCATGATAGAGTCAATGCAACAATACAGAAAAAGGATTGGATTAAGGTAACGGTTCAATTGGATACCGATAACAAAGAAATTCTTATCTTTGAACATCCATATTATCCCAAGCAAGTTGGGGATCAGATCAAAGTGAGAGTGCAAGGGGTCAATAATGAAGGGCAGGTAACTGAAATTTTACCCGCCAATTAGGTCAGAATATTACTAATTTAGGGATTTATGATTTTATTACTCAATTCCGCAGTTATGCCCGATGAGGGTGTGTATACACTAAAACAGATTACTGAAACAACATTTACCAAAGAACTCCAAGATGCCGCGGCATCGGATAATTTCAGAAGTTACATCGGTTATCCCGAAACTGCGCAACTGATTGAGCAGGTAACTGGTATTGTCATTGAAGTGTCGCGTGAACAGGCTACGTTGACACATGGAGACATTATGTTGATCGTGAAGCTACGTCAACGAGTGGCAAATCCTACCGATAAGGAAACGCTTCAACTCTCAGTTGATGATTTTGATTTTTTTCGATGCGATTGGAAGCCTTTAGATGAAGGAGAAATACAATGCTAAAAGTTCTTACTTTTCTTGGGCTTGGAAAGTATGAAAATACGACTTATATCAAACATGACGAAAGTGGTAGGTGTGAAACCGATCTGTTCCCAATTGCTGTTGCTAAACTCTATGAACCAGAACAAATTATTGCATTTACAACTCCGAAAGTGATTGAGAGCAAACAGGATGATTTAGGTAAGCTTGCTACTGAACTTAGCGAAAAATTTATTACTGTGAATATACCTAATGGAAACTCAACTGATGAACTCTGGGAAATTTTTAACCAGTGCGAAAATGTTGTTGACGAGAATGATGAAATTATCCTTGATATTACACACGCGTTCCGCTCCATTCCATTGCTTATTTTTATCGTTGCTGCCTACTTACGCCAAGTCAAAAGTGTCGAACTCAAACATATTATCTATGGTGCATTTGAGGCGCGAGATCAGGCGACAAATGAAACACGAATTTTTGACTTAACGCCTTTCGTGGAACTCCTTAATTGGATGAACGCTGTGAATGTTTTCCAAAACTCAGGGGATGCACGCCCTATCGCAAAGTTAAATGTTCAAGATAGTATTGCTGAAGCACTGATCAGTTTATCCGATGCCCTTCTCACAAATCGAACCCTTGAAGCACAAGAAGCGGCTTTTAAATTCAACACTGAATTTAGCGATTTGGAGTTTGCTGCTTCATCAGAGCAACCTTTCCAAATGCTAATCGACCAATTGAAGCAAAGTTATCAGCTAATGGCAGTAGATAGACCAACCACAACCCAAAGTCAGAAAGAGAGTCTTAAGGCACAATATCAGCAAATAAAATGGTATATGGAAAACCAACATTATCTTCAAGCGATTACTTTGATGCGTGAATGGTTGATCTCGTTTGAATGTTTTTATCATAATGGTGGGTGGCTGGAGCGGAATACCAGGAAAATCGCTGAAAATATGTTAAAGAATAATCACAGGGATATTGAAGAGAAGGTTATTGATCTTTGGAAGGGGTGTAGGATCCGAGGCGATCTTGCACATTGTGGGATGCGAAAGAATGCTGACAGTGCTACAACGGCAATCGGAGCAATTGAACAACTTTTCAATAAATTTGAAAAATATTACAAGACAATAGATTGGAATAATTTGTAGATTGTTTAAAATTCAACTTACCATAGAAAATCCATGCTTCAAAACTTCCGATTCGCACGCTACCGATTCACCTATACCGTCCAAGAACCGCTGAGGATGCCGCAACACAAAGACAACGTCTTCCACAGCCGCTTCGGATACATAAGGAAACTAAAAAATGCGTTTTGTATTATCAACCGTTGGAACAAGCATCCTAACAAATCTTATTGACAGAGGAAATCCTACAGAAGGCACTTGGTTCGGAACACTTCGGGATTCAGCAAATTTTAAGCAGGAAGAATTGACAGATGAAACGGAGATCGTGATCAATACACTTGCTGAACGGGCACTCGAAAAACTCAATGAAAATAGCACCGCAACCAATCGTCGGATCAGTGCCGAATTGAACGGTATTTACGGCATTTACGGTGACCGATTACCCACAGATAGCCAGGATCAACACTATCTCATCTGCACCGATACCGCGCAGGGACAGATGACAGGTGATTTGATTAAAGATTTCCTTGAATCTCAAGGCTTTACTGTAGGTGTTGTTACACCCTCTCAGCTTTCAACACAAGACCCAGAATCCTTCACTACGGGTACCAAGGAACTCATTAGGTGGTTGGAAAATAATGTGCCGCGACGTGAGAGCGGCTATCACGTGATTTTCAATCTCGTCGGCGGTTTTAAGAGCCTGCAGGGTTACATGAATACCTTCGGTGCGTTTTACGCTGATGAAGTCATCTATATATTTGAGTCACCAACTGCTGACTTAATCAAGATTCCGCGGCTGCCAATTCAGATTAACACTGCTATTATTGAAAGTCATCTAATAAAATTCGCGCTGATGGACACTGGAAAACTCTATTCAACTGAAGAGATTGAGGGGATTCCTGAAACACTACTGGAATTTGTACAAGAAAATGGTATGACGTTTGCTGGACTATCGGCATGGGGAGGGTTAATTTGGCAACGGACGAAATCGGATCTATTGTCTGGAAAACTATTACAATTCCCGAGATTGGAGTATAAGCGAAGTTTTATTGATGGTTACGAGGATTTAAACTCTCAGCAACGGACCGATCTTCAAGAGACTTTGGCGAAAATTGCTACCGCGCTGGAAGATACTGGGGGTGATACAACTCAACTAAATCAGCGAGTTTCCGGTCTCAATTTTAAACCACTTGCAAATTTTGATAATATTTTCACATTTCGGATTGCCCGTGGAATCCGAGTCAGTTGCTCAGAAGTCGATAATGGACTACGCCTCCATAGGTACGGTCCTCGGAACGCTGTAAATCGTAATCCAAATTGACAAAGAAGAAATAAGCACTTAATCTCTATCCATGCTTCAAAACTTCCGCTTTGCAAACTACCGATTCACTTATACCGTCCAAGAACCGCTGAAGATGCCACAACACAAAGGCAACGTCTTCCGCGGCAGATTCGGATACATCCTACGCCATATCACGTGCGTTGAGACGACGAGGAAATGTGAAGAACGGTGCCAGTTCCCGGAACGGTGCATCTATTCCAAATGCTTTGAAACACCCGTGCCGGACGATAGTTCTATCCTCCGAGGGCAACCGTTTGCACCGCACCCGTTTGTGCTTGAACCACCATGCACCGGACAATTGGACTACGCGCCGGGGGATACCATCACCTGTAACTTGACGCTCATCGGCGACGCTATTAATCTGTTGCCGTGGATGGTGTTTACTTTCGATCAGATAGGGAAACGCCGGATCGGACTCCAAGGCAAACGTGGGCAGTGTCAACTCGATAAAGTCGAGAGTTTACCCGCGCATGACAGCCATCAACCCCAGACGATTTACACAGCAGCCTCTGAGATGCTGACGGATGATGGACTGATTCTTGGATTGGCAGATGTGATGCCCGTTGCACCCCATGCTACCGATGCGATTGAATTGGAATTTATCACACCCACGAGTATCAAGGTTGATGGAAAGTGGACAGGCAAGCTAACGTTTGAACACCTCATCCGCAATCTGCTCCGGCGGATCCGGTTCCTGAGTTATTTCCATTGTGGCGAGGATTTGGATGTAGATGCTCACGGCTTAATTGCGGCTTCCGCTGCTGTCAGTCATCATTCTCGCCTGAATTGGCTTAGGAAGGATCGGTACTCTTATCGCGCAGAGAAGTCCGTGCCGATGGGTGGGTTTATCGGGAAAATCCGTTTTGAGGGAAAACTGGAGCCGTTTCTGCCTTTTATCTATCTTGGCGAGTATTTGCACATCGGGCATCACACTGCGTTTGGGTTTGGGCAGTACCGCATCTTATGAGATCACAAGGTGGATTGAGAGTCAATCCGCGAGCGACAAAACTATGAATATGCCTGAATTCGTCAGTTCTCCACTATTCTTAATAATTGCAGCGATACTCGCTGTCTTTCTTCTGATTGCTATTGTCAAGGGCGCGGTCCGCCTCTTAATCTGGGTCGCTATTATTGTCGTAATCCTTATTGGCCTCGGTGTGATGACACAAGAGGACATGCGCGATTGGTTTGAGGATCTCCTCAAGACAATAAGATAATTCCGTTTGTAGTAGGCAATTTATTGCCCGTTTCTGACAGGCATCATACGACATCTGAAACCTATTTTCAAACGATTTTTTCACAAGTTAGAGGTCCATTCCATGTTCTATGTTATCTCTTATGATATTCCAGACGACCGGCGGCGCGGTCAACTCGCGAAAGTGCTCAAAGGGTTCGGGACGCGCGTCCAATACAGTGTGTTTGAAGCGCATCTGAACCGGACACAGTACGCGGATCTCAAGCGTGCTGTTGACCGCGTTATTGACCTTTCTGAGGATTCGGTCCGCTACTACGCGCTCTGTAGTGCCTGTGCTGGTCGCATTGAAGTCCCTGCTGTCGGTGAAGTAACCTCGGAGCCCCAGACAATTGTCGTTTGAAGTGCCACTCCCCAACCTCACCCTCAATCAGATTCAACAACGTTGTACAACTCAAAGCTTTACACGCGGCTCAGAATACTTCGAGATCGGTGCGATTAGCAATCCGGTACTTCACGGTTGGACGTTGTCAGCGGCGTGCCGTGGCTCAGCCTCAACCCCGTATCACGTCGTCGTGGAATTGATGCCGACGACAATCGCTGCTACCGATTGCTCGTGTCCATACAGTGGACAAGGCGATTGCAAACATATCGTAGCACTTCTGTTGACATACATTGAAGCACGAGAAACGATCTACTCCGTTGATGCCTTGCTTACCGCACTCGCGGAGAAACCGAAGGAAAATCTGATACGCGTGATTTCGGAGATGCTGAGACGGGCACCCACCTTGGCTCCCATTGCGCGGGTTTACGCGGATACGCCCGGGGAGTCGGACCTAGAGATGGATCCTACCGCGCACAAACTAAAAGTTCGTAGTACAGTTACGGTGTACAGGAAAAGAATTGACCATATTTTTGGGCGCGACTTTCTGGAACAGCATCAGCTGCATCAGGTATTAGTTCAACTTGAAGCTTTAGTCGGGCATGCTGAATCCCTTACCGCACTCGGCGAAACGGAATTCGCGATGTCAATGCTTCACGCGCTGATACATCAATCTATCGCCCGTTATCCAGACACGCTCCAGAAGGAGGAACTACCGCGATTCGTCCATAAATGTACGAATGTATTCGCGCAAATCGTCATGAACGCACAAGCATCAACCCCAACAGACCTCAGCACTGCTAGCCTGCTTGAACACTGCCAGATGTTGTTGGATCTCAGTTTTGAGGCAGCATCGGTTTTCACGCCGCACCTAACACGCCTCCTTGAACAACTCTGTGCAATACAAGCACCCGCAGATTTACAAACGACAATTGAACAGCACCTTGATGAAAGCCCTGATCGGCAGGCACACGTTCAACTCCTATTTACCTTGTATTCGGACGCTAATAGCACCGAAGATTATCTCCGTCTTGCCCGACGCGAAGGCGAAAGTTACCGGCTGACACACGCGCTTTTTACGCCCCAACACGAGGCTGAAGCATGGCAAGCAATCGAAGAATTCTCACTCTCTGTTGACGAATACTTGAGCCTCTTGCGGAGCCCAATTGCTTCGCGTATGCCAGCGTTCACCGATAAACTGCTCAGACTTGTCAGAAACCACCATCCCGATACGGCTATTATCCTCTATCAAAGACTTATCGAACAGGCAACACTTTCCCAAAGACGAGAAGGGTACGAGAAGGCGCGGCGGTATCTGACAGAACTGAGAACGCTTTATGAGGAGTGTGATCAGGAAAATCAGTGGACTGTTTATATAACGGACTTCCGGAAACGCCATGCCCGTAAACAATTGTTGCTACAAATGATCGACGAACAGGACGTTCCGGCGTAAATTGACCCAGTTTACGTAACCTTTTCCCTGGCCTCCAAAACCTTATCAACAACAGTTTTCACATCAGCTTCATCAACAAACGGCGATAGGATATATGATTTCAACGCGACGATCGGTTCGCCATAAGTGGTGTGTCGGTAACAGTCGGTTGTGGAAATGACCACACCCCGCCCCTCCATCGCCTCCGAATGCACGTATTGGAAGATTTCTCGATTATAGGCGTTATGGGCGATCAAACTCTCGTGATACGCAGCATCCTCAAATTCCTGCCGCTTGATTGAGAAGGTATCCACGCCCTCTGGGTAAGCACGGAAAAGGGTGACGGTACCAAAGTTGTCTCGGTTTAGCACGGTGGTACCCGCGTGCCCTTCGAGGTGTTCCCGCAGGAGTTGTGTCATTTCAACGATGTGTCCGATGATGACTTGCAAGCCTTGTTCCCCGAACAATCGGAGATTCGCGAGGGCTGCGAGGGGGCCCGTCCCGGCTCTGGAGGTTTCAAGGGTATACATGCCAGGACGATGTTCCCCGAAGTGGTAGAGATACGGCATCTGTTCCGGATGACGCTTCACCAAATTGAGGTCCTCTCGATTTTTGACGAGAACGAGGCTGGAGATATAAGGCGTAAAGCCTGTCTTATGAAAGTCGATCCCGATAGAGTCCGCGAGGGATAGGTGCCGTATGCGTCGGCACGTCCCCGCCAAAGCTCGAACGGTGCGCGGTCGAAATCCTAAGGGGTTGTCCTCAAGATCACAATTGTTAAATACCGACCATGCCCATCCGATAACTGCGTCGGCGTGAATATGCGGGTGATAGTCGAGTTGGAATTCATCAACAAGCCCATTGCGTAACGCCACAATGCTCTCTAAATCGTCCAATCCGAAGGCATCCGTGGTCCCCAACGTCGCAATGATTGCAGCAATCTTTTTTCCGTTTGTGAGTGCTTCTCGAGCCGCTTGTTCCAATTGGGCGAGGTCAATTTCGTTGTCAGGAGTCGTTGGGATTGTAACCAGATTGTTCGTGCCGATGCCGAGCCAGCCGACAATATTCGTTGCACAATAGTGTCCCGCGTCTGATACGAACACAACCGCCTCTTCAGGTGTCCCGTTTTGCATCGTCCCTGGGCACGCCTTTTCTAAACCGAGTTTCACCCCGTAGAGTGTCGTTCCGGTACCACCAAAGGTAAACACACCACTTGCCTGTTCCGCGTCATATCCAATCATGTTCGCGGTCATCCCGACGACTTCAACTTCAGCCAACGCCACCAGATGACTGTATTCATCCCAAGTGATATTTGGGTTGTATAGTGAAGCGATAAGCACACCAATCACGCTTGGAATTGTCGTCGGTGGGATAACGTTCTGTTGTGTCCGAGGATGTCCGAAAATCGTCATCCCTCGGAGATAACCGATGAGTTCAGCCGTGACATCCTCAACCGAGGACATGGCATCTGGTAACGCTGTCTGTCTCGCTTTTTCAAAGTCCCCGGAGACGATACTCCCAAGCATCGGCAGATGTGTTTTGAGCGCGTCAACTTGGTCGAGCGCACGCATGATGGAATGCACGAAATAGGAATCATGTATCGGGTCAGACGTGGGTTGCGGGAAGGCAAGTCTAATGTTTTGTAGAATATCGCGGTAGTTCACGTTTTTTTTCTCTCCATTATTAGCATTTAAGGATCGCATTCGCACGATTGAATTATATGTTACTTTTGCTCATAAATCAAGCTTATAATCCGAAACGACTCTCCGTTGTTATAGGAGGGGTTTTTAACCCCAATACTCCACTTTCGCCCCTCGGTAGGTGCGGTTTCCCAACCGCCCCGATTTGGTATGTCTCATTAATTCTAAGATCCACTTAAAATCCGCGAAATCTGTGAAATCCGCGAGAATCCGCGATTCAGAAAGATAATTGTAAATTTTTTACTATCCTTTTTATACCTTGCAGACTCTATACAATCGTTTGACCCATGTCTCCTCGTTTTCCCAATTAACTGAATACCATTTCCTACTTTTCAACAAGGTGCGTTACCACCACACGCACCGATAAACGGAGGATTCTGAATGCTCGATTATACGCTGGATAATTCACTCGCGACACAACTCTATCAACCTGAAACACTCCAAACCGCATGGCGAAAAGTCCGTGCCAACAAAGGGGGACCCGGCAGCGATGGTGTTACGATTCAACAGTTTGAGGCAAACCTCGCGAAGCATCTCCGCCAACTCTCGCGCGAACTTGCGGAGGAACGTTATTACCCGCTACCAGTTCAACAATTCACAATGAAAAAAGCAAACGGCAGCACAAGGGAGCTCTCTGTGCTGGCACTGAAAGATCGGATTGTTCAACGCGCCGTTTGCGATCTGATCTCGCCGATCTATGAATCCAAATTTCTGGAGTGCAGCTTCGCCTATCGTCCGAATCGCGGGGTACCACACGCCATTGCACAGGTCGCTGCTATCCGAGCGGAGGGTTACGAATGGGTGGTTCATGCGGATATAGAGAAATTCTTTGACAGAATGGATACCGAAGTTCTCATGCGCTTTCTCCGAGCATCTATGAATGAGCCGCCAATCATCCGCCTCATTCAGATGTGGTTAGATATGGGCGGGATTTTACAACCGCCCAAATTGCCCACATGGAGCACGCATATTGAAAACACAGTACACCATGTCGGTGAAGGCGTTGAGCAAGTAATCAACCAACTTCTACACCGCACACCAAACATTGGACACTATAGCGAACATCAAAATGCCTTGACAGATGATGACTGGTGCGTTGAGGAACCCGAAATGACAACAAGTGGTGGGACCTTGGCACAAACCGGAAAGGAGATGTTGACAAACTTAGGACGAGACGGACTTCTCTTACTGCTTGCTAATGCCAGACGACTGTGGAAACCGCTCGCAACCAAGCAGTTGCTCATCATCGCTCCTCTGGTTGTGGCGGCACTCGCTGCGCCGACTGTCGGAAGCATTGTGAAAGAACGGATGAGCCGCCCACGGAAAATCGGGATCGTACAAGGCTCGCCGCTCTCGCCGTTGTTGGCGAATATCTATCTTCACCCATTTGACAAGGCGATGACGCGGGCGGGGATACGGATGGTGCGATACGCAGACGACTTGCTCCTCCTCTGCCGAAGTGAAAGCCGAGCACGTCACGCGCTTCAGTATGCACAAAAACGGCTTGCGACACTCAAATTAGAATTGAACCCAAAAAAGACGCAAATTGCAGATTTCAACACCGGAATCGAATTCCTCGGACACATCTTTGATGCCGATGGGTGTTATCAACCGATCCCCGAATCGCGTACAAAAGTCTTGAAGGAGCAAATACACTGCACCCTCAAGAAGGGAACAGCCCAAGTCGCACGCTCTGGACAACACGTAACACAAAAGGGAAAAAATATCGCCACTCACCTTGGTGAACGTTTGAAACGACGCAGCACACAGCAAAAGGCGAAATGTAGCATAGACTGTTAGTCTGTGCAAAACGACTGGTAGCAACGCAAACCCAATACTGTAGCACAAACTTTTAGTTTGTGGCCCTAAGGCGCAAACTAAAAGTTTGTGCTACAAATACAGAACTCACGTTTAAAAACAAACTTTCCTATGAAACTTGCTTAGGAGGCAACAAATGGCAATCCTTTACATCACCCAACAAGGCGCAGTGCTCCATAAATCTGGGAATCAGATTATCGTGAAAAAAGAACGCGATGTGCTTCAGGAAATCCCGATTGTCCAACTCGACGAAGTCGTTATCTTCGGCAATGGACACATCACAACCCCGACGATGGGATACTTGCTGGATAAAAATATTCCTGTCTCTTTCCTCTCCTCACAAGGGAAATACAAAGGCAAACTCCAACCCGCCTACGCCAAGGACACGCTGATTCGCCAGCGGCAATATGCCGTTGCGTCGGATCCGCCACAGTGCCTTGAATTAGCGAAATGTTTCGTCCGAGGCAAAATCACAAACGCGATCCGGTTCTCCCAACGGCAACGGACGCAAAATGCAGAAGTGAAAGCGGCAACGCACGCTGCCCGTCAAACGTTAGGAAAACTTGATCGCGCTAAGAATTTGGAATCGCTGCTCGGATACGAGGGCTCTGGAGCTGCAGCACACTACCGGGCATTCCGAGAACTTCTTACACACGATTGGGGTTTCACAAACCGACAATTCCGACCACCACCGGACCCAATCAATGCCATGCTCTCACTCGGCTATACGCTCCTACACAACCACGTTTACACCTTCGCCAACGTCGTCGGATTAGACCCATACTGCGGCTATTTCCATCAACCCAAGCACGGGCATGCAGCATTGGCATCCGACCTGATGGAGGAGTTCCGCCAGATTATTGTTGACGGATACGTGCTTTCGCTGGTTAATAACAACCGAGTCCGCCCAGAGGATTTCGAGCAAACCAACAAAGGCATCCGCTTCACCAAAGAAGCCTTGGATCGATTCCTGACTGGCTATTACGGACGGATGCAACAGACGTTTCAACACCCGACACGCAACGAGAAAACGACTTATCTGCGTTCTATTGAACTTCAGGTCAGGCATTTGGCGCGCGTGATTACGGGTGAGGATCCCGAATACAAACCGTTCCTCATCCGTGCTTAAGACACGCTTCCGCCATAAGGATGGGCATCCCTGCCCATCCTTCCAACTTTCCAACCCTGTTTTCTTCCATCCTTCCAACCTTCTATCCTTTCATCAAACTATCGGCAAAATATTTACAGGCGAAAAAAATTGACATTTGCGCCAATTTACGGTATACTTAATGCATCAACACAAACGCGATCCGGTAATCGGGTGCCAACGCCTCTTAAATTGCCCAAGAACGTAGGTGGTGTCTAACTTCCGAGCCATTTCTGCTAAAAAATCGCGTTTGGGTCAATGCACACGTGGGTTTTCGGGATTTTTTCGGGTAAATTTTGAAGTAAAAAAAGCCTTGCGCAGTTCGCGTTTGGTTTTGGCGTTTCGGAGCCACGGCCTGACTGGGTGCAAATTAGGGGCAGTTCAGATATGCTTTCCCGTTTGAAGGGAATTGAAACCGATGCTCATCAGGCACCGTCATATACTTGCCGTAACCGTAAGTTCAGATATGCTTTCCCGTTTGAAGGGAATTGAAACTTTTGGGGGAGGTGGGGTTGGTTTTAATACGGACGAGTTCAGATATGCTTTCCCGTTTGAAGGGAATTGAAACATTAAGGCATTGCCAACCGCATAAAAGATATCTCAAGTTCAGATATGCTTTCCCGTTTGAAGGGAATTGAAACTTCTGCCATCTTGTCAAGCAAAGATACTTGCATATCCAACATGTTCAGATATGCTTTCCCGTTTGAAGGGAATTGAAACTTAAATTAATCATCGATCACCTTTACAACTTTCAGTTGTTCAGATATGCTTTCCCGTTTGAAGGGAATTGAAACCCATGTAAGCCGTTTTCCTAATTCTAATGGCGGTAAACTGTTCAGATATGCTTTCCCGTTTGAAGGGAATTGAAACAGCTGCACTGGTAAAGTCCTTTTTCGGTTTAGGTGGTTCAGATATGCTTTCCCGTTTGAAGGGAATTGAAACTGTCTTGGTTATAGTATCGCTGGTAGAACCGCAAGTTCAGATATGCTTTCCCGTTTGAAGGGAATTGAAACTAAAGTGGGCACCGCCCGGACTGCAGCTTGTGGGGGTTCAGATATGCTTTCCCGTTTGAAGGGAATTGAAACTTCTTCAGCTGTTGTTCCACGTCGGAAACATCAGCGTTCAGATATGCTTTCCCGTTTGAAGGGAATTGAAACCCTGACCCATCAGGTGTGAGAGATCAGCCGTTGGTTCAGATATGCTTTCCCGTTTGAAGGGAATTGAAACAAAAAAACTAAAACAATAGAAAGTTAAAACTTTGGGTTCAGATATGCTTTCCCGTTTGAAGGGAATTGAAACCTTGGCTTCAAACCACTTTGTGAACGCTGCAAAGTCGTTCAGATATGCTTTCCCGTTTGAAGGGAATTGAAACACGTGTATCAGATTTCTCTTTGTCAATTACATCAGTGTTCAGATATGCTTTCCCGTTTGAAGGGAATTGAAACACTCTGCTTCGCATTCGCATTCGCAACAGTAGGGGTCGTAGAGTTCAGATATGCTTTCCCGTTTGAAGGGAATTGAAACGGCAATTTTTTTCATCTTTTTCAATTTCTTTCTCCTGGTTCAGATATGCTTTCCCGTTTGAAGGGAATTGAAACCAATAGTCGCCGTCTGACCGTTCATGTCAGCGAGGTTCAGATATGCTTTCCCGTTTGAAGGGAATTGAAACTCAACAGTTTCAGCAAGATGCATTAAGTTGACCCAACCGTTCAGATATGCTTTCCCGTTTGAAGGGAATTGAAACGCGTTGATCTCTCCTTTGTGGGATCTAACTGGTCTTGATGTGTTCAGATATGCTTTCCCGTTTGAAGGGAATTGAAACAGAGACACCTGTTGCTTTTGCTAAATCGGTTATAGCAGTTCAGATATGCTTTCCCGTTTGAAGGGAATTGAAACGCGAAGGAGGGTGTCAAAGTTAGGAGAAGGAGAACTGTTCAGATATGCTTTCCCGTTTGAAGGGAATTGAAACTAAAACTAACACTATCCCATATCACGGGCATCGAGAATGAGTTCAGATATGCTTTCCCGTTTGAAGGGAATTGAAACTGAAAGACGAACCCATCCCCAGTTTAAGCCTTTAGGTTCAGATATGCTTTCCCGTTTGAAGGGAATTGAAACCCACGCATCATCAGGTGTGCGATCACGAATCTCAAACCGTTCAGATATGCTTTCCCGTTTGAAGGGAATTGAAACCCTTTTTAAATCTTCTAAGTCCTTCTGGTTTCCGAGGTTCAGATATGCTTTCCCGTTTGAAGGGAATTGAAACTTACGAACATCATCAACATCTACATAACTAAAGTTCAGATATGCTTTCCCGTTTGAAGGGAATTGAAACATGCTTATATCGGATATAGCTTAACTCTTCCGGTGCATGGTTCAGATATGCTTTCCCGTTTGAAGGGAATTGAAACGATGAGAATGGCGTTTTGCGACATGTGCACATTCTCCAGTTCAGATATGCTTTCCCGTTTGAAGGGAATTGAAACGGCATGTACCGGGCTGTTACGACTGCTTCGGGTGTAGTTGTTCAGATATGCTTTCCCGTTTGAAGGGAATTGAAACATCAATGATCTCTCTATTGGTAGGCTGCTCATCAAGTTCAGATATGCTTTCCCGTTTGAAGGGAATTGAAACAAGTGATAAACTGTTTTTGTGACAATTTCTCCCCTCCACCAGTTCAGATATGCTTTCCCGTTTGAAGGGAATTGAAACACTCATTCCGCTGTATTCTCTTGACGGTAGGTTGTGCAGTTCAGATATGCTTTCCCGTTTGAAGGGAATTGAAACTAGAATGGTTGCTCTCCATATGGGTAGAGCGTGTGTTCAGATATGCTTTCCCGTTTGAAGGGAATTGAAACATCGCGAAGTCTATCAGATATTTCATAGTCAAGAGTTCAGATATGCTTTCCCGTTTGAAGGGAATTGAAACACATTGTGATCGTCTACGAAGTCTTCTGATTCCCAGTTCAGATATGCTTTCCCGTTTGAAGGGAATTGGGGAGTAGTTTTCAGTTGTCAGTTTTCAGTTAAAGAGGGTCTTGGTTGGATAAGCGTTTGCTGAAGGCTGATAGCTAACTCCTTGTGCCTTCCCATTGAAGGGAGTGTGAGAGGGGTCAGTATTTTGGAGTCAGCAGTCCCCTAAATCGGTTATCCTCACCGCACTTCTACTGATAACTGATAACTCATCCTGATACACTTTCCCATTTGAAGGGAATTGAAACGCTTCCCAGTAACGCTTTTCGCCTGCTGTCATGATAATGTTCAGATATGCTTTCCCGGTTGAACGGAATGAACTGATTGTCAGTTATCGATTGTCAGTTTTCAGTTAAAGAGGATTCTCCACCCGCAACGTCTACCGATAACCGATAACTCCTCCACATGTGCTTTCCCGTTTGAAGGGAATGGAAACACGTTAACTATCTCTGAAATCTCTTTGTAGGGAACGCATAAAAGGAGAAAAAGATGGAGAAAAATGTCTTTATGACAATGGCTGTAATAACAATACTCGGGCTGCTACTTATCGGTTGCGACCGAGTACTACAGACAACAAATCCGCTAACAGCGGTACCGGAACCAGATATGGCAGAACCACAGCCAGTCGCTAATACAGGAGATTGTATCAGTCAGGTGGGACCAGTCACAGCTCAAGGGGGTCAAAGATCATTGCAGGATTGTCTGGAAAAGGAATCTCCTACACCCAACAATGAAGTGAATGAGCAGAATCCTGTTGAATGATGTTTCTTATACTATTGTGAATTACAGGCTTGTTTTTCGCTACCATTATGTATATAGCAAAGAATTCGTTCAGAAACTTTAAAGTTCAGATATGCTTTCCTATTTGAAGGGAATGAAACAGTGGCCAGTTATCAGTTGCCAGTCGTCAGTTACAAGACGTGTTAGATTGATCACAACCCTCTTTAACTGAAAACTGATAACCAATAACTGATAACTACTCCTGATACACTTTCCCGGTTGAAGGGAATCGAAACGGCACTCATTGATGAGAAATCCAAACTCCTTGATCTCTTGTCCGCGGAGAAAGAAAAAAAGCGGGCTTTGATGCCGCCGGAAGAAAAACAGAAATTTCCAAACTGGCTGCTCTGGAACCTGTTCGGGGCGCGATAGTTCAAAAAAGGCTTGCCTCGTTTTCGTCTATCTGCTACACTATTTCAACCAGTTTAAGGTGACACTACCACGATCGGCACACGCTGTATCCTACCACCCGCCCACCGTGGTAGGTGGATAAAACAAACTGCCACTGGAAAGAACATCTCATGAAAACGATACTTGTCCTCTCAATACTCTTTTCTCCGATTACGTTCTTACCGCAAGCTAACAGCCTACGGTACATGTTAGGTTCCGATGTGGCTTCCGGTTTGAAGGGAATGAATTGGGTTTTCAGTGTGCCTTGCAGTAAGAGTCAAAGAGGATTATCCACCTACAACGTCTACCGATAACCGATGACCAAGACACCCGGGCATTCTTGTTTGAAGGAAATTGGAACGCGATAAGAAATGAGGAAGAAAATAGTAATGAAAATTTCTGGCGTAGTGTCGTTAATGCTGAGATCCGCTATAAATACAAGGAGAAATTCGCATGGCAGATAACAATGGCGTTATAGAAGTTGGCGTTGCAGCGGTAGATATTACACCGGATTATCCGATTCGGCTCAGCGGCTACGGGAGCCGCCGTACAGAATCTGATGGCATCATCCAGCGGATATGGGCAAAAGCCCTCGCGATTGGTAGCGATTCAGAGGGACCTGTTGTCCTCGTGGCAGTCGAAAATTGCGGTTTACCGGACGAGTTGACAGAAGAAATGTCGCGCCGCGTGAAAGAAAAAACAGGCGTTTCGCGTGCGCATTTTGCGGCGTGTTTTACGCATACACACAGCGCGCCATGTCTCACAAACGCCGCACCCTTTCTGTTCAGTTCGGATATACCGTCCGACCAGCAGGAAACAATAGACCGATACACCCGTCAATTTAAGGACTGGATGGAAGCCGTTGCGCTGGAGGCACTCGCAAATCGTGAGCCGTCAAGATTGGCGTGGAGTATTGGTGAACTCGGTTTCGCGAAGAATCGCAGAACAGAAGGGGGTCCAGTAGATCACGCATTGCCGTGTATACAAGTCAGGGATTTAGACGGGCATTTGCGCGCCGTGTGGGCAAGTTATGCCTGCCATTGCACAACGTTGGCGGGTACAGACAACCATATCTGTGGCGATTGGGCTGGGTTTGCGCAAGAGAACATCCAAGAAACGCTCCCCAGTGTAACGGCTCTCATTACGATTGGATGTGGTGGCGATGCGAATCCTGAATCCCGGATGATGCCGATGCCTGATGGACAAGAAGAAGTTTTCAATACCCGTCTCGCTTATGCGAAAGCGCACGGCGAAGCACTATCGCAGGAGGTCCAGCGTCTGATCGTAAGTGATAATACGAAACCGCTTTCGAGTGTCCCAACGGGTGCGTTTGAACGCGTAAATCTACCCTTTGATACACTACCGACGCTTGAGGAGTGGGAGGCGCGCGTTGCTGAAGGTGGTTCCAGAGCCTATCATGCCCAAAAACATCTTGAAACCCTGCAGCGAGGAGAGTCGATACAGACTGAACTCTCCTATCCTATACAGACGTGGACGTTCGGCGATGAATTGGCAGTTGTTTTTCTTGCGAGCGAAGTGGTCGTTGATTATTCGCTGCGTTTGAAGCGCGAATTAGATTCGGAACGGTTGTGGGTAGGGGCATACTCGAATGCGTTTCCGTGTTATATTCCGTCGGAGCGGGTGTTAGCGGAAGGTGGCTATGAGGGTGGTGGTGCGATGCTCTATTTCGGTCCTCCAACCCCATTTGCCCCTGGCGTTGAACAGTTGGTAATTGACACGGTGCACCGATTGGTGCCGGACGAATTCTTAGCAGAATCGCAGTAGAAGATATTTTTCATAGCAGTGTCACTTTTGGCACTGCTATTTCTATGAACATGCGCGTCCCCGTTCCTATGATCCAACCTATCCCTCCTACGATAATAGCGAGTGCAACAAAAACAAGGGCATGCCTGAAAGTCCGATGTTCGGTGACTTCTTCGCTGAGTTGGCTGGTCACACGCTCGTTCTCCAGATATAGAATGGGGATAAACATAATTACGCAACACGCTAAAATTGCTATCAAGTTGTATGTTATTGTTCCGCCGATCCAAGCGAAGAATACGGGAATCATAGCCAGTCCAGTTAACCCGATGCTCCCGATGTAACAGAAGATACAGAAGTGTCCATCGCTCAGTTGGTTGGTTAAACGTTTATTTTCCACATACAGTGCGGGGATGGTAATACCCAGTACCGCGGATAGGATTATCGTCAACCCGAACTGCCATTCCACTAAAGCTCTACCAAAGCGAAACGCCAAAAAATATGCGAAGAACCCGACAACAAAGAGTAAAGCACGCTCTAAGGAGGGTAGACTTTGCGGTTTTTGCGGTTCCTGTACGATATTATCAGCAGCGTTGAACGTCTGCTGTGGGTCAGAGTCGATGGGATGCTGTGTTTGATTTATCGGAGGGTCAGACATTTTGGTTTCCATAAGAGTCATATCTTGTCGTCTAAATCACGGAAGCTGTCTGAATCGCGGAGGGCGCGGAGAACGCGGAAAAGGCGACGCTAACTTCTACATTGCCTTTGGTCCGAGATGCGGGCGGGAAGAAAACAATTTCTTCATTCCGTGTCCTCTGTGTCTTCTGTGTCTTCCGTGATTCAGACAGCTTCCACGATTCAGATACTAAATCAGACCTGTTTCCGTGAGGGTATTCCGCAAGGATTCCAAGTTCGCAGGGACCATCGGTGCGAGGGGTAGCCGCAATTTTCCGTTGAGTTTGCCCATGAGTTGGAGCGCGGTTTTTGCAGGAATCGGGTTCGTCTCAATAAAGAGATCAACCGCCAGTGGTAGCGTTTTATAGTGGAGTTTACGCGCAAGTTCGAGATTTCCTGCGTGGAAAGCGTTGCACATCTCCGCTACGTCTGCCGGTGCGATGTTCGCGACGACCGAGATAACACCTTTACCTCCGACAGCGAGGATCGGCAGCGTGTTCACATCATCCCCAGAAAGCACAACAAAATCATCGGGACACAAGTTGACGACTTCGCTGGCGCGTTTGAGTTCACCTGTCGCTTCTTTGAGTGCAACAATGTTTGGATGTTCTGCGAGGCGCGCGATCGTCGGTGAAAGGATGTCCGTACCGCAACGTCCGGGGACGTTGTAGACAACGATTGGGATGTCCACTGTGTCAGCGATTTTCATGTAGTGGGCGTAGAGTCCCTCTTGGGTAGGTTTGTTGTAATAGGGCGTAACGATCAGGGCGGCATCCGCACCAGCGGCTTTGGCGTGCGCTGTGGCGCGTAGTGTACGGGTCGTTGAGTTAGAACCGGTACCCGCGATAACAGGGACCTGTCCATTCACGGTCTCGACTGTCCGTTCTATGACTCTGTCATGTTCAGCCTCAGACAGCGAGGGGGATTCGCCTGTTGTGCCACACGGGACGATGCCGTGTGTGCCGCCGTCAAGCTGAAATTGAATCAGTTCTTTGAGTTTCGCTTCATCAAGCGATTCATCGTCCTTAAATGGTGTGACAAGTGCAACATAAGAGCCTTGAAACATGATGTAAACTCTCCTTGGTGGCTACGGCACAACGGACTTGCAATACACGCTTGCAAGCTGTGCCGCGAGGCCTGCTGTTCTTAATAGTTCCATGCATCTGTTGTGAGTTCACCGACATAGATAACACGGGCATCGCCTTCAAGATAGACGTTTTTCACTTCTCCGTCTGCTATCTCGAAATGGATTTTCAATACGATTCCACTTGCTGTTTTTACAGCAACGGGTGATGCGACTTTGCCTAATGTCGCTGCGATGATAGCGGAAGCGATTGACCCTGTCCCACAGGCGAGTGTCTCGTCTTCAACGCCGCGCTCGTAGGTCCGAATATCTATTAACCCTGGTGATTCGACACGAATAAAGTTAGCGTTAGTGCCATCCGGCTTGAAGTTATCGTGATAGCGTGTCTGTTGTCCGAGATTGTAGACATCCGTGCCTTCCAAGTCATCAACAAAGAAGACGACATGCGGTACGCCGCTATTCGCGAAACCGACAGCGTGCAGCCCGTCATCAAGTTGGAGCGGGACATTCAGCCGAATCTCTGTCGGATCGCTCATACGGACTTTAACATTCTCACCCACTATTTCGGATTCATAAATTCCGGCGTTTGTCAGAAATCGCATCTGTTCAGCCGCGATGCCGTTGAGGTAGGCGAATTTGGAGATACAACGTGCGCCGTTGCCACAAGTTTCCACTTCACCCCCGTCAGCATTAAAATAGCGCATGCGGAAATCGACATCGTCCGCCTTTTCGACGAGGAGTACGCCATCGGCACCGACGGACATCCGGCGTTGGCAGAGTTTTTGCACAAATTCTGTATCGGTGCTATCAACGATCTCAGCAAAATTATTGATAATGACGAAATCGTTGCCCGCACCACTGAGTTTCATAAAGGGTATTTTGTCCATTGCGAATCCTCTATTGTGGAGATACGTTTCTTAATATGATAGAATTATTTGGCCTTCAAGTCAAGTGGTTTTTAGTCGTCGGTTATCAGTTATCAGTTGTCAGTGAGTGTCGCGATGGGAAAATCGTTTCTGCGGTGGAAGATCAAAGCTGTGCGAAAACTAAACCTCAGCGTGCCGTGGGTGGGTTATGATGCGACTGACATCAGGGCATGCGTACGGAGTTCATCTACAATCCCTAAAACCCCGTCGTAACTGTCGCATGTAACGAGGCGATAGCGGAAAGGTTTGACGTGCGGAATACCCTTGAAATAGTTGGTATAGTGCCGCCGCATCTCCAGCATCCCGCGTCTTAAGCCTTTCCATTTGATGGAGAAATCGAGATGCTTTCTAAAGACAGCGATGCGCTCATCTATGGAGGGATATGGGAGCGATTCACCGGTCGCGAAATAGTGTTTGATTTCGTTGAAAATCCAAGGGTAGCCGATCGCTGCGCGTCCGATCATGATGCCGTCAACGCCGTACTGTTTCCGCATTTGTGCTGCTTTTTGGGGACTGTCAACGTCTCCGTTACCGAAGACAGGGATCGTCATGCGCGGGTTGTCTTTAATCTTGCCGATGAGCGTCCAGTCTGCCTCACCTTTATACATCTGTCGTCGGGTTCTACCGTGGATAGCGATGGCTTTAATGCCGACATCTTGTAGGCGTTCTGCGACTTCAACGATGTATTTCGTATTGTCATCCCAACCGAGCCGAGTTTTGACGGTTACGGGTAAGTCGGTAGTTTTCACCATTTCATCAGTCATCTTCACCATTTTGGGTATGTCTTTCAAGATACCCGCCCCTGCGCCTTTACAGGTGACCTTCTTGACGGGACATCCGTAGTTAATGTCGATGATGTCGGGTTTGACTTTCTCGGTGATTTCGACCGAGGCGCGCATGGAATTAATATCGTGCCCAAAAATTTGGATACCGATAGGTCTCTCTACTTCAAAGATGTCTAATTTGGCGACACTCGGGGCAGCATTACGAATCAGTGCCTCGGAGGAGATGAATTCGGTATACATGATATCCGCGCCGTTCTCTTTACAGACGGCACGGAAAGGCGGATCGCTGACATCTTCCATCGGTGCGAGCAATAGTGGGAAATTTGGGATGTTGAGGTTGCCGATTGTTAACATAAAATTTATTTCTCTGTCAATTCTGCTGAAGTGCTATCTATACCGATATCTGATAACATATCTACAACCTCTTCTTGCATGCGTTCGGTACTATAATCAGCAACCACTTCAGATAGTTCCGTTGCCATGTTATCCAGATCACGATGAAGGATCGTTAGCTGAAGCTTATGCGATTCAATATCTTCTTGCGCGCGTTCAATTTCCCTCTTAAGTTTAACAACGCGAGCGTTCTTCTTCTCCAAAGTGGCATCGAAATCGTTAGAAGCGGTAACACATCGGACATAGTCTGGATGCTGTTCAATCTCCTCAGCCGGTATTTCTGCTTTTTGTAGTTCAGCTGCAATAGTTTTCGTTTTTGCAATTGCAGCTACCTTCATTTTTTTAAGTTCAGTAATATTAGCTGCGAGATGCGCCAGTGAATTTTCCTTTTCTCTAACAAGTCCGAGCAGCATTCCAATCGCTTGTTTGTAGCGTTGGATATTCCCTCGTTTGTAGCGGATTATGACTTCATAAGCGTTACGCACTGTTTTAGGGTTTTCCATAAATCTATCGATTTGATCGTGGGTCCGACCGGTAAGTTTATACCAGATTGCTGTAAAAAAACGGGTAATGCTGTTAGCCATGTTGTATCTCCTGCGGAACAAATTAGAAACCAAATCGGATGCGTCGTATGTATTCGTCATGTTTTCCGATCTAAAACCAGACAAGGGTGCCGTCTTCTTCGCGTGCCAAAGCGCGGTAGTCCTTATTGATTCGTGCAGCCCAACGCGTCCCTACTTTTTTTAAATGTACGGATGGATGTCTTGGGTTCTGCTTCAGTAACTCAAATTTATTACCTGCGAGTCGTTGGACCGAACGCGGGAGATTTTGATAGTGTTCCCAAAAATCTGGGGTTGTTTTATAGATCTTTGCACCTACCTGCCCGCAAATCTTCAAGTGCCTTCTCACTGAGATGATCTAATTTTCCAGCATTTACGTCTTCCTCAAATTGCTTGCACCATTCTTCCCACTCGGCTTCCAAGACTGCGTGAAGTTTACTCTCAAGGGTTTTCAGTAATCCTTTCCGGCTGCTCTCTTCACATTTAACCTCGGGCACTTCTGGTATCCATCCGATCCATCTATTACCATTTTTTTCGATATGAGCGGTATAGGTCTCTAAAGGGTCTAAATACTGAATTTCAACGGTCTGAATTTTTTCCATGTCTGCCTCCTTATGTTCAACCTGTTTACGATAAAGCTATTATACCCACTTATGGTGTGAATGTCAAGGCGATTTGACGCTTGACACTTTTCCAGTTTCGTGATAGATATAAGGACACACTGTAGTAGAGCACTGTTCATTTACACTAATTCAAGAGCGAGGTCTTTTTTATGAGATGTATCTTTGTCGGCATTGAATATGCGGGAAAATCGACATTGGTCAACCTATTAACAAACTACTACCAGCATCGAAAATTGAAAGTCCACGTAGACGATCACTTTACGATCCCTGATTCGACGCTGAGTCCCGAATCGAGAGCGGCGTACATCCACTTCCCAGACGACGTGAAAGAACGGATGCAACGGATGCAGCTTCAGTATCACGTTGAGGTGATCAAAAACTATCCGAATACCATGATCGCAGGTTGGCACATTGAGGAACTTATCTATTCGTCCTTCTATGGTGATGATCCTGAGAGTCCGTATTATTCGAGGTATCACGTCAATGCACAGCGCGGCTACGAAACACAGGTAATCGAAGCGCGGTTACCGGATGTCGTGATGATCCATGTGACAGCCAGCGATGCGGCAATCGAGGAACGGATGGAGACAGACCCACACGAGTACCAGATCATCAAGAAAGCCGACATCTCGACACTTAAACAACTTTTTCAGCGGGAAATTGACAAATCCCTTTTTTCGCACAGCGGACGTAAGGTTGTATTGGACACAACGGACAAGACACCCACTGAATCGCTCGATGAGCTGCTACTGCTTTCTGAACCCTTAATTACATTCGGAGAGCTCGCTGTG